>SFVC01000015.1 GCA_004560375.1 bacterium
CACCAAGCGGCAGCTCACCTACGGGCAGGGGCTCATGCGCCTGCTGCGCCAGCCCCAGTACGCCCCCTTCTCCCAGCACCAGCAGGTGGTGATTCTGGTGTCCGCCCTGGGCCATGTGATGCAGGACGTGCCCCTGGAGCGGATGGACGCCTTCCGGGCGGGCCTGCTGGACTACGCGGAGGAAAACGGCGCCGACCTGTGCCGCCGCATCGACCTCACCGGCCAGCTTCCCCCGGAGGATCGGGAGGAGATCCTGACCCTGGCCCACGAATACCTGGAGCAGTTCCGGGGCAGCGGAAAGCAGGGCGGCTGACATGGCGGGAACGAAGGAGATCAAAACCCACATCCAGAGCGTCCAGGAGACGAAGAAGATCACCAACGCCATGTACCTCATCGCCTCCACCAAGCTCCAGAAGGCCCGGCAGGAGCTGGACAACACCCGGCCCTACTTCCAGGCCCTCCGGGCGGAGATCAAGCGGATCTTCCGGGACGTGCAGGACGTGGACAGCCACTACTTCTACCCCGCCCAAGGGGAGCACCCCCTGGACGGAACCTACGGGTGCCTTGTGATCACCGCCGACAAGGGGCTGGCGGGGGCCTACAACCAGAACGCCATCAAGGAGGCCCTTAAGCTGCTGGAGCAGCACCCGGACACCAAACTGTTCGTGGTGGGGGAGTATGGGCGGCGGTTCTTCGCCTCCCACGGCATCCCCATTGAGCACAGCTTTCTCTACACGGCCCAGAACCCCACCATGGCCCGGGCCCGGGAGATCACCGCCCTGCTGCTGGACGGCTTCGACAGGGGGGAGCTGCAAAAGATTTTCCTGGTGTACACCGACATGGCCAGCGCCGTGTCCTTCCAGGCCCGCTCCACCCGGCTGCTGCCCTTCCACCGGGCCCACTTCGCCGACAGCGACGAGCTGGAGCAGCCGGTGACCGAGCCCTTCGAGTTCCTGCCCGATGTGCGCTCGGTGCTGGACAGCATGATCCCCAGCTATGTGTCCGGCTTCCTTTACAGCGCCCTCATCGACAGCTTCTGCTGCGAGCAGGACGCCCGCATGACCGCCATGGACAGCGCCAACCGCAACGCGGAGAAGCTGCTGGGGGAGCTTTCCCTGCAATATAACCGGGTGCGGCAGGCGGCCATCACCCAGAGCATCACCGAGGTGTCCGCCGGAGCAAGGGCCCAGCGTCAAAACAATAAGGGGTGAGAACTATGGAACGAGGGATTATCGCGCAGGTATCCGGCCCCGTGGTGGACGTGGAGATCGTCAACGGGGAACTGCCCCGGCTGCGGGAAATGCTCACCGTGGAGAAAAACGGGGAGCACCGGGTCATGGAGGTGGCCCAGCACACCGGGGGCAATACGGTGCGCTGCATCATGCTCTCCCCCAGCGAGGGGCTGGCCCGGGGCTTGGCCGTGGACGTGCCCGGGCGCACCATTGAGGTGCCCGTGGGCAAAGCCACCCTGGGCCGTATGTTCAACGTGCTGGGCCAGCCCATCGACGGCGGCGGCCCGGTGCCTGAGGGCACCCCCACCCAGACCATCTACCGCCAGCCCCCCTCCTTTGAGGAGCAGAGCCCCGCGGTGGAGATTTTGGAGACGGGCATCAAGGTCATCGACCTGCTGGAGCCCTACCCCCGGGGGGGCAAGATCGGCCTGTTCGGCGGCGCCGGCGTGGGCAAGACCGTGCTCATCCAGGAGCTGATCCACAACGTGGCCATGGAACACGGCGGCTACTCCATCTTCACCGGCGTAGGCGAGCGCAGCCGTGAGGGCAACGACCTGTGGCGGGAGATGCGGGAGAGCGGCGTGTCCGACAAGACCGCCCTGGTGTTCGGCCAGATGAACGAGTCCCCCGGCGTGCGGATGCGGGTGGCCCTGTCCGGGCTCACCATGGCGGAGTACTTCCGGGACGCGGAGCGCAAGGACGTGCTGCTGTTCATCGACAACATCTTCCGCTTCGTCCAGGCGGGCAGCGAGGTATCCACCCTGCTGGGCCGTATGCCCTCCGCGGTGGGCTACCAGCCCACCCTGGCCAACGAGATGGGGGAGCTCCAGGAGCGGATCGCCTCCACCAAGAAGGGCTCCGTCACCTCGGTGCAGGCGGTGTACGTCCCGGCGGACGACCTCACCGACCCGGCCACCGCCACCACCTTTGCCCACCTGGACGCCACCACCGTGCTCAGCCGGAAGATCTCCGAGCAGGGCATCTACCCCGCGGTGGATCCCCTGGAGTCCTCCTCCCGGATTCTGGAGGCGGACATTGTGGGGGAAAAGCACTACCGGGTGGCCCGGCAGGTGCAGGAGATTTTGGAAAAGTACAACGAATTGCAGGACATCATCGCCATTCTGGGCATGGACGAGCTGAGCGACGACGACCGGCGCACCGTGGCCCGGGCCCGGCGGATTCAGCGCTTCCTGGCCCAGCCCACCCATGTGGCGGAGAAGTTCACCGGCATACCCGGCGTGTACGTTCCGCTGAAGGACACGCTGGAAAGCTTCGACGCCATCGTGTCCGGCCAGCTGGATCAGTATCCCGAGGCCGCCTTCTACAACGTGGGCTCCTGGCGGGACGTGGTGGAGAAGGCGAAAAAGATCGAGGCGGGTGAGCTGTGATGGACGCCTTTCAGGTACACATTCTGGCCGCCGACCGCACCTTCTACGAGGGGCCCTGCGTCAGCCTCACCATCCCCACCAGCGACGGGGAGCAGGGCATCCTGGCCCACCACAGCCCCATGATCGCTGCCGTCCAGACCGGCACGCTACGCTGGCAGGCCCCGGGGGGCGAGGTGGAGCTGGCCGCCGTCTCCCCCGGCATGGTGAAGGTGGAGAAGAACGAGGTGCTGGTGCTGGTGGACTCCGCCGAGCGCCCGGAGGAGATCGACGAGGTGCGGGCCCGCCGGGAGGCCGACGAGGCCCGGGAGGCCCTGCTCCAGAAAAAGAGCCGCCAGGAGCACCAGATGGCCCAGGCCACCCTGGCCCGGGCGCTGAACCGCCTGCGGGTCAAGTCCCACGGCGTCGGGCGGTAGAAAGGCGGTTCCTCATGTACAATCTGTATGATCTGGCCCTGTTTCTGCTGATCTACTCCTTCCTGGGCTGGGCGGCGGAGGCGGGGTACTACGCCGTGGTGCGCCGGAGGTTTTGCAACCGGGGGGTGGTGGCCCTGCCGCTGGTGCTGTCCTACGGCTTTACCTTTGTGCTGCTGCTGATCGTCCTGCCCACCCTGGCGGGGCGGCACATTCTGTCCTTCCTGGCCACCCTGGCGGTGTCCTCCGTGGTGGAGCGCATCGGCGACCACTTTTTCCAGCGGGTGGGCCCCAAGATCCGGTGGAACCAGGAGCGCAGCCGCCTGCTGTCCGGCACCGGGAAGGGGCTGGCCGCCTCCCTGCTGGTGGCGGCGGTGTACTACCTGGCCTATCTTGTCATCCACCCGCTGCTGCTGGCGGGGGTGCTGCTGATCCCGGAGATCGTCCGGCATATTGTAGTGCTGGCGGCGCTGGCCCTCATCGGCCTGGACTTCGCCGCGGTCTTCTACGCCGTGCGAACCGGGGACGCCTCCCGGTACGAGGCGCTCCAGGCGGGCAGCGGCCAGAAGAAGCTGGCGGATCGGATCTACCGCGCCGTCTGGAAGCGCCTTCAAAGGGCCTACCCCGGCCTGGAGCAGAGCCCCGGGACGGAGGAAGGGGCCTACACCTTCGCCAAGGGGCTGTGCTGGGACAAGCTGGTGTGGGTGTTCCTCCTCTCCGCCCTGCTGGGGGATATCATCGAGACCTTCTGGTGCGGCCTGGTGGACGGCCAGTGGATGAACCGCTCCAGCGTGCTCTACGGCCCCTTCAGTTTTGTGTGGGGGCTGGGGGCGGTGGTGCTCACCGTGGCCCTCCAGGGGCTGGCGGACAAAAACGACCGCTATGTGTTCCTGGCCGGCTTCGTGGTGGGGGGCGCCTACGAATACTTATGCAGCGTGTTCACCGAGCTGGTGTTCGGCACCGTGTTTTGGGACTACAGCGAGATGCCGCTGAACATCGGCGGGCGCACCAACGTGCTGTTCTGCTTCTTCTGGGGCGTACTGGCGGTGGTCTGGATCAAGGGGATCTACCCGCCCATGTCCAAGGGGATCGAGTCCCTCCCCGCCCTGGCGGGCAAGATCCTCACCTGGATCGTGGTGTTCGTCATGGCCTGCAACGCCCTGCTCACCAGCGCCGCCATGATCCGCTACGGCGGCCGGGCCGTCCAGCCCGAGCCCGCCAACGCCTTTGAGGAATTTCTGGACAGCCAGTACGGAGACGAGCGTATGGAAGAGCGCTGGCCCAACATGATGGTCACCGGCGGCCAGTGAAGCGTCCCCGGCCCCTGCCGACAGGGCCGGGGATGTTTTTTGCTCTGCCGTCATAAATTCACAAGGCTTTTCAAAAATTTCTATTGGCTTTTGTCCAAATTCATGGTATTCTAAAAGATAGCTTAGGGCACGAGGAGGTACATAGAATGACTTTAAAGGAAGTCCGCGACGTCCTGCACGCGCAGGTACTGTGCGGAGAGGAACTGCTGGATACCGAGGTGCGTTCCGCCTGCGGCAGCGACTTTATGAGCGACGTGCTGGCCTATGTGAAAAACCAGGCCCTGCTGCTCACAGGGCTGGTGAACCCCCAGGTGGTTCGCACCGCCGAGATGATGGACATGAAGTGCATCGTCTTTGTCCGGGGCAAGCAACCCGACGAGGCCATTTTGGATCTGGCCCGGGATCGGCAGATTGTGGTCATGGCCACCAAGGAGCGGATGTACAACGCCTGCGGCCTTTTGTACATCAACGGCCTGCGGGAGTGAGCGCCATGGACGACTGCATTACCCTCACCTATGCGGTGGAGGGGGGCGATCTCACCCACGCGGGGGAGGCGTCCTCCTCCGTCAAGCAGGCCCTGCGGAAGCTGGGCCTGGATCCCAGCGTCATCCGCCGGGTGTCGGTGTGTATGTATGAGGGCGAGATCAACATGGTCATCCACGCCAATGGCGGCACCGCCCGGGTGGACGTGGGGCTGGACGACATCACCATCACCCTCACCGACACCGGCCCCGGCATCCCCGACATTGACAAGGCCATGCAGGCGGGCTTCACCACCGCCGCTGACTCGGTGCGGGATCTGGGCTTCGGGGCGGGCATGGGCCTGCCCAACATGAAAAAGTACAGCGACGAGATGACGGTGAAATCCGCCGTCGGCGTGGGCACCACCGTCACCATGGTGGTGCGAATCGAGTAAAGCGCCCGGGAGGGGGCGCTTTGCATCACACTGTGAGGAGGTAACCGGCGTGCGCCACTCTGTCTCCCTCAACCTGAAAAAATGCCGGGGCTGCACCACCTGCATCAAGAGCTGCCCCACGGAGGCCATCCGGGTACGCAGCGGCAAAGCCACCATCCTGCCCAACCGCTGCATCGACTGCGGCACCTGCCTCCAGGTATGCCCCCACCAGGCGGTGCAGTCCATCCGCAGCGACTTCTATATGCTCAAGCGGTTTCAGTATAACATCGCCGTGCCCGACCCCGCCCTCTACGCCCAGTTTCACCACCTGGACAACATCGACATCGTCCTCAACGGTCTGTTGTCCATCGGGTTTGACGATGTATATGAGTCCGCCGCGGCGGCGGAGCTGCTGGCCGACTGCCTGGATCACCGCACCGGGGACGGAACCCTCAAGCCGGAGCTCTCCCCCGCCTGTCCCGCGGTGGTGCGGCTGATCTGCATCCGCTTCCCCGACCTGCTGGGCCACATCGCCCCGGTGATCACCCCCTTGGAACTGGCCGCCATTCTGGCCCGCCGCCGGGCGGAGCAGGACACCGGCCTGCCCCCGGAGGAGATCGGCGTGTTCACCATCGTCCCCTGCACCTCCCAGGTCACCGCCGCCGCCGCTCCCGAGGGCCTGAAGCGGCAGGTGGTGGACGGGGCCTTCGCCATCCGGGACATCTACCTGGCTCTGCTGGAGCCCATGCGCCGGCTGGATCGGAACAAGCTGAAGCCCATGGCGGCGGGGGCCGCCGGGGTAAGCTGGGCCTTTGCCGGCGGAGAGGCCCTGTCCCGACGGGACAAGAACTATATCGCGGTGGACGGCATTGGCAACGTGATCCGCATCCTGGAGGAGATCGAAGACGGCCGTATGCCCGAGGCGGACTTCATCGAGCTGCGGGCCTGCACCCAAGGCTGTCTGGGAGGCTGCCTCACGGTGGAAAACCCCTTCACCGCCAAAATGCGGCTGAAGGGCCTGATGGCCGGCCTCTCCCCCCGGCCCCGGACTAACCACCGGCAGGAGGTCAGCGACATTCTGGACTACACCAAAAAGCCGGAATTCCTGCCCACCTTCCAGCTGGACTCCAACCGCCGCCGGGCCATGGAGAAGATGCGGGCCATCCAGAAGCTGGAGGAGCAGCTCCCCGGCCTGCGGTGCGGCTCCTGCGGGGCCCCCTCCTGCCGGGCCTTCGCCGAGGATGTGGTGATGGGCCGGGCCAGCGAGGACGACTGCATCTTTAAGGTGCGGGAGCGGATGCAGCACATGGCGGGCCGCACCGACGCGGACGAGTACCTCCCCGCCCCCTTCCGCCGCCATCAGGACGACGCCTGCGGCGGCCTGCCCCCGCTGCTGGACGACCGGTGAAAGGACGGTAACGCTATGACGGTACAAGGCTTGATTGACGCCATCCCCCTGTCCGTATTCCATCTGGACGACCCGGATCGCCCGGTGGAGGGGGGCTACTGCGGCGATCTGCTCAGCTGGGTGATGGGCCGGGCCCCCGCCGGGGGCGCGTGGCTCACCATCATGAGCAATGTGAACGTGGCGGCGGTGGCCGCCCTGTCGGATACCGCCTGCGTGGTGCTGGCGGAGGGCGTGATCCCCGATCCCCCCCTGCTGGACAAGGCCCGGGCCCAGGGGATCACCCTGCTGGGGACGGATCTGTCCGTGTTCGACTGCGCCGTCCGGCTGGGCGGGCTGATCGGGCGGTAGCAAACCAAGAGGAATGGAGGCCGGGGCATGAAACAATACGCGTTCGACCTCCATCTCCACAGCTGTCTTTCGCCCTGCGGCGGGGAGGACAACACCCCCGCCAATCTGGCGGGAATGTGCGCCCTGGCGGGGCTGGAGGTGGTGGCCCTCACCGATCACAACACCTGCGGCAACTGCGCCCCCTTCTGCCGGGCGGCGGAGCACTACGGCCTGCTGGCCCTGCCGGGGATGGAGCTGACCTGCGTGGAGGAGGCCCACGTGGTGTGCCTGTTCCCGGGATTGGCCGAGGCGGACGCCTTCTCCGCCCTGGTGCGGGAAAAGCTGCCCCCGCTGCACAACGACCCCGCCGTCTTCGGCCCCCAGATCTACATGGATGAGGAGGATCGGGTGCTGGGGGAGGAGGACGCCTTCCTGGCCGGGGCCTCCTCCGTCGGCATCTATGACGCGGCGGCGCTGGCGGCGTCCTTCGGCGGCGTGGCCTACCCCGCCCACATCGACCGGCCCTCCTTCTCCCTGCTGGCCAACCTGGGGCTTTGGGATCCGGCCATGGGCTTTTCGGTGGCGGAGATCTCCAAAAACTGCCCCCCCGGCCTGTTTGACCGGCCCGATCTCCGGGGGGTGCCCCATTTCGACGGCAGCGACGCCCACTACCTGGATCAAATCCGGGACGCCCACCAGTATATGGCCCTGCGATCGCGCACCCCCCAGGCAGTGCTGGACTGGCTCCGGTCGGGCGTGCCGGTTTCGGATGGAATTTCCTGACGAATTTTAACGGATTTTATGCTGTTAGCTTGGACAAACTGCCGGTTGTTGTGATAGAATAAATGTAACGTGCCCGGGTGATCGTTTGGCAGACCGTTCGCCCGGGCATTCTCTTACGCTGTGATCCAAAACCGGGGCGGCGGCAGCCTGTGCCCGCCCCATATCAAGTACAAGGAGGAAGCGAAATGCCTAACTGCAAAACCGCAGTACCCTACCGGGGCACCCCGGAGCAGGAGGAACGCCTGCGTCAGGTCATTGAGGCGCACAAGGGCCAGCCCGGGGCCACCATGCCGGTGCTCCAGGCCGCCCAGGAGATCTTCGGCTATCTGCCGGAGGAGGTTCAAATCATGGTGGCCGAGGGGCTGGATATCCCTCTGTCCGAGATCTATGGGGTGGCCAGCTTTTACTCCTTCTTCTCCCTCAACCCCAAGGGGAAATACCAGATCTCTGTGTGTCTGGGCACCGCCTGCTACGTGAAGGGCGCGGCGGACGTGCTGAACGCGGTGGAGAAGAAGCTGAACATCGCCCCCGGCGGCATCACCACCGACGGGCTGTTCTCCCTGGACGCCTGCCGGTGCATCGGCGCCTGCGGCCTGGCCCCCGTCATGATGATCAACGACGACGTGTACGGCCGCCTCACCGCCGCCCAGGTGGGCCCCATCCTGGACGAGTACATCAAAAAGGGATGAAGGAGCTGTCCCTGCACCTGCTGGACGTGGCGAAAAACTCGGTGGCGGCGGGAGCGGCCCACGTGTCCATCACCCTGGACGAGGACGGGGACGGCTGGCTGACCCTCGCCATCGCCGACGACGGGCGGGGCATGGCCCCAGAGTTCCTGGCCCGGGTCACCGACCCTTTCACCACCACCCGCACCACCCGAAAGGTGGGGCTGGGCCTGCCCCTGCTGCGGCTGACGGCGGAGCAGACCGGCGGCTCTTTGTCCATCGACAGCACCCTGGGGGTGGGCACCACCCTCACCGCCCGCTTCCAGCGGCAGCACCTGGACTGTCCCCCCCTGGGGGATCTGCCCGGGGCGGTGGCGCTGCTCATCCAGGGCAGCCCGGATATGGAGCTGACCTACCGCCACACCACCCCCAAAGGGGAGGCGGCGCTGTCCACAGCGGAACTGCGGGACATTCTGGGCGACGACGTCTCCCTGGCGGAGCCGGAGGTGTTCGCCTGGATCCAGGACTATCTGACCGAGCAGGAAAACGAAGCGGCGGTGGACGTGAGCCCCGCCGCCGTAAGCGAAGGAGAGGTACAATGAAAAGTTTAGAAGAACTGAAGGCCATCCGGGAAAAAATGAAGCGCCAGATGGATCTGCGGGAGGACAATGAGAGCAATATCCGCGTTGTGGTGGGCATGGCCACCTGCGGCATTGCCGCCGGCGCCCGCCCCGTGA
Source organism: bacterium (assembly GCA_004560375.1). Lineage (GTDB taxonomy): Bacteria > Bacillota > Clostridia > Oscillospirales > Oscillospiraceae > Enterenecus. The sequence goes on from SFVC01000015.1 coordinate 9,156, forward strand.
TGACCGCCTTTTTGGACGAGATCAACCGCCGGGGCCTGACCAACGTCACCGTGTCCCAGACGGGGTGCATCGGCGTGTGCCGGCTGGAGCCGGTTGCCGAGGTGTTTGTCCCCGGGGAGGAGAAGGTGACCTATGTGCGCCTGACCCCGGAGAAGGTGCCCGCCATTGTGGAGCAGCACCTGGTGAATCACAACGTGGTGCAGGACTACACCATCGGCGCCGCCGAATAACGGGAGGGAGGAAACACATATGAGCCATATCCGAAGCCACATCATGGTGTGCACCGGCACCGGCTGCACCTCCTCCGACAGCCCCAAGCTCATCTCCGCCTTTGAGGAGGAGCTGAAGCTGGAGGGCATGGATCAGGAGGTTCGGGTGGTCAAGACCGGCTGCTTCGGCCTGTGCGCCATGGGCCCCATCGTCATGGTGTTCCCCGAGGGGGCGTGCTACACCCGGGTCACCGTGGACGACGTAAAGGAAATCGTGTCCGAGCACATCGTCAAGGGCCGCATCGTCAAGCGCCTGCTCCACATGGAGGGAGAGGAGGGCCAGTCCGTCACCTCCCTGAACGAGACCCAGTTCTACAAACACCAGCTTCGCATCGCCCTTCGCAACTGCGGCGTCATCGACCCCGAGTCCATCGACGAGTACATTGGCGCGGACGGCTATACCGCCCTGGAGCGCATCCTCACGGAAAAGACCCCGCCCCAGGAGATTATCGACGCCCTGAAGAAGTCCGGCCTCCGGGGCCGGGGCGGCGCGGGCTTCCCCACCGGCAACAAGTGGCAGTTCACCTATGACGCGGTGAGCCCCGACGGGGTGAAGTACGTGTGCTGCAACGCCGACGAGGGCGACCCCGGCGCGTTCATGGACCGTTCCGTGCTGGAGGGCGACCCCTTCTCCGTCATCGAGGCCATGACCATTGCGGGCTACGCCATTGGATCCAGCCAGGGCTACATCTACATCCGGGCCGAGTACCCCATCGCCGTCAAGCGGCTGGAGCTGGCCATCAAGGAGGCGGAGGACTACGGCCTGCTGGGCGACGATATCCTGGGCTCCGGTTTCTCCTTCCACCTGGAGCTGCGGCTGGGCGCCGGCGCCTTCGTGTGCGGCGAGGAGACCGCCCTCATGACCTCCATTGAGGGCCACCGGGGCGAACCCCGGCCCCGTCCCCCCTTCCCCGCGGTGAAGGGCCTGTTCGGCAAGCCCACCCTGCTGAACAATGTGGAGACCTACGCCAACATCACCTGGATCCTGAACAACGGCTGGGAGAAGTTCGCCGCCATCGGCACCGAGAAGTCCAAGGGCACCAAGGTGTTCGCCCTGGGCGGCAAGATCAACAACACCGGCCTGGTGGAGGTTCCCATGGGCACCCCCCTTCGCACCATCATCGAGGACATCGGCGGCGGCATCCCCAATGGCAAGAAGTTCAAGGCCGCCCAGACCGGCGGCCCCTCCGGCGGCTGCATCCCCGCCGAACTCATCGACACCCCCATCGACTATGACTCCCTCACCGCCATCGGCTCCATGATGGGTTCCGGCGGCCTCATCGTCATGGACGAGGACAACTGCATGGTGGACATCGCCAAGTTCTTCCTGGAGTTCTGCGTGGACGAGTCCTGCGGCAAGTGCGTCCCCTGCCGGATCGGCACCAAGCGGCTGTACGACCTGCTGTGCAAGATCACCGATGGCAAGGGCACCCTGGAGGATCTGGACACCATCGAGGAGCTGTGCCACCACCTGAAGGACTCCGCCCTGTGCGCCCTGGGCCAGTCCGCCCCCAACCCGGTGCTGTCCACCCTGAAATACTTCCGGGACGAGTACGTGGCCCACGTGGTGGAGAAGCGGTGCCCCGCCGGGGTGTGCCGCAACCTCATCCGGTACATCATCGACCCGGGCAAGTGCAAGGGCTGCACCCTGTGCGCCCGGAACTGCCCGGTGGACGCCATCTCCGGCGCGGTGAAGGCCCCCCACGTCATCGACCAGAACAAGTGCATCCACTGCGGTCTGTGCCAGAGCAACTGCCGCTTCGACGCCATCTCCAAAGCGTAAGGGAGGGAAGAATACACGATGGAACCCAAAATGGTTAATCTGAAAATCAACGATATCCCCGTCACCGTTCCCGAAGGAACCACGGTGCTGGAGGCCGCCCGGGCCGCGGGCTTCAAAATCCCCTCCCTGTGCTACCTGAAGGACGTCAACGAGATCGGCTCCTGCCGGATCTGCGTGGTGGAGGTGAAGGGCGCCCGCTCGCTGATGGCGTCCTGCGTCTACCCTGTCAGCGAGGGCATGGAGGTACAGACCAACACCCCCAAGGTACGCCACTCCCGGCAGCTCTCCCTGGAGCTGATCTTGTCCAACCACCGGATGGACTGCCTGACCTGCGCCCGCAACGCCCACTGTGAGCTGCGGGAGCTGGCGGCGGAGTTCCAGATCGACGCGGTGCGCTATGCCAACGACCTGATGGTGCCCCAGATTGAGGGCTCCGCCCTCCACCTGGTGCGGGATAACTCCAAGTGCATCCTGTGCCGCCGGTGCGTGTCCGCCTGCCGGAAATACCAGTCCGTGGGCGTCATCGGCCCCAACGACCGGGGCTTCATGACCCACATCGGCTCCGCCTTCGACCGGGATCTGGCCGAGGTGGACTGCGTGTCCTGCGGCCAGTGCCTGGTGGCCTGCCCCACCGGCGCCCTCAGCGAGCAGGACTCCATCCACGAGGTGATGGCCGCCCTCCAGGATCCCACCAAGCACGTGGTGGTGGGCCCCGCCCCCTCCGTCCGGGTCACTCTGGGCGAGTGCTTCGATATGCCCATCGGCACCAATGTGGAGGGCAAGATGGTTTCCGCCCTGCGCCGCCTGGGCTTCGACAAGGTGTTCGACGTGGACACCGGCGCCGACTTCACCATCATGGAGGAGGGCACCGAGTTCCTCCACCGGCTCCAGAACGGCGGCACTCTGCCCATGATCACCTCCTGCTCTCCCGGCTGGGTTCGCTTCTGTGAGCAGCACTACCCCGAGTTCCTCCCCTCCCTGTCCTCCTGCAAGTCTCCCCAGCAGATGTTCGGCGCGCTGGTCAAGAGCTACTACGCGGAAAAGGCGGGCATCGACCCCAAGGACATCTATGTGGTGTCCATCATGCCCTGCACCGCCAAGAAGTACGAGGTCAAGCGGGAGGAGCAGCGCATGGCCAACGGCTGTATGCCGGTGGACGCCGCCCTCACCACCCGGGAGCTGGCCCGGATGATCACCACCGCGGGCATGATGTTCGATCACCTGCCCGACGGCGAGTTCGACCCCATGCTGGGCATCTCCACCGGCGCGTCCGTCATCTTCGGCGCCACCGGCGGCGTGATGGAGGCCGCCCTTCGCACCGTGGCGGCCAAGCTGATGGGCGATGCCGACGCCCCCCTGGAGTTCCACGAGGTGCGGGGCATCAAGGAGATCAAGGAGGCCACCTACGAGCTGCCCGGCCGCACGGTGAAGGTGTGCGTGGCCTCGGGCCTTGCCAACGCCAAGATCGTGCTGGACGGCCTGAAATCCGGCGAGCTGCACTATGACTTCATCGAGTTCATGGCCTGCCCCGGCGGCTGCGTCAACGGTGGCGGCCAGCCCCTCCACGCCTCCTCTGTGCGCTCCTTTACCGACCTTCGCACGCTTCGGGCCCAGGCCCTTTACAAGCAGGACGCGGATATGCCCCGCCGCCGCAGCCATGAGAGCCCGGTGGTCAAGGAGGTCTACGAGACCTACCTGGGCGAGCCCGGCGGCCACAAGGCCCACGAGTTGCTCCACTGCACCTACGTGCCCCAGACCCGCTACCGCACCTGAGTTTTGTAAGTCTCCCCCCGGCTTTGCCGGGGGGAGACTATTGCTCTCAGCCCGCTGCCGCACCTGATCGTTGTAAGCCTCCTCGGCTTCGCCAGGGGAGGCTTTTTTATTCCATTTCTTAAACAAATCTTACAGTTCTCCCGGCTTGTTTCTTAACCCTCCAGGTATATACTATCTGTACTGATACGGATAGTACAGTTAAAAAGCGTGGCGCAAACCAGTTGGAGGGATTCACTATGTCAATCCTGGAAGTCAATCATGTGCAGAAAATCTATTCCACCCGCTTCGGCTCACAGAAGGTGGAGGCCCTGGCCGATGTGTCCTTCACCGTGGAGGAGGGGGAGTACGTGGCCATCATGGGCGAGTCCGGCTCGGGCAAGACCACCCTGCTGAACATCCTGGCGGCGCTGGACAGGCCCACCGCCGGGACGGTGCTGCTGGCGGGGCGGGATCTCACCGCGGTGCGGGAGAAGGAGCTGGCCGCCTTCCGCCGGGACAACCTGGGCTTTGTGTTCCAGGACTTCAACTTGCTGGACACCTTCTCCCTCCGGGACAACATCCTCCTCCCTCTGGTGCTGGCGGGAAAGAAGTATCAGGAGATGGTGCGCCGCCTGGCCCCTCTGGCCGAGGCGCTGGGCATCCAGCAGCTACTGGACAAGTACCCCTACGAGGTGTCCGGCGGACAGAAGCAGCGGTGCGCCGTGGCCCGGGCCCTCATCACCGAGCCCCAGATCGTGCTGGCCGACGAGCCCACCGGGGCGCTGGACTCCCGGGCGGCGGACAGCCTGATGGATCTGTTCACCCAGATCAACACCACCGGCCAGACGGTGCTGATGGTCACCCACTCCACCGCCGCCGCCAGCCGGGCGGGCCGGGTGCTGTTCATCCGGGACGGCCGGGTGTACCACCAGCTCTACCGGGAGAACCACACCGACGGCCAGATGTACCGCCTCATCACCGAAACCCTCACCCGGCTCACCGACGGAGGTGAGAAGCGTGCGTAACGGCCTTTATCCCAAGCTGGCCGCCCGGGGGATGGGGCAGAACCACCGCTTCTTTGTCCCCTACCTGCTGGCCCTGGCGGGGCTCACCGCCGCCTTTTATGTCATGTCCGCCCTGTGCGCCGACCCCGGCGTGCTGGAGATGCGGGGCTTTGCCTACGTGATGGTGATGATGCAGATCGGGATGTTTGTGGCGGGGGTGCTGTCCACGGTTCTGCTGCTGTACATCAACAGCTTCCTGATGAAGCAGCGCAAGAAGGAGCTGGGCCTCTACAACATCCTGGGCATGGGCAAGGGGAACATCGCCCTGATCCAGTGCTGGGAGAGCCTGTATACCGCCCTGCTGGGCATCGGCGGCGGGCTGGCGCTGGGGGTGATCCTCCACAAGCTGGCCACCGTGGCCCTGGTCTCCCTGCTCCAGTTCTCCATCCCCTTCCATTCCTCCTTCTCCCTGCCCGCCATGCTCAAAACGGCGGTGTTTTTCGGGCTGCTGCTCCTGCTGGCCCTGGTGCTGAACCTGTTCCGGGTGCGGCTGTCCCGGCCCATCGAGCTGCTCCACGGCGGGAACGTGGGGGAGAAGGAGCCCCGCACCCGCTGGCTTATGGCGGTGATTGGGGCCCTCTGCCTGGGGGCGGGCTACTTCATCGCCGTGGTCACCAAGGATCCCGCCGTGGCCATGGGCCTCTATTTCATCGCGGTGCTGCTGGTGATCATCGGCACCTACTGCCTGTTCACCGCCGGAAGCATCGCCCTGCTGAAGCTGCTGCGGAAGAACAAGGGTTTCTACTACCAGACCGGCCACTTCATCGGCATATCCGGGATGCTCTACCGCATGAAGCGCAACGCCGTGGGGCTGGCCAACATCTGCATTTTGTCCACCATGGTGATGGTGATGATCTCGGGCACCCTGGCCCTCTACCTGGGGCAGGGGGAGATCATCGCCGCCCAGTACCCCGCCAACCTGAACATGACGGTCAGCTTCGACCCCGCCCAGGGCCAGGATCTGGATCCGGACGGCGCCACATCCCTGGTAAACCGCTTTGCCCGGGAGCAGGGCGTCCCCGTCACCGGGGTGGGCGCGGCGGAGTACCTGCACTTCAACGTGCTGGCCAACCCGGCCACCGGACGCCTGGAGGTGGGCGCTCAGGGGGAGAACACAGACCGCCGGGCCCTCTACCTGCTGACGGCCCAGGGCTACGCCGCCCTCACCGGGGGCGGGGCCCCCTCCCTCCAGCCGGGGGAGGCGGCGGTGTGCGGGGCCCTGCCCGCCGGCTTCGGCCCGTCGCTCACCATCCAGGGCATCGACGGCGGCAAAGAGGTGGGCGATCCCCAGTCCCTGATGTCGGTGGAGACCCTGCCCGAGATCGAGTATTTCCGCACCACCTTCGATATGAACGAGCCGCTGTGCCTGGTGGTGGCCGACCGCACCGTGCTGGATCGGCTCTGGGAGCTCCAGAACCAGGCCCTGGGCAACTACGCTGCCGACCTCACCGCCGTGGTGCTGGTGGATCTGGCCTGCACCAACGAGGAGGAGCTGGCCCTGGTGGACGCCTGGTCCGAGTCCAGTATCTCGGAGGGCTTTTTCGACGGCACCGGCTCCTGGGACTACTGGCGGGTGGACAGCCGGGCCGAGATGGCGGTGGACGGCTACGCCATGGCGGGGGGCTTCCTGTTCCTGGGGATCCTCCTGGGGGTAATCTTCCTCATGGCCACAGTGCTCATCATCTATTACAAGCAGGTGTCCGAGGGTTACGAGGATCAGGGCCGGTTCGAGATCATGCGTCAGGTGGGCCTGAGCCGCCGGGAGGTGAAGTCCTCCATCCGCAGCCAGGTGCTCCTGGTGTTCTTCCTGCCCATCGCAGTGGCGGCCATCCACATCCTGTTCGACTTCAACCTGGTGGCCCGTATGCTCACCATGTTCGGGGTGCGCAGCGTGATGACGGTGGCGCTGTGCACCGGGGGGACGCTGCTGGCCTTCCTGGGGGTGTACGCCGTGGTGTACCTGCTCACCGCCCGCACCTACTACAAGATCGTCCGCTGATCAAGGGCCCCTCCTCTGCCGGAGGGGCCCTTTTTCCTCCTGTTTCGCCATCCCCTCTTGACTTTCCCCACAGACGCGCTATACTGTCGCTTTGGAACACCTTTCGCGAAATCGAGGGATCGGGATCATGTCAATCTTCAAGCAGTCCGGGGACGGTCGCGCCGCCCCCCTCACCCAGGGCTCCATCGTCCGCTGCATCGTCTCCTTTGCCCTGCCCATGCTGCTGGGGCAGTTCCTCCAGCAGCTCTACAATATGGCGGACGCCTGGGTGCTGGGCAACTTCGCCGACAACGGGGCCTTCGCCGCCGTCAGCTCCGGCGGCAACCTCACCTTTCTGGTCATCGGCTTCTTCAACGGCATCGCCGTGGGCGGCGGGGTGGTGATCTCCCGGTACTACGGCGCGGGGGACGAGGAAAACGTGTCCCGGGCCATCCACACCAGCTTTTTGTTCGGCGTCATCGCCTCGGTGCTGTCCACCGTGGTGGGGCTTCTGCTCATCCCACACCTGCTGGTGCTGATGAACACGCCGGACACGGTGCTGCCCTACTCTCTGACCTACTTCCGGATCTACTTCGGCGGCGTGTTCACCGTGATCCTCTACAATATCTGCATGGCCATCATGCAGTCTTTGGGCGATAGTCTCCACCCCCTGTACTATCTGATGATCTCCTCTGTGCTGAACATGGGGCTGGATCTGCTGTTTGTGGCGGTCTTCCGGTGGGGGGTGGCGGGGGCCGCCGCCGCCACCGTGCTCACCCAGGGGGTCAGCTTCCTGCTGTGCCTGTGGCGGATGTGCCGGGTGCGGGACTTCACCCGGCTGGATCTCCGCCGGCTGCGGCTCTACCCGGGCATACTGCCCCAGATCCTCCGCCAGGGCCTGCCCACCGGGGTGCAGAACGCGGTGATCAGCGTGGGCAACATCGTCATCCAGAGCAACATCAACTCCTTCGGGGAGTACGCCATGTCCGGCCACGGGGCCTATGTGAAGCTGGAGGGGCTGGTGTTCCTGCCCATCATGAGTATGTCCATGGCCCTGCCCACCTTCATCAGCCAGAACCTGGGGGCGCGGCAGTATGACCGGGCCAAAAAGGGCGCGGTGTTCGGCATCGTCTCCGGCGTGGCGGTGGCGGAGCTCATCGGCCTGCTGTTCCTGCTGGCGGCGCCCCCCGCTTTGGGCGCCTTCGTGGATCAGCCGGAGGCCATCCGGTTCGGCGCCATCCACGCCCGCGTTGTGGCCCCCTTCTTCTGTATGCTGGCCTTCACCTACTGCGCCGGCGGCGTGCTGCGGGGGTGCGGCCGCTCCTTCGTCCCCATGGTCACCATGCTGGCCTTCTGGTGCTGCGTCCGGGTGACCTACGTCACCCTGGCGGTGCGGGCCTTCCCGGTGTTCCAGACGATCTCCTGGGCCTACCCCCTCACCTGGACGCTGAGCTCCATCGTGCTGCTGATCTTCCTGCTGCGCTCCGACTGGGCCCACTCCTTTGATCGGGGCGCCCCCCACGCCGCCTGAACATCCGGCGGGACAGGCAAGTTTTCCCCCTCCCCCGCATAGTCTCTCCCACGGGGGGTGAGGCCATGCTGAGGCTGCTCAAGCAAAAACAGGTGCGGGACGCGCTGGCGGGGCTGGCGCTGCTCATCGCCACCCTCGCGCTGGTGCTCTCCCCCAGCGAGGCCATCGCCGGGGCCAAGGACGGCCTGACCCTGTGCTTCAACGTCATCGTGCCCTCCCTGTTCCCCTTCTTCGTGCTGTCCTCCCTGGTGGTGGATCTGGGGCTGGCGGCCTACCTGGGGCGGGCGCTGGAGGGGCTGATGCGCCCCCTGTTCCGGGTGAGCGGCTCCTGCGCGGCGGCGGTGGCCCTGGGCTTCATCGGCGGCTACCCCGTGGGGGCCCGCACCGCCCTCCAGCTCTACGAGCAGGGGCTGTGCTCCAAGACGGAGGCGGAGCGTCTGCTGGCCTTCTGCAACAACTCCGGCCCCGCCTTCATCCTGGGCGTGGTGGGGGCGGGGGTGTTTGGGGACAGCCGGGTGGGCCTGCTGCTCTACCTCACCCACGCCCTGGCCTCCCTGCTGGTGGGGCTGCTGTTCCGGTTCTACGGCGGATCGGATCGGGGCCGCGCCCGGGCCGTCCGCCCCAAGCCCATCCAGACCGTCACCCTCCCCGCCGCCTTCACCGGGGCGGTGTCCCGGGCCCTCCAGAGCACGCTGAACATCTGCGCCTTTGTGGTGTTCTTCGCGGTGGTGCTGCGGCTGCTGTCCGCCTACGGCGTGCTGTCTGGGCTGGCGGCCCTGCTGTCCCTGGCAGGCTTCGAGGGGGAGTGGGCCCGGCGGCTGGTGGCGGGGCTGCTGGAGCTGTCCTCCGGGGTGGCCTCCCTGCGGGGGGGCGCGGAGCTGGCGGGGCGGGTGTCCATGGCGGCCTTCATGCTGGGGTGGGCGGGTCTGTCCGTCCACTGTCAGGTGCTGTCCTTCCTGGTGGACAGCGGCCTGTCCGCCCGGGTGTACCTGGCGGGCAAGCTGTGCCACGGGCTCATCGCCGCCGCCCTCACCTGGGGCGTCACCCGGCTGTTCCCCCTGTCCGCCCCGGTGGCGGACTATCTGGCGGAGCAGGCCGAGTCCATCGCCGCCCTGGATTTCTCCACCGCCCTGGCGGCGTCCACCCTGGCGGCGCTGGCGGGCTGGCTGATTCTGGCGGCGCTGTGCGGGCCCCTTCTGCGAAAAAAGTGTGGAAATGTGCCGCGCAGGGGTGTATAATGGAGAATTGGAAGCAGACTTCCAAAAACCACCCCCAAGGAGGCCCCCATGCTGTTTGATAAGGATATTGACCCCCGCTGCGCCTACTGCAAGCGGGGTACGCCGTTGGAGGACGATCAGGTGATGTGCGTGAAAAAGGGCATCGTGGCCGCCTCCGGCGCCTGCCGCCGGTTTCGGTACGATCCCCTGAAGCGGGTTCCCCCCAAGCCCCTGGCCGCCTCCTTCGCCCATCTGCGGGACGAGGATTTTACATTGTAAGGAGGACGGCCCATGGACGCGGGCACACAACAATGGCTGGCCTGGATCGTAGAGCTGCAAAGCTTGGCCCAGGCGGGGCTTACCTACGGCAGGGACGACTTCGACCTGGAGCGGTATGCCCGCATCCGGGAGCTCTCCGCCGAGATGATGGCCCGGATGGCGGATCTGCCCGTGGAGACGGTGACGGGGCTGTTCTGCAATGAGACGGGCTACCAGACCCCCAAGCTGGACACCCGGGCCGCCCTGTTCCGGGATGGGGAGATCCTCCTGGTGCGGGAGCGGGACGGACGCTGGGCCCTTCCCGGCGGCTGGTGCGATGTGAATGTCTCCGTGGGGGAAAACACCGTCAAGGAAGTGAAGGAGGAGGCGGGGCTGGACGTGATCCCCCGGCGGATCATCGCCGTTCAGGATCTGGCAAAGCACAATGGCCCCGTCTGTCCCTACGGCGTGTGCAAGATCTTCTTCCAGTGCGACGCCGTCGGCGGGCAGTTCGTCCCCAACATCGAAACCACCGAGGCCCGCTACTTCCCCCCGGATCAGCTCCCCCCGCTGGCGGAGGAGAAGAACACCCCGGAGCAGATCGCCCTGTGCTTTGAGGCGTACCGCTCCGACTTCTGGGTCACCCAGTTCGACTGAGGCCAAAACCGCCCCGCCGGTCACCCGGCGGGGCGGAGCTTTTGTTCTGTTTATTCCTCGTCCTCAATCAGGCCGTAGCCGCCGTCGTTGCGTTTATAGACCACCGCGAAGGCGCCGCCGTCCTCATTCTTGAACGCGTAGAAGCTGTGCCCCAGCAGATCCATTTGGAGAATGGCCTCGTCCACCGTCATGGGCTTGATGGGGAACCGCTTGGTTCGCACCACCTGGAACTCCCGCTCCTCCACGTCGGGGACGAAGGAGGTCTCCTCCAACCCCTCCGGCTGGACAAACGCGCCCTGGCGCAGCCGCTTCTCCAGGCGGGTCTTATGCTTGCGAAGCTGCCGCTCCATAGAGGTGACCGCCGCGTCCACCGACGCGAACATATCCGACGTACTCTCCGCCACCCGCAGGATGGTACCGCCGGAGCGGATGGTCAGCTCCACCTTGTTCCGATCCTTTTCCACGGAAAAAACCAGGTTGGCCTCCGCCTCATTTTTGAAGTAGCGGTCCAGCTTGCCCACCTTTTTCTCGGCGTAGTTGTGGAGGGACTTGGGCAGATTCACCTTTTTGTCTGTAAACGTAAACTTCATGTGCTCAGCTCCTTTCGCCCAAAGGGGCGCAGCGTTGGGGGAACGGCTCCCCCTGTATGCCGCTATTATACCATATCCTCCGTCAATATGCCATACCCTTTTGGCAGTTTTCACAAAAAGTTTTCAGTCTTTAACCTCCTGCCCATCGATCAGCACATGGACGGCCCTGCTGCGCCAGTGGAAGGGGTGGCCGTCCATCACCACGATGTCCGCGTCCTTTCCCGGGGAAAGGGAGCCCAGCCGGTCCCCCGCCCCGGCGATGCAGGCGGCGTTGATGGTGATGGCGGCCAGGGCCTCCTCCTCGTCCATCCCCGCCCGGGCGGCCATGGCCGCGCAGAAGGGCAGCAGGGAGATGGGCGTCTCCGGGTGGTCGGTGCAGATGGCCACCTGAACCCCCGCCCGGGCCAGAATGGCGGTGTTCTCCATGGTCAGGCTGGCCAGCTCCGGCTTGCACCGATCCATCAGGAAGGGCCCGGTGATCACCGGCACTCCCTCCTTCGCCAGAAAGTCCGCCACCAGGTGGCCCTCGGTGCCGTGGACGATGACGCAGTCCAGCCCAAATTCTTTGGACAGGCGCACGGCGGTGACGATGTCGTCCGCCCGGTGGGCGTGGAAGTGGGCGGCCAGCCGTCCCCCCACCACCGGCCGCAGGGCGTCCAGCCCCGCGTCGAACTCCGGATCCTCCATATCGTCGTCCGCCTGGGCCTTGGCCCACTTCAGCTCATAGTCCAGGGCTTTGGCCAGCCGCTCCCGAATCAGGGCGGCGGAGGCCATCCGGGTGGCGGGGCCGTGGCCCTTGTGGATCCCCTTGGGGTTCTCCCCCAGGGCAAACTTCATGGACGCCGGCGCGCGCACCACCATCTGATCGACGACGCCGCCCGCCGTTTTCAGCAGCACCGACTGCCCCGCGATGGGGTTGGCGGAGCCCGGGCCGGTGAGCAGGCAGGTCACCCCCGCCCGCCGGGCCTCCCGGAAATACTGGTTCAAGGGGTTCACCCCGTCCAGCGCCCGGAGCTGGGGGGTGCAGGGGGCGGGGCTCTCGTTCAGATCGTCCTCCTGGGCCGCCCCGCCGTACAGACCCACATGGCAGTGGACGTCGAGGAAGCCGGGGAGGACGTGCCCTCCCTCCGCGTCGATGACGCCGGCGGGATCCCCCTCCCCGGCCAGCTGATCCATGGGGCCCACCTGGGCGATGCGGCCGCCCTCCGTGCGGACAAAGCCCCGGGGGATGGTGCCCACGTCCATGGTGTGGACGATTCCGTTGACAATCAGCATTGAATTTCCTCCTCCGTCACCGTTCGACCGCCTTTTCCACGCCGCTGTGGTACACTGAACTGGCGGCAAAGGCCGCGGCATGGGGCAGCCCATGCGGTCATTCCATTCTCCCGCGCAAATAGACCCTGGGCTCTTTTCCACAACTGGAAAAGAGCCGCTTTTTTAGAACCGCGTCGCGCAGCCGCAGCAGCGTGACAGCATCAAAAAAGGGGGGGGCGCACAGCGCCCCCCCCTTTCCCCTCTTACTTCCTTCCGCCCCTGCGGCTGCCCCGCTTCTCGTTCATGTGCAGCTCCGACAGCTTGCTGTCCGAGCTGGCCATAAACTGCTTGAGCTGATCCTCAAAGCTGGCCGGGCCCCGGGGCTGGACGGGCTCCGGCGTAAAGCTCCGGCCCGGTCCGGGACGGCGGGCCTGACGGTGCTCCCCCTCCGGACGGGCATGGGGATTGGGGCTCCCGGGCCGGGGGCCGGGACGGCGTTCCGGCCGGGGGGGCGGCGGCGCCGCCTGCTTGATGGACAGGTTGATGCGGTTGTTCGCGTCTACGCCGATGACCTTCACCTTGACCTCCTGTCCCTCCGCCAGGTGGTCATGGACGTCGTTGACGTAGGAGTACGCGATCTCCGAAATGTGTACCAGGCCCGAGCGATTGCCCGGCAGCGACACGAACGCGCCGAAATTGGTGATCCCAGTCACCTTTCCGTCTAAGATAGAGCCGACTTCAATCCCCATAAATCTCTTTTTTCCCTCTCAGTATGTATGGATTTTCCCCACAGGTTGTCACGCTTCGCCTGTTCGCGACGCGGTTCTAAGGTCTCCGACTTCGCAAAAATCCTCCGGGGCCTGCGGCCCCTCCTGATTTTCGCTCCGCTCCGACCTTAGCCCGCTGCTCTCGACGGCTCAGCGCTTCTGCCTTATTTCGACGAATCGACAAACTCGATCTCGTCCGGCTCCAGCAGGCCCAGCTTACTTCTGGCGATGTCCGCCAGGTAGTCCGGGTCGCCGCTGTGGGCGATATCGTCCGCCAGCGCGGCGTTGGCCTCCCGCTGCTCCTCCACCTGGCGGGCCAGCTCGTCCCGCCCGCTTCGGGCCTCGGTCAGCTTTGCCTGGGTGGACAGCAGGCCGGCGGCCAGTACCGCCAGCAGCACCAGCACCAGCAGCTTTGTGGCGATGCCCGCGCGTTTGAGCTTCATCTGTCGCCGCCTCCTCTCCCGCCTGCTTGGCAAAACGGTGTATCATATTTATTTTATACCATTCCAGCCAATTTTGAAAGTGTTTTTTTTGGTTTTTTAAAACTTTTTTTCCGGCCCGCCCAGCAGCCCGGACCGGAGCCGTCAAAAACGCCCACGCCGAGCGCACAATTCCCGCCAGCCACAGCAGCGCCGGCAGCACCAGACGGCTCAGCGTCACAAAATACAGCCCCCCGCCCAGCAGGAAGGCCAACATATGGTAAATCCGCACCTCGCCGTTGTCCCGCAGCAGGGTGAGGGCGAACAGGGCCGCCGCCGCCCCCAGCCAGAACAGCAGATCCAGCACAAAGGCCAGCGCCGGCAGCCGGATGCTCCGGCGCAGGGTTCGCATCCCATCGTAGAGCAGGCCCAGCGCCGCCCCCAGCAGGAAGCCCTGGCCAAAGATCAGCCCCTGGCCCGCGATATCGACATGCATGGATCAGCGCAGCAGCCGGGCCAGGAACCCGCCCCGGCCTCCCCCGGCGTCGTCCTCGTAGCTGACGGCGTCGATGTCGCCCTCCACCTTCAGATCGCCGCCGTCCAGGGACAGCTTCTCGATGTGCAGGTTCTCCCCGGTCACCACCATGGCCCCCTTGGAGGTGGACAGCACGATGGTGGTCTCGTCGAACCGCTCCACATCCTCCACCCCGGACACCGTCAGGCTTTTCCGCTCCTCGATCACCACATGGTGGGGGGCGGACAGGCCGCCTTCATACGCCATGGAACCATCTCCCTTTCCCCTTGATGGTTCCAGTGTATGGGGTTTGTCCCAGGATTATGACTGCGGATCCTCCGGAGGCTCCGCCGGGGCCGGAGCGGGCGTCCGGGAGCGCAGATCCTGCCTCAGCAGGGTGTAAGCCACCGCCGCCAGCGGCACGCTCACCACCATGCCCACCAGGCCCAGCAGGGAGCCGCCCACCGTCACCGCCGCCAGCACCCAGATCCCCGGCAGGCCCATGGACGTGCCCACCACTCGGGGATAGATCAGGTTGCCCTCGAACTGCTGGAGGCAAACCAGGAACACCAGGAACCACACCGCCTGCCAGGGGTCGATCATCACCAGCAGCAGCACCGCCAGCACCGCCCCCAGGTAGGCCCCCGCGATGGGGATCAGGGCAAACACCCCCACCGCCACCGAGATCAGGGGGGCGTAGTCAAACCGGAGGACGCACATACCCAGGAAGCACAGGCTGCCCAGGATGCACGCCTCGATGATCTGGCCGTTGACGTATTTGGAGAAGGTGTCCGCCGTCAGCCGGGTGACGGACAGCACCGTGTCCGCCATTTTCCCCGGCAGATAGGCTTGCACCAGCCGGCGGCACTGGGCCGTCAGCCTGGGCCCGCCGGACAGCACGTAGATGGAAAACACAAAGGAGATCACCCCGGTCACCACCGCCGAAATCAGCACGCCGGTCATGCCGATGAGGTGGGGCAGGGTGTTGGTCAGGGCGTCCAGCGCCCCGGTGAGCAGATCCTTCAGCGAGTCGCTGATCCCCGCCGACAGATCCAGGTTGGCCAGCTGCTCCAGATCCAGCTTGGCCACCACCCAGTCGAACAGCGCCTGGAAGTTGGCGGCGTAGGCGTTCAGGTTGCCGATGAACATCTCGATGCTGTGGGTGAGCTCGGGCACCACCAGGGCGATCAGCGCGGTGAACAGCGCGATCACAATCAGATAGGCCGTGGCCGCCGCCAGGGGCCGGGCTGCCCCCCGGGCCTTTTCCGGCAGGGCCCGCTGGTACAGCCGGGCGAAGAAATTGCAGGGCCGGTTGAGGATGAAGGCGATGACCGCCCCGATGATCAGGGGCCGGAAGGCGGCGATCACCCCGCCCAGCCAACCCGTCACCGCGTCGATCTTCACGATCACCGCCACCAGCACCACCGCGTAGGTGATGAGCAGGATCAGGCTGCGAAACAGTTTTTTGTCCATGGCACACCCTCCGTCATTCGGCCCCGGGGGCTTCCCCGGCCCGCCTATACCGGAGCCACTCCGGCAGACGCCGCTTTACCTGATCGGACACACCGTCGGGAAGATTGTCCAGCGAAAAGAACCGCAGGTCGTCCACCTCGCCCTCCTGGCAGCTCAGCGTCCCCGACCAGTCCCGGCAGGCGTAGGCGAACTCCACATTATATACCTCGTCGCCGTTGGGGTAAAAATAATGCTCCTCCGGGCCGGCGTACACCCCGTACCGCTCCAGCGTGCCCGCCGTCAGCCCCGTCTCCTCCAGCAGCTCCCGGCGGGCGGCCTCCTCCGGCGACTCCCCCGGCTCCATAGAGCCTGCCGCAGAATAGCTCCATTGATGGTTGTCGCTCCTGAGCTGAAGGAGGACGCGGCCCTGCCCGTCCTCCACGATCACACTGGAGCCCACCTGGATCAGGGGGCGGTGGCCCACATAGGCCCGCAAATCCATGATATAGCCCATCGCGTCCTCCCGCGGCCCCAAATTTTTCCACGCCCGGCCGCGCTTTCCCCCAGTGTACCACCGGGGAGCGCCGACGTCAATTTAAGAATTTCAGAAGGAGGGGTGCACATCGTCGCCCCGGGCCCGCTCCAGGTCGATGCGCTTCTTCCGATCCGACGCGGAGGCCAGCATGGCCCGCAGGCCCTCCCGATCCCCCGCCTCCATGGCCTCCCGGTACTGCCGCAGCCTGTCCTCCAGCGCCCGCACCACCCCCGTCAGCGCCGGGGCGTTGAGGGAGAACAGCTGCACCCACATGGCGGGATCCAGCGCCGCCACCCGGGTACAGTCTCGGAAAGAGCCGCCCTCGAAGCCCTTGCAGGCGAACAGCTCGTCGTTGTCGCACACCGACAGGGCGATGATGTGCATCAGCTGGCTGGTGTAGGCGATCATCTGGTCGTGGCGCTCCGGGGTGGTCTCGATGACGTCCCCGAAGCGGCACCAGTCCGCCATGCGCCGCAGCAGGGCCAGGTGCTCCCCCGTGGCCCGGGGGCCGGGGGTGACAATGAAGTGGGTGTTGCGGAACAGCCCCGCCTCGGCGTTGCCGATGCCGGACACCTCCTTGCCCGCCATGGGGTGGCAGCCGATGAAGTCCACGTCCGGCCGCAGGCACTCCGCCGCCGCCATGACGGCGGTTTTCACGCCGCACACGTCCGTCACCAGGGCGCCGGGCTTGAACCGATCCCGGTGCTCCGCCAGGAAGCCGGTGATCCCCGCCGGATCCTGGCACAGCACCACCACGTCCGCCCCGGGCAGCTCCGGCTCGGGGTCGGGGACAACCCGATCCCCTGCCCCCTTGGCCGCCGCCTCCTTCTGGACGGCGGGGGACAGGTCCGTGCCCACGATCTCAAAATCCTCAAAGCCCCGCAGGGCCAGGGCCAGGGAGCCGCCGATGAGGCCCAGGCCCACCACCAGAATCTTCTTCTCCATAAAAACGCCCCGTTCTCACAAATCCCGGCCCACGCAGGCAGCCAGCGGGCGCAGCTTGTCCATCATCTCGCCGAACTGCTCCGGCGTCACCGACTGGGCCCCGTCGCACAGGGCGCAGGACGGGTTGTTGTGCACCTCGATGATGAGCCCGTCCGCCCCGGCGGCCACCGCCGCCATGGCCATCCGCTCCACCATCCACGCCTTGCCGCAGGCGTGGGAGGGATCCACCACCACCGGCAGGTGGCTCTGCCGCTTCACCGCCAGCACCGCCGACAGATCCAGCGTATTCCGGGTGTACGTCTCGAAGGTGCGGATGCCCCGCTCGCACAGGATCACGTTGGGGTTGCCCCCCGCCATGATGTACTCCGCGCTCATGAGCCACTCCTCGATGGTGGAGGACAGGCCCCGCTTGAGCAGGATGGGCTTGTGGGTCTTGCCCACCTTCTTCAGCAGGTCGAAGTTCTGCATATTCCGGGCCCCGATCTGGATCACGTCCACCGCCTCCTCGAACAGGGGGAGCTGGTCGGCGCTCATCAGCTCGGACACGATGGGCAGGCCGGTATTCTTCCGGGCCTCGTCCAGCAGGAGGACGCCCTCCACCCCCTTGCCCTGGAAGGCGTAGGGGGAGGTACGGGGCTTGTACGCGCCCCCCCGGAGGGCCGCCGCCCCGGACGCCTGGACGGACTGGGCCACCTCTAAAATCTGCTCCTCGCTCTCCACTGAGCAGGGTCCGGCAATGACCGCCAGCTTCTTTCCGCCGATGGACACGCCGCCGCCGATGTCGATCACCGAGTCGTCCGGGTGGTACTTGCGGTTGGCCTTTTTGTAGGGCTCGCTCACCCGCATCACCCGCTCCACCCCGGGGAGCTGGGCCAGCGTCTCCTGGTTCAGGGCGCCGGCGTCCCCCTCCGCCCCTAAAATGGTGGTCTCGGCGCCCTTGGACACCATCACCCGCACGCCCCCCGCCTCCATGGCGTGGACGGCCTGCTCCAGCTGTTCGGCGGTAAAGCCGTGCTTCATAATCACTACCATCGTATATCCGCTCCTTTGAAGTTTGTCGTTTTTTCTCCGGGCACACAAAAAGCGGCGGCCCCTTCGGGCCGCCGCGCAGTTTCCCGTGCCGCGCCGCCGCTCAAGGGCATGACAAAACGCCGCTATTATAAGAATAGCGGTACTCGCCATACCCGCAGCTCCGGCAGTTCATACGCGGCTCCTCCTTTTAGTTGCTGTGGTTACTATAACACTTTTAAGCATGAAAGTCAAGAGAAAATTTCTGCCCACGGAAAACGCCCGCCTCCAGGAAAGAGAGGTGGGCGGGCGCTCCGGCCCCGGCGGGGGCCGTGACCCCGCCGCGGGCATATCATACATCCGACTGACTGCTGGCCGGACAGGGGCTGTAATCCTATCCAGCCTCCATATTGTAGCATTATTTCAGTATTGTATCAATACTAAATCCATCCCGATTCAATGCTTGGCTGGTAAAATTTTCGACGGGGTGATCAGAATGGACGTCAAATTCACAATGGTACTGGACGAGGAGCTGGCCCGCAAGCTGACCTACATCGGGAAGTATTACGGCCGCTCCAGAATCAAGGAGATTGAATGGGCCTGCAAGCTCCGGGTAAAGGAATTTGAGGAAAAAGTGGACAAAATAGAGCTGGAGGACGCCTGAACCCAGGCGTCCCTTGGCTTTGACAAGACGGCGCCTTTCCGGCCGTAAAAAAGATAGTGAAACAGCGCCATAGATATGCTATAATGGGGGAAACATCGTCAGGCCCTTCCTGCCGGGAGGGGCCCAGCCCGGATGCCGGCAGATCAAATCCCCCGCCGGCTCTGCCAACGGGCTGTACAGCAAGGAGGGTATCGCTTTGCCGGGGATAGACCTGACTACGCTCTCAGCCAGAGAGTACGACCGCCTCAGCGCCCATGAGATGACCCCCGCCATGGCGGCGGAGTATCTCTGGAGCGGCAGCATCGTCCTGCGTACCTTTCATGACACCCTGCGGGAGCTATATCCTCATCCGGATCTGTTGCCCCGCCTGACCGCCGTCTTCCAGGCCGACGCCCAGGATCGAAATCCCGAGTCCATCGCAAAGAATGTGCGAAACTGGGTGACCGACCGCAGCCAGCCCACCAGCCGGGAGGATATTTTCCATATCGCCTTCGCCCTGTCCCTCACGGAGCAGCAGGCCAGCTACCTGCTCGGTCTGGGCACCGATTACGCCATCCATTACCGGGACGGGCGGGAGGCCGTTTACGCCTGGTTCCTGCGTACCGGGAAAAGTTATGGCGAGGCCCGGGCCTTCTTTGAGTCCCTGCCCCCTGAGCCCCGGTTGGACACCCTGCCGGGCAATGGCCGGGAGCACCTCACCCGGGATTTACAGAACGAATTTCTCCGGGTGCAGACCGAGGACGACCTGCGCTTGTGCTATCTTCGCAACCTGGAGAAGTTCGGCGCCTTCCACCTGCGGGCCTACACCTATTTCAGCAAGTACCTGAAGCAGCTGGTCCGGCCCGCCTCCTCCGTGGACGATATGCGGGAGCCTGACTACTCCATGGAGGCGGTGATGGAGCAGTACCTGTCCCTGAAAATGCCCTCCGGGCGGGAGCGGGGCGGCTACTCCGTGGTGCAGAAGCTCATCAAGCGCAACTGGCCCAACGCCACCGCCCTGAAAAACATCCGCCTGCGCCGGGAGGATGTGCCCCGCAAGCTGCTGCTCCTGCTGTACGTCATCACGGAAAACGTGGTGGACGGGGAGTACCACGAGCTGGACGAGGACTACATCTCCCCCCAGGAGCGGCTGGAGGATCACTGGTACTGCCTCAACGCCATCCTGTCCGACTGCGGGATGCCCTGCCTGGATCCCCGCAACGCCACCGACTGGCTGGTACTCTACGCCATCACCGCCGGGGACGATCAGCCCATGAGCGAGCGCATGGAGCAGGTCATCGAGGTGCTCTACGCCGACGTGCGGTGACCCGCCCACAGGAAACGCCCCCGGCTTTCGCCGGGGGCGCGTTTTTCATTCCGGGTATTTCAGCAGGAAATTGGACAACTGGGTGGCGGTAAACTCGTCCAGCTGCTGCTGGGTGAACTGTCCCCGATCCACCATGAGCATATCCAAACGGAGGCCGTAAAGAGGCGTCAAGTCGGTGACCTGGGTTCCGTTGAGCCGAAGATCTTTCAGGCTGTGCATATCGCGAAGCGCAGAGATATCCTCAACCGGACAGGCGCACAAAGTCAGTTCCTTCAGATTGGTCATGCCGCCCAACGCGGAGATATCGCTGACCTGGGTGTTGTCCAGGTGGAGCTGCGTCAACTCCGTCATCCCCGCCAGGGAGGAGACGTCCGTGACCCGGGTGTTGTCCAGGAACAGCGTGGTCAGCCCGGTGAGCCCCTCCAGCGGGGTGAGATCCGACGCCTGAGTTGAAAACAGGTCGAGCGTCCTCAGACCGGTCAGGCCCGCCAGGGGTGAGAGATCCGAGACCGGATTCCCCCGCAGATGCAGGTTCTCCAGATTGGTCAGCCGGGACAGGGCCGACAGGTCACTGATGTTCTTCTCGGTGAGATCCAGCTGCGTGGTGTTCAGGGGCACATCCCGCCCGCCGATGGGAACCGATCCGGTCTCGCCCCCCGGATCATCGAAGCTGTGCTTGATTTTGCCGGAGCCCTCGACGGCCGAGCCGGCGGACACGGTGATGGTTCCCAGATCGTGAAAGTCGTTGGTGTCCACCACCAGCCGCACCCCGTTCTCCAGGGTGATGGCGCTCCAGTTGATATATCCCGTGTTCTCTTGCAGGGTGTAGCTCCCGCCGGACAGGGTGATCGTCCCGCCGTTGTGACTCCAGTTCCCCTGCTGGGTCACCGAGACCCCCGGGCCAATAGTGACCTGGCCCAGGTTGGCCAGACACGCGGACTCCAGCACAGGTTCCCCTGTCATTCCGGAGGAGAAGGTGAGTTCCCCTTGGTTGACTATGGTGGACGGGTTGCTGAAGCTGTTCAGGCAGACCTCCGCCTGTCCAAGGTTGAGGAAGCAGCACACACCGGCGGGATCCTCATGGCTCCCCATCAGGCTGATTCGGCCCCGAACCGTCCCGTAGTTGAGCAGCAGCCCGCCCCGGACGATGTCCAGCGTGCAGTCATTGCCGTCAATGGGGGCGCTGAACGCCGCGCCCTCGCTGATCCGGATGGGGACGGACGCCTCCCGGAAGTGGGTCAGGGTGATCTCCCCGTCAATGACCATGGGCCGCTCCCCCTGGCAGTGCTGGATGAACTCCTCTTCGCTGGTGATGTGGACGGCGTCGGCAAACAGTTCCTCCTCATCCAGCACCAGGTAGTGGGACCGCGTCCAGGGGTCGGTGATCTCCTCCTTGGTGGGGTCGAGCCCGCCAAAAATGTCAACCTCGCCCTTCGGGTCGCAGATGAGGTCGCCCTCCCGCTCCAGCCAGAACATTCCGCTGTCCAGATGCCCCCCGGCGCCCACCGAGACGGTTCCGCCATCCAGGGTACGCAGCAGGACGTCGCCGCCCACGCTGCCCTCCACCTCCAGCCGGCCGCCCTGGGCCACGGTGATCCCGCTGTGGAAGAACACGCCCCCGTCGCCTCTGACCCGCAGGGGCTTGGTGAGGGTGACGGGCTGGTTCACCTCCAGCCAGACGCCCGAGGGCACGACGACGCTGCCCACGGCATCATCCTCCAGCTGATTGAGCAGGCTGCGTTCACTGGAGGCGTCCATGGATTCCACCGTGGGTGTGGTGGCCGTGGGCTCTGCTCCCGGCTGGCTCTCCACCGTCTGGGTGGCGTCGGGATCCTCCGCCTGACCCGGCCCCAGCACCCTGGGCAGCACCGCCGCCAGCAGCACCACCAGGGCCAGCGCCGCGGCGATCCCCCCGGCCAGCAGCCTGTTCTGTTTCAGCCAGGCCACCAGATGGAAGCCCTCTGGCTCAGCCGCCTCCACCGTTTGGGCGGCGTCCACCGTCTTGTCCACGGCAGCTCCCTCGCCTCCGGCGGCGGCGTCCTCCCCACCGGGGCCGGGCTTGGCGTCGGTGGCCGGCTCCTCCATCGGAGCGGGCAGGAAGCCCTCGTACAGCGCCGTGTGAAACTCCTCCACGCTCTGGAACCGGCGCTTGGGGGGCACGCTCATGCCGTGGAGCAGAGCGGCCTCCTGCTGCTGGGTCAGATCCACGCCTAACTTCCGGGGCGGGATCAGATCGTCCTCCACCAGCCGATCCATGGCCTGGGGCGGCCGCTTGCCCGTGAGGCAGTAGTACATGGTGGCGGACAGGGCGTACACGTCCGTCCACGGCCCCTGGCCCTTGCTCTGATACTGCTCCACCGGCGCGTAGCCGTGCTTGAGGGCGATGGTCAGGGTATTGCCGCCGTCGGCGGACTCCCTGGCGCAGCCAAAGTCCAGCAGCCGCACCGAGCCCTTTTCCAGCATCAGGTTTTCCGGACTGATGTCCCGGTGGATCAGGCCGTTGCCGTGCATCTCCTTCAGGGCGTAGAACAGCGGCTCGATGAGGTAGAGCAGCTCCCCGGCGGGAATGCGCCCGCCCCGCTGCTCCACCAGATCCTTGAAGGTGGTGCCCTCCACATATTCCATGACAATATAGGCGGTGCGGTTGGCCTCGAAAAAGTCCCGGACGTTGACGATCACCGGCTGTTTGTCCATCCTGGCGATGGTTCTTGCCTCCTGGAGGAACTTCTTCAGGCCCTTGTCATAGTTGACTCCCGCCGCGCCGGTGTAGCTGGTCACGTCCAGGGACGCCTGGGACACCCGGCTGGCCTTGTCCGTGGGAAAATATTCTTTGATGGCCACCTTCAGCTCCAGCTGCAGATCGCAGCCGATATAGGTGATCCCAAAGCCGCCCTCACCCAACACCCGTCCCACCAGGTAGCGCTCCTTCAGCACCGTGCCCGGCGGCAGGTGGTGGGGGGATGGGCTATAGCTGCCCTGGGTCAGCCCGCAGGCCTCGCAGGGCTTCCCGCCCTCCACAGGGTTCATGCAGTAGGGGCAGAATTGATGTTTCATCCGGCTCACCTTCTCTCTGTGACAGATATATTATACTGGAAAACGCTTGCCCTTACCAGCCCTTTTCTCAAAGAACCAGCCAGGCCAACGCCACGATCCCAAACAGCAGCACCAGCGCGCACGCCAGGTAAAGGGGCCACAGGGAGCCCATCCGCTCCTGGAAGCCCAGGTTCTTCCACTCCTCCTTGCCGTACTGGAACCAGAGCTTTCCCTGCTGCCGGGGCTGATACGCGGGCTGGGGCTGGGGCGCGGGCTGGGGCCGAACGATGAGGGGCTTCAGGTCGGGGAACAGGCGCTGGGCAAACTCGCCCATGGTCTGGGGGCGGTTCTGGGGGAGCACCTCCAATCCCCACAGCAGGGCGTCCTCCTCCTCCGGCGCCAGCGCCACCCCCAGGGCGGTGGGGCGCTTGATCTGGAGGTCATCGCCGCCCAGCATCCGTTCGGTGGACTGTGGGGGCGTCACGGCGGTAAGGCAGTAGTAGATGGTGGCCGCCATGGCGTACACGTCGGTGTAGGTGCCCTGCCCGTGGCTCTGGTACTGCTCCACCGGGGCAAAGCCGTGCTTGAGCATGACGGTCATGGACTTGCCGTCCTCCATGGATCGGGCGCTGCCGAAGTCCAGCAGTTTCAGGGACCCGTCCGGCATCCACATGATGTTGTCCGGGGCAATGTCCCGGTGGATCACCTTTTTGTCGTGGAGCCGGCTGATGTCGTACAGCAGCTTTTTCAGCGGCGGCAGCAGCTTTTCCGCGGGGATGCGCTTGCCGGTCTTGGGATCTACCATGCGGTACAGCGGCGTGCCGTCCAGGTACTCCATGATGAGGTAGGCGGTGTTGTTGGTCTCCACGTAGGCCAGGGCCTGAACCACCGAGGGCATCCCCTCCAGCTCGGAGAGCACCCGGGCCTCCTTGACGAAACTGTACCGCCCGCCGGCGTAGGTCTCCTCCATGCCGGGCAGGGGCTCCACCGTGTGGCCGTCATCGGCGCGCTGGGCGCACCGGGTGGGGAAGTACTCCTTCACCGCCACCTTGCGCCCGGCGGCCGGGTCATAGCCGATGTAGGTCACGCCGAAGCCGCCCTGGCCCAGCACCGTACCCAGATGGTAGCTGTGCTCCCCGCAGTTCAGCACCGTGCCCACCGGAAGCAGCTGGGGCGGGTTCTGCTTATAGAGGTCGCCGCCGCAGTGGGAGCAGGAGCAGCGGGTATCCTGGCCGGGGGGCAGCTCAGGCTCCATGTTCATACAGTTGGGGTACAATCCCTTTCCCAGGCTTGCCAGGATCATGACAGGCTGCCTCCCTTGCCGGTGATGACGAAGCTCTCCTTCTCAGCGCCCAGATAGAACCGGTCGCCCATGCGAAGGGGCGTGGGCTGGTTGGGGGTCAGCTTCCGGCCTCCGGCCAGGAAGGTGCCATAGCTGGAGCCCAGGTCGGTCACCATCACCTGTCCACCGGACAGGGTAACCACGCAGTGCCGCCCGCTGATGCCCGGGGTGCCCGCGGGGTAAACCAGATCGTTTGCGGCTGGATCCCTGCCGATACGCACCTGGCCGTTGATGGAGAAGCGCCGCCCGGCAAATGTCCCGCTCTGCCCCTGTATCCGCAGCTCCGTGCCGGCGGGGGCGGGGTTGATTGCAGGGATCACCGGATCCACTGGGCCCGGAACCGGCCGCTTCCGCTTCATCAGCACAACGACCACAACCACAACAACCGCCGCGGCCACAACCGCGATGCCGATGATCGCGCCTATGCCGATGCGTTTGTCAGGCTCCGGGCCGCTTCCGCCGAGCGTGTAGGTAATGTTGTTGCGCTCCAGCAGCGTGATCGCCTCGCTGATGTTCACAGCGTAGTTGGTCTGATCCCCGCTGGTGTCGGACACACTCTTGGTGTTGATGCCGATGGCTTCGCCGACGGCATTTACCAGCGGGCCGCCGGAGTTGCCGGGCTTGATGTCGCAGTCGATCTGGACGAGGGCCTGGCCGGTACCCTGGGTGGTGATGATGCGGCTCACCGCGCCCCGGGTGACGGTCACGTCGGAGATCCCCCAAGAGGTGGTGGAGCCGGCAAACAGGTTTTCCGACAGGCCGGGATAGCCCACGGCATACACGGTGGATCCCACCATACCGTCATCGGGGACGGTCAGGGCGATGGGCTTTCGCAAGCTGGTGCCCGCATTCAACTTCAGTATGGCCACGTCCTTGGAGCTGTTGTATTCCACGATATAGGCTTCTTCATAGGTATTGGAGTCAAAATAGACCCGGATCTTCGTCCGGCCCGTGTAGGTCTGGTCGTCAATGGTATAGTCGTGCAGCTCGCCCGCTCCGTAGCTGATAAAGTCCTCAATCACATGGTGGTTCGTCACCAGATAGGCCGGGTTTTCCCCCTGCACTCCCACAAAGAAGCCTGTGCCCCAGCCGAAGCTGATCTCGCCGCCTTCAGTGTCCAGGCAGGTGGCCACCACCGCCACGCTCTCCCTGGTGGCGGGATCAAATCCGGCCTCGGCGCGGGCGGGCAGGAACAGGGCGCACAGCAGGGACAGGCTCAACGCCAAAGAAAACAACCGTTTTTTCATGTTCAATTCCTCCAATCTATCTCTCGTTGATCCACACTGCGGCGGCGGTGTTGTTGTCGTTGTTCTCCGGGATCCGCTTCTTCAGCCGCCAGCGCATCCGCTCCAGCCAGTCCTCCGGCCCGGCGGCGCTGTTCAGATCCTTCTCCATCTCCGGCTCCAGCACATATTCCCAGAAGCCGTCGCTGCACAGCAGGAAGGCGTGCCCGCCGCCGTCCAGCTCCTGCCGTCCGGTCTCCACCGACAGCTCCTCGTCCTGTCCCAGGGCCCGGAGCACCCGGCTGCGATCCTCGTGGAAGCGGATCTGCTCCGGGGTGATGTCCCCCAGCAGCACCCCCAGCTGGGCGGCGCTGTGATCCCGGGTCTGGAAGGCCAGCGCCCCGTTGTGGAAGTAGTACAGCCGGGAGTCCCCGGCGTGGGCCCAGACGGCGCACCTGCCCGCCAGGGTGAGCACCGTCACCGTGGTCTTCATGGCGCACTGGGGGGTCTGTATGTCCAGCACCCGGCGGTTGGCCTCCCGTACCAGGGCCTTCAGCGCTTCGGGATCCGCCGTGCCGCCCCAGCCGCGGCAGATACTATCCGCCGCCGTGGACGAGGCCTGCTCCCCCCCGCCGTGGCCCCCCAGGCCGTCGGCCAGCACCAGGCACAGTCTGTCCCCCTCTTTTGCGGTGTACCGAACCGTGTCCTCGTTCCGGGGCCGGCCCCCAATGTCCGTATAGGTCGCGATATCCAGCATAGGCGTTCTCCTCAAAAGCGGTCAGCAGTTCAAGATGACTGCCGTGTAGTTGTCCTGATTCTGATAGCCCTTGGCCTTGATGGCGCTGTCCAGCGCCTGGGCGGCCTCCCCCGGCCCCTTGGACAGCGCCTCCTTCAGCTCCAGCGGAGACAGGGCGTTGTACACCCCGTCGCTCATCAGGAGAAACCGATCCCCCGGCAGCACGCCGATGGACTCGGCGGGCAGGTCGATGTACTTCAGCTCGCCCATGCCCAGGAAGCTGGTCAGACCCGCCGCCTTGGGGTGGCCCGCCGCTCCCTCCAGGGTTTCATTGCCGTTCACATAATTGACGTACAGCTCGTTGCGGTAGATGTGCTCCCGGTTGAGCTGGTAGAGCACCCCCCCGCGGTAGAGGGCGATCCGGCTGTCCCCGATAGACAGGTAGTGGAACGCCCCGTCCCGGATCAGCCCTGCCGTGAGGGTGGAACCGCTGCGGTAGAGCCCCTCCTCGCCCAGAAGGCCGTTCACCGCGGCGTTGGCCTGGGCCGCCAGCTGGAGCAGCACCTGCTGGGGCGTCCCCTTCACGTGGTAGAATCCCTGGGCCATGGCGGACACCGCCGCCTGGCTCACCTTGTCCCCGTCGGCCAGGCCGCCCATGCCGTCGGCCACGATGGCCAGCAGCCCGGCGGCCTCCTCCACCGGGGAGACAAAGAAGCAATCCTGCTGGCCGGAGCGGGCCCCTTGCTCGTGGAGCTTCTCCACGGTGACGCCACCGTCCCAGCGGGAGGGCGCCGACCGGACGGCGGGGGCCTTCTTCCGGTGGCGCAGCCAGCCGGCCACCGCCGCCGCCGCTCCCGCCGCCAGCAGGCCGGCCAGCAGCCCCAGACCCGCCCAGCCGCCGCAGGAGATGTTGCCCACCCCGGGCTGATTCAGCCACTGGGTTAGGGCCCCCTGCTCCTCCGGGGTGGCGACTGTCTCCACCGGGGTCGTGTCCACCGGGGTCGTGTCCACCGGTTCCGTCTCCACCGCGTTTGTCTCCACCCCGTCGCTCTCCACCGCATCCGTCTCTACCGCGCCTGTCTCCACCGAATTGCTCTCCATCGCATCCGTTTCCACCGCGTCGGTCTCCTGCTGATCCAATGCTGAAGGCGAAGAAAAGACCTCCTCCCCATTGGAGGAGGTCTTGTTCGGCTTCAAATAAGTGAACTCACCCATTTGACGGATCCCTCTTTTCCCAGCTGAACTGCTCGCCGCACAGCCCCACAAAAATCAGCTTGGTGGTGCCGATGGAAATGACGTCGTAGTTCTGGATGGCGATGGCCTGGAGCACGGCGTGGCCGTTGACCTTGATGAGGTTGCGCCCGGCGGAGGGCCCCACGAAGTACAGATGCTCGCCGCTGTCATAGGCCACCATGGCGTGGTTCTGGCGGGAGATCTGCTGGTCGCCCCGGATGCGTACGTCCCCGGACTCCCGGCCGATGTAGTTATACCCGGCGTGGAGGCGGTAATCGGTACCCCGGGCGGGGCCCTCAATGCACACCAGCCAGCCCACCACGGGCTCGGAGAGGTCGCCGTCGGCCTTGCCGCCGCCGATGACCGTGGGCGAGTCAAAGGGGTTCGGGCCGGCGGCGCCGCCATCCGGCGGGATTGTGGCGCCGAAATTGGCGTTGTAATTGCCGCCGGGAGCGCCCATAGGGGCCTCGGTGGGGGCAAAGCTGCCGCCGCCCAGGGGCTCGGTGGGGGTGAAGCCGCCTGCGCCGCCCGGAGCCTCCGTGGGGGCAAAGCCGCCGCAGTGGGGACAGCTGGCATTTCTGGCGCTGTCGTAGGGGTGGCCGCAGTTGGGGCAGGTCACCATCGACGTTTTGATCTCCATATTCGTTTCTCCTCTTTCTCGTTGGTTTTGATCCGGCTGACGCCGGTGCAAGCGCTCAGGGCAGGGTGATTTGGAACAGGCAGTTGGGGTCGCCCAGGTAGAACCGGCTGCCCGCAGCCAACTGGGCCGGGTAACTGGGCGGCAGCTTCCGCCCGTCCCCCATAAAGGTTCCATAGGTGGAGTTCAGATCCATCAGCATCGGCACGCCCTGCTGCCACCGGATGCAGCAGTGCCGGTGGCTGACGCCGGGGGTGCCCGCCTGAAAACGGACGGCACAGGAGGGGTCGCAGCCGAACAGGAGCCCGTCCTGCCCCACCGGGTAGGACTGCCCCCGCAGAGGGCCGGACAGGGCGTTCACATATAAGGTCGTGCCCTGCATGGGCCGGGGGGCGGGCCGGGGCTGAACCGGGGTTGGGGCCGCGTTTCGCTGGGGCCAGTCAAAGTCCGTCTTCTTGATGAAGATGGCCAGGACAAAACCGATGGCCACCGGAACCTCCAGCCCCGGCACCAGGCCGCTGAAGATGCAGCACAACATTCCCAGCTTCCCCAGGCCGGGACGATTAAAGTACCGTCCCAGCAGCAGAGGGAGCAGCCCGAACAGGGCTCCAAAGAGCATCAGCACCGCGGCTCCCACGATGACATATAAAATGACCACCATAGAATGGATCTCCTTTCCGGTTGCTCTGGTTGCCCTAACTTTACCATGTTCTTTTTCCCGTCGCGTCCATCCTGTTTCCGGGGTGTTTTGGCACAGATTCCGTCCGCTGTTTCCTAATTCTATATAGGCCGGCGGCGCAGGTGCGCCGTAAATTCGCAACCGCACCGCGGCGAATATCCTGTCCACGCGGACGTGACAGAATTGGTCAAAGCCGTGGAATCATGGCATTACATGCAGGCACTAACAGGCGAATAAAAAGAAAAATAAAAGCCCTGGAGACATTGATGCTCCAGGGCTTTTCTGGTGGACGATACAAGACTCGAACTTGTGACCTCCCGCACGTCAAGCGGATGCTCATACCAACTGAGCTAATCGTCCGGTTATGAACTTGTCCCTCTGCTTCCTTCAGAACACGTCATATTATAACCGCGCCGCCGCCCCTTGTCAAGGCTTTTTTCTCTCCCCTGCCCCCGGAGAAACGGGCCCATCCCAAAATTCTGGAAATTTTCGTTTTCCCTCTTGACAAACCGGATCCGCTCGCATATAATAAAGCGCAACAATCAAACAGCACAAACCAGTGACGGAGAGAAGTACCCGGCGCGGCAGACCTTCAGAGAGCCCCCGATGGTGGAAACGGGGCGGCGAGCGGCCGGCGAATGGACTCCGGAGGGCGGATCGAACGGCGCGGGCCAAGTAGAGACCGACGGGATTCCCACCCGTTATCCATCGGGGCGCGTATGATGGTACGCGTAAGCGAGTGGACGTTTGACAGCGTCAATTTGGGTGGTATCGCAGAAGCAGCAGCTTTTGTCCCATGTGTGGGGCAAAGGCTTTTTTGTTTGCCTTTTCCTCCCCCGGATCTGGCACTTTCGGGGTTCATCTGCCGCCCAAAATACAAATATGGAGGAAAATACCATGAAAAAGCACAACATCGTCAAGAAATTCTTCGCCGTCGCCGCGGCCGCGGCCCTGTCCCTCTCCCTATTCGCCTGCAATGGCGGCACGGTTACCAGCTCCGACGGCCCCGACGTCACCGCGGGCGGTTCCTCGGAGCCCGCCCCCGGCAAGACCTACAAGGCCGCCATCATCAAGCTTACCGACCACCCCTCCCTGGATGAGATCGCCCAAGCCATTGAGAAGCAGCTCGACAAGCTGGCCGCCGACAACGGCGTCACCATTGAGCGCACCACCACCTCCGGCCAGGGGGACGAGACCACCCTGAAGCAGCTGGCCGACCAGGCCATCGCCGACCAGGTGGACGTGATCATCCCCGTGGCCACCGGCGCCGCCAAGATCTCCGCCCTGGCCGCCGAGGACACCAAGACCCCCGTGGTGTTCGCCGCCGTGTCCTACCCCGACGAGGAGAGCGTGGCCCTCACCGGCATCGACTACGTCACCGGCACCAGCGACGCACTGAACACCCGGTTCATCATCGACATGATGCTGGCCCAGAACCCGGAGCTGAAGAAGGTGGGCCTGCTCTACTCCCTGTCCGAGGACAACTCCATCCGCCCCATCGCCGAGGCCAAGGAATACCTCACCGAGAAGGACATCCCCTACTCCGAGCAGACCGCCAACTCCAACGACGAGGTCATCGCCGCCGCGGCCGCCCTGGCCGCCGAGGGCGTGGACGCTATCTTCACTCCCACCGACAACAAGATCGCCGTGGCGGAGCTGGCCATCTACCAGAACCTCATTGACGCGGGCATCCCCCACTACACCGGGGCGGACTCCTTCGTGCGAAACGGCGCCTTCGCCACCTGCGGCGTGAACTACACCGAGCTGGGCGGGCGCACCGCCGACCTGGCCTACGAGGCGCTGACAAAGGGCATGGACGGCCTGGAGGACTACTACCTGATGGACGGCGGCATCATCACCGTCAACACCGAGACCGCCGCCGGGCTGAACGCCGACTACTCCATGTTTAAGGACATGGGTACCCTGGTGGAGGTTCAGACCACAGAAGATTGAGCGATGGAACCCCCGAGCTGCCTGCGGGAATTTTACGAGGCCCACTGCGATGAAGACGCCCGGCTGAGAAGCCGCCAGGGCATGGTGGAGTTTCTCACCACTATGCGGTATATTGAAAAATACCTGAAGCCGGGGGATCGGGTCATCGAGATCGGGGCAGGTACGGGCCGCTACTCTCATGCGCTGGCCCAGGCGGGCTACCAAGTGGACGCGGTGGAGCTGCTGGAACATAATATTGATGTGTTCCGGCAGAACACCCTTCCCGGCGAGCCCGTCACCGTCCGGCAGGGAAACGCTCTGGAGCTGTCCTGCTTCCCGGACGGAGCCTATGACATCACCCTTCTGCTGGGCCCCCTGTACCATTTGTATACAAAGGAGGAGCAGCGCAGGGCGCTGGCTGAGGCCCTGCGGGTGACGAGGCCTGCCGGGGTGGTGTTTGCCGCCTACTGTGGAAACGATGCCACCGTACTCCAGTGCTGTTTTGGCCGGAAGTTTCTGAAAGACCCCCGCTATCTGGCCTTGACCGACTTGGACACTTTCAAGCTGTCCTCCACCCCGGAGGAGATATTCGCCCTTCACCGCAGGGAGGACATCGACGCTCTGATGGACGGCCTGCCTGCCCAGCGCCTGCATTTCGTGGGCGCGGACATGGCCACCGGTTACCTGCGGGACACCATGGAGCAGATGGACGACGAGATGTATGAGCTTTACCTCCAGTACCATTTCGCCATCTGCGAACGGCCCGACCTGGTGGGCGCATCCAACCACTTTTTGGACGTGTTCCGGAAATTGTAAACACCCCGCCCCCGGCCTTGTCGGGGGTGGGCGCACGAGAGGAGCTGAACCCCATGGGTTCCATACTTTTGATCTCCCAGACCGCCCTGGAGCTGGGCTTCCAGTACGCCCTGGTGGCCATGGCCCTGTTTCTCAGCTACCGCATCCTGGACATCGCCGACCTCACCACCGACGGCACCTTCGTGCTGGGGGCGGCGGTTTCCGTGACGGTGACGGCGGCGGGCCACCCCGTCCTGGCCATCCCGGCGGCCATGCTGGCCGGAGCCTGCGCCGGGTTCGTCACCGCCTTCCTCCAGACCCGCATGGGGGTGCCCTCCATCCTGGCGGGCATCATCACCAACACCGGGCTGTACACCGTCAACCTGATGGCCATGGGCTGGAAATCCAGCGCCAGCCTGATGAAGAAGGACACCGTGTTCTCCCTGGCCAAGGGGCTGTTTGGGGGCGCCTCCTTCTGGGTTCAGTGGCACGAGTTGATCCTGTCCGCCGCCGTCACCGTCCTGGCGGGGGTGCTGCTCTACCTGTTCCTGGGCACCCGGCTGGGGCTGAGCATACGGGCCACCGGCGACAACCGGGACATGGTGCAGGCCTCGTCGGTAAACCCCACCTTTACCATCACCGTGGGGCTGTGCATGGCCAACGCCCTCACCGGGCTGTCCGGCGCGGTGGTGGGCCAGTACCAGCGCACGGTGGACATGGGCTCGGGCACCGGCATCGTGGTCATCGGCCTGGCCTGCCTCATCATCGGCGAGACCGTGGTGGGCCGCCGGGGCATGGGCCGGGGCGTCATCGCCGTGATGGTGGGCTCCATCATCTACCGCTTCATCTACGCCATCGTGTTCTACACCAAGGTGGTGCCGGTGGACTGCCTGAAGCTGCTCACCGCCGCCGTGGTGGCCCTGGCCATCGCCGCCCCCACCATCAAGGCCAGGGCGGGCTTCCACAAGCGGAAGCTGGCCGCGCTCCGGAAGGGAGGGCGCTGATATGCTGCGGATTGACAACATCTCCAAAACCTTCAACCCGGGCACCGTCAACGAAAAGACGGCCCTGGATCACCTGTCCCTCCACCTGGCCCCCGGCGACTTCGCCACCATCATCGGCTCCAACGGGGCGGGCAAGTCCACCCTGCTCAACGCGGTGGCGGGCAGCTTTTTCGTGGACTCCGGCTCCATCACCCTGGGGGGCGAGGACGTGACCTTCACCCCCAACCACAAACGCAGCCGGGTCATCGGGCGGCTGTTCCAGGATCCCCTGCGGGGCACCGCCCCCTCCCTCACCATTGAGGAGAACCTGGCCCTGGCCTATCTGCGCTCGTCGGAGGGCACCGCCCCCCTCAGCCGGATCCGGAAGAAGGACAAGGAGTTCTTCGCGGAGCAGCTCAAGCTGCTGGGCATGGGGCTGGAGGATCGGATGCGCCAGCCGGTGGGGCTGCTGTCCGGCGGACAGCGCCAGGCCCTCACCCTGCTGATGGCCACCCTGGTCACCCCCAGGCTGCTGCTGCTGGACGAGCACACCGCCGCCCTGGATCCCGCCACGGCGGAGAAGGTGCTGGAGCTCACCCGCGCCATCGTGTCAGAGCACCACATCACCTGCCTGATGGTCACCCACAATATGCGGCAGGCGCTGGATCTGGGCACCCGCACCCTGATGATGGCGGAGGGCCGGATTGTGCTGGACGTGTCCGGCCAGGAGCGGGCGGGCATGACGGTGGACGATCTGCTCCGCCGCTTCAAGACGGGAACCGGGCACGACCTGGACAACGACCGGATCCTGCTGTCGGACTAAACGCAAAAACAGCGCCCCCCGGCTTGCGCCGGGGGGCGCCGCTGCTTTTTAGGCATGGGCCAGCCGCAGGTCGTCCCCGTAGAAGGTGAGCTCCCGGAACAGCCCCCCGATACGGGAGGCCAGCTGGGGGGTATACCGCTGGGCGATATGCTCCATGGACAGATTGGTGGAGATGATGGTGTGCCGGCCGGACTGGAGACGGCCGTTTACCACCTCATACAGGGTGGTCTGGGCCAGGGGGG
Source organism: bacterium (assembly GCA_004560375.1). Classification (GTDB taxonomy): domain Bacteria; phylum Bacillota; class Clostridia; order Oscillospirales; family Oscillospiraceae; genus Enterenecus. Next base: position 42,777 of record SFVC01000015.1, read on the forward strand.
TGGTCAGTTCGCTGCCCAGATCGTCCAGGATCAGCAGATCGCAGGACAGAAACCGCCGGGCCTCGTCCCGGGCCTGCCGCCCCTCCTCCGCGTCCCTGGCGAAGCGGCGGGTCTCAAAGGCGGCGAACAGGCTGATGGCGGTGTCGTACACCACGGAGTACCCCCGGCAGGACACCTCCCGGGCGATACAGCCGGACAGAAAGGTCTTGCCCAGCCCGGTGCCACCGGATAGCAGCAGGTTTTTCAGGGGGTAGTTGGGAAACTGCCGGGCGAAGCCCTCGCAGACCTGAACCACCCGGCGCATCTGCTCCCGAGGGGAGCGGCTCTGCCCCTGCCAGGGCGTGTCGCTGTAGACATCCAGCCGCAGATGGTCGAAGTCCTGCTCGTCGGTGAGGTTCAGCAGGGCGGTGAGGGCGTGGATCTGCTCCTGGGTGCACAGCTCCCGCAGGCAGGCACACATCCGCCCATCCTCTGTCCAGCCCCGATCCCTGCATTTGGGGCAGACGGGGGTGTCGTCCAGCGCGTCCGGGCCATAGCCCAGCCCCGCCAGCAGCCCGGCCCGCTCCTTTTGCAGCGCCTCGTTTCGGGCGCGGATGGCGGCAATCTCCGGGCCGTCCGCCGCCACCGCCTTCCCTTCGACGGCCAGCTTGGCCAGATCCGCCATGGTGCCCCGGAGGGCGGCGTCCACCTGCCGCAGCCGGGGCTCCCGGGCGTACAGCTCCCGCTCCAGCTCAAACCGGCGGCGCTCCGCCCTGTCCCGGCGGCGCTCCAGCCGGGCCAGCGCCCTTCGCATGACGTCGGGCTCATAGGCCATATCAGCCGCCCCCTTTCTCCTGTTCCGCTAAAAATTGATCCAGCCAATCACCGTTTTTCTCAATGCGCTCTCGGGTGGGCTGGAAGTCCCGGGGTTGATTTTGAGACGGCTGGGACTGCCGGCTGGGCGGCCTGTCCCCCGCCTCCACCTGCTGGGGGGTTTTGTACCCGGCGGCGTGCCAGGACTGCAAAATCTTGTTGGCATAGGGCCAGTTCATGGCCCCCTTCTTATAGACCGTGCGCTCATAGGCCATGCGGATCAGCTCTGTGCCCAGGCCCATGTCCACCCAGGCGGCGATGTAGGCCCGCTCCCGGCTCACGGCGGCGCGGCGCTCCGTCACCCCTACGGCGGACAGGATCTCCCACTCCCGCTGATCCACCAGCTCCTCCCGGCGCAGGTAGTCCTCCGCCCGCTCCAGGGTGTCCACCCCCAAACGCTTCCAGCGGAAGGCCTCCTTCTGGAGCTGGGGCATCCGGGGGCTGGCGGCGGGGTTTTTCTTCTGCCGCCTCTCCCGCCGTACCACCCAGCCGGCGAGCTGCAGGATCACCTCCGGCGGCAGGGCCAGATAGTCATACATGGTATACAGGCACCGGAGATCGTGGTCGGTGAGCATCCGGCCCAGCACCCCCTCCAGCTCCCGGCACAGGCCCTGGAAGCCGGGCTCCCTCTCCAGGGCGGCGGCGATCTCCGTCCTGCCGTACTCGGGCAGGCGGCCGTCCTCCGCGGGTGCGGGGGTGGGGGCGTTCTCCCGGGGCTGAACCAGCCCCAGGGCGGACAGGCGAGCCCAGGCGGGGCCCAGCCGCTCCTCCCCCCAGCGCAGGCGGGCGGCGGCCCGGGCAGGCTCCCCGCCGCACTCCAGCAGGGCCAGGTAGAGCAGGGCGCCGTCCCCGTCGCCGGACTCCACCAGCAGGCGGGCGGCCTGGGCGGACATGGACAGGATCTCATTGGGCAGCAGCAGCGCGGACATGGCGGCACCTCCTCTCCCGCGTGTTTTTGACGCTCAGGCGTTTGCCTCCGCGGGCGCGGACAGCAGCTTGTCGATGGACACCAGCTTGACGCACAGCGTGAAAATTTTCATGGCCGTACTCAGATCCTCCAGGGAGGGATAGGTGGGGGCGATGCGGATGTTGCTGTCGTGGGGATCCCTGCCGTAGGGATAGGTGGCCCCCGCCCCGGTCATCACCACGCCGGCCTTCTTGGCCTTGGCCACGATCTGCTTGGCGCAGCCGTCCAGCGAGTCAAAGGAGATGAAGTAGCCGCCCTTGGGGGTGGTCCAGGTGCCGATGCCCAGGCCGCCCAGCTCCTGCTCCAGGGTGCTGATCACCATCTCGAACTTGGGACGGAGGATATCCGCATGGAGGCGCATATGCTCCACCAGCCCGTGGATGTCCCCGAAGAACCGCGCGTGGCGCAGCTGGTTCACCTTGTCGTGGCCGATGGTCTGGATGGCCAGCTGGGCCTTGATGTCCTCCATGTTGTTGGGGGAGGTGGCGATGGCCGCCAGCCCGGAGCCGGGGAAGCTGATCTTGGAGGTGGAGGCGAACTTGTACACCAGATCCGGGTTGCCCGCCCGCTTGCACTCCGCCAGGATCTCAATCAGGTGATCCTGATCCCGGTCGTACAAGTGGTGCACGCCGTAGGCGTTGTCCCAGTAGATGCGAAAATCCTTGGCCGCCGGCTTCAGCCGGGCGAACCGCCGCACCGTCTCGTCCGAGTAGGAGATCCCCTGGGGGTTGGAGTATTTGGGCACGCACCAGATGCCCTTGATGGCGTCATCCGACGCCACCAGCTCCTCCACCAGATCCATGTCCGGCCCGGTGGGGGTCATCGGTACGTTGATCATCTCGATGCCGAAGTATTGGGTGATGGCAAAGTGCCGGTCATAGCCCGGGACGGGGCACAGAAACTTCACCTTGTCCAGCTTGCACCAGGGGGTGCTGCCCATGACGCCGTGGGTCATGGATCGGGAAATGGTATCGTACATGACGTTCAGGCTGGAGTTTCCGAAGATGATGATGCTGTCGATGGGGTTTTCCATCATGTCGCCGATGAGCTCCTTGGCCTCCTTGATGCCGTCCAGAACGCCGTAGTTCCGGCAGTCGGTGCCGTCCTCACAGGTCAGATCGTCGCCGCTGCCCAGCACGTCCATCATCCCCATGGACAGATCCAGCTGCTCCGTGCAGGGCTTCCCCCGGGCCATGTTCAGATTCAGCCCCTTGCTCTGGTAGTCTTTATACTCCGCCTTCAACCGGGCCTTCAGGCTCTCCAGTTCTTCCCGGTTTAGTTCCACATATGGCTTCATCGCGGTCTCCTTTCGCAATATGACGTGCTTATAGTTATACCGCATTTTCTCTGTTTGTGCAAGCCTTTTATGGAGGAGCACCCGGAGATCTCCGGCAATCAGCCGGTGTGGGGCGGCCTGTGCCGCCTGGGGGGAGAAGCCCCCGCCGGACGGGGATGGGAAAGGGCCCCCGCCGGCGCTCAGCACCGGCGGGGGCCCTTCTGAAAACAGAATTGTTATTCGATGGAGATGAAGTTGCTCTGGGGCAGCTCCCGTTTCTCCGCCTTGGGCATGGTCAGCCTGAGGATGCCGTCCTCAAACCTGGCGGAGATATCCTCCTGCCGCAGGTCGCCCACATAGAAGCTGCGGCTGCAGGCGCCCGCATAGCGCTCCCGGCGGATGTAGCGGCCCTGCTGATCCTGCTCGTCCTTGTCCAGCCCCTTGGAGGCGGTGATGGTCAGGTTGCCGTCCTTCAGCTCCACCTGGATCTCGTCCTTCTTGAACCCGGGCAGGTCGATGTCCACCTCGTAGTTGTCCCCCACCTCCCGGACGTCTGTCTTCATAATGTTCCGGGCGTGCTTGCCGTACAGCGGATCCCGACCGTTGTGGAGCGCGGGCATACGCATCAGGTCAAAGGGGTCGGAAAAGAACTCGTCAAACAGGTTTTCACCAAAAATGCTGGGTAACATATCGATTCCTCCAATCAAATTGTGGCAGGAGCGGCTGCCTTTCGGCCCCTCCTCTGTCTTATGACTGTAGCATACACCCCAAAATTAGCACTGTCAAGTGTAGAGTGCTAATGTTTACAAAGGAACTAATCTTTGTTCACAAAATATTCGATTTCCCGCACGGGAAAGGATGCCGGCGGGGCGGCCCATCAGGGCCCAATTTTTTGCTTTTTTGAAACCCGGACACGTTCCGATGTGATATGATAGGTGAAAGCGGCTTTCAAGACCGAAAAGGAGCACTCCCTATGAGAGAAGAAACCATGCTGCGAAAACTGAGATCCGGCGACCCCGCGGGGCTGGAGGCCCTGATGGATCGCTATCTGCCCCATGTGTCCGCGGTGGTGTGGAACATCCTCCGGGGCTCCATGAGCCCGGAGGACGGGGAGGAGACCGCCTCCGACGTGTTCCTGGCCGCCTGGGAGCAGGCGGACGACCTGCGCCCGGGGCAATGGCGCGGAGAGTGTGTTTATGATAAAACGCCCTTGCAATTTCCGACAGGATACGCTACAATAAAGCCGTGAGACACAGAAGCAAAAGGCAGGGCGCGGGGAGCACCACCTCCCCACGCCCCTATGCAGGAGACACGACCTCCCACACAGCAGAATTACTGCGCCCAAAAGCCATTATAACGGTTCCCACTTGATTTAGCAAGGGGGGACGTCTTGGTATGTGTGCAGCTTCTTCCGGCGGTGTAGGGAAACACTCCCTGCGCCGCTTTTGTTGTCTCGCTGGGAACGCGCCCGGGGCGGGGATTTCCCGCCCTGGGGGCAAGTACCAACGAGGATAAAAAGACAGGAGGAAGCCAAAGCATGAAAAAATGGAACAGGGCGCTGGCCATATTGCTGGCGGCGGGACTGGCGGCAGGGCTGTGCGGCTGCGGGAACAATGCGGCCAGCCCGGCTAACCCGCCGGCCGGCTATCCAACCCCGGTCAGCCAGCCGGTGAGTGAGACCCCGGTTACGCCGGAACCCACGCCGACAGCAGAACCCACGCCGGAACCGACCCCCACCCCGGAGCCGGAGCCCCATGGGCTGGTAATTGTGGATCAATTAGCAAGCACAGAAAACGTTACGGTATATTGTGTGAATCCTGACACTGGAAAAGAAACTGTAATCGCTGACTTTTCCATCCCAAGATCCACGGAAAAAGAAGTGTATGCTGGCGGAGGCAGCTATTCCTGCCCAAAGTATGGCTTCAGCGATGATTACAGCAAGATAATCTGTAACAAACATTTTATCGAAACTAAGGAGATACACGCCGGATGGGTCGATAGTGACGGTAACTTCTTTAATGTGACCGAGGCGCTTGGGCTGCAGAGCAAAAGCGATTTTGACGATCCCGTGAGATATTCCGCAATGGGATTTTATAATGGTTATTTTGGATATAGGCTGGAGGTGAAGGGTGGCATATACACTTATGGCTATGTCCCCCTTGACAACATTTCGCCAGGCGCAATTCAGGAAGGGAATCTTTTTACACTGACAAAACCATATACTGCGGATGATTCCCTGATCGCCGAAAAATATGGGGGAAGATACAAGCCGTGGCACGTAA
>SFVC01000063.1 GCA_004560375.1 bacterium
GCTGGTCCGGGGACACCGGGTGGAAAATCAGTCCGAGGCCATCCGCGTCACCTCCGACGCCATCCGGATCGAGCCGCTGATCGTGGCGCCCATTGCGGCGCTGCCGGTGCTGCTGGTCCTGGTGCTGGTGCTGATGCTGCCGGGACGCAAAAAGAAATCTTCCGGAGGGAATGACAATGCGGAAAATTCGTGATATAGCGGCTTTAATGCTGGTGTGCGCGCTGGTGGTGACCACCGCGTGGGGCGCCGGGGTCATTGAAACGGACCGGGAGGCCGGTCTGACCCTGACCTGCCGCCAGGAGGGGCGGGCCGTCACCGGGGTGACATTTGCCCTGTACCGGGCGGCGGACGTGGACCCCTACGGGGCCTATACCCTGACCGGGGACTTCCGGGACTATCCCGTCCTGCTGGACGGGCAGACGGCGGAGAGCTGGCGTCTGCTGGCCCGGACTCTGGCAGGCTATGTCCGCCGGGACGGCCTGACGCCCCAGACTACCGGCACAACGGACGAAAACGGCCGGGTGGAGTTCGGCGGCCTGCGGCCGGGGCTGTACCTGGCGCTGGCGGAGCCGATGACGGAAAACGGTGAGATTTTCACCGCCGAGCCGTTCCTGGCGGCGCTGCCGGAGCTGGATACTGCCAGCAACACCTGGAACTATCAGGTCCAGGCGGCCCCCAAGTTCACGGTGGAGCCGGTGCCGCCGGAGCCGGTGGACCGGCAGGTGGTGAAGATCTGGAACGATGGCGGCAGCGCCGCCCGTCCGGCCTCCGTCACCGTTCAGCTGCTGAAAAACGGCGCGGTGTATGACACCGTGAAGCTATCGGAGGAGAACAGCTGGCGGTATGGCTGGACGGACCTGCCCGCCATGGAGAATGGACAGCCCGTGGACTGGCAGGTGACGGAGCTGACGCCGGAGGGCTATACCGTGACGGTGTCCCGGGAGGGGGAGACCTTCCTGGTGACCAATACCGGCCACGGGCCCCAGAACCCCGGGGAGCCTACCCTGCCCCAGACCGGCTCCTTGTGGTGGCCGGTGCCGCTGCTGGCGGCCTGCGGCCTGATCTGCCTGGCCCTGGGGGCACGGAGACGCCGCCATGACTAAGGGAAAACGCGGCCGGGGCTGGACCCTGGCGGGGATCGTCCTGCTGGCGGCGGCCCTGCTGCTGACGGGGTACAACCTGGCGTCGGACCTGCGGGCGGGACGGTCTGCCCAGGCGGTTTTGTCGGGGATCGCCGCCGCCCCCCGGGCAGACAGCCCGGTGCCGGATTATCTGCTGACCCCGGGCATGGAGATGCCCACCTGCCTGGTGGACGGTCAGCGGTATGTGGGCACGGTGTCTGTCCCCGCCCTGGAGCTGACGCTGCCGGTGGCGGCGGAGTGGAGCTATCCTCAGCTGCGGCAGACTCCCTGCCGCTACAGCGGCACGGCATACGCCGGGAACCTGGTCATCGCCGCCCACAACTATACCCGGCATTTCGGCCGTCTGAAGGCTCTCAGCCCCGGGGATGAGGTGGTTTTCACCGACGTGGACGGACACGTGTTCCGCTATCAGGTGGCGGAGCTGGAGACCCTGGCCCCCACGGCGGTGGAGGATATGACCGATTCCGGCTGGGAGCTGACCCTGTTCACCTGCACCGTAGGCGGGCAGGCCCGGGTGGCCGTCCGCTGCCGGGCGGCGGGATAGAACGGCCAAATCGGAATACGCGGAACGCCTCCTGCCGGGGGCGTTCTTTTTTTGTCCCCGGGCGCATACGGTGAAGAAAAAACGGGGAGGGGTTTGCCATGAAAAAGCTGCTGGGGGCACTGCCGGTGCTGGTGCTGCTGCTGACGCTGTGTCCGGCCTGGGGGGTGGAGCTGCCGGTGCAGGCGGAGGCGGCGTTGCTGATGGAGAAGGAGACGGGACAGGTGCTCTACGCCAAAAACGAGCACCAGGCCCTGGAACCGGCCAGCGTCACCAAGGTCATGACCCTGCTGCTGGTGATGGAGGCCATCGACCGGGGAACCCTGGCCTATGACGACGTGGTCACCGTCAGCGACTATGCCGCCTCCATGGGCGGCAGCCAGATTTATCTGTCCCCCGGGGAGCAGATCACCGTGGAGGACCTGCTGAAGGGGGTGTGCGTGTCCAGCGGCAACGACGCCGCCGTGGCCCTGGCGGAAAAAACGGCGGGGGTCACGGAGCTGTTTGTGGAGCAGATGAACAACCGGGCCCGGGAGCTGGGGATGCAGGACACCCATTTCGTCAACTGCACGGGCCTGCCGGCGGAGGGCCACGTCACCAGCGCCTGGGACATCGCGGTGATGTCCCGGGAGCTGATCCGCCGTCACCCGGACATCCGGCGGTTTACCACCATCTGGATGGACACCCTTCGGGACGGACAGTTCCAGCTGTCCAACACCAACAAGCTCATCCGCTTTTATGAGGGGGCCACGGGGCTGAAAACCGGGTCCACGGACTCCGCCAGATACTGCATTTCCGCCACGGCGGAGCGGGAGGGCATGGAGCTGATCGCCGTGGTGCTGAAATCCCCCACCGGCCAGCAGCGGTTCGAGGACGCCAAGACCCTGCTCAACTATGGGTTCTCCACCTATGGCCTGGTCCATGCCGCCCCGGAGGAGCCGCTGCCGCCGGTGCCGGTGACATTGGGGACCCGGGATGCGGTGCAGTCTATGGTGGACCCGGCGGAGGGCCTGCTGCTGGCGGAAAAGGCCCGGCTCCAGGGGCTGGAGCAGACGGTAACTCTGCCGGAGTCCGCAGCGGCCCCGGTGCGTCAGGGGGACGTTCTGGGGACCCTGACCGTCACCCAGAACGGCGAAACGCTGCTGGAGGTGCCCATCCGGGCGGCGGAAACCGTGGAAAAGCTCACCTTCGGGGAGATGTTCCTGCGCCTGGCCCGGACCATGTGCTTCTGCGGGTGATCCTTGGCGGAAGCTGAACAGGAATGATATTGCGGCATAGAGGAAACAACGATACAATAAAATATAAACTCAGGATAAACTCAGGAGGGTAATCATAATGCAAAATATTCTTCGATATCTGACCCCGGAGATCCTGGCCTGGGAGAGCGGCAATATCCGGGAGGTCCGGCCCCTGGGCAGCGTTCTGTGTCTGCCGGACGGGCGGGAGTGGTACGCCTTCGGCTTTACCCGGGATGCGTATTACGGCAGTCTCAGCCTGCTGATGGCGTCCTCCCGGAGGGAGTGCGGAGAATGGGCGCGGGCAAACAGTCCGGCGGCTATCCGCTTCGGCGCGCAGCGGTATCTTATTGATACGACCGGCTATGGGATGTTCAGTGGCAGCGACGATCAGCTGTTCCGGCTGCCGCTGCTGCTGCGGGACCGTCCGCCTATGCCGGACTGGCTGAGAAGCACGCCGCTGTCCCGGCTCCTGATGGTGGACGCCCGGGTGGACCGGGCCCCGGAGCACATCCCCGGCGGTCCGGCGGAGCTGCTGCTGCGGGATGGGCGCGGCTGGGACCTGACCGCGTCCCGGGCAGAGCTGCGGACCATGTGATCGGATAGGATTTTCACCGTTTCGACGGGAATCCCCTTGTATTTTCCGGGAAAACGCGGTAAGATACGGTGTGATGAAAAATCCGATTTACACAGGAGGTAATCCCTATGATCCAGGTGGACCTGACCCATATGCGGCGATTTATCGCCCTGCCCTATGAGGCGGCGCTGGCGCCCCGCCTGCGCATCGCCCACAACCACTTGCAGAAGGGCGACGGC
>SFVC01000064.1 GCA_004560375.1 bacterium
GTGACGCTATGTTTTTTCATCGCAGCGGCGGCGGGATCAGCTGGCTGCTGGTGGGCCTGGGGAATCCCGGGAACCAGTATGCCGCCACCCGGCACAACATGGGCTTTATGGCCCTGGACCGTCTGGCGGACCGGGAGGGCTTCCGCTTCAATAAGTTGCGCTTCCGGGCCTGGACCGGCCAGTGGAAGGTGGGAGACCGGCACGTGCTGGTGATGAAGCCCCAGACCTATATGAACCTGTCCGGCGAGTCCGTGGGCGAGGCGGCCCGGTTTTACAAGATCCCGGCGGACCATGTGCTGGTCATCAGCGATGACGTGTCCCTGCCTGCCGGGAAGCTGCGGATCCGGGGCGGCGGCAGCGCCGGAGGACACAACGGCCTGAAGAATATCATCCAGCACCTGGGCACCGACCGATTCCCCCGCATCAAGGTGGGCGTAGGCTCCCCCCGGCCCGGGGAGCACGACATGGTGGACTGGGTCATGGGCAAGCCCATGGGTGAGGACCGGACGGCAGTGGAGGACGCCCTGGACCGGGCAGGCGACGCCGCCAAGGCCCTGATCACAGAGGGCATCGACCGGGCCATGAACCGGTTCAATTGATACTTTTAAGTTCTGTTACAGCTTCGGGGCGTATACTACAGTCGTATACGCCCCCGAGCGCGCTGCGGAGGAAGGGAGGTGCCCGGTGAAGGCGCTGATGAAGGAGCTGCTGCGCCTGACGGAGGTGCGGCAGCTGACAGAGGACGTAGAAAACGGCGTAAGCCCGGTGCTGATCACCGGCGTAAGCCCGGTGCACCGGGCCCAGGTGGAGGCGGCCCTGCATCTGAAGACCCGGCGGCCGCTGGTGGTGCTGTGTCCCGACGAGCGGGAGGCCCGGCGGCAGGCCGGTGACCTGCGGGTGCTCACCGGGGAGGAGCCGCTGGTGCTGCCGGCCCGGGAGCTGCAGTGGCGGCCCATGGAGGCCAGCCGCCAGTGGGAAAACCAGCGGCTGGCGGCCCTGTACCGCCTGGGAAGCAGCCCCGTGGTGGTGACCACCCCGGAGGCCCTGGTGCAGCGGTGCATCCCGCCCCGGGTGCTGGAGCGGACGGTCCTGACCCTGGCCGTGGGCCAGCGGTGGGACCTGGGGGACCTGACCCGGCGGCTGGCCGGAGCCGGATACACCCGGTGCGACCAGGTGGAGGGCCCGGGACAGTTCGCCCTGCGGGGCGGCATCCTGGACGTGTTCTCCCCGGGGATGGAGCAGCCGGTGCGCTGCGAATTTTTCGACGACGAGATCGACTCCCTGGGCATTTTCGACACCGCTACCCAGCGGCGGGTGGAAAACCGCCGGGAGGCCCTGCTGCTTCCGGCGGCGGAGGTGCTGCCCGGCTGGCAGGAGGGCCAGGCGGAGCAGGCGGCCCTGCGGCTGGAGGCCGCGGTGAAGCGTCTGGCCCGGAAGCAGGACACCCAGGCCCTGCGGGAGCTGCTGACCGCCGACGCCGCCCGTCTGCGCCAGGGCATGGCCCCCAACGGCCCGGACCGGTGCCTGGCGGCGGTGTATCCGGAAAAGACCACGGCTCTGGACTATCTGCCCGAAAACGCCCTGGTATGCGTGGAGGAAAGCGGCCGGACGGCGGAGGCCCTGCGGGGCTGGCTGTGGCAGCTGAAGGAGGACGTGTCCGCCGGAATGGAGGCGGGCTTTCTGGCCGGGGAGCTGGCGGATTTTGCCGCCTCGGAGCAGGAGCTGGCGGCCCGGCTGGAAAAGCGTCCCACGGTGCAGCTGGACAGCCTCACCACCGGGCGTCAGCTGCTGGCTCCCAAGGACCTGTTACAGCTGACGGCCAAGCAGCTGTCCAGCTACGGCGGGTCCCTGGAGCTGGCCTGCACGGACCTGACCCACTATCTCACCTCCGGCTATCGGGTAATGGTGCTGTGCGGCGGCGAGGTCCGGGCCAGGAACCTGCAGCAGCTGCTGGCGGAGCGGAAGATCCCCGCCACGGTGGACCTGACCGGGGAGAAGCCCCCGGAGAAGGGCACGGTGCTCATCGCCGTGGGCGCTCTCTCCGCCGGGTGCGAATATCCGGAGGGTCGGCTGGCGGTGCTGACGGAGGGGCAGCTGACCACTCCCCTGTCCGGCCGGAGCAAAAAGCCCCGGCCCAAGCGGGACAGCAATCAGCAGAAGCTCCAGTCCTATACGGACCTGACCCCCGGAGACCTGGTGGTCCACGCCCACCACGGCATCGGCCGGTTCGTGGCCATGCTGCGCCTGCCGGTGGACGGGGTGGAGAAGGACTATATCAAGATCGCCTACGCCGGGCAGGACGTGCTGTACGTCCCGGCCACGTCCCTGGACCTGGTCAGCAAGTATATCGGCCCCGGCGAGGACAACGAGCGCACCAAGCTCAACAAGCTGGGCGGCGCCGAGTGGGCCAAGACCACCCGCAAGGCCAAGGCCGCCGCCAAGGACCTGGCGGAGGGGCTGATCCGGCTGTATGCCCAGCGGCAGCGGCTGGCAGGCCACGCCTTCTCGCCGGACAGCCCCTGGCAGCAGGAGTTCGAGGACGCCTTCCCCTATACGGAGACCGACGACCAGCTCCAGGCCATCCGGGACATCAAGGCCGACATGGAGCAGCCCCGGCCCATGGACCGGCTGCTGTGCGGCGACGTGGGCTACGGCAAAACCGAGGTGGCCCTGCGGGCGGTGATGAAGTGCATCATGGACGGCAAGCAGGCCGCCATTCTGGTGCCCACCACCGTTCTGGCCCAGCAGCACTATGCCACGGCGGTGAACCGCTTCCGCTCCTTCCCGGTGAACATCGAGGTGCTGTCCCGGTTCCGGACCCCGGCCCAGGTGCGGGACATTCTGGCCCGGACCCAGGCGGGAAAGGTGGACCTGCTGATCGGCACCCACAAGCTATTGCAGAAGGACCTGAAATTTCACGACCTGGGCCTGCTGGTCATCGACGAGGAGCAGCGCTTCGGCGTGACCCACAAGGAGAAGCTCCGGGAGCGGGCCAAGCAGGTGGACACCCTGACCCTGTCCGCCACCCCCATCCCCCGGACCCTGAACATGGCCCTGTCCGGCATCCGGGACATGAGCACCATCGAGGAGCCGCCCCACGACCGCCAGCCGGTGCAGACCTATGTGGTGGAGCATGAGTGGCCCGTCATCGCCGAGGCCATCCGCCGGGAGCTGAGCCGGGGCGGCCAGGTTTATTACCTGCACAACCGGGTGGAGAACATCGAGTCCACCGCCGGGCGGCTGCGCCAGTGGCTGGGGGAGGACGTGGCCATCGGCATTGCCCACGGGAAAATGGCCGAGCGGGAGCTCAGCTCCGTGATGCAGCAGATGGCCGACGGCGAAATTCAGGTGCTGGTGTGCACCACCATCATCGAAACCGGCATCGACATCCCCAACGTGAACACCCTGATCATCGAGGACGCGGACCGGCTGGGCCTGTCCCAGCTGCACCAGATCCGGGGCCGCATCGGCCGCAGCGCCCGCCGGGCCTATGCGTATCTGACCTACCGCCCCGGGAAGGTGCTGACGGAGGTGGCCTCCAAGCGGCTGTCCGCCATCCGGGAGTATGTGGCCTTCGGCTCCGGCTTCCGCATCGCCATGCGGGACCTGGAGATCCGGGGGGCGGGCAATCTGCTGGGGCCGGAGCAGTCCGGCTATCTCATGAGCGTGGGCTATGACATGTATCTGAAGCTGCTGAACGACGCGGTGCTGGAGCAGCAGGG
>SFVC01000016.1 GCA_004560375.1 bacterium
CTTCGAATTAAACCACATACTCCACCGCTTGTGCGGGCCCCCGTCAATTCCTTTGAGTTTCAACCTTGCGATCGTACTCCCCAGGTGGGATACTTATTGCGTTAGCTGCGGCACGGAGGGGGTCAGTCCCCCCACACCTAGTATCCATCGTTTACGGCGTGGACTACCAGGGTATCTAATCCTGTTTGCTCCCCACGCTTTCGCGCCTCAGCGTCAGTTACTGTCCAGCAATCCGCCTTCGCCACTGGTGTTCCTCCGTATATCTACGCATTTCACCGCTACACACGGAATTCCGATTGCCTCTCCAGCACTCAAGAAATACAGTTTCAAATGCAGGCTATGGGTTGAGCCCATAGTTTTCACATCTGACTTGCATTCCCGCCTACACGCCCTTTACACCCAATAAATCCGGATAACGCTTGCCACCTACGTATTACCGCGGCTGCTGGCACGTAGTTAGCCGTGGCTTATTCCTTGGGTACCGTCACTTTCTTCGTCCCCAAGAAAAGAAGTTTACAACCCGAAAGCCTTCTTCCTTCACGCGGCGTTGCTGGGTCAGGCTTGCGCCCATTGCCCAATATTCCCCACTGCTGCCTCCCGTAGCTCATCTTAGAGCGATAAATCTTTGACAGCCAGAGCCATGCGACTCAGCTGTATCATGCGGTATTAGCGGCTGTTTCCAGCCGTTATTCCCCACTCCAAGGCAGATTGCTCACGCGTTACTCACCCGTCCGCCACTTTCCCTGCCTTCATTTGGACGAATCCTCAATCCGATAGTTCTCGTTCGACTTGCATGTGTTAAGCACGCCGCCAGCGTTCATCCTGAGCCAGGATCAAACTCTCAATAAAATGGTATCTATACAGCCTTTCAGCTGCACAAACCAAAATACTGAAACTTTTCCAAGCTTCATTTAGAATTGATGAGACCCTTCATCACGCTGTTTCCAGCGCTCCGAAGGACTCAAGTCCTTCTGGTGCTTTCTCGTTTCTTCGTTGTTTAATTTACAAGGTACAAGCCTGCGCTCCGCTTGCGCTCACGTCTCCTCGCCATGCGGAACTCTGATAGTTTACCACGCGTCCGCGGATTTGTCAAGAGGTTTTTTCGCCGTCAGGCAAATTATTTTTTGCCCTCAGGGAGTCCGCCGCCCGTCTGCCGAACGCTTTGCTACTATACCAAACCCCACGCCCTTTGTCAACACCTTTTTTCGTATTTTTCCCACCTTTTTGCAAGATTTTTTCCGACCACAAAATGTTGTCCTTTTCTTGCCTCCAAACCACTATTTTCGGTGCGCCGGGGGCGGGGCGTCTCCCCGGCTGTGCTCACCCGCCCCGCCTCCTTCAACTCCGGCCCGGCGACAGGATCAGCGTCAGCGCCGCCAGCGCCAGCCCCCCCAGGCACAGCGCCTCCGCCGTCAGCAGCGCCGGAACCCCCGCCAGCGCCAGCCCCAGCCCCGCTGCCACCGCTCCCGCGGGCCAGGGCCCCTCCCCCCAGCTCCGGGACAGCAGCCCCGCCAGCGTCAGATCGGGCAGCAGCCACAGCGTGGAGATGAGCCCCTCCAGCCGGGCGCTGTCCCCCAGCAGGCCCGCCGCGGCAAAGAACGGCCCCTCCGCCAGCGCCGCCGCCACCCGGGGGCTCAGCAGCCCCGCCGCCAGCAGCGCCAGCACCGCCGCCAGCAGCCCCAGTCCCCCCAGCCAGAGCAGCCCCCGGTGTACGCCCCCCGGCTCATCCTCTACCTTATATAGAAATGGCAGCGCGAACAGCCCGGTGGACAAGGTAACGCCCCCCGCCGCCAGCGACTGGGCCCAGCCCCCCGCCGGCTCCAGCACCCACGCCCAGTGCACCCGGGGCAGGCCCAACAGCAGCACCGCCGCCGCCGTCACCCCCGCCGCCAGCCAGAGGATCTCCGCCGTCCGGAAGAAGGCCGTCCCCTTCCCCCAGCCCATCCAAACCAGCGGCAGGGCCAGCAAAAGGAGCGGCCACACCCCGCTCCCCCGGCCTGCTCCCGCCGCCTGAAGCCGCCCCGCCGACCGGGCCAGCACGTCCGACAGCAACACCGCGCCCCAGGCGCCGTACACAACCCGCAGCGCCGGGTGCAGGGGCCTGCGCCCCACCCGCCGCACCAGCAGCCATCCCAGCAGCACCCCGGCGGGCGCCCAGACCAGCAACCACCGCCAGTCCGCCCGCCCCGCGGCGGCGGCCGCCGCGGACAGTCCCCCGGTCATCACCGCCACCGACAGCTGCCGGGGAGACAACGCATCCCTGCTCACGCCGCACCCCTCCACTCCTCCCAGTCCAGCAGCCAGGGCCCGTCCTCCCCCCCGGTGATCAGGGGCAGGCACAGCTCCTCCCCCCGGTAAAGCGCCGCCAGCGCCTCCACCACCGTGGGGGCCTCCATCCCCTGCCGCTCCAGCAGCTCCAGGGCGGAGGCGGGATCGGCGCAGTCCTCCAGCAGGGCAGCCGCCCCCTCCTCCGCCAGCCAGACGGTGCAGGCCGCCCCCAGCTCCTCGTTCCGCAGGGCGGTGAGCAGCACATTTTCCAGTTCCACGTCCCGCCCTACAATGAGATAAGAGACGCTGGTGAGGGACAGCTCCGACCGCCCCGACCAGGGCAGCCGCTCCAGCGCCCCGGCGAAGTCCGCCCCGGCGCAGGCCCCCCGGCTGGGGTTGTCCTGATCCTCCCCGCCGCACACCGCGGTCAGGATCACCGGGCCAGGGCCGTCCACGCCCAGGGCCCGCACCAGGGCCAGCCCCTCCGGCTCCTTGGGGGCGGATCGCCCCCCCGCCAGCAGCACCGCCAGCCCAACGCCCACCAGCAGCAGTTTCCTCATCCCTGGTTCCTCCTGTTGTCCGTATTCAAGTAGTCCGGCCGGGTTTTCACCTCGGGCAGCGGCTCCCGCAGCACCGTGTGCCCCTCCTTCTGCCGCCCCGCGTTGGAGGCAAAGGGGGTCAGGTAGGCCACCCCGAAGGTCTCCAGCTTGGCCAGCCGGTACACCAGCGCCAGCCCGCCCAGCACCAGCCCCTTCAGCCCCAGCAGCCCTCCCGCCAGCGTCAGCCCGAACCGCCACAGCCGCAGGGCCCCGGCGAAATCCTGGCTTGGGGCTGTGTAGCCCGCGATGCCGGCGATGGCCACCACCACCAGCACCGCCGGGGACACCAGCTTGGCCTCCACCGCCGCCGAGCCCACCACCAGCCCGCCCAGGATGGACACCGTCTGCCCGATGGACGAGGGCAGCCGCAGCCCCGCCTCCTGCAAGACCTCAAAGGCCAGCAGCATCACCAGCACCTCGGTGAGGGTGGAAAAGGGCACGCTGGCCTTGGCGGCGATGATGGACAGGGCCAGCTTCACCGGGATGAGCTGGGGGTAGAACAGCACCGCCGCCGCGTACAGCCCCGGCAGGAACAGGGTGATGAGCATACACACATACCGCAGCACCGACAGCGCCCCCGCCACCGCCCAGCTGGTGCTCCGATCCTGCCCGGTGCGGAAGAAGCTGTCCAGGGTGGCGGGGAACAGCCACCCCATGGGGATGCCGTCCACAATCACCCCCACCCGTCCCTCCGCCAGCCCCGCGCAGAACCGGTCGGGCCGCTCGGTGTAGGCCGTCAGCGGGAAGGCCGTCCGGCTCTCGTCCGTCACGTACTGCTCCAGATTCCCCGTCATGAGCAGGGCGTCGATGTCGATCTGGCCCACCTTGGCCTTCACCTGCCGCGCCAGATCCGGATCCGCGATGCCCTCCACATAGAGCACGTCCACCGGCGTCACCGACTGCCGCCCCACGATCTGCTCCTCGATCCGCAGCTCCGGGGCCCGAAACCGCCGCCGCACCAGCGACGTGTTGGTTCGCAGGCTCTCCACAAAGGAGTCCCTGGCCCCCTTCACGTCGGGCTCGTTCTCCGGGTCGGAGACGGATCGCTTCTCCTCCGTCCCCGCCGACAGGGTGAGCGCCTGCTCTTTTCCCGGGAAAAACAGGGCCACCGAGCCGTCGATGAGGTCGAAGATCACCTGGTCTGCGGTGTCCCGGCTGTTCACCACCAGCGAGTACAGCCCGCCCTTGAGCATCAGGTCGAAGGCGGCGTCCATGTCCGCCGCCTCCCGCAGGGCCCGGTTCTGGGTCAGGGGCCGCAGCACGTAGTCGCAGGCCCGCTCGTTGCGAACCTGCCCCGCGATGAACAGCATCTCCACCTGTCGGGCCGGGTCGTTGTTCAGGTACAGCGTCCGCCGGTTGAAGTCGGCGCAGCCCTCAAACACCCCCGCCACCCCGTCCGCCGTCAGTGGGACGGCATACCGGGGCTCCCGCCGGGGGTGGGGGGGCGGCGTCTCCTTTCGGGTTCCAAAAAATCCCATGCGCCCGCCTCCTTTTGGCTCAGTATGCGCGTCCGGGGCGAAACTATGCAAAAAACAGGCAGAACCCCGATTTTTTGTCCAGCGATTCCACAGAAAAGCAAATTGACTGCCGCGCATTACAGTGGTACACTATAAAGACAAATCCCACAGGAAACGAGGCGCAGCCCATGTATCGCATTGTAAAAAAGCGTCCGCTCAACCCCACGGTCACCCTGCTGGAGGTGGAGGCCCCCGCCGTGGCCCGCAAGGCGGAGCCGGGGCAGTTCATCATCCTCCGGGTGGACGAGGAGGGGGAGCGCATCCCCCTGACCATCGCCGCCTTCGACCGGCAGGCGGGCACCGTCACCGTCATCTTCCAGATCGTGGGGGGCACCACCGAGAAGCTGAACCACAAGGAGGAGGGCGACTTCCTCCAGGACTTTGTGGGCCCCCTGGGTAAGGCCACCGAGACGGCGGGCCTGCGCCGGGTGGCCGTGGTGGGGGGCGGCGTGGGCACCGCCATCGCCTACCCGGTGGCCAAAAAGCTCCACGACGAGGGCTGCCACGTGGATCTCATCGTGGGCTTCCGCAATAAGGATCTGGTGATCCTGGAGGAGGAGCTCAAGGCCGCCTCCACCCAGCTCATCATCGGCACCGACGACGGCTCCTACGGCAAAAAGACCCTGGTCACCGACCTGCTCAAGGAGCAGATCGAGACGGGGGCCAAGTACGACCGGGTCATCGCCATCGGCCCGGTGATCATGATGAAGTTCGTCTGCCAGCTGACGAAAGAGTACAACATCCCCACCGTGGTGTCCATGAACCCCATCATGATCGACGGCACGGGAATGTGCGGCTGCTGCCGTCTCACCGTGGGCGGGGAGACGAAATTCGCCTGCGTGGACGGCCCGGAGTTCGACGGCCATCAGGTGGACTTCGACGAGGCCATGGTGCGCGGCGCCATGTACAAGGACTTCGAGCGGCACGCCTACGAGGCGTCCTGCAACCTGTTCCAGCAGGAGGTGCGGTGAAATGCCCAACATGAGGCCGGATAAGAACCCCATGCCCCACCAGGATCCCCAGGCGCGGGCCGCCAACTTCGACGAGGTGGCCCTGGGCTACACCCAGGAGCAGGCCGTGGACGAAGCCCAGCGCTGCCTCAACTGCAAGAACAGCCCCTGCGTGTCCGGCTGCCCGGTGCAGATCCGGATTCCCGAATTCATCGCCAAAGTGGCCGAGGGCGACTTCGAGGGGGCCTACCAGATCATTGTCCAGGACAGCGCCCTGCCCGCCGTGTGCGGCCGCGTGTGCCCCCAGGAGAGCCAGTGCGAGGCCAAGTGCGTCCGGGGGATCAAGGGCGAGCCGGTGGCCATCGGTCGTCTGGAGCGGTTCGTGGCCGACTGGCACAACGCCAACGCCGCCGGGAAACCTGTCAAGCCCGCCCCCAACGGCCACAAGGTGGCGGTGATCGGCTCCGGCCCGGCGGGCCTGACCTGCGCCGGGGATCTGGCCAAGAAGGGCTACGACGTGACGGTGTTCGAGGCCCTGCACCTGGCGGGGGGCGTGCTGGTGTACGGCATCCCCGAGTTCCGCCTGCCCAAGTCCATCGTCCAGAAGGAGGTGGACACCCTCAAGGAGCTGGGCGTGAAGATCGAGACCAATATGGTCATCGGCCGCTGCATCACCATCGACGAGCTCAAAGAGGAGCTGGGCTTCGAGGCGGTGTTCATCGGCTCCGGCGCGGGCCTGCCCAAGTTCATGAACATACCGGGGGAGAACCTGAAGGGCGTGTACTCCGCCAACGAGTTCCTCACCCGGATCAACCTGATGAAGGCCTACAAGGACGGCGCGGACACCCCCATCCAGCACAGCACGAAGGTGGCGGTGGTGGGGGGCGGCAACGTGGCCATGGACGCGGCCCGGTGCGCCCGCCGTCTGGGGGCCCAGGTGTACATCGTCTACCGCCGCAGCGAGAAGGAGCTGCCCGCCCGGGCGGAGGAGGTGGAGCACGCCAAGGAGGAGGGTATCATCTTCAAGACCCTCACCAACCCCACCGAGATCCTGGGCTACCACAACCCGGACGACCCCCGGGATCCCAGGAACGGCTCCGTGACCGGCATCCGCTGCGTGGAGATGGAGCTGGGCGAACCGGACGCCTCGGGCCGCCGCCGTCCCATCGTAAAGGAGGGCAGCGAGTTTGAGATCGCGCTGGACTGCGTGATCATGGCCCTGGGCACCAGCCCCAACCCGCTGATCAAGTCCACCACCCAGGGGCTGGACACGGAGAAATGGGGCGGCATCATCGCCGACGAGCACGGCCTCACCAGCCGGGAGAACGTGTACGCCGGCGGCGACGCGGTGACGGGCGCGGCCACGGTGATCCTGGCCATGGGCGCGGGCAAGACCGCCGCCCAGGCCATTGACGAGGCCCTTGCCAAGAAATAAAAGGTGTGCTATCATAACTGCCGGGGTTTGTTCCCCGGCAGTTATTTTGTGAGGCGGTTGTTATGGTGCGAGAGGCTAAGCGTGAAGATTTAGACGGGATTTTGAAACTATATCTGTGCCTGCACGAGACATCTGTGCCTGAATTGACAGAGCATTTGACGGCTGTCTGGAACCAAATTTTATCGGATAAAAACCACCATTTGATTGTCAATGAGTTGGACGGGGAAATCCTCTCTTCCTGTGTCTGCGTCATTATTCCCAACCTGACCCGGAATGTGCGCCCATACGCATTTGTGGAAAATGTGGTGACCCATTCAGGACACAGAGGAAAAGGCTACGCCACGCAGTGCCTAGACTATGCGAAAGCTGTGGCAGAAAAGCAAAATTGCTACAAAATTATGCTTTTGACCGGCTCAAAAGAGCAAACGACGCTGGATTTCTACACCCGTGCCGGGTATAACTGCACCGATAAGACAGCCTTTATCCAATGGCTGTAAAAATCGTTTCAAAGAAAGGCTGATCCCATGTTTTACGCCATTTTAACCGTCGCCCTGGTGGCACTCGACCAGGCGGTCAAGATCCTCGTCCGCGCCAATATCCCCCTGGGCGCGGACGTCCCCTTTCTCCCCTATATTTTAGACTTGACTTATGTCCAAAATACAGGCGCGGCCTTCTCCCTCCTGCGCCAGCACACCTGGCTGCTCACCCTCATCTCTGCCGTGGTGGTGGCGGCCATGTGCTGGCTCATCGTCAAGGGCTATTTCAAAAACGCCCTGGGCCGCTGGGCCGCCGCCCTGGTGTTAGCCGGGGGCATGGGCAACCTCATCGACCGGGTGCTGCTGGGCTATGTCACCGATATGTTCCAGACCGTATTCATGGACTTCGCCGTGTTCAACGTGGCGGACTGCTGCATCACCATCGGCGTGCCCCTGCTGTTCCTGTACGTGTGGTTCTACGTGGGCAAGGACGAGAAAAAGGAGGGCGGAGCCGATGACGCTGCCCAGCTTCCCCCTGACGGTCAGTGAACCGGGCCGGGCGGACGCGGTGATCTCCGCGGCGCTGGACGGCCTGACCCGCTCGGCGGCCCAGCGCTGGCTGGAGGAGGGCCGGGTGACGCTGGACGGCAGGCCGCTGAAAAAGAACGCCCGCCTCCAGCCCGGGGACACGGTGCTGATCACGCCCCCCCAACCCCAGCCCATCGATCTCGCCCCCCAGGACATCCCCCTGGACGTGGCCTATGAGGACGGCGACGTGATTGTGGTGAACAAGCCGGTGGGCATGGTAGTCCACCCCGCCCCCGGCCACCCGGACGGCACGCTGGTCAACGCCCTGTTATATCACTGCGGCAATAGCCTGTCCGGCATCAACGGCGAGCTGCGCCCCGGCATCGTCCACCGCATCGACCGGGACACCTCCGGCCTGATTATCGCGGCGAAAAACGACCGGGCCCACCTGTCCCTGGCGGCCCAGCTCCAGGATCACTCCCTGTTCCGCCTGTACCACGCCGTGGCGGCGGGCGGATTCAAGGAGGACAGCGGCACCGTCACCGCCCCCATCGCCCGCCACAAAACCGACCGCAAGCGGATGGCCGTCACCCCTGACGGCCGGGAGGCGGTCACCCACTGGCAGGTGGTGGACAGTCAAAACGGCCTTACCCACCTGACCTGCCGCCTGGAGACGGGCCGCACCCACCAGATCCGCGTCCACCTGGCCCACATCGGCCACCCCCTGCTGGGGGACACGGTGTACGGCGCGAAAAAGCCCGTCCCGGGTCTGGCGGGCCAGTGCCTCCACGCGGCGCAGCTCACCTTCACCCACCCCTCCACCGGGGAGCGCCTGACGGTGGCCGCCCCTCTGCCCGACTGGTTCACGGCAGTTTTAAACCGTTACGGCCTGCAATAAGGAGGCGCACACCATGCCAAGTCTATATGATCGTGCAGATATTTACGACCTGATCGAAAATGAGGAGCGCCACGGCTGGTATAAGCGGCACTGGGAGACCGTCCTGCGGGACACGGGGATTCATTCTCTGCTGGACGTGAGCATCGGCTCAGGCAGCGTCACCCTGCCGCTGGCAGAGTTGGGGGTGCGGCTGTCCGGCTCCGACCTGAGCGGGGCCATGTTGGAAAACTGCGCCAAAAAGGCGGACGGGCCGGGGCTCCCGGTGGAGTTGAAGCAAAGCGACTTTCGGGATCTGTCCTGCTGGGCGGGCCGGGCCTTTGACTGCGTAGCCAGTACGGGCAACTCCCTTGCCTATGTTACCAACAGCGAAGTGCAGGACGTGCTGGCCCGGATGGACGGGCTGGTCAAGCCGGGGGGATATCTCTATTTCGACACCCGCAACTGGGACGCCATCCTGGAGACGCGCCAGCGTTTCTATCTCTATAACCCGTTTTTCGACGGCGATACCCGGGTGAACCTGATGCAGGTATGGGATTATCCTGCCGATGGCTCCATCATCTTCAACCTGCTGTACACCTTTGAGCGGGACAACAGGATCTTCCAAAAGGAAATTTTTGAGGAGCGATACCACCCCATACCCCGGAAGCTCTTGCTGGACGCACTGGCAGAACTGGGGTATCAGGAGGTGCGGCAGTTCCCCTTCCCCGCCTTTGTGAACCGGGATCCGGAACAGGCCGAGTGGTACTGTGTTCTGGCCCGGAAGCCGTTGGGGATCGCATAAGGGGGCGGGGTGTTTTATGAAGCTCCAACAAGCCCGCAAGATCCTTCTGGCCCTCCTGATCGCCCTGGCCCTGTCCCTGCTGCTGGCCGCCCTGCTGGGCAGCCTGCTGCTGGGCCTGCTGGCCGTGGCCCTCCTGCTGGCCTTCATCGCCTGTGCCTTTTCCAGCTGGCGCTGCCCCCACTGCGGCGCGTTCCTGGGCTGGAACCTGGGCAAAGGCATCCCCTTCTGCCCCTACTGCCATCAGCGGCTGGATTTATAGCCCCCCTGCAAGCTGCGCGGCATCGTGTCGTGTCAAAAACGTAGAGGTCATAGACCCGTTCGTCAGCGAGCTTCAAGTTCTTTTTGGATACTTTTTCTTTCAAGAAAAAGTATCACCCCTTTTCGTTTGGGCACACTAAGCCCAAAACGGAAGGGGGTTTTCCCATGCTCAACCACCGCAAGGCCGCCGTCATCGGCTGCGGCTTCGTGGGCTCCGCCATCGCCTTCAGCCTGATCCAGCGGGGCCTGTTCAGCGAATTAGTCCTCATCGACGCCAACCGGGACAAGGCGGAGGGCGAGGCCATGGATCTCAGCCACGGCCTGCCCTATATCGCCGCCATGGACGTGTACGCCGGCACCTACGACGACCTGACCGACTGCGCCCTAATCATCGTCACCGCCGGGGCCAACCAGAAGCCCGGCCAGACCCGATTAGAGCTCATCGGCCAGAACGTAAATATTCTGAACTCCATCATCCCCCAGATCACCGCCCGCCCCTTCGAGGGCATCCTGCTCATCGTGTCCAACCCGGTGGACGTGCTGACCTACGCCGCCTTCCGGATCTCGGGCTACCCCGCCCACCGGGTCATCGGCTCGGGGACGGTGCTGGACTCCGCCCGGCTCAAGTACCTGCTGGGGGAGCACCTCAACGTGGACAGCCGTGGCATCCACGCCGTGATCATCGGCGAGCACGGCGACAGCGAGCTGGCGGTGTGGAGCGGGGCCAACGTGTCCGGGGTGCCGCTGGACGATTTCTGCACCATGCGGGGCCACACCAACCACCGGGAGGCGGAACAGCGCCTCTACGAGGAGGTGCGGGACAGCGCCTACGAGATCATCAAGCGCAAGGGGGCCACCTACTACGGCATCGCCATGGCGGTGGCCCGGATCGCGGAGTGCGTGATGAAGGACGAACGGGCCATCCTGCCGGTGTCGGTGGTGCTGGGCGGGCAGTACGGCCTGCGGGATCTGGCGCTGTCCATCCCGTCCATCGTGGGCCGCCGTGGGGCGGAACAGATCCTGGAGATCCCCCTGGCAGACAATGAGCGGGAGGCGTTGAATTCCTCCGCCGCCCAGCTCCGGGAGGTCATTGACGGCCTGGAGCTGCCGTAAGGCCAAAAAGCAAACCCCCACGGGGCTGGCCTTGACAAGGGCCGCGCCGTGGGGTATAATCACAATAGAAGGGCGCCGCACATCAGGCGGTTAGTCCTTTCAATGTGGTAACTCAAACGTATGAGAAACCGTCACTTGCCGGAGTGGCGGTTTCTGCTTTTCACAACAATCGTGACGGTATATCGTCCGATATGGAGCGTGATCCGCATATAGTCACCCCCTTTCGGGGTAGTGTGACCAGCCGCCTGTTCTAACTCGATATGTGCAGCGCCCAAGGCCCTTTTGCGGGGCCGACACCAATATACCACGTAAACCGGCAAAAAGCAAGCGCCCCCGGCACAAAACCGGGGGCGCTCCTGTTTCGCTTTAATGGTGTCCGCCGTGGTAGCCGTTCCCGTGGTGGGACTCGCTGTGGCGCCCGCTTTCATCGGGGTAACAGCCGGTGCGGGAGGGGAAGTTCTGGTCAATCGCCTCCGGCGGGCAGGCAATGGGCGCGGTATCCGCCCCATTCCAGGCCGCCGCGCAGCTCCCGTCGCACACGCCGCCGCAGTGGGCGCCGTTGCAGCGGTAGATCACGCCGTCATGGGTATGGGCGCCCCAGACGGTGCAGCCCTCCACGGAGCACACGGGGAGCTGGGCAGGATCCACCAGGATGCAGTTCTCTCCCTGGTGGCAGTGCAGCCGGGTCTCGGTGCAGCCCTCCAGCCCGCAGTTGGTGGTGGGGGCGGTGGGCAGGCCGCAGACGATATCATCCCCCGCCCCGGCGGAATCCTCCACCTCCGGGTCATAGTCCGGCACAAACTCCGGCACGGCCTGTTCCCGCAGTTCCGCCGGCTCATAGCTCACCGCCAGCCGCTCCTCCTCGGGCAGGGCCCGATACCAGTCCAGCCACTCCAGCGTCTCCGCCGACAGGTCGGCCCGGTTGTAGGCGCGGCCGCGATACACCACGACTTCGGCCCAGCCGTTCTCCTCCGCCGCAGGGAAGATAAACCCGCTCACCACGGTGGCCGGATCCACGGGGGTCAGCTTGCCGTCCTCGTCCTTATAAAAGATGTTGAAGCCCGGCCGGTAATTGCCGTTTTCGTCCAAGCTGTCATGAACCAGCCCGCTGTCCTCCTGGAACACCCATTCCAACTCCTCGCCGTTCCCGGAGAGCGCCCGGGCCTGCTCCACAATCCGGTCGGCCTCCTCCCGGGTCATGGATCCGTCAGCCACCTGCTTGTTCAGGGACTGCTCAAGATAGTCCAGGTTGAGGGAGAAATACCTCAGCCCGTGGTTGCCATCGGTGGTCATGCTCCACACACTTGTGCTGGGCGCGGTGGACGTGGTGCTGTCCTCATCGGGCGCCTCCCTGGGCCCGCTGGCGAAGGCCACCGTCACCCCCGCCACCAGCGCCAGGGACAAAACTACCCCCAAAACGGTGGTTTTCTTAAATTTCATCACGGATAAAATCCTTTCCTCGGCCGCTTTCCGGCCGAACGTCTGGCAGAAGGCGGGCTCCGCCCCCGCGGTGGCCAGGTTCACAAGGGTTTCGGCGTATTCCGCCCGCCGCTCCGCCCCCAGCTTCCGCACCGCCGCCCGGTCGCAGGCCAGCTCGATGTCCCGCCGCAGCAGCCGCGCCATCAGCCACACCGCCGGGTTCCACCAGTACAAAACCAGCGCCAGCGCCATGGCGTAATGCCACAGGTTATCCCGCCGCCGGGCGTGGACGCCCTCGTGGGCCAGCACGCAGTCCAGCGCCGCCCCGGACAGCCCCGGCCACAGCACCACCGTGGGCCGGGCCGCCCCGAAGGTGAGGGGCGCGCCGTCCATCACGCCCTCCCGCAGGCGGGCGCACTTGGGCAGGGGGGCATACCGGGGGTCGTCCTTGGGCAGGGGGATGGCCTCCGCCACCGCCCGCCGGGTGCGGCTCCAGCGCAGCGCATATCGCGCTGCCAGCACCAGCCCCACCCCAATCCACACGGACAGCGCCACCGCCTCCCAGGGGAAGGCGGATCCGGCGGGCTCCACCGGCCCCAGCCCGGGGTTAACCGTCCCGGGGGCCGGGGCGTTGACCGTGGGCAGGTTCCCCGCTCCCCCGACGGACACGGGGGCAGGCGTGGAGGCCGCCTCTGTCCGGGGCAGCAGCCCCCACAGGGACAGCCCGTTCTCCGGGAACACCGGGGCCAGCAGCCGGATCAGGCACACGAACCACAGGGCCAGCCGGGCCTCCGGGAGCAGCCGTCCGCCCAGCGCCCGCCGCAGCAGCGCCGCCGCCAGGATCAGCGCCGTGCCAAACACGGCGTTTTGCAGCAGTTGGGTCATAGCGCCCGCCTCACTTCCACGTCTCAATGATGGCCCTGAGCTGCTGGGCCTCCGACTGGGTCAGCTGTCCCTCGCTGAGGAACGCCGAGAGGAACTGGGTTTTGGATCCGCCGAACAGCCGGGTGATCAGGCTGTCCGTCTCCAGCCGCTGGACGTCCTCCCGGGAGATCAGCGGCGTGCACAGGAAGCCCGGCTCGGAGCGGCTCACCGCCCCCTTGTCCACCAGCTTCTTAATGACGGTATAGGTGGTGTTCCGGTTCCACCCGCAGGACGCCGCCAGCCGCTTGGCCAGCTCACCCGCGGACATCGGCCCGTCCGCCCACAACGGCTCCATCACCCGGAGCTCCGAATCATACAGCTTTTCCATAGGGAAGCGCCTCCTCAGGGTTGGGTTCTAAGTGACTATCGCGATAGTACACTACAATACTACTGCAATAGTCACATCTTGTCAAGAGGTTTTGCAAAAATTGTTTGGCAGTCCGTCCGTCCTGTCCAGAATGGAACCCGCCCCTGACAAATTTCTGTTGTCCTTTCCCCGGCCGTCTGCTATAGTAGAGGAAACCGCAGAGAGGGGGCCCCGCCGTGAAAGAGAAGCTGGATCGCCTGCTCCGGGCCCATCCGCCCATCCGCTTCATCGCCGACGTGGTGGACGTGTATTTCTCCAAAAAGGTGGGCCGCGCCGCGGCGGAGTTGGCCTACTTCCTCATCCTCACCTTTTTCCCCGTGCTGATCTGCGTGTCCGCCTTCGTCAACGAGCTCCACCTGGATCTCACCGGACTGCTGAATCAGGCCGACCCCTTCCTGCCGGAGGGGGTGCTGGTCATCTTCCAGGACTATCTGACCTACATCGACACCAATCAGTCCACCGCCATGCTGCTCACCGGGGCTTTCCTCACCATTCTGTTCGCCTCCGCCGCCGTTCGGGGCCTGATGAACATCATGCACGAGCTGTATGGCCGGGCCACCTTCCTGGGCCTGCGGCAGGTGATCGCCAGCGTTCTGTTCTCCATCCTCCTGCTGGCCACCATCTACCTGTCCCTGGCGGTGGTGGTGACGGGTAACTGGTTCTTCCACCTGCTGGGCCAGGTGCTGAAGCTGGAGGATCTGGTGGAGCGGTTCGGCATGTGGCAGTGGATGAAGTACCTGCTGCTGCTGGGCATGGTGTTCCTGTTCATCCTGCTGCTCTACCGGTTCGCCGCCCCCCTGGACAAACCCCGGCCTCCGGTGGTGCCCGGGGCGCTGGCGGCGTCGGCGGCGCTGGCGGCGGCGTCGGTGATCTTCTCCCTGCTCATGAGCGGCTCCACCCGGTACTCCCTGATCTACGGCTCGCTGGCCTCGGTGATCATCATGCTGGTGTGGCTGTACCTGTGCGGCACCATCCTGATCCTGGGCAACGTGGTGAATTTCGTGCTGTTCACCCACCGAAAGGAGCGCAGGCGGTAACGCATAAAATCCCCCGCCCCCCGGCACACTATCGGATAGCTGTGACGTATTTCCCCGCCCTTTGGGCGGGGAAATACAGATATGCGATAGAGGGGGCGGCCATTATGTGGCAGATCGGGGTCTGGGAACGGGACGAGGGGCTGGCGGAGCGGGTGAGCCTGCTGGCGGAGGGCCTGCCCGCCCTGGTGCGGGCCTGCCGGCACCCGGCCCTGCTGGCGGGGCTGGCGCTGGATCTGCTGGTGGTGTCGCCGGGGGCGGCGGGCTGGGCGGGGGCCGGGGCGCTGGCCTGCCGGACGGCCCTGCTCCCCGGGGGGCTGGCCTCCCTGACCCGGGGCCTGCCGGCGGACACCCTGATCAGCTACGGCCCCTCCGGCCGGAACACCCTCACCCTGTCCAGCCTGGACGGCCAGCGGGCGTCGGTGGCGGTGCAGCGGGAGTTCGTCTCTCTGAGCGGCCGGGCGGTGGAGCGGCAGGAGCTCATCCTGCCCTACGACGGCGGAGCACCGGAGCTGCTGCTGGCCCAGGCGGGAGCGGCGCTGCTGCTGGGCCGCCTGCCGGCGGAATAACAGCGGTTTTTCCGGGAAAGCCCTTGCTTTTTATCCGGTCAAAGTGTATAATATTTCCGATTCAGTCCCACCTATGGGGAAATTTCGGAAGCTCATGGCCCGCCCCGCGGGGCCCATGGGCTTCTTTTATTTGAGTTTGAGAAGGGGTTGTTCCATATGGTAATTGTCATGAAACCCGGCGTAAGCCAGGAGAGCATTCAGGCCCTGGTGGCCGCCCTGGAGCGGGATCACGGCGTCTCCGTGGGCGTCACCAACGGCGTGGGCTGTTCCATCCTGGGCCTGGTGGGGGACACCGCCCACATCGACATGGACAAGCTCACCATGAACGACGACGTGGAGCGGGTCATGCGGGTGCAGGAGCCCTATAAGAAGGCCAACCGCAAATTCCACCCGGAGGACACGGTGGTGGACGTGTCCGGCGTGCCCATCGGCGGGCGGGATCACTTCACCGTCATCGCCGGCCCCTGCTCGGTGGAGAGCGAGGCGCAGATCACCGGCGTGGCCCGGGACGTGAAGGCGGCGGGGGCGGCCCTGCTCCGGGGGGGCGCGTTCAAGCCCCGCACGTCCCCCTACTCCTTTCAGGGCATGGGGGCGGACGGCCTGGAGCTGCTGCTGGAGGCCAAGGCGGACACCGGCCTGCCCATCGTGTCCGAGCTGATGGCCCCCCGGTACTGCCAGCTGTTTGAGGAAAAGGTGGATCTGGTGCAGATCGGCGCCCGGAATATGCAGAACTTCGACCTGCTCAAGGAGGCGGGCAAGCTGTCCAAGCCCATCCTGCTCAAGCGGGGCCTGTCCAACACCTACGAGGAGTGGATCATGTCGGCGGAGTACATCATGGCCTCCGGCAACGAGAACGTGATCCTGTGCGAGCGGGGCGTCCGCACCTTTGAGACCTATACCCGGAACACTCTGGATCTGTCCGCCATCCCCGCCGTCCGGCGGATGAGCCACCTGCCCATCGTGGTGGATCCCTCCCACGCGGCGGGTATGTACTGGATGGTGGAGCCGCTGGCCATGGCGGCGGTGGCGGCGGGGGCGGACGGCCTCATGGTGGAGGTGCACAACGATCCCCCCTGCGCCAAGTGCGACGGGGCCCAGTCCCTGACGCCGGAGAAGTTCCGGCACCTGATGGGGAAGCTCACCCCGCTGGTGGAGCTGATGGGAAAGAAGCTGGTGTAAGCGCTCACATCCCCGCTAACTCCCGCGCCAGGTGAAACCCGTACAGGAACGCCGCCCTGTCCCGGGCAGCTTGAATGACTTCCAACTCATTCAGCAAATTCTTCAGGTAAATCCGATCTCCTTCCGCCAACGCGGCCCACACCAGCTCCTCCTGTCTTTCTACACAGCGGTCGCTGGCGACATAGGCTTCATCCCGGCACAGATAGCTCGGAAGCAAATTCTTTTGCGCGTACCCAAACAGGACTTCCATTAACCCGTTCATTAAGTGTTTCCCCTTTCAAGTCACGTTCAGATTGAGTGTATTTTTATTGTACACGTTCATGTCGAACGTGTCAAGAGGTGTATTAAATTATGGTTCCATTTGCGGAAAGATTGAAAGCGGCACGCAAAGCAAAGGGATTCAAACAGCGGGAAGCCGCGGACTATTTGCAGATCACCCCCCGCTCTTATCAGCAGTACGAGGGGGGCGTCCGCAGACCCAGCTTTGAGGCCCTGGCCGCCCTGGCTGTTTATCTGGATGTCACCACCGACTATCTGCTGGGCCTGTCGGATACGCCCCAGCCAACGCAAGGAGGCAGTTTATGAAACAGCTTACCGTCAACCTCCCCGGCCGGGAGTACGACATCGTCATCCAGCGGGGCCTCCTCGCCCAGGCGGGCGTGTGCGTCCGCTCTGTGCTGCCCCGCGCCCAAAAGCTGGCGGTGGTCACCGACAGCACCGTGAAAACCCTGTACGCCGACGCCGTGCTGGACAGCCTGGCCGCCGCCGGCTTTGACTGCCGCCTGTTCCCCATCCCCCCCGGGGAGGAGAGCAAAAATCCCTATCAGCTGACGGCGCTGTGGGAGGGCTTCCTGGACTTCGGCCTCACCCGCACCGACGGCGTGGTGGCTTTAGGGGGCGGCGTGGTGGGGGATCTGGCGGGCTTTGCCGCCGCCACCGTCCTGCGGGGGGTGGCCTTCGTCCAGATCCCCACCACCCTGCTGGCCCAGGTGGACAGCAGCGTGGGCGGCAAGGTAGCCGTGGATCTGGACGCGGGCAAGAACCTGGCCGGGGCCTTCCACCAGCCCTGCCTGGTGCTCATGGATCCCGACGCCCTGGACACCCTCTCCCTCCCCGTGTTCATGGACGGGATGGCGGAGGTGCTCAAATACGGCTGCATCCGGGACGGGACGTTCTTCGACTTCCTGGCCGCCCGCCCCCACCGGGAGGCGCTGACGGCGGATATCGAATACATCCTGTATACCTGCTGTGATATCAAACGCCAGGTGGTCGCAGAGGACGAGCTGGACACCGGGGCGCGGATGGTGCTGAACTTCGGCCACACCCTGGGCCACGCCTATGAGCTGGCGGGGGGCTATGTGGAGTGGACTCACGGTCAGGCGGTGGCGGCGGGTATGTGCGCCGCGGCCAGGCTGGGGGTGGCGCTGGGCGTCACCCCGGCGGACGTGCCGGGGCGGATTGAGGCCGCCTGCGCCTGCCTGGGCCTGCCCACGTCCATTCCCTGCACCCCCGAGGAGTACGCCGCCGCCATCGGCCTGGACAAGAAGGGCGCCGGGGCGGACATCACCGTCATCCTGCTGGACGGGATCGGCCACGCCGTGCCCTGCAAGCTGCCCAAGGCGGGCCTGCTGCAACAGCTGGAGGCTCTGCTATGAACGTCACCATCACCCCCGCCGCCCTGGCCGGGACGGTCACCCCGCCCCCCTCCAAATCCCAGGCCCACCGCCTGCTCATCGCCGCCGCCCTGGCGGACGGGGAGAGCGTGATCACCAACGTGGCCCTGTCCCAGGACATTGAGGCCACCCTCCGCTGTCTGGGCGAGCTGGGGGCGGAGTTCACCGTGGACGGCTCCACCGTCACCGTCCGGGGCATGGGGGCCAACGCCATGTCCCCCCTGCGCCGGATGGCCTACCCCCATCTGGACTGCGGGGAGAGCGGCTCCACCCTGCGCTTCCTGATCCCCATCGCCCTGGCGGTGCGGGGGGGCGGGATTTTCACCGGCCGCAGGCGGCTGATGGAGCGGCCCTTAAAGCCCTACTTCGACCTGTTCGACGAAAAGGGGATTTTCTATGAGCAGAAGGACGGCGTGCTCACCGTGTCCGGGCTGCTCACGCCAGGGGAGTACCGGCTTCCGGGCGACGTGTCCTCCCAGTTTTTCACCGGCCTGCTGTTCGCCCTGCCCCTGCTGAACGGCCCGTCGGCCCTGATCCCCACCACCCCCCTGGAGAGCGAGGGCTACCTGGCCATGACCCTCCAGGCCATGGCCCAATTCGGGGTGGAGTTCCCCATGGCCCTGTCCCTGCCCCCCCAGTACCACCCCCAGGGGAACCAGACCTACAAGGCCGCCAGCGCCGCCGTGGAGGCGGACTGGTCCCAGGCCGGGTTCTGGTACGCCGCAAGATTTTTGGGCAATCCCGTGGAAATCGCTGGCCTGAACCTCAGCTCCACCCAGGGGGACAGCGTCATCGCCACCCAGTATGAGGAAATGGGGTTGGAATTGGGACAGTTCAGCTTAGAGCTGGACGTGTCCAACTGCCCCGACCTGGTGCCCCCCCTGGCGGCCATGGCGGCGCTGCGGGCGCGGCAGGCCACCCGGCTCGTCAACGCCGCCCGCCTGCGCATGAAGGAGAGCGACCGGCTGGCCTCCGTCACGGCGGTGCTCACCGCCCTGGGGGCGGACGTGACGGAGGGCCCCGACTTCCTGGACATACGGGGCAAAGAAACGCTGGCCGGGGGCGTGGCGGTGGACAGCTTCCACGACCACCGCATCGCCATGATGGCGGCCATCGCCGCCACCCGCTGTGAGCAGCCCGTCACCATCACCGGCGCGGACTGCGTGGCCAAGTCCTACCCAAACTTCTGGGAAGAATATGAGCGGCTGGGCGGAATCATTCAGAAAAGCGAGTGAAGTTTTATGGAGCAAATCAAATTGATCCTCCCCAGTGAGGAATGGTTAGACCAGGTGTGGGCCTACCGCCGGGAGTGCCAGGAGGCGGACAGCTCCATGGACGGCTGCGGCCCCTTGGCGCGGGCGGACGCCCCGGAGCAGTGGCTGGCGGATGTGCGGACCTACACCGACCCCGCTACCGTCCCGGAGGGAAAGGTGCAGGCCACCCAGCTCCTGTCCGTCCGGGAATCCGATGGCAGGCTGGTGGGCATGATCCAGATACGGCACTATTTCAACGAGTATTTGGAGAAATACGCGGGGCACATCGGCTACTCCGTCCGGCCATCCGAGCGCCGGAAGGGCTACGCCAGGGAGCAGCTCCGGCTGGCGCTCCCCTTCTGCCGCGAGATCGGCCTTGACCGGGTGCTCATCAGCTGTGAGCCGGACAACCCCGGCAGCCGGCGCACCATTCTGGCCAACGGCGGCGTGTACGAGTCCACCGTCCATGAGCCGAATGAGGATATTGATTTGGAGCGGTATTGGATCACGCTGTAATCATATACAAGGAGTTATAGCACGATGAAATATTCCATTTTCGGCGAATCCCACGGCCCCGCCATCGGCGTGGTGCTGGAGGGCGTCCCCCCCGGGCTGGCCCTGAGCCTGGACGCCATCCGCTTCGACCTCAGCCGCCGCGCCCCGGGCCAAAGCGCCCTGTCCACCGCCCGGCAGGAGGCGGACGAGCCCCAAATCCTCTCCGGCGTGTTCGAGGGCAAGACCACCGGAGCGCCCCTGTGCGCCGTCATCGAAAATACGGACGCCCGCTCGGGGGACTACGCCAAGACGAAGGATCTGGCCCGCCCCGGCCACGCCGACTACCCCGCCCACGTCCGCTATGCGGGGTTCAACGACTACCGGGGGGGCGGCCACTTCTCCGGGCGGCTCACCGCGCCCCTGGTGTTCGCCGGGGGGGTAGCCAAGCAACTCCTGGCCCAAAAGGGCGTGTCCGTGGGGGCCCACATCAGCACCGTCTACGGGATCAACGACGACCCCCTGGAGGATTGGGAGAGCCTGCGGGCCTGCGCCGCCAAGCCCTTCCCCGTCCTCAACGACGACAAGGGGGCGGAGATGCAGGAAGCCATCCTGGAGGCGAAAAACGAGCAGGATTCCGTAGGCGGGGCCATCGAGTGCGCCGTGTTCGGCCTGCCCCCCGGGCTGGGCGCGCCGGACTTCGGCTGCAACGCGGAGGGCGTCTTCTCCCAGCACCTGTTCGCCGTGCCCGCCGTCAAGGCGGTGGCCTTCGGGGCGGGGACGGCCTTCGCCCTCATGCGGGGCTCGGAGGCCAACGACCCGCTGTACGTGGACGGGGACGGCTCCATCCGGGCGGAGCAGAACTGTGCCGGCGGCGTCAACGGCGGCATCACCAACGGGATGCCCCTGGTGTTCGAGGTGACCCTGCGCCCCACCCCCTCCATCGCCCGGCGGCAGTTCACCGTAGACCTGGCAAAGCATGAAAACGCCGAGCTGGAGCTCACCGGGCGGCACGACCCCTGCGTGGTGCACCGGGCGGTGCCGGTGATCGAGGCGGCGGCGGCACTGGCGGCCTGCGAGTTGATGGGGATTTAGTCCCCGCAAACCTGCGGGAGGGGCAAGCCCCTCCCCTACTGGGAGGAATTGATATGGACTTAAAAACTCTGCGTCAAAGCGACGACAACGTGGTGATCCTCCCCGGCGCGGCGGTGGTGGGGGACGTGACCTTCGGCCCGGGCTGCTCGGTGTGGTTCAACGCTGTCCTCCGGGGGGACGGCGAGCCCATCACCATCGGCGCGGGCACCAACATTCAGGACGGCGCCATCCTCCACTCGGACGTCTTCCCCACCACCCTGGGGGAGTACGTCACCGTGGGCCACGGGGCCATCGTCCACGGCTGCACCGTGGGGGACAACACCCTCATCGGCATGGGGGCCACCCTCCTCAACGGCTCGAAAATCGGCAAAAACTGCATCGTGGGCGCGGGGGCGCTGGTGACGGGCAAGCTGGACGCCCCCGACGGCTCCATGGTGCTGGGCAGCCCGGCCAAGGTCGTCCGGCCCCTCACGCCGGAGGAGCTGGCGGGCTTGCGCCCCAGCGCCGAACACTACATGGAACTGCGGGAGGCGTATCGCTGATGGACGAGCTGCAACGCCTCCGGGGGGAGATTGACGCCATCGACCGGGAGCTGGTGGAGCTGTTCCGCCGCCGGATGGCGGTGACCCGGCAGGTGGGGGAGTACAAGCGGGCAAACGGCATCCCCGTGCTGGATCAGGAGCGGGAGCGCCAGCTGCTCCAGAACAAGGGGGAGCTGGCCGGGGAGGAGCTGCGCCCCGCCGTCATCACCCTGTTCCAGACGGTGATGGCCCTGTCCCGGCGGCAGCAGCGGGATCTCATGGGCCGGGGCCCGGACAACCCCGGCGTGCTGCGCTGGCAGGAGGCCCAAAACAATCTGCGCCAGCCCATTGCCGCCCCCCGGGTGGTGTACCAGGGGGTGCCGGGGGCGTACAGTGAGCAGGCCGCCCTGGACTTCTTCGGCCCCGCCGTGGCCACCACCGGCCTGGAGCAGTTCGAGGACTGCTTCCTGGCCCTGCGGGACGGCCGGGCGGACTACGCGGTGCTGCCCATCGAGAACAGCTCCACCGGGGCCATCCGGCAGATCTACGACCTGCTCACCCAGTACGAGTGCTACATGGTGGGGGAGACTACGGTGAAGGTGGAGCACTGCCTCATGGCCCTGCCCGGGGCCAGTCTGGACACCATCACCCACGTCTACTCCCACGAACAGGGGCTGTTCCAGTGCGAGCGGTTCCTGAACGCCCACCCGGCCTGGAAGCAGGTGCCCCAGGCGGACACCGCCGGCTCGGCCCAAATGGTGGCGGACAGCGGCGACCCCACAAAGGCCGCCATCTGCTCGGCCCGGGCGGCGGAGCTCTACGGGCTCACCATCCTGGCCCGGGGCATCAACCACAACGCCCACAACACCACCCGGTTTGTGGTGGCCTCCCCCCGGCTGGAGCTGCGCCCCGGCGCGGACAAGGTCAGCACCCTGTTCGTCCTGCCCCACGAGGCGGGCTCCCTCCACGAGATCCTCACCGTGTTCAGCCTCCACGGGCTGAACCTGATGAAGCTGGAGTCCCGGCCCCTGCCCGGGCGGAGCTGGGAGTATATGTTCTTCCTGGAATTCACCGGCCGGCCCGGCGACCCCGCCGTGGGAGACGCCCTCCACGAGCTGGCCCAGACCACCGGGGAGTTCCGGGTGCTGGGCTGGTTCCCCTCCAACCTGGATTAGAGGCGGGTTATGGAGAAAAATATCATTCTCATCGGCATGATGGGCTGCGGCAAAACCACCGTGGGCGCCCTGCTGGCCCAGCCGCTGGGGCGGGAGCTGGTGGACACCGACGCCCTCATTGAACAGCGGCAGGGCCGCTCCATCCCCGACATCTTCTCCCGGGACGGCGAGGCTTATTTCCGCGCCCTGGAGCTGGCGCTGTGCCGGGAGCTGTCCGGGCGGCAGGGGCTGGTGATCGCCTGCGGCGGGGGCCTGCCCCTCCAGGACGAGGCCATGGCCCTCCTGAAGGAAAACGGCCTGGTGTTCTGGCTGGATCGGGATCCGGGCCAGACCTACGACGGGCTGGACGTGTCCGACCGTCCCCT
This sequence comes from bacterium, assembly GCA_004560375.1. Taxonomy (GTDB): domain Bacteria; phylum Bacillota; class Clostridia; order Oscillospirales; family Oscillospiraceae; genus Enterenecus. The sequence goes on from SFVC01000016.1 coordinate 22,890, forward strand.
GGCCCAGAGGGGGCGGGAGGACTTTTTGGCCCGTTACGCCCTTCGTTCCCCCATCTACCGCCGCTGGGCGGACTACATCATCCCCTGCGGGGACGGCCCCCAGGGGGCCGCGGAGCGCGTTTCCACCATCTATCGGGAGGTGTCCCCATGAAATTTCTGGTGATCAACGGCCCCAACCTGAACCTGCTGGGCAGGCGGGAGCCGGGCATCTACGGCGATCAGAGCTACGAGGCCCTGTGTACCCTGATCCAAAATCACGCCGCCGCCCACGGCTCCACGGCGGACTGCTTCCAATCCAACCACGAGGGGGCCATCATCGACCGGATCCAGGCCGCCGACGGGGCGTACGACGCCATTATCATCAACCCCGGGGCCTACACCCACTACAGCTACGCCATCCTGGACGCGCTGAAGGCGGTGGACGTGCCCGCCTACGAGGTGCACATCAGCCACATCGACCAGCGGGAGCCCTTCCGGGCCGTCTCCGTCACCGCCCCCGCCTGCGTGGGCCAGCTCTACGGCCACGGCTTTGACGGCTACCTGATGGCCATGGACTACTTCCTGGAGGGCGGAAAATGAGGCTCCAGGTCATCGGCGACCCCGTCCTCCACTCCAAATCCCCCCTCCTCCACGGGGCCATGCTGGCCGCCCTGGGGCTGGACGTGCCCTATACCGCCCATGTAGTGCGCCGGGGGGAGCTGCCGGAGTACCTGGCCTGGGCCAGGGACAACGGCGTGACGGGCTTCAACGCCACCATGCCCCACAAGGAGGATCTGATCCCCCTGCTGGACGGGATCGACCCCGCCGCCCGTACCATCGGCGCGGTAAACACCGTCTGCCTCCGGGACGGGAACTGGGTGGGCTTCAACACCGACGGGGCCGGGGCGCTGGCCGCCCTGGAGGCGGGCCTGGGGCTGGATCCGGCGGGCCTCACCGTCACCCTCATAGGCGCGGGGGGCGCGGCGAAGGCGGTGGCCCTGGCGCTGGCGGACGCCGGAGCGGAGCGGGTATTCGTTTGCAACCGCACGCCGGAGCGGGCCGCCGCCCTGTGCGCCCTGGACGGCCGGGGCCGCCTGATCCCCGCCGCCTTTGACCCTGATACCCTGGGGCGCCGCGCGGCCCAGTCCCGGCTGCTGGTGAACTGCACCAACCTGGGCATGGCGGGCTGTCCCGGCCAGTTTGAGGACTTCTCCTTCCTGGACGCCCTGCCCCCGGACGCCGGGGTGTTCGACCTGATCTACCACCCCGCTAAAACCGAGCTGCTGGCCCAGGCCCGCCGCCGGGGGCTGCCCGCGCTGAACGGCCTGCCCATGCTGGTGAACCAGGCGGTGCTGGCCCTGGAGCATTTTTTGAACGAGCCGCTGGATCGCAAGGCCATGGCCCGTGCGGCAGCTGCCGCGTTAAATGAAATTTGAGGTGATATCCATGTTAAAACCCCAACGCCTGCGCCCCGGCGACAAGGCCGCCATCGTCTCCCTGTCCAGCGGAATGCTGGGGGAGGAGCAGTTTATCCACAAATACCACCTGGCCCGTGAGCGGCTGGAGCGGGACTACGGCCTCCAGGTCGTGGCCATGCCCAACGCCCTGAAGGGCAGGGACTACCTCTACCGCCACCCGGAGGCCCGGGCGCAAGACCTGATGGACGCCTTCCGGGATCCCGAGATCAAAGCGGTGTTCTGCGCCATCGGCGGGGACGACACCATCCGGCTGCTGCCCTACATCGACTTCGACGTGCTGCGCCGCAACCCCAAGATCTTCACCGGCTACTCCGACACCACCACCAACCACTTCATGATGTACAAGGCCGGGCTGGTATCCTACTACGGCGGGGCCATTATGACCAACTGGGCGGAGTACGGGGCCATCAACGAGTACACGGCGGACGCCTTCGACAAGACCCTGTTCCACCCCCAGGCGCGCTGGGCCATCCCGGCCAGCGGCTTTTGCAGCTACGAGACGGACAGGGTTCTGTGGGACGAGGCCAATGTAAACCGAACCATCCCCCGGTTTCCCAACACGGGCTACGAGATTTTGCAGGGCACGGGCAAGGTGTCCGGCCCCTTGTTGGGCGGCTGCGTGGAGGTGTTCCTCCAGCTGTTCGGCACGTCCCTGTGGCCCTCCCCGGAGGAGTGGCGGGGCAAGCTCCTGCTTCTGGAGACCAGCGAATCGGACTCCTCCCCCGGCCTGTTGACCTGGGTTCTCCGGAACCTCCAGGCCCAGGGGGTGCTCCACGCCATTAACGGCATCGTGGTGGGCAAGCCCGCCTTTGCCGACAAGCTGGAACCGTACAAGGAGGTCCTCCGCCAGGTGGTGGGCTTCGAGGCCGGCCTGCCCGACCTGCCCATTTTGTACAACGTGAACGTGGGCCACGCCTACCCCATCGGGCTGTTCCCCCTGGGGCTGGAGTACGAGATCGACTGTGAGGCCAAGACCCTGACCCTGCTGGAACCCGCCACCCAATGAAAAGGAGCTCGACATGGAACTGACCGCCAACGCAAAGATCAACCTCACCCTGGACATCCTCCGCAAGCGGGAGGACGGCTACCACGACCTGCAAATGGTGATGCAGTCCGTCACTCTGGCGGATGAACTCACCGTCACCCCCGCCAGGGGCCCCCAGGGGGACGCGGTGGCCGACCTGCGTTTCCTGCCCACGGGGAACAAGAACCTGGCCCAGGTGGCCGCCGCCGCCTTCCGGGAGGCCACCGGCCTGGGGGGCGAGGTGGATGTGGCCATCCGCAAGCGGGTGCCGGTGTGCGCCGGGCTGGCCGGGGGGAGCGCCGACGCCGCCGCCGTCCTCCGGGCCATGAACGCCCTCACCGGGGCGGGGCTGTCCCCGGCTGAGCTGGCGGACATCGGGGCCCGGGCGGGCTCCGACGTGCCCTTCTGCGTGCTGGGCGGCACCGCCCTGGCCGAGGGCCGGGGGGAGCGGCTCACCCCGCTGGCCCCCCTGCCCCCCTGCCACATTGTCCTGTGCAAGCCCCCCTTCTCCATCCCCACCCCCCAGCTGTTCGCCCGGGTGAACGTGCGGAAGATCGTCCGCCGTCCGGACACCAGCGGGGTGCTGGCCGCTCTGGAGGCCGGGGATCTGGCGGGGGTGGCCCGGCGGATGTATAACGTGTTTGAGGACGTGCTGGAGCCCCGCCGCGCCGCCGAGATCGCCGCCATCAAGGCCATGCTCATCGACCGGGGGGCGCTGGGCGCGTCCATGTCGGGCAGCGGCCCCTCCGTGTTCGGCCTGTTTGAAACCGAGCGCGCCGCCCGGGACGCCTGCGCCCTGCTGAAGGAGAGCTACCGGGACGTGTTTCTCTGCGGCCCCGCCGGGGCGGAATCCGTCTGAGCCTTGGTATAAAATCAAAAAGCGCCGTCCATACTGTACCCATGACCGCCGCGCGAGGCGGCCCTCCCCGGCCGCTGTGCGGTCTGGGGGCCAAACGGATACATAAGGACGGTGCTTTTCATGTTTTCTTCCACGTCTCACAAGCTGCGCCTCTGGGAGGCGGCCCTGCTGCTGGCCTTTGGGCTGACGCTGACGGCGGGGGTGTGGGCCTCCGCCAGCGAGGGGGCCCTGGCGGATCAGGTGCTCCGGCTCCATGTGGTGGCCAACTCCGACTCGGAGGAGGATCAGGCCCTCAAGCTCATCGCCCGGGACGCGGTGCTGGAGCTGGCCTCCCGGCTGCTGGACGGCGTGTCCGACCGGGCCCGGGCGGAGGAGATCCTGTCCGCCCACCTGGACGAGCTGGCCCAGGCCGGGGCGGAGGCCCTGGCCGCCCAGGGCTGCGCGGATCGGGTGACGGCGGAGATCGCGGATCAGTGGTTCCCCACCCGGGAGTACGCCACCTTCTCCCTTCCGGCGGGCCAGTACCGCGCCCTGCGGATCACCATCGGGGCGGGGGCGGGCCGGAACTGGTGGTGCGTGGTGTTCCCGCCCCTGTGCCTGGGCTCGGTGACGGAGGAGAGCGTGGAGACCGCCGCGGAGGGTGTCCTGTCCGAGGATCAGGTGGCCCTGATCACCGGCCAGGACGGCGGGTATGTCCTCAAGTTCCGCCTCATTGAGTGGTGGCAGGAGCTCCTGCAAGAGTTTCGGGGGTGAGGCCCCCGGGCCCCCCTGGCCCCGGCGGTTGCCGGGGTGGTGGGGCTGCGCCCCCCTGGGCCGCTGGGGGGCAGGGGGGTCTCGCCTTCGGCTCGGTCGGCGCTGGACGAGCGCCACCGGCGCTCAGCGCCCCTGCCGGGGGCGTTCCTTTCTGCTCGTGCAGAAAGGGACGCTTCGCGTCCTTAGTCGGCCTCCCCCTAAGAACCCCCTTTTACGGGGGCTGTCAGATCGGAAGATGGGTGGTGACCCTTCCGGCGCGGAGCGAGTACGGACGCAGATCCCCCTGTCGCCGCTGCCGCTGAATCTGTGGGTACTGTCTATAGGTGGGATCCATATTTTGTGCGCCTGGGTGTGCAGGGGTGCTTCACGCGGTGGGAGGACGTGCGGGCCCGTCTTCCTTTTTCTTAGCCCTCTCCATTGTCCCCCGTCGGATCCAGGAGGATGACGGGCGTCTCCGGGGCGCTTAGAAACATTTCCTCACAGTCCAGATGGGCTTGTCTTAATATCTTAACGGCCTTGGCTGTCTCGTGCATCAGATGGAAATACATTTCTTTATAATCCGGCATTTTTCTCACCTCATGGCCATTATACATTTTATCATGTAAAATTACAAGATAAAATTCTCAGATATTACCATCATAGGTTATATATTAAAATATTCTATGAGGTGATATGAAATGCCGTTTGAACCCAGAAAAACGCGCAACAAGGTGGACACGGCCTATAAAAGCATCTATTTGAAGCGCACCACGATTGAGGAACTGGATAAACTCGCGGCGAAGCACGGCACCAGCTTTAACAACATCGTGGTAACCATGGTGGAAGATCGCCTGGAAGAACTCCGCAAAGAAGAAGGCAAAGCCTAAAGACCCCGGCGCGTAACGCGCCGGGGTCTACCCGTCCCCCGCCCTGGCAGAATAAAGGAGAAATCCAGGCGTTTAAAATAGAACCCCGCGCCATCAGTGCCCGAGAAACGCAGGCCCGGTGTGGGCCGGAAACAGAAGGGTGATCCGTTCGTCACCCCATCAAGCCGGTCACACCCCCACCGCGCTAAAATCGGCGTGCCCTTCCCACCGCCCCGGAGCATCCACCGCACCACTCAGGCGCCAACCGTGGGAACCGCCTGGAATCGTAACCGCACACGAGCGGCAGCACCAATGGGGGAGAAGTCAGTCCAGCCCCCCACGCGCCGGTCACTCCCCCGCCACGTCCTCCAAGGAAGAAAGGGGGTACATAGGGGCGCAGCCCCTATGCGCGCTCTTTGGTTCCTTTCTCTCGCGCGAGAGAAAGGAACCCCCCGCGGAGCGGCGCCCCCCGCAGGGGTGGGAAAATCAGGAAAGGGGGGTCACCCCCCCTTTCTCTCCTTCCTTCTCTCAATCATTCGGCGGAAGCCGCCCGCTCCGAAGGAGAAGATCCGGTTCACCCGGCTGATGGTGGCGGAGCTGGCCCCGGTGCGCTCCAAAATCTCCGTGTACACCAGCCCCTGATCCAGCAGCAGGGCCACGTCATACCGCTGCTCCATGGCCCGCAGCTCCCCCACCGTGCACAGGTCGTCGAAAAAGGCACGGCACTCCTCCATGGTCTTCAGCTCCAGAATGCTCTCATACAGCGCCATGCTGGGCTCCTTGTTCCCCGCTTTGGGCATCTCGCTCATTCCTCCCGGCAGTAGTTTCTTGGCTTCCATTTTAACAGATAAAAGTGGCAAAGGCAACAACTTTTTTCCCCTTTCCCCCCTTCCCATTTCCCCGCCGCTGTGTTAAGATGATGGTATAATTATTCTATGTATGCAAAGGGAGTGGGCTTATGGGCCGTCTCGCAACCGTGATCCGCCCGGACATCGCCCCGGGCCGCCGGGTAATCGCCATCAGCGACATCCACGGAAACCTGTCCTGCCTTCAGGGGCTGTTGAAAAAAGTCCGCTTTTCCCGGGACGACGTGCTTATTCTGGTGGGCGACCTGCTGGAAAAGGGCCGGGACAGCCTGGCCGTCCTGCGCTTCGTCCTGGATCTGCAAAAGACCCACACCGTCTATCCCCTGTGCGGCAACTGCGACTATATCGACCGGATGTTCCTGGAGGGGCGCGCCATCGAGAACGCCGCCTTCTCCCAGCGGCAGAACAGCCTGCTGGGCGCCGCGGATATCGGCGCGGACGCGGAGCTGTGGCCGGTGCTGAGCTACTGGCGGGAGCGCTCCGTGCTGATCCAGATGGGGCTGGAGCTGGGCCATCCCATGCCCCGCCGGGCCGACGACCTGCCCTCCCTCCGGGCCGCCCTGCTGGACTACTTCCCCAGGGAAACCAAATTCCTGATGACCCTGCCCCACATTCTGGAGGCCGGGAACTTTATCTTTGTCCACGGCGGCATTCCCCGGGAGGATCGGCTGGACGAGCTGGACGCCTACTCCTGCATGAAGAACGACGACTTCCTCAGCCAGGGCCGCTCCTTCCGGAAGTGGGTGGCGGTGGGCCACTGGCCGGTGACGCTGTACGACCCCAGCATCCAGTGCTCCAACCCCCTGGTGGAGCGGGAGCGCCATATTATCTCCCTGGACGGGGGCTGCGTGCTCAAGGTGGACGGGCAGCTCAACGCCCTGATCATCCCCGACATCACGGGCGATGAGTTCCAGTTCGCCTCCTACGACGATCTGCCCCGGGCGGTGGCGCTGGACGGGCAGGAGGCGTCCTACAACCCCATCAACATCCGCTGGTCGGACAGCGAGGTGGAGCCGCTGGCGGAAAACGGGGACTGCCTGTTCGTCCGCCACCCCTCCTCCGGCCGGACGCTGTGGGTGCCCCGGGACTTCGTGCAGCGCTGGCGGGACGGCAAGCTCCACACCGAGGACGCCACCGACTACTGTCCCCCCATCTCCCCCGGGGACGAGCTGGCCCTGGTGCGGGAGACCCAGCGGGGTCTGCTGGTGAAAAAGGACGGCGTGACGGGCTGGTACCACGGGAGAATTGAGCGAAAATAGGGTAAGCCCGCACGGGAAATCCGCGCGGGCTTATTTATCGTCTTTAGCGTCCCTTTGCCCCGTCCTGATGGCCGTACCAATACATCAGCTTGCCGCAGGCCCGGGAAAAGTCCTCAAACCCACCCATTAGCAGTCTGATATCCGGGTCGCTGTCCGGATCCAGCCCCGCCCGCTGGCACAGGCGATCCCTCGCCTGGTAGATCTGATCCAGCGGCGAACCCAGGATCCCCTCCGCCGTGGTTTCGTCCTGCGCCCATTCACACACGTCCGGCTCGTTCAGGCCATTGATGGAGTTGTAGATAAACTCCCAGCGTATTCCATTTCCCAATTCAGCAACCTCCTTTTTGTGTGCCACAATATTGTAGCATATCTCCGTCCGATGTGCAACAAAATAGTAGCATCACGGTGTGAGAGGTGATGCGCTATGCTGTTTCAGCGGATTGAGGACTTGCGGATTGATTCCGACAAAACACAGCAGGAAATCGCGGATATGCTGGGCTGTAAGCGGGAAGTGTACCGCCGCTATGAAAAGGGCGCCTATGATATCCCGCTCTGGGCGTTGATCAAGCTGTCCGAATATTATAAAACCAGCACAGACTATATCCTGGGCCTTACCAACACCAAAACCCCCTATCCCCAGTAATCCTCAGAGCCGGGGACGGGCCTTTCACATAGAGCGAAGGGAGTGTGTCGGCGTGCAGTTTGACAAGAACGCGGTTGGACAGACGATTCGCAGTTTGAGAAAAGAGAAAAAGCTGTCACAGGACGTGCTCAGCGGCCTTGCCGGAATTGCGCGTTCGCATTTGTCCATGATCGAAAACGGCAGCAAGCAGGCAAATTTTGAAACCATCTGGCGGATTGCCCTGGCCCTGAATATGCGCCCCAGCGAGCTGGTCAAACGAATGGAACAAGAACTGAAATCAGGTGGTGCGGGGTGATGCCCTACCCAGACGAAAGCCCCCGGTGACAAACCGGAAACAAATATTTACAATGCGGCGCTCTCCCTTGACTTTCGACAAAATTCGACCTATACTGGTTCTTACCATCACTGAGCGGGAGAGAATCGGCCATGGCAAAGCGCCCGAAGCACAAGAAAAACAACGCCCCCAACCCTCCCAAGGGCCGGGGGCCCTTCAAACCCCTCTTCCTCACCGCCCTGGCGCTGGCGGTGGCGCTGGCCGGAGCCTGCGGCTGGCTGGCCCTCCAGCGGCAGGCAGAGCTGGGCCGGGAGGGGGAGTTGGGCCGTCAGCTGGCCGCCCTGGAGCAGGAGCTGGCGGACAAGCAGAACGCCCTGGAGCTCCAGCGGCAGGAGCTGGAGCGCCGGCAGGCGGAGCTGGACGACGCGGAGGAGACCATCGGCCTGCTGTCCCAGTACACCCTCGTCAGCCCGGAGGGGGAGGCGCCGGAATACACCGCCCTGTACCCCGACTTCTACGCCCCGGCCTGGGAGGGGGGGCGGATCGACGGGGGCCGTGTGTGCTGCCTCACCTTTGACGACGGGCCCTCCCCCAATACCGACCGGATTTTAGAGGTGCTGGATCGGTACGGGGTGAAGGCCACCTTCTTCGTGGTGGGGGCGGGCAAGACCGCCGCCGACCACGAGCGGATGCGGCAGATCGCGGCGGCGGGCCACACCCTGGCCCTGCACAGTTGGAGCCACGACTACAAAAAGGTGTACGCCTCGGTGGAGAGCTTTCTGGAGGACGCCTACCGGCTCTATCAGTACATCTATGAGGTCACCGGACAATACCCCCGCATCTTCCGCTTCCCCGGCGGGAGCATCAACGGCTACAACCGGGGGGTGTACCAGGAGATCATCGCGGAGATGACCCGCCGGGGCTTCGTCTACTTCGACTGGAACGCCTCCGCTCAGGACGCCACTCTCTACCCCCGGCCCGCCTCCGCCATCGCCGCCGACTGCCTGCGGGGGATTGGGCGGGATCTGGTGGTGGTGCTGGCCCACGACAGCGCCGCCCGGGGCACCACCGTGGACGCTCTGCCCGCCGTCATCGAGGGCTATCAAAACGCGGGCTATACCTTCGCCGCCCTCCACCCCGGGGTGACGCCGGTGCCCATGGGGTATCCCAAAATACATTGAGCCGCGCCCGCCTGCCGCAAGGCAGGCGGGCGTTCCTTAACTTTCTGTGAACCCCTTGTGCGGGGCGCGGGTTCATGCTATACTGTACACTGTATGATTTTGCGCCTAAACTGCCTGGAGAGGAGCCCTTCTATGAACGCCAACTACGATGTGATGATCCTGGGCACCGGCGAGGCCGGCATCTACGCCGCCTACGAGCTGGCGCTGAAATGCCCCTCCGCCCGGGTGCTGGTGGTGGATCAGGGCGCGGACATCTACCGCCGCCAGTGCCCCATCGTGGCCGGCAAGACCCGCTCCTGCGTCCAGTGCAAGGTGTGCGGCACCATGTGCGGCTTCGGGGGCGCGGGGGCCTTCTCCGACGGCAAGTTCAACTTCACCACCGCCTTCGGCGGCTGGCTCACCGACTTCCTGGATCAGAAGGAGGTCATGGAGCTCATCGACTACGTGGACGCGCTGAACGTACGCCACGGCGCCACCACTCAGGTCTACTCCACCGCCACCCCCGAGGCAAAAGCCCTGGAGCGGGAGGCGCTGAAGTACGACCTGCACCTGCTCCAGGCCCGGTGCAAGCACCTGGGCACGGAGAACAACCTGAACATCCTCACCAGCATCTACGAGGCCATCCGGGACAGGCACACCTTCAAGTTCGACACCGCCGTCACCGGCATTGAGGCCAAAGACGGCGTCTACACCCTGGTGACCGAGTTAGGGGATCGCTTCACCGCCCCCTATCTCATCGCGGGCCCGGGCCGCTCCGGGGCGGAGTGGTTCGCCAACCAGTGCAAGGGGCTTGGGCTGGAGCTGCTGAACAACCAGGTGGACATCGGCGTCCGGGTGGAGCTGCCCGCCACCGTGTTTGAGCACATCACCGACGTGGTGTACGAGTCCAAGCTGGTGTACCGCACCAAGCAGTACGGCGACCAGGTGCGTACCTTCTGCATGAACCCCTACGGCCACGTGGTGGCGGAGAACGTGGAGGGCATCAACACGGTGAACGGCCACTCCTACTCCGACCCCGCCCTGCGCTCGGAGAACACCAACTTCGCCCTGCTTGTCAGCAACCGCTTCACCTCCCCCTTCAACGAGCCCTACCGGTACGGCAAGCACATCGCCTCCCTGTCCAATATGCTGGCGGGGGGCGTGCTGGTGCAGCGGTTTGGCGACCTGGCGGCGGGCATCCGCACCAACGACCACCGGCTGGGCCACTCCTTCGTCCGGCCCACCCTCACCGCCGCGGTGCCGGGGGATCTGTCCCTGGCCCTGCCCAAGCGGCAGCTGGACGACATCATCGAGATGATCTACGCCCTGGACAAACTGGCCCCGGGCACCGCCAACTACGACACCCTGCTCTACGGCGCGGAGGTGAAGTTCTACTCCGCCCGGATCCAGCTGTCCCACGAGCTGGAGACCGGCCTGCCCGGCTTCTTCGCCGTGGGGGACGGCGCCGGCGTGACGCGGGGGCTGGCCCAGGCGGGGGCGTCCGGCGTAAAGGCGGCGCGGGTGGTGGCCGCTCGGCTGAACCAATAAGGCCGCCGAAGGCAGCCCGGCGCAGCAAGCCCTCCGTCATGGTTTGTTCCCTTTTTTGTTACAAAAAAGTTACAAATTTCGACGGCGTTCCCCAGGGCCCGGCGGCCCAATCCCCTGCCGTTCCACAGTTTTCAACAACTTCCACACAGTTTTCCACAGGCCCTACCTTGCCGAAACCGGTGACATAACGTCTGTCAAGCAAAACCTTTCCGGCTTATCTCACAAACTTTTTCCAGGGAGGATCCGCCCTTGAACCGAACCACACCTGTCATTCCCGCCGAGGACATCGCCAAACAAAAGGAATACTGCGCCCAGCTGCGCGCCCTGAACGCCCAGCGCCCCGCGCCCCCCAGGGCCTGGGTGGATACCTACGGCTGCCAGCAGAACGAGGCCGACTCCGAGCTGCTCCGGGGGATGCTGGCCGAGATGGGCTATGAGATCGCGGACGCCGAGGCGGGCGCGGACGTCATCGTCATCAACACCTGCGCCATCCGGGAGCACGCGGAGCAGCGGGTGTTCGGCAACGTGGGCGCCCTTGTCCACGGCAAGCGCCGCAACCCCAACCAGATCATCTGCCTGTGCGGCTGCATGGCCCAGGAGGCCCATGTGACCCAGCGGCTGCGCCAGTCCTACCGCCATGTGGATCTGGTCTTTGGCCCCCAGCAGCTGTGGCGGTTCCCGGAGTTCCTGCGCCGGGTGTTCCTGCGCCGGGGCCGGGTGTTCGAGACACAGCCCGACGACGGGGCCATCGCCGAGGGCCTGCCCGTCCGCCGCTCGGGGACGCTGAAGGCCTGGGTGTCCATCATGTACGGCTGCAACAACTTCTGCTCCTACTGCATCGTGCCCTACACCCGGGGCCGGGAGCGCAGCCGGGAGCCGGGGATCATCCTGGACGAGATCCGGGAGCTGGCGGAGCAGGGCTACAAGGAGATCACCCTGCTGGGCCAGAACGTCAACTCCTACGGCAGGGATCTGGAGGGGGACTGGGACTTCCCCCGGCTGCTGGAGGCGGCGGCGGAGCTGCCCGGGGACTTCCTCCTGCGCTTCATGACCTCCCACCCCAAGGACGCCACCGAGAAGCTGTTCGACGTGATGGCCAGGTGCGGCAAGGTGGCCCCGGTGATCCACCTGCCCTTCCAGTCGGGGTGCAGCCGGGTGCTGGCGGCCATGAACCGGCGGTACACCCGGGAGCAGTATTTAAATAAAGTAAAGGCCCTGCGGGAGCGCATCCCGGACGTGGTGCTCACCTCCGATGTGATCGTGGGCTTCCCCGGGGAGACCACCGCCGAGTTTGAGGAGACCCTGTCCCTCATTGAGGAGGTTCGCTTCGACGCGCTGTTCACCTTCATCTACTCCCCCCGGAAGGGCACCCCGGCGGCGGAGCTGCCCGACCCCATGCCAAAGTCGGAGAAGTCCGCCAACTTCGACCGGCTGGTGGAGGCCCAGAACCGCATCTCCCTGGAAAAACACCAGGCGTACATCGGCACGGTGCAGCGCTGCCTCATCGACGGCGCCGGGGACGACCCCCGGCACAGCCTCACCGCCCGCACCGCCGGGGGGAGGCTGGTGCACCTGGACGGGGACGGGGCCCTCATCGGCCAATACGCCGATATCCGGATCACGGACTGCTCCACCTGGGCTTTATTTGGAGAACTGCTATGCCCATGACAAGACATGACATCATCTTAAAATGGATCGCCTACCTCGCCGCCCTGGCCGTGACGGCGGTGGTGAATTATTATGTCGTCGCCCCCCTGCCCATCCCCCTGCCCCTGCTGCTGCCCGTGCTGGCCGTGGCCGGGGGGACGCTGGAGGGCGCCCCCTTCGGGGCCATTTACGGCATGGCCTGCGGGGCGGTGCTGTCCGGGCTGGGCCATCTGGGGGCGGGCTGTGTGGCCGCGCTGGCCCTGTTCGGCTGGGCGGCGGGGCTGTGCGCCCAGTACCTGCTCCGGCGGGACGTGTGGGGCTGCCTGATCTGCTCCGTCGGCGTCCTGCTTGTCTGGGAGGGCTGGGCGGTGGGCAGCCGCCTGCTGGCCCGGACGGCCCCGGTGGAAACCCTGCTGCGGGTGGCAGGGCCGGAGCTGCTGTGCTCCCTGGCCTTCATCCTGCCGATCTACTGGCTGGGCCGGTTCTGCTGCATCCATTACGGGAGGATTTACCATGAATAACCCCTTTGACCACACCCACATCCAGGAGGAGAAGGCGGAGCGGGAGGCCCGCCGCCTGAAGCTGCGCTCCAACCTGCTGATCTTCCTGTTCTGCGGGGTGCTGGCGGGCTTTTTCCTGGTGCTGTACCAGCTCCAGATCGTGCGGGGGGCGGACTACCGCTCCAGCACCAACGTCCACATCTCCGACACGGAGCAGGTGGACAGCATCCGGGGGGAGATCCTGGATCGGTACGGCCGGGTGCTGGTGACCAACGAGTTGAGCTACAACGTGGAGCTGGACTGGGACGCCATGCCCGCGGATCAGCGGCTGGACATCCTCTCCGCCCTGCTGAAGGTCTGCCGGGAGGAGGGCGTGGAGTGGGCCGACTCCCTGCCCATCTCCAAAACCGCCCCCTGGCGGTACACCACCGCCGACCCCCTCTCCTACCAGACGTCGAATGAGGACGGCGAGGTGGAGACCGTCGCCACCTCTCTGGGCCGGCTGGCCCAAAAGGACGGGGGCTGCGGCTGGGTAAAGGACGCCGCCCTGGCCCGCCCGGAGGCGGGGGAGCTGCTGGCCAAGATGTGCGTCACCTTCGGCTTGCTGGAGGAGGACAAGGCCACCCTGTCCCGGGAGTACCGGGGGCTGACGGGGGCTTTGGGCGCGGCGGGCCAGTCCTTCGGCCTGACGGAGGACGGCGGCGGCATCACCCGGGAAATGCGGGAGCTGGCCGGGGTGATGTACGAGATCTACCTGCGGCGGTACGAGGTGAGCAACCTCACCTACGTGTTCGCCCAGGGGGTGGACATCACCTTCATCGCCAAGGTAAAGGAGGCGGGGCTGGCCGGGGTGCGGATTGTCACCGCCTCCGCCCGGAAGTACGGCACCTCCAGCGCCGCCCACGTGCTGGGCTACACCGGACAGATCAGCCGGAACGATTGGCCCAAGTACAAGGAGCTGGGCTACCCCATGAACGCCGTGGTGGGCCAGGATGGGGTGGAGCTGGCCTTTGAGGAGCGCTTACACGGCTCCAGCGGCCAGCGGCTCATAGAGAAGGACAACGACGGCAACATCATCAGCCAGCAGTGGAAAACCGAGCCCGCCCCGGGGGAGAACGTGGTGCTCACCCTGGACATCGCCCTCCAGGCCACGGTGGAGGACATTCTGGCCGAGTACGCCTCCCGGCAGGAGGAGCCCCAGGGCATGGCCGCCGCCGTGGTGGACATGACCGGCGGGGTGCTGGCCCTGGCCTCCTACCCCACCTACGACCTGGCCACCTTCCGGGAGAACTTCAACACCCTGCGGGACGACCCCGCCAGGCCGTTGACCAACCGGGCCACCATGGGCCGGTACGCCCCCGGCTCCACCTTCAAAATGCTCACCTCCATCGCCGCGCTGGACACCGGCACCATCACCACGAGGGAGACGGTGCAGTGCAGCGGCAGATACACCTTTTACTCCGACCCCCGCTCCCAGCCCTACTGCTGGCTCCACTCCGGCCACGGGGCGGACAATGTGACCCGCGCCCTCACCGATTCCTGCGACGTGTTCTATTACGATGTGGGCCGGCGCACCACCATCGCCAAGATTGACGAGTACGCCAAACAGTTCGGCCTGGGGGAGTACACCGGCATTGAGATCCCCGAGATCAAGGGCCATGTGGCCGGGCCGGAGACCTCCGCCCAGTACGACCAGCAGTGGTACGACGGCGACACCATGTACGCCGCCATCGGCCAGGGGAACAACATCTTCTCCCCCCTCCAGCTTGCCAACTACGTGGCCACCCTGGTAAACGGCGGGAACCACTACCAGTGCCACCTGCTGAAGGAGTACAAGTCCAACGACTACAGCGCGGTTACCGAGATCTATGATCCGGTGCTGATGAATTCCATCGACATCCAGCCCGAGCACCTGGAGGCCGTCAAGCGGGGAATGTACGACCTGTCCAAGACCGCCTCCATGGCCCGGTGGTTCTCCTCCCTGCCGGTGGAGGTGGGCTGCAAGACGGGCACGGCGGAGACCTCCTCCAGGGCCGAGTCCACCAACGCCCTGTTCGTGTGCTTCGCCCCCTATGACGACCCCCAGGTGGCCCTGTGCCTGGTGGCGGAGGGCATCGACGCCGGCGGCAACCTGTCGGAGCTGGCGGCGGGCATCCTGGCCCAGTACTTCTCCACGGGCTCCTCCCTGGACACCGTCACCGGGGAGAACGCCCTGCTGCGGTAATACTGTTTCTTGATAAAGCGCAAAGAACCCCCGGCCCCTGTTTCAGACAGAGGCCGGGGGTTTTGTTTTCCGCCGCCTGTTCAATCCAATTTGAGGTCGCCCTCCTTGATCCAGCCGATCTTCCGGAACCAGATCCCGAAGGCCCAGCACAGCACCGCCGGCAGCACAAAGGAGATCAGGATCAGCCCCGCCCACTCAAAAGCGCCGGGGGTGATGGCCGCCGCCCCGTTGGCCAGGGCCTGCTCGCTGGGGGCGATCCAGCCCGTCCACACGCCGATCTGCCCCACCAGCCCGCAGGTGCCCATGCCGGCGGACACCGGGGGGCCGTTCATCTCCAGCTTGAACACGCAGGTGGCCAGCGGCCCGGTGATGGCCGACGTGAGGATGGCGGGCAGCCAGATCCGGGGGTTCTTCACGATGTTGCCCATCTGGAGCATGGAGGTGCCGATGCCCTGGCTCACCAGCCCGCCCCAGCGGTTCTCCTTAAAGGACAGCACGGCGAAGCCCACCATGTTGGCGCAGCAGCCCGCCACCGCCGCGCCTCCCGCCAGCCCCGTCAGGGAGAACGCCGCGCAGATGGCGGCGGAGGAGATGGGCAGGGTCAGCGCCACGCCGATGACCACGCTGACCAGGACGCCCATGAGCAGGGGCTGCTCGTCGGTGGCCAGCCGGGTGACGGCCCCGATGGCGGTGGCGGCGGTGCCGATGGCCGGGGCCAGCAGGGCAGACAGGCCCACCCCCGCTAAAATCGTCACCAGGGGGGTGACCAGGATATCCACCTTCGTCTCCTTGGAAACGGCCTTGCCGCACTCGGCGGCGAGTATGGCGATGAACAGCACCGCCAGCGGGCCCCCGGCCCCCTTGCCGCCGTCCAGTGTGGTGCTGCCCAGGGCGTTGGCGGCGTAGCCCACCGTGGCCAGGGAGAACAGCACCATGGGGGGCGCCTTCAGCGCCCAGCCGATGGCCACGGCCATGGCCGCGCCGCTCATGGCGGAGGCGTAGCCCCCCACGTCGATCAGGAACTGCACCCCGATCTGCTCGCCCAGGGTTTTCACGATGGTGCCGATGAGCAGGGAGCAGAACAGGCCCTGGGCCATGGCCCCCAGGGCGTCGATGCCGTACCGCTTGGCGGATATGACGATATCCTTGCGCTTCAGGAACGCCTTGATCTTTTCCATATGTATCCCTCACATCTGCCGAAAAGCAAATAGTCCGCACAGGTGTCAAGACACCTGTGCGGACTATTATACAGGCTGGGGTGGAAATGTCAACCGTCTTTTTGCCCAAAATCCGGGGGCCGTCACCCGCCCAGCAGCTCGTCCACCGTCACCTGGTACATCCGGGCCAAGGCCATCAGGTTGGCGGTGCTGGGCTCCGAGGTGCCGTTCTCCCACTTGGACACCGCCTGCCGGCTCACCCCCAGCGTCTCCGCCACGTACTCCTGGGTGTAGCTGGCGGCGGCGCGGCGGGCCTTGAGGGCCTCGCCCAGATTCCGGCTCTGCTCCGGCGGGCTTCGCCGGTCATCGGAGCGCAGGTACTTCAGCAGGGCGCGGATCAGCAGGACAATCACCACCGCCGGAAGCACCAGCCCGAGGGTGATGGCCAGGATGATGGGCAGGATCATAAACAGGCTTCTCATGGTACTCATGGCATTACCTCCTTTGATGGCCTCATTTTACGAAAAAACCCCGGTTGCGTCCACCAAATATCGGGCAACTATCGGTTGCGTCGCCGGAATGAGCGCCTAAAGGGCGGCTTTGCGGGGGCCCCGGTTTATTTCACCAGAAACCCCGCCCCATCCAGCGCCGCCCGCACCCGCTCCAGCGCCCCCTCGTCCGGGCAGCGCAGCCGGTGCAGGTGCACCCCGTCCGTCAGGGCGGACAGGGGCTGGGCCTCGCACTCCCTCACCCTGCGGATGAATGACCACACGTCGTACCGGGAGGACAGCTCCAGCGGCCCGGTGAGCTGGCCGTACACCGGGTGCTCCACGATGACGTTCTCCACCGTGCAGCCCTGATCCACCATCAGGGTCAGCTCCCGCTCCATGTCCGCCCCGCTGTGGGCGCAGGCCACGGTGGCCGACATACCCGCCCGGGGGGCGTCCAGCACGTAGCCCCGGGGGGTGGCGGTGATCCCCTCCCCCGCCGCCCGGAGCAGGGCCACGTCCCCCACGATGATCTGCCGGCTCACCGACAGCTTTTGGGCCAGGGCGGTGGCGGACAGCGGCCCCTCCGCGACCTTCAGCTCCTCCAAAATGCGTCCCCGGCGCTGCGCTGCGTTCATGGGCGGGCCCTCCTTTGTCTGTTTGGGGACAGTATAGCACAGCCGGTTGGCCTTGACAAGACACCCGGCCAGATGATACACTAAGCTTGGACAGGGGTAGGCACCCATCACAAAAAACGGCGTCCAAACACCCGCGAATTCTACAGCAGGGGGATGACACCCATCGAAAAAAACATTCATGTGGTAGACGAACGGGGCAGCGTATACGAAGCGACCTGGCCCAGACGGGCCAGAGGTCTTGTGAAACACGGCAGGGCACGCTTCCTGTCCGAAGATACGATATGCCTTGCGTGCCCGCCGGACATCAGTTTGGAGGACACAACCATGAACGAGAATCAAGTAGACCTGAGCTGGCTGCTCCAGCAGATCGCCGCCATTCAGGGCGACACCGACTATCTCCACGCCACCATCCAGCAGCTCGCCGAGATGGGGGTGGGCGAGAGCGGCGAGGCGGGCTCGCCGGGGGATCTCATGGGCCAGGCCAAGGCGGTGGCTCTGGGAGACATCGTCCGCTGCCGGGAGACCACCAACCAGCAGCTTCTGGACATCTACAAGCGAATCTACGTGGAGCAGTTCACCCGCACCGCGGGGAAAGCATAAAGAACATCCCGGCCCCGCAGTGCGGGGCCGGGATTCTTCATGCGTTGGGCCCAAAGATCTCCTCCAGGTGCTCCTCGATCTCCGGCTGGGGCAGCAGCGCCGTCCCCACCCCCAGCCGATCCGCCAGGGACAGCTTCTCCCGGATGGAGCGGGGGGTGTCGAACAGCACGAAGTGGGCCTTGGCCCCCGCCATGTAGGTGAAGTAGTGGGCGCACAGCCCCCGGTCGAAGAACACCGCCGGCTCCAGCCGGTGGAGCATCCCCTCCAGGGCGTCCGGGGCCAGGGGCACCCCCCGGCCGGAGGCGGGCAGGGGGAAGTCCTCCCGCACCCACTCCACCGCCAGGGCCGTCCGGGCGGGGCCGTACCGCCCCAGGGCGTCCCGGAGCCGCCGCTCCAGGGTGCCGTGGGTGAGGGCGGAGGGCACCAGCGCCCGGGCGTGGGGGACGGTCATATAGCCCTCCGGCACATACAGCGCCCAGCCCTGGGCAGCGCAGTTGCGATCCAGGATCTCCACCAGTTTCCCCAGGCAGCCGCAGGGCGGTCCCTCGAAGTCGCACACGATCCCCCGGCAGCTCCGGCGGCGGCACTCGCCCAGAATCTGGCGGCAGCAGGGCACCGGATCCCCCGCCCCGTCAAACCCGGCGCAGTCGATCTGCATCAGCCCGCCCCGCACTGACGGCGGCAGGCGGGCCCCCAGCAGCCGGGGCCCCGGCCCGATCCGGTAGGCCATGTGGGCGGGGGTGAGGCCGTAGTCCCGGCCCCGGCTCTCCCGACCGGCGGGCAGAGCCAATAACAGTTCTTTCATGGGAGTTCCCCCTTGCTAACGGCAGAATTTCGTGCTATAGTTGACGCAGCTGAAAAGAAACCACCGCTTCGCGGCCTGTGCGGCGGCGGTTCGCCGCACAGGCCGCGAAGCGGCCCCGCGTCAGACTTTATCGTCAAAGCGTCGTTCTCAAAAGCATATGCCCGTCCCGGGCGGAATAGAAGGTGAGGCATGACATTGTTCCGGGCCAGATATACCTATCATGACATTTACCAGATCACCGGTGCGGCGCTGAAGGGCCGGGGGATCAAGCTGCTGCTGGCGGATCTGGACAATACCCTCGTCCCCTACGGCGTGCCCCTGCCGGATGAAAAATTGAAGGCGTGGCGGGACGATCTGGCCGCCCACGGGGTGACGCTGTTTATCCTGTCCAACAACCGGCACGAGAGCCGCCCCCGGATCTTTGCCGAAGGGCTGGACGTGCCCTACATCGGCCACGCCGGGAAGCCCAAGACCCCCTCCTTTTACAAGGCCATGGAGCAGATGGGCGTAACCCGTGAGCAGACCGCCATTGTGGGGGATCAGATCTTCACCGACGTGCTGGGGGGAAACCGGGCGGGGGTGTCCACCATCCTGGTGGAGCCCATCCGCCTGGCGGGCAACCCGGGGCGGTATCTGCGGTACGCCGCGGAGTGGCCCTTCCGGCTGCTGTCGGGAAAGGGGGCCAGGCTGTGAGCGCCCAATTCGGCCCCGCGGGCAACGCGGACAATTTCCCCTACAGGTCGTCGGCGGACGCGCCCCGCTGGTTGAGGGAGATCGGCCTGGACTGCTACGAGTACCAGTGCGGCAAGGGCATTCACGTGGGGGAGGCCACCGCCCGAAAGGTGGGCGCGGCCGCCGCTGAGCACGGCATCAACCTGTCCCTCCACGCGCCCTACTTCATCAACCTGGCCAACCCCGACCCCCAGGCCCTGCAAAAGACCATCGGCTACATCACCGGGGCCTGTCTGGTGGCGGACTGGATGGGGGCCAAGCGGGTGGTGATCCACTCCGGGGCCCTCATGGGCCGCACCCGGCGGGAGGCGCTGGACATCGCGGGTTGCTCCTTGAAGGAGGTCATCGCCGCCTGCGACGGGGCGGGCTTCGGCCACCTCACCCTGTGCCCGGAGACCATGGGGAAGATCAACCAGTTGGGGGATCTGGACGAGGTGCTGGAGCTGTGTACGCTGGACGAACGGCTGCTGCCCTGTGTGGACTTCGGCCACCTGTACGCCCGCTCGCTGGGGGCGGACGAGGGGGCCGAGGCCATGGAGCGGATGCTGGATCGCATGGAGGAGGTGCTGGGCCCCCGCCGGGCCTCCCGGTTTCACAGCCACTTCTCCCACATCGAATTCACCCCCAACGGCGGGGAGAAGTGCCACCGCACCTTTGCCGACGACGGGGGCTACGGCCCGGACTGGGCGCCCCTGGCTCAGGCAGTGGCAAGACGGGGGTGGAGCCCCACCTTCATCTGCGAGAGCGCGGGCACCCAGGCGGATGACGCGCTGGCCATGAAGAAAATTTATAAGGAGATGCTTATCCATGACCCATTTTGAAAAAATCGCCGCGAGGCTGAAGGATCGCGGCCTGGACGCCATGCTCATCACCAGCGAGCCCGGCGAATTCTACGCCATGGGCTTCCACGGGGAGGGCGCGGCCCTCATCACCCCGGACAAGACCTGGTACTACACCGACTCCCGGTACATCGAGGCCGCCCAGCAGATCCCCGGGGCGGAGATCATTCTGTGGACGACGGAGTACCCCTTCCGCAAGCAGATCGCCGATCTGGTGAAGGAGCACGGCATCGTCAAGCTGGGCTTTGAGGAACGGTATATGTCCGTGGCCAGCCACACCGACTGGACAAAGGCGGTGGAGGCCCAGTTCGTCCCCGCCTCCGAGCTGCTCACCACCCTGCGCCAGGTGAAGGACGCGGACGAGCTGGCCGCCATGAAGGAGGCCCAGCGCATCACCGACGAGGCCCTGCTGGAGATCCTGAACTTCCTCAAGCCCGGCCTCACCGAGAGCGAGGTGGCGGCTCGCCTCACCTACATCATGGCCCGGAAGGGGGCGGAGCGCAACTCCTTCGACCCCATCGTGGCCTGCGGCCCCAACGGCTCCAAGCCCCACGCTATCCCCGGCCCCGCCGTCATCCAGAAGGGCCAGTTTGTCACCATGGACTTCGGCTGCGTGGTGGGGGGCTACTGCTCCGACATGACCCGCACCGTGGCCATCGGCCAGCCCTCTGAGGAGATGGAGCTGGTGTACAATACCGTGCTCAAGGCCCAGCTCACCGGCATCGCCACGGCCCACGCCGGCGTCACCGGCAAGGAGGTTCACGAGGCCGCCGCCAAGGTCATCGCCGACGCGGGATACGGCGAGTATTTCGGCCATGGCTTCGGCCACTCCCTGGGCATCGAGATCCACGAGGATCCCGGCTTCCACCTCCGCAACGACAAGCCCATCCCCGCCGGGGCCCTGCTGTCCGCCGAGCCGGGGATCTATCTGCCCGGAAAGTTTGGCGTTCGCATTGAGGATGTGATCCTGCTCACCGAGGGGGGCTGCGTGGATATCACCCACTCCCCCAAGCAGCTGATCGTCCTGTAAAAAGCGGGCGGCGCCCACAAACCCTCTTGCAATCAACACAAAGATAGGGTATAATGTCTTGACTGATTCTTCGGATAAATAACTTTCGATATTGGAGGACGATACCAATGGCAATGATCACAGCAGGCGACTTCCGCAACGGCGTGACCTTCGAGATGGAGGGCAAGGTGATGCAGGTGGTGGAATTCCAGCACGTCAAGCCCGGCAAGGGCGCGGCCTTCGTGCGTACCAAGATGAAGAACGTCATCACCGGCGCCGTCACCGAGACCTCCTTCAACCCCACCGCCAAGTTCGAGCAGGCCTTCGTGGATCGCAAGGACATGGAGTATAGCTACAACGACGGCGACCTGTACTACTTCATGGACATGGAGACCTACGAGATGCTGCCCGTGAACAAGGACGTGCTGGGCGACAACTTCAAGTTCGTGATGGAGAATATGACCTGCAAGGTCATGTCCTATAAGGGCAGCGTGTTCGGCGTGGAGCCCCCCAACTTCGTGGAGCTGGTGGTCACCGAGTCCGACCCCGGCGTGAAGGGCGACACCGCCACCAACGTCACCAAGCCCGCCACTCTGGAGACGGGGGCGGAGATCAAGGTTCCCCTGTTCATCAACCCCGGCGACAAGATCCGCATCGACACCCGTACCGGCGAGTATCTGGAAAGGTGTAAGTAATGACGATTTCTGAAAAGGTAGCCTATATCCAGGGCCTGTACGACGGCCTGGGCCTGGACGGGGAGAAATCCGGCGAGGCCCGGATCCTGTCCGAGGTGCTGGACGTGCTGAAGGAAGTGGGCCAGCAGCTGGACGGCATGGACGCCTCCATGGACGAGTTCGACGCGGAGCTGGACGCCCTGAGCGACACCGTGGCCGATCTGGAGGACGCGGTGTTCGACGACGAGGAGGAGGACGACGGCTTCGACGGCTTTGAGGACGACGAGCCGGACGAGGACTTCTTCGAGATCCCCTGCCCCAGCTGCGGCGAGGATCTGGTGGTGGACGACGAGGCCTTGGCCGCGGGGGTGGTGGACTGCCCCGCCTGCGGCGGCAAATTCGCCCTGTCCTTTGAGGACGAGGCGGACGGCTCCGACGACGAATAAGGAAACCAAGGGCCCCCCGGCTTGCGCCGGGGGGCCTTCTTCATAACACTATGTGGCCCCCGCAAAGCCGCCCTGCTGGGGCCCCTGCAAAAGCGGTTTCCAGCTTTTGCGGGGAGAGGAGGCACAGCGGAGCGGACGAGCTTTCGCCGAAGGCGGAAGCGAGTGAGCGTAGCTTGTGCCGACGATGTGGGGAGCGGACTTTACCCAGACGACGGCGGGAGCTTTCGATATTCCTCCCCGTCCTGCGGCTCCACCCCCCGCAGGGCGAACAGCTCCTCCACCGTCACGAATTTGTACCCCCGGGCCATGAGCTCATCCACCACCGTCAGGGCCGTGTCCACGCTGGCGGGGTAGATGTCGTGGAGCAGGATGATGCTGCCGTCCTCCACCCCGTCTAAAATGACCGCGGTCTGCCGCTGGGAGTCCCGATCCGACCAGTCCTCCGGATCCACCGACCACAGGATGATGGGCGCCCCCGCCCTGGCCCGGTTGGAGGGGGTGATCATGCCGTAGGGCGGGCGGAGCATGAAGTCCCGCTGATCCATCAGCCCCCGGAGGGTCTCCCGGAGCCTGTCCACCTCGGCGTAAAAGTCCCGGCCGTTCACCTCCGCCAGCGACTTGTGGTGGAAGGTGTGCAGGCCCACCTGATGGCCCTCCCGCTCCATCCGCACCAACAGCTCCTCGTTGCCCTCCACGTTTTCCCCGATGACGAAAAAGGTGGCGTGCACCCCCCGGCGGGCCAGCCCGTCCAGCAGCAGGTCGGTGGTACCGCTTCTGGGCCCGTCGTCAAAGGTGAGGGCCACGAAGGGCCCCGCGGGCAGCTGAACCGACCCCAGCGCCGTCCGGCCCTGCCGATACCAGCCCGGGAACCACAGCCAGGCGAGGGCCAGCGCCAGCCCCAGCGCCGCCAGCGTCCCCGCCCGCAGGAGCCTCCGAAGCCTTGACAACACATCCACCGCCTTTCCGCGTAATTTGTCATAGTATGTGTTTCCATCGAGATTTTATCCAGCCGGGGATTGCTATTTGCTTTCCCAGAGTATATAATATATAGAATCCCTTTTTTCTTCCATATTTTTGACCCGTTGTTTAGGAGGCGCAACCATGAAAGACCTACTGCATCTTTTGGAAAATGATTCCACCCTGAGCCACGCCCAGCTGGCCGCCATGACCGGCTCCACCGAGGCGGAGGTGGCGGCGGCAGTGGAGCAATATGAAAAGGATCGGGTGATCCTGGGCTATAAGACCATCATCGACTGGGATCGCACCCAGCAGGAGTCCGTCACCGCCCTCATCGAGGTGGGGGTCACCCCCCAGCGGGGGGAGGGCTTCGACCGGGTGGCCCAGCGCATCTACCAGTACGACGAGGTGGAGTCCCTCTACCTCATGTCCGGCGGGGCCTATGATATGATCGTCACCATCTCCGGCCGCACCCTGAAGGAGGTGGCCCAGTTCGTGGGGGAGAAGCTGGCCCCCATCGACGGGGTCACCGGCACCGCCACCCACTTCATTTTGAAGAAGTACAAGGAAAAGCACCTGATCTTCCCCGTGCAGGAGGTTCAGGAGGAAAGGTTCGTGTTTGAATAATGGACTACAGCAGGATCATGTGCCGCAGGGTGCAGGATATCCAGCCCTCCGGCATCCGGAAATATTTTGATCTGTTACAGGGCATGGAGGGGGGCATCTCCCTGGGCATCGGGGAGCCCGACTTCCCCACCCCCTGGCACATCCGGGACGCGGGCATCTTCTCCCTGGAGAAGGGCTTCACCAAGTACACCCCCAACGCGGGCCTGTCCGATCTGCGCTCCGCCATCTCCCGGTATCTGAAGCGCCGGTTTGACCTGGACTACGCCCCCGTGGGCCAGATCCTGGTGACGGTGGGGGGCAGCGAGGGCCTGGATCTCACCTTCCGCGCCCTCATTGAGCCGGGGGACGAGGTGATCATCCCCACCCCCTCCTTCGTGTGCTACGGCCCCCTGGTGTCCATGGCCCACGGCGTGCCCGTGCTGGTGGAGACCAAGGCGGAGCACCAGTTCCGCCTCACCGCCGACGAACTGCGGGCCGCGATTACGCCCAAAACCAAGGCGGTGGTGCTGCCCTTCCCCTGCAACCCCACCGGCGGCGTCATGGAGCGGGCCGATCTGGAGGCCCTGGCCGACGTGCTCCGGGGCACCGACATCGTGGTGATCTCCGACGAGATCTACGCCGAGCTGACCTACGGCGGGCGGCACGTGTCCATGGCCAACCTGCCGGATATGCACGAGCGCACCGTGGTGGTGAACGGCTTCTCCAAGGCGTACTCCATGACGGGCTGGCGGCTGGGCTACGTGTGCGGGCCCAAGCCCCTGATCTCCGCCATGACCAAGCTCCATCAGTACGGCATCATGTCCGCCCCCACCACCAGCCAGTACGCCGCCATCGAGGCCCTGGATCACGGGGACGGCGACATCGACGCCATGCGGGACGAGTACGACGGCCGCCGCCGGTTCCTGGTGGACGGCTTCCGCAAGCTGGGGCTGGACTGCTTCGAGCCCCTGGGCGCGTTCTACACCTTCCCCTGCGTCAAGTCCACCGGCCTTTCCAGCGAGGAGTTCTGCGACCGGTTCCTGGCGGCGGAGCGGGTGGCGGTGATCCCCGGCAACGCCTTCGGCCCCGGCGGCGAGGGCTTTGTCCGGGCGTGCTACGCCGCCTCCATGCACGACCTGGCGGAGGCGCTGAACCGGCTGGAGCGGTTCCTGAAAACCCTGTAACGTCCAAGGAAAGGAAGATCGCCATGAACATCGTCTGTTTGGATATGGAGGGCGTCCTGGTTCCCGAGATCTGGATCGCCTTTTCCCAGGCCAGCGGCATCCCGGAGCTGGCCCGCACCACCCGGGACGAGCCCGACTACGACAAGCTCATGACCTGGCGGCTGGGCGTGCTGCGCGAGCATGGGCTGGGCCTCAGCGAGATCCAGGCCGTCATCGCGAAAATCGATCCCCTTCCCGGGGCAAAGGAGTTTTTGGACGAGCTGCGCCAACTCACCCAGGTGGTGATTTTGAGCGACACCTTCGAGCAGTTCGCCAAGCCCCTCATGGCCAAGCTGGGCTGGCCCGCCCTGTTCTGCAATACCCTGGAGGTGGGGTCGAGCGGCGAGATCACCGGCTACAAAATGCGGTGCGCCAAGTCCAAGCTCACCACGGTGAAGGCCCTCCAGTCCTGCGGCTTCGACACCATCGCCGCCGGGGACAGCTTCAATGACCTGGCCATGATCCAGGCGGGCAAGGCGGGCTTCCTGTTCAAATCCACCCCCCAGATCAAGGCGGATTATCCCCACATCCCCGCCTTTGAGGAGTTTGACGATCTGCTCCACGCCATCAAGGCCGCCCTGTAACGCACATCTTCCTTTGAAAAGAGGTTTTCGCCATGAAAGCTGATTTCACCAACCTCCCCTTCCGCCCCGCCGACATCCTGCTGCCCCAGGGCTGCGACTACGACAAGTGGGCCGTGGTGGCCTGCGATCAGTACACCTCCCAACCCGAGTACTGGCAGCGGGTGGAGGAGCGGGTAGGCCGGGCCCCCTCCGCCCTGCGGCTCATCCTGCCCGAGAGCAGCCTGGACGGCCCCCAGGTGGAGATGGACATCATGGACATCAACGCCACCATGGCCCGGTACGTCCGGGAGGGCCGGTTTAAAACCCTGCCCGGGGCCCTGATCTACGTGGAGCGCACCCTGGACAACGGCAAGGTGCGCCGGGGGCTGGTGGGCATGGCGGATCTCAAGGATTACGACTATGAGCCCGGCTCCGACGCCCTCATCCGGGCCACCGAAGGGGTGGTCATGCCCCGCATACCGCCCCGGGTGGCGGTGCGGAAGAACGCCCCCATCGAACTGCCCCATGCCATGCTGCTCACCGACGACCCCGGCCGCACCGTCATTGAGCCTCTGGCGGCCCAGACCGCTTCCATGGAGCTGCTGTATGACTTCGACCTGATGGAGCGGGGGGGCCACCTGAAGGGCTGGCGTTTAGGCGAGGCCCAGCTGGCCCAGGTGGCCGGGGCGCTGTCCGCCCTGGCCCAGCCCGCCGCCTTCAACGCCCGGTATGGCACGGAGCGCCAGCCCGTCATGCTGTTCGCCGTGGGGGACGGCAACCACTCCCTGGCCACCGCCAAGGAGTGCTACGAGCGGCAGAAGCGGCTCAACCCGCCGGAAAAGTGGGACTCCCTCCCCGCCCGGTTCACCCTGTGCGAGCTGGTGAACCTCCACGACGACAGCCTGGGGTTCGAGCCCATCCACCGGGTGGTGTTCCACACCGAGCCGGACGCCCTGCTGGACGCCCTGATCCGGGCCTTCCCCGGCGCCCGCCGGGGGGCGGGGTCGGTGGAGGACGGCCTGTCCCTGCGGTACGTCTCCGCCGGTGGGGAGGGCGTGATCACCCTGCCCCGCTCCGCCGCCCAACTGCCCGTGGGAGCTCTCCAGGGCTTCCTGGACGACTATCTGATGTCCCACAAGGGCCGGGTGGACTACATCCACGGGGAGGCCGTGGCCCGGGAGTTCGCCGCCCGCCCCGGCAACCTGGCCTTCCTCCTGCCCCCCATGGACAAGCGGGAGCTGTTCCCTACGGTCATACACGAGGGGGCCCTGCCCCGCAAGACCTTCTCCATGGGAGAGCCCCACGACAAACGGTTCTACCTGGAGGCCCGGAAGATCCGCTGAACTCCGCACCTCCCGCCCCCCGTCCCCGGCGCGGCTTCCGCCCGGACGCCGGGGGGCGCCTCTGTTCACAAATTATTAAATAGACTTTTTCCCCGGCTTGTGCTAAACTGTATAAGATTGTATCAGATTATGGACGGAACACAGGAGGGATGGCCGTGCGGGTAGACGTGCTGGGCGTGGCCTTTGACAATGTGACGCTGGACGAGGCGGTGGAGCGGGCCATGGCTCTGCTGGAGGAGGACGGCCCCCATCTGGCCGCCACCCCCAACCCGGAGATCGTCCAGTGCGCCGGAAAGGATCCCGAGTACGCCCGGATTCTGGCGGACGCCGATCTGGTCATACCCGACGGGATCGGCATCATCCACGCCGCCAAAATTTTGGGCCGCCCCCTGAAGGGCCGGGTGCCCGGCATCGACTTCGCCGCCGCCCTCATGGGCCGCATGGCGGAGACGGGCAGGCGGCTGTTCCTGCTGGGGGCCGCCCCCGGCGTGGCGGAGCAGGCCGCCGTCCACCTCCAGGCCGCCCACCCCGGGCTTGTGATCTGCGGCACCCACGACGGCTACTTCCAGGAGGACGGCCCGGTGGTGCGGAAGATCCGGGACGCCCGGGCGGACGTGGTGTTCGTGTGCCTGGGCTTCCCCAAGCAGGAGAAGTGGATCGCCGCCCACGGGGCGGAGACGGGGGCCCGGCTGCTCATCGGGCTGGGCGGCTCCCTGGACGTGTTCGCCGGCAAGGTGGAGCGGGCCCCGGAGCAGTTCCAGAAGCTGGGGCTGGAGTGGCTCTACCGGCTGATGAAGCAGCCCTCCCGGGCGGGCCGGATGGCCAAGCTGCCGTTGTTCCTGGCGTCGGCGGCGGGGGCCCGGATCCGCGGGAAATAGACGTTTACAAGATGATATCATGTGGAGAGGTGGAACCGGAATGGTTTATATTCTGCTGGGCGAAGGCTTCGAGGAGGCCGAGGCCCTGGTGACGGCGGACGTGCTGCGCCGGGCCGATGTGGCCGTGGCCCTGACGGGCATCGGCGGGGACTTTGTCACCGGATCCCACGGCATCACGGTGAAGGCCGACCTGTCCGTGGACAACGTCACGCTGGAGGCGGGCGACATGGTGGTGCTCCCCGGCGGCATGGGGGGCGTGGCCTCCATGGAGAGCAGCGACGCCGCCATGGCCCTGATCCGCCAGGCGGCGGGCGATCCCGAGATCTGGCTGGCCGCCATCTGCGCCGCCCCCACCCTGCTGGCCCGGGCGGGCCTGCTGCCCAAGGGCGTGCCCTGCGTGTGCTACCCGGGCATGGAGGGGGAGCTGGCCCAGGCCGGCGCCTCCCCCCAGATGGATCAGGCGGTGGTGATCCAGGGCAAGCTGATCACCAGCCAGGCCCCCGGCACCGTCTTCGACTTCGCCCTGGCTCTGGCGGAGCAGCTGGCGGGCATCCCCGCCGCCTGCCGCGTCCACGGCGACCTCCACTACGGCGCATGACGGTCAAGGAGCGCAAGGAGGAGCTGCGCCGCCACGCCGCCGCCCTGCCCCAGGTGGAGGCGGGGGCGCTGTTTGAGCGGTTCCTGGCCCTCCCCCAGGTGGAGGCGGCAAGCACCGTGATGGCCTTTTACGGCACCGGCCGGGAGCCGGACACCGTGCCCCTGATCCGGGCCCTGCTGGATATGGGCAAGCGGGTGGCCCTGCCGGTGGTGCTGCCCCACCGGGGGATGGAGGCCCGGCAAGTGCTGGATCTGGATCGGCTTGTCCCCAACCGGTTCGGCATCCCCGAGCCGGACGGGGACTGCCCCATCATCCCCAAGGGGGAGATCGAGACGGCCCTGATCCCCCACCTCATGTGCGACCGGGAGGGCTACCGCCTGGGCTGGGGCGGGGGGTATTACGACCGCTGGCTGGTGGACTTCCCCGGCTTTACGGTGTGCGTGTGCCGCCGGGGGCGGCTGGTGGAGCATATGCCCCGGGAGGAGTTCGACGTGCCGGTAAAGCTCGTCCTGATTGAGGAATAACGGGGGCGGAGGGCTTGCGCCCTCCGCCTGTTGGGTATGGTATTGCGCCCGCGGCATTGTCACGCTGTGCGCCCTTCGCGACGGCGCCTAAGCCCCTCCGACTTCGCAAAAACCCGCCGGGGCCTGCGGCCCC
The DNA here is from genome assembly GCA_004560375.1 of bacterium. Lineage (GTDB taxonomy): Bacteria > Bacillota > Clostridia > Oscillospirales > Oscillospiraceae > Enterenecus. Next base: position 52,162 of record SFVC01000016.1, read on the forward strand.
TCTGGGTTTTCGCTCCGCTCCGGGTCTTAGTCACCTGCTCCCGGGCGCTCCGCGCTTCTGGTTAGCAGCAACCGTCGTTGCAGCCGCAGTTGTTGTTGCCGCAGCCACAGCCGCAGCCGTTGTTGTTACCGCCACAGCAGCAGCAGCAACCGTTGTTGTTGCCGCCCCAGCTGTTCCCGTTGCCGCAGCAGCAGCACAGCAGGAGGATCAGGATGATGATCCACCAGCAGCCCCCGCCGAAACCACCATTGTTACCACAACACATGATTTTGTCACCTCACTGAAGATTTGTCCGGTCTCGGAGACCGGCTCGGACGTCGGGTTCCCCCGGCGCCGGAGCGGATCCTCGAAGCCGACGGGCCCGGCGGCCGGTTTGGCTTCCGTTCCCGTTTCTGGGTCATACTATGCGGCGGGCGGGAAAGGGGTTCCCGCCGCCCCACCCCCGGTTTCCCCGGGCCATCCTATCGTAAGGAGTGAAGCAAATGGCAGAAGGCAGACGCGCCGCCCCCCGCGGGTCAGGCGACCGCGGCCGCTCCCAGCGCGATCAGAGCGGCCGGGAGCGCTATAATTACGACCGCCCCGAGCGGGGTCAGAGCAGTCAGTCCCCCTCCCAGCGCCGCCCCCGGCGCTCCTCCCGGCTGAAACGCAGCGCCGGCGCCCGGGTGGCCGGGGCCTTTTTATACGTGCTGCTGGTCATCGGCCTGTCCGCCATCCTGGCCACCCTGGGCTGGGTGTGGGCCTGCGACCTGCTGGGCCTGAACAAGGAGGCCGTGTCGGTGGAGATCACCATCGACGAGGACACCCAGTTCAGCCAGGTGGTGGACACTCTGGAGGAGGAGGGCCTCATCGAGTACAAATTCCTGTTCAAGCTCTACGCCTGGTTCTCCCACGCCGAGGACAAGATCGCCCCGGGCACCTACACCCTGGACACCGAGATGGACTACCGGGCGCTGGTGTCCAACATGGGCTCGTCGTCCACCACCCGGAAGACCATCGACCTCACCATCCCCGAGGGCTACACCATCGACCAGCTTTTCGAGCTGCTGGATAAACGGGGGGTGGCCTCGGTGGACAGGCTCCGGGATATGTCCGCCAACTGGGACTACGCCTTCGACTGGCTCCAGGGCGTCCCCCTGGGGGACTACCACCGGCTGGAGGGCTACCTGTTCCCGGACACCTACACCTTTGAGCTGGGGGAGAACCCCAAGTACGTGCTCAACAAGATGCTGGTGAACTTCGACGCCAAGATGGATCAGTATCTGGATCGCTTTGCCGGGGAGGGGGAGAACGCCCCCGCCTACTCCCTCCACGACGTCGTCACCATCGCCTCCCTCATCGAGAAGGAGACGGACGGCACCAACACCGACGAGCGCAGCGACTACCGCCAGATCTCCTCCGTCATCTACAACCGGCTGGAGCACCCGGAGGCGGAGACGGTGGGCCTGCTCCAGATCGACGCCACCCTGGCCTACCTCAACGGCGGCAAGGTGCCCACCGAGGCGGATAAGGCCATCGACTCCCCCTACAACACCTACAAGTACGCGGGCCTGCCCAAGGGGCCCATCTCCAACCCGGGCATGACCTCCCTGCTGGCCGCCATGGATCCGGACAGCACCAACTACTATTACTACGCCCTGAACCCGGAGACGAAGCAGCACGAGTACAGCCGCACCCTGGCGGAGCACCAGGCCAAGCTGGATCGCTTTGCCGCCGCCGGCAATGGGTAAGCCGGAGCTGCTCTCCCCCGCCGGGGATCGGGAGCGGCTGGACATGGCCCTGGCCTACGGGGCGGACGCGGTGTACCTGGCGGGGGACGCCTTCGGGATGCGGGCCTTCGCCGGCAACTTCGACCGGGACGGACTGGCGGAGGCGGTACGGCTTGCCCACGCAAAAGGGGTGCGCGTCCATGTGACCTGCAACACCCTGGCCCGGAACGACGAGGTCGCCCGCCTGCCCAAGTACCTGGAATACCTGGACGCCATCGGGGCGGACGCAGTCATCGCCGCCGGGGTGGACGTGCTGGCCCTGTGCAAACGGCACGCCCCCCACGTGCAGGTGCATATGTCCACCCAGACCGGCATCACCAATTACGAGATGGCCCGGGTATGGCAGGAGCTGGGGGCCTCCCGGGTGATCCTGGCCCGGGAGCTGTCCCTGGACGAGGTGGCGGAGATCCGCGCGAAAGCCCCCAGGGGCCTGGAGGTGGAGGTCTTTGTCCACGGGGCCATGTGCGTGTCCTGGTCGGGCCGCTGCCTGCTGTCCAACTATATGACCGGGCGGGACGCCGCCCGGGGCGCCTGCGCCCAGCCCTGCCGCTACAAGTACGCCCTGGTGGAGGAGAAGCGCCCCGGGGAGTACTTCCCCGTGTTCGAGGAGAACGGCGAGACCTTCATCCTCAACAGCCGGGATATGTGCATGATCGACCACATCCCGGAGCTGATGGCGGCGGGGGTGCACTCGCTGAAGATCGAGGGCCGGGCCAAGAGCGCCTACTACGCCGCCATGACCACCGCCGCCTACCGCCACGCCGTGGACGCGGCGGCGGAGGGGGTGCCGCTGGAGCCCGTCTGGCGCGCCGAGGTGGACAAGGTGAGCCACCGGCACTACTCCACCGGCTTCTGGTTCGGGCAGCCCGGGCAGTATACCCAGGACGCCCGGTACATCCGGGACTGGCAGGTGCTGGCGGTGGTGCTGGCCTGCGATGACGAGGGGAACGCCCTGCTGTCCCTGCGGAACAAGTTTGCCGCCGGGGACGAGATCGAGGTGGTGGGGCCGGACGTGGCCGCCTTCCCCCTGACCGCCCCTATGATGGAGGATCCGGACGGCCAGCCCCTGACGGAGCCCCGCCATCCCCGGATGGAGTTTCGCATGAGGCTGCCCCGGGCGGTGCCGCCCCTGTCCATCGTCCGGGCCTGCCGCCCAAGCTCGTAACCAAACTTAAACTGCCTGGGCGAACCGTCCAGGCAGTTTTCAAACAGAGGAGGAACCCACATGAGACAGATGCGAAGGTTTAAGCAGGCCCTCACCCCGGAGGAGTGCGCCGCGGTGCTGGATCGGGGCACGTCCGGCGTGCTGGCCGTCATTGGGGACGGGGGCTGCCCCTACGCGGTGCCCCTGAGCTATGTGCGGCTGGATGGGAAGCTCTACTTCCACTTCGCCATGGCGGGCCACAAGCTGGACGCCATCCGGGCGGACAGCCGGGTCTCCTTCTGTGTCATCGATCAGGACAGGATTGTGCCGGAGGAGTACACCAGCTATTTCCGCTCGGTCATCGTGTTCGGAACCGCCCGGGTGGTGGGCGATCCGGTTGAGAAGCGCCGCTCCATCGACGCGCTGTGCGCCAAATACCGCCCCGGCTTTGAGGCGGAGCGGGCGGCGGAGATCGACGGCTCCTGGGATCGCTTCCTCATGGTAGAGCTGGCCCCGGAGCACATCACCGGCAAGCAGGCCAAGGAGCTGATGGGCCGGTAGGTATGCCTGGGCCCGTCCCCTGTATATAATTAGGACGCGCGCCCCTGCACGCCTGCGTACCGTCGTCCACAATACCATGAAACAATTGATACTGATCGGAGGGTTCCACCGTGTTCAACGCCATTCTGCGCCGCATCCTCCCCGAGGGCAGCAACCCCTCCGATCCGGTTGTCCGCCGCCGCTGCGGCCTGGCCGCCGGAGGGATCGGGGTGGGGCTGAACCTGCTGCTGTTCGGGGGCAAGCTCCTGGCCGGCCTGCTCACCGGGGCCATCTCGGTGACCGCCGACGCCTTCAACAACCTGTCCGACGCCGCCGGCTCGGTGGTGACGCTGGCGGGCTTCCGCATGGCGGGCCAGCGGGCGGACGCCAAGCACCCCTTCGGCCACGGCCGGATCGAGTATCTGGCGGGGCTGGCGGTGTCCCTGCTCATCCTGCTGGTGGGGGTGGAGCTGGGCAAAAGCTCGGTGGACAAGATCCTCCAGCCCGAAACCACAGCCCTCACCCCCCTGGCGGCGGGGGTGCTCATCGCGTCCATCCTGGTGAAGCTGTGGATGGGCTGGTTCAACGGCGCCCTGGGCCGGAAGACGGACTCCGCCGCCCTGAACGCCGCCTCCCTGGACGCCCGGACGGACGCCCTGGCCACCTCCGCGGTGCTGGTGGGGCTGGTCATCTCCCGCCTCACCCACATCAATCTGGACGGCTGGCTGGGGCTGGCGGTGGCGGTGTTCATCCTGCGGGCTGGCTGGTCCGCCGCCCGGGACACCATCGACCCCCTGCTGGGCGCCCAGCCCGACCCCGACGTGGTGGCGGACATTGAGGCCCTGATCCTGTCTCACCCCCCCGTGCTGGGCATACACGATCTGGTCATCCACGACTACGGCCCCGGGCGGCGGATGATGTCCGTCCACGCCGAGGTGCCCGCCCGGAGCGGGCTGGTGGAGGTGCACGACGTCATCGATCACATCGAGCGGGAGCTGGGGGAGCGGTTCGGGCTGGAGGCGGTGATCCACCTGGATCCGGTGGAGCCGGAGGATCCCTATACCCGGCGGCTGCTGTCCCTGGCCTCCCAGGCCGCCCGGGAGCTGGATCCCGCCGCCACCATCCACGATCTGCGCCGCACCCCGGAGGGGGAGGTTTCCTTCGACGTGGTGGCCCCCTATGACGTGGCCCTCACCGACGAGGAGGTGCGCGCCGCCCTCACCCGCCGGCTGGAGGAGCTGGAGCCGGGGCTGCGCCCGGTGATCGGGGTGGATCGGAGCCACGTGCTGTAGGGTTCGCCGTGTTCACAAAAATCTGTGGAAATTTGGCAGGAGCCGGTTTATAATATCGTAGGGGAGGGGCTTGATTCTCGCCTTCGGCTCGGTCGGCGTTAGGCGATCCCCACCGGGGCTCAACGCCCCCTCCTGGGGAAAGGGTTTTTGACCCTTCAAGGCGGGAGGGGCAAGCCCCTCCCCTACACAATGTATTTTGAGAAAGGGTGTGCTTTCATGCCCCGCACGATTTTGATTGTGGAGGACGACAAGAACATCGCCGACCTGCTCCGGCTCTACCTGGAGAAGGAGGACATGACCTGCCACGTGGCCGGGGACGGCCTGGCCGGGCTGGAGAAGTTCCAGCAGGTGCAGCCCGATCTGGTGCTGCTGGACATCATGCTCCCCGGGCTGGACGGCTGGTCCGTGTGCCGGAAGATCCGGGAGACCTCCAAGACCCCCATCATCATGCTCACCGCCAAGGGCGAGCTGGAGGACAAGGTGAACGGCCTGGAGATGGGGGCGGACGACTACATCACCAAGCCCTTCGAGGCCAAGGAGGTGGTGGCCCGGGTTCACGCCGTGCTGCGCCGCTTCGGGGAGGAGGAGCAGCCGGAAAAGCGGCTGTCCTTCGACAAGCTGGTGGTGAACCTGGACTCCTACGAGCTGCTGGTGGACGGCAAGCGGGTGGACACCCCCCCAAAAGAGCTGGAGCTGCTCTACCACCTGGCCGCCGCCCCCAACCGGGTGTTTACCCGGAACCAGCTGCTGGACGAGGTGTGGGGCTTCGACTACTTCGGGGACTCCCGCACGGTGGACGTGCACATCAAGCGCCTGCGGGAGAAGCTGGAGGGCGTGTCCGATCAGTGGAGCCTGAAAACCGTCTGGGGCGTGGGCTATAAGTTTGAGGTCACCAACGGATGAAAACCATGTACGGCCGCCAGTTCGCCACCATGGTGGGCATGGTGCTGCTGTCCTTCCTCATGCTGGGGGCCTCCTTCGCCACCCTGAGCTACCAGTACACCATCCGGGAGAAAAAGGACACCCTGGAGCGCAACGCCCGGTATATCGCCCAGTTCACCTCCGACTCCGTGCTCACCTCCGGCCAGGGGGGGCTGGTGTGGCAGACCCCGGCCTTCCAGGGCTACCTCAGCTCGGTGGCCAAGGTGTCCGACTCCCATGTGATCGTCACCACTCCGGAGGGCGTCATCCTCTATGCCACCGCCGGCGACAGCCAGCTGGACGGCCTGCAATATGAGGAGATCCCCGGGGACATGGCGGCGGGGCTGGCCTCCGGGCCCTATGTGGGCATGAGCACCCTGGGGGGGCTGTACGGCGAGCCCCGGTATCTGGTGGGCCTGCCGGTGAACAGCAGCACCGGCCATCTCCAGGGACTGGTGCTGGTGTCCTGCGCCGCCTCCAACATCAGCGGGATGTGGCAGGATCTGTCCGCCATCCTGCTGGTGACCGCCCTGGCGGTCATCCTCATCGCCGCCATCATCAGCTCGGTGACCAGTATGCGCCTGGCCCAGCCCATCCGGGAGATCGCCGCCGCCGCCCGGCAGTTCGGCCTGGGTGAGCTGGACGTGCGGGTGGACGTGGGCCCCCGCCGGGACGAGGTGGGGGAGCTGGCCGAGGCCTTCAACGCCATGGCCGACTCCCTGTCCAAGAGCGAGCAGCGGCGCACCGAGTTCGTGGCCAACGTGTCCCACGAGCTGAAAACCCCCATGACCACCATCGCCGGCTTTGCCGACGGCATCCTGGACGGCACCATTCCGCCGGAGCAGGAGCGGCACTACCTGGAGATCATCTCGTCGGAGACCCGGCGGCTGTCCCGGCTGGTGCGCTCCATGCTGGATCTGTCCCGCCTCCAGTCGGACGAGCGGGCCGCCCAGCAGCAGTTCGACATCAGCGAGACCCTGGTGCGAACCCTGGTGACCCTGGAGGACAAGGTGAACGCCAAGCATCTGGAGGTGGACGCCCAACTCCCCGACGAGCCGGTGCCCGTGTGGGGGGATCAGGACGCCATCACCCAGGTGTGCTATAACCTGCTGGACAACGCCATTAAGTTCTCCCGGGAGGGGGGCGTGCTGGGGGCCTGTGTGTCCGCCAGGGGCCCCAAGGCCACCATCACCATCAGCAACCAGGGGGACACCATCCCAACCGAGGAGCTTTCCCTGATCTTCGACCGGTTTCACAAGACGGATCACTCCCGCTCCGCCGACCGGGACGGGGTGGGCCTGGGGCTGTATATCGTCAAAACCATCCTCAACAGCCACAAGGAGACCATCACCTGTACCAGTGAGGACGGGGTAACGAAGTTCACATTTACCCTGACCCGGGCATAATAATGCCGTGTCTGAAAGGCGAATATGTAGGGGCGGTGGCGGTGTGTGCCGGTGGCACACGTCCACCGCACGACCGAGCCGAAGGCGAGATCCTTGCCCCTCCCCTACTCCTCTCCCCCAAGGAGGTTTTCCATGGATAACTATCTCTCCCCCCGCTGGCCCAGGGGCGTTGGCGCCCAGCCGCCCCCGGTGCCCAATCCGGCGGCCTCCCGCCGCCCCGCCCCCAGGCGGCCGCGCCGTTCCCTCCGGCGCTGGCTGGTGACGGCGGTGAGCCTTGTGCTGTGCCTGGCCCTGCTGGGCGGGATCAGCTTCTGGGCGGTGAACGGGCTGGCCGGACTGCTGGCCGACGTGCAGATTCCGGACTCCTTCGGGGATCCGCCCCCCCACCGGAGCTGGCAGCTCCCCAGCGCCCCCAGCCGCTGGTCGCCCGACGATCTGCCCTGGGGGACACCCGATCCGGCGGTGCAGCTGTCGGTGGAGCCCCTGTCCGGGCCCGCCCTGTCCGGCCGGGAGGTGCACGAGACGGTGCTGCCCAGCATCGTCTATCTTGAGGCCACCTCAGAAGGATCTCTGGGGGCCTTCTCCGGCACCGGCGTGGTGGTCACCGACTCGGGCTACGTCCTCACCAACTACCACATCGTGGAGGAGACCGACACGGTGGAGGTCATGCTGCTCACCGACCGCACCCGGGGCCGCTACCCCGCCCGCGTCATCGGCTTCGACGAGAAGTTCGACGTGGCCGTGCTGAAGTTTGACGGAGAGGGCCTGGGCCTCACCCCCGCCTCGCTGGGGGACTCCGATCAGCTGGCGGTGGGCGACTCGGTGTACGCCGTGGGCAACCCTCTGGGCTACCTGACGGGCACCATGACCGAGGGCATCGTCTCCGCCCTGGAGCGGGAGGACGAGGTGAACAGCCGGGGCCTGGGCATGATCCAGACCTCCGCCGCCCTGAACCCGGGCAACTCCGGCGGAGCGCTGGTGAACCAGCAGGGCCAGGTGGTGGGCATCACCTCCGCCAAGATCACCGGCCTGATGCGGGAGAACAACGAGGATCTGGAGGACGCGGCGGTGCTGGAGAACATCGGTCTGGCTCTGCCCATCTCCGACATTCTCCCCTTTGTGAACCGGATCCTGGCCACCGGCAAGAGCTGGCGGCCCTCCATCGGCGTCACCTGCTTTGAGTCGGCGGTGGACGGGCGAACCGGCATCCAGGTCAAAGAGGTGGAGCGGGACGTGCCCGCCCGGGAGGCGGGCCTGCGCCCGGGGGATCTTATCGTGTCCGCCAATGGGCGGCCGGTGTCCACCCTGACGGATCTGCTCCGGGCCATCTACCGCTCCGGCCTGGACGAGGAGTTTCACTGCGTCGTGGTGCGGGGTGGGGCGGAGATCTCCGTCTCCTTCGCCCTGGTGGATAAGCTGGACGAGCAATAAAGAAAAGGGCGGCCTCAACGGTTGGGGCCGCCCCTTTCCAAGGGGGAATCTTCATGGACAGAGAACAGGTGGCGGTACTGCTGGCCGGGGCCAAGGGTCACATCTCCGGAGAGGAGATGAGCCGGACGCTGGGGGTCACCCGGGCGGCGGTCTGGAAGGAGATCGAGGCCCTCCGGCAGGCGGGCTGGCCCATCCGATCCTCTACCCGGAAGGGGTACTCCCTGGCGGGGCCGCCCCCGGCGCTGTCGGCAGCGTATATCTCCGCCCAGCTGCCCCCGGACAGCCTGTTCGCGGGCAAGGTTCTGGTGGAATCGGTGGTGGACTCCACCAACACCCGGCTGAAGGCCCGTGCCGCGGCGGGAGCGCCCACCGGAACCGTCCTCATCGCCCAGGAGCAGACCGGGGGCCGAGGCACCCATGGCCGCTCCTTCCAGTCCCCCCGGGGGGAGGGTCTGTACCTGTCGGTGCTGCTGCGGCCCCGATTCACCCGGCTGGAGGATCTGCTCACCCTGACGGGCTGGGTGGGGGTGGCGGCCCGGGACGGGGTGGAGCGGGCCAGCGGCGCCCCCGTCCGGATCAAGTGGCTCAACGACCTCTACCTCAACGGCAGGAAGCTGTGCGGCATCCTCACCGAGCTGTCCTTCCTGGGGGAGAGCGGCGAGCCGGACTATGTGGTGGCCGGTATCGGGGTCAACATGAGCCAGACCGCCGAAACCTTCCAGGCCCAGGGCCTGGGGGATATCGCCACCTCCCTGGCCCTGGAGGGTTTCCCCGTGGAGCAAAACCGCCTGGCCGTCTGCCTGCTCACCGCCCTGGATAAACTGGTGCGGGACTTTCCGGAACAGCGGGCCGGCTACCTGGAGGACTACCGGGCCCACTGCATCACTCTGGGCCGCCGGGTGTCCTTCGACGCCCCGGACGGCCCCCGCACCGGCACGGCCCGGGGGGTGGACGGCCGCTTCGCCCTGCTGGTGGCGGGGAGCGACGGCATTGCCTACGCCGTGTCCTCCGGCACGGTGACCATGCTTTGACGGGAGGGACGGCCATGAAAATCCTGGTGGTGGAGGACGAACCCCGGCTGGCGGAGGCCTTGGCCCAGCTGCTGCGGGACGGGGGCTACCAGGCGGACACGGAGGCGGACGGCCCCACAGGGCTGGCCCGGGCCCGCTCGGGGGACTACGGCCTGGCGGTGCTGGACGTGATGCTGCCCGGGCTGGACGGGTTCGGGGTATGCCGGGCCCTCCGCGAAGAGGGGAACCCCTTGCCCATTTTGATGCTCACCGCCCGGACGGGGGTGGCGGACAAGGTGGAGGGGCTGGACTGCGGGGCGGACGACTACATGACCAAGCCCTTCGCCCCGGAGGAGCTGCTGGCCCGGATCCGGGCTCTCACCCGGCGGCAGGGGGAGGCCCCCGCCCGATTGGAGCCCGCCTTCGCCGACCTGCGGCTGGACGCCGCCTCCCACTCTCTGTGCCGGGGGGAGAAGTCGGTGCAGCTGTCCCCCAAGGAGTACGAGCTGCTGAGGCTGCTGATGTCCCGGCCTGGGGCGGTGTGCCCCAAGGGGGAAATTTTGGAGACGCTGTGGGGCGGCGCGGAGGACAACAACCTGGAGGCGTATATCTCCTTCCTGCGCAAGAAGCTGTTCTACCTGGGCTCCCGGGCGTCCATCGCCACCCTGCGGAAGGTGGGCTACCGGCTGGAGGATCCGGGGGAGGACGCCCCCGCTTGAGCACGGACAAAGCCCCGCCCGGAAAATCCGGGCGGGGCGCTTTTATTTTATGCTCTTTTATCCCCGCTCCGTCAGCGGCACGAACTCCCGCCGGGGGGCCACCGCCTTGTAGGCCGGGCGGATGATCCGCCCGTAGGGATTGTAGATCTCCTCCACCCGGTGGGCGCACCAGCCCACAATGCGGGCGATGGCGAACAGGGGGGTGTACAGCTCCGGGGGGATGCCCATCATCTTATACACCAGGCCGGAGTACATATCCACGTTGGCGCACATGGCCTTCTCCTGGCCGGTGATGGCGTGGAACAGGTCGGGGGTGAGCTTCTCCACCGTCTCGAACAGCTCGAACTCGTCCAGCATCCCCTTGTCCGCCGCCAGCTTTTTGGCGAACCGCTTCAAAATCACCGCCCGGGGGTCGGACAGGGTGTAGATGGCGTGGCCCATGCCGTACACCAGGCCGGATCCGTCCCCCGCCTCCTTCTTCAGGATTCTGGTGAGGTAGGCGGCCACCTCGTCCTCGTCCTTCCAGTCCTTCACGTTGGCCTCGATCTCGCCGAACATCTTCATCACCCGCTGGTTGGCGCCGCCGTGCTTGGGGCCCTTCAGGGAGCCCACCGCCGCGGAGATGGCGGAGTAGATGTCCGTGCCGGAGGAGGACAGCACCCGGCAGGCGAAGGCGGAGTTATTGCCGCCGCCGTGCTCCATGTGGAGCACCAGGCAGAGATCCAGCAGGCGGGCCTCCTCCGGGGTGAACTGGGTGTCGTGCCGGACGGAGTAGAGGAAGTTCTCCGCCACCGACAGCCCGGGCTGGGGCCGGTGGAGGTACAGGGACTTCCGGTCGAAATAGTGCTGCTTGGCGGCGAAGGCGTGGGCCACGATCACCGGGAACCGGGCGATGAGCCGCAGGGCCTGGAGCATCTCCACCGGCAGGCTGTTGTTGTCCGGATCCGGGTCGTAGGAGTACAGCGCCAGCACCGACCGGGCCAGCTTGTTCATCACGTCCGCGCTGGGGGCCTTGAGGATCATGTCCTCGGTGAAGTTGGGGGGCAGATCCCGGTAGTAGGACAGGATGTCCTGGAACTGCTCCAGCTCCGCCGGGGTGGGCAGGCCGCCGAACATGAGTAAGTACGCCGTCTCCTCAAACCCGAAGCGGCCCTCCGCGGTGAAGCCCCGGATCAGATCCTCAATGTCGATGCCCCGGTAAAAGAGCTGGCCGGGGGCGGGCTCCTTCTCCCCATCCTGCATGACATAGCCCTTCACGTCGCCGATGAGGGTAACCCCGGCCATGACGCCGGTGCCGTCCTGGTTTCGCAGACCCCGCTTCACGTTGTATTTCTCGTAGTACCGGGGGGAGATCTGGGTATACTTCTCAAACTCCCCGCATATCCCTTGAATGAAATCCACCGACGAATTGTACTGTTCTACCGCCTTCCGCTGCGCCTTCACCAGCGACTCATAAATGTTCATGTCCAAGACGACCCGCCTCCTTACCGTGTCCCAATTGTTTGATGGTGATAAACTCCATTATATCGCAACTTCCCATTCAAGTCAATTCAAATTTGTCTTTGGGATTTTACAAACCTCTTGGAATTTCAACTTCCTTCCCCCGCGGCTCCCCGAATTTTGAATTTTTGAGGTGTTGAACTTGCGAAATCAGGACGCATGGCGCGCGCTCCGCGCCCCCTTCCTCACCGGGCTTTGCCTGAGCCTGGCCCTGATGCTGCTCTCGCTGGCGGCTTTGGGGGAGGGGGCGGCGGCCAACCCGGATATCCCCACCCTCCCCGCCGTCCCCACCCCGGCCCGATCCCCCGCCCCCACCCTCCCCCCGCCCGGGGAGCGGGACAGTGCCCGCACCCTCCGGGTGCTGCAAAAGGACGGCACGGTGGCCGCCATGTCCCTGGGGGACTACCTGTGGCGGGTGGTGGCGGCGGAGATGCCCGCCTCCTTTGAGCCGGACGCCCTGCGGGCTCAGGCGGTGTGCGCCCGCACCTACGCCCTGTGGCGGCTCAACGCCCAGAGCCATCACGAGGACGGGGCGGACATCTGCGCCGACTCCGCCTGCTGTCAGGCCTACCTCACCCCGGAGGACGCCGCCCAAAAGTGGGGGGCCAACGCCCAGCCCTACTCCCAGAAGATCGCCGGGGCGGTGGCGGACACCGACGGGCAGGTGCTGACCTACAACGGGTCGCCCATCCAGGCGGTGTTCTTCTCGTCGGCGGCGGGCTCCACCGCCGGGGCGGAGGAGGTGTGGGGCCGCGCCCTGCCCTATCTGGTGCCGGTGGACAGCCCCGAGGGGGACGAGGTGCCCAACTACCACTCCACCGTCTCCCTCACGGCGGACGAGGTGAGGGCCCTGGCGGAGGGGGCGGGCCTGGGCTGCGATCTGTCCGGGGAGCCGTCTGGCTGGTTTACGGATATCGTCCGGAGTGCCTCCGGCCGGGTGGCCTCGCTGAAACTGGGGGGCGCGGAGCTGTCCGGCGGGGCGGCCCGGTCGCTGTTCTCCCTGCGCTCCACCGCCTTTGACGTGGCGGAGGCAGAGGGTGCGTTCACCTTCTCCGTCACCGGCTACGGCCACGGGGTGGGGCTGAGCCAGTACGGGGCCAACGCCCTGGCCAAGCAGGGCAAGGGCTGGCGGGAGATCCTGGCCCACTACTACACCGGGGCCCAGCTGGAACAATTATGATGATTCTATTAAATTTCCCAAGAGCGTTGCAATTTCCCACCCCCTATGGTATGATGTGAAAGCAAAATCCGGTAGACATAAAAGGGCAAATCGCCCCAGTTTTGCCGCAAATACCATAGGAAGTGAAGATTCTCATGAGCTATTCCCGCAAAGGAAAGCGGGCGGCCCCCTACCGCCATACCGGGCGGCGTTCCCGCTCCGGCGGCTCCCCCCTGATGTCCGCCCTGTTCTTCCCCGCCGCCCTCCTCTATCACGAGCTGCTGCTGCGGGTCTTTGACCGGAGCACCCCCTTCTTTGACATCGCCCTGCTGCGGATCCTGCTGTTCTCCCTGGCGGCGGGGCTGCTGCTGTTCCTCCTTCTGGATCTGCTGCCCTGGAAGGGCGCCGCCCGCGTCGCCGGGGGGGTGATCTTAGGGCTGGGTACGGTGCTGTTCTGCGTGGAGCGGGGCTGCCGGGCCACCTTCAACCTCTACTACGGCCTGGGCTTCATGGGCGGCATGGCCGGGGACGTCACCGGGGACTTTGGCTCCACCGTGGCGTCGGTGATCCTGGGCCTGATCCCCTTCATCCTGCTGTCCTTTGTGCCGCTGGTGGCCTACCTCCTCTTACGGCAAATGGTGTTCCAGGAGGACGGCCAGGACGGTCTCACCCGGATCATCCTGGCGGTGGGCCTAGTGATCTTCCAGCTGGGGGGCTGGGCCCTGTCCGCCTTCGGGGCGGAGGCCCGGTACTACACCTATGAGTACACCGCCAACGTCTCCATCCCCCACTTTGGGGTGATAACCTCCCTGCGGCTAGAGCTGGAATACGCCCTGCTGGGCACCCCCGCCCCGCCCCTGCACGAGCTCATCGACCCGGCGGACACCCCCGCCCCCACGAGCCCCGGCCCCACCGTTGATCCTTCCGCTGACCCGTCGGCGGGAACGGTTCAGCGGCCCATCCCCACCGGGCCCAACACCCTGAACATCGACTTTGCCGCCCTGGCGGAGGGCGAGTCCAACCAGACCATCCAGAACATCCACCAGTATATGGCCAGCCTCACCCCCTCGGAGAAAAACCAGTACACCGGGATGTTTGAGGGCAAGAACCTGATCCTGCTCACCGCCGAGGGCTTCTCCCCCTACGCCATTGATCAGGAGCTCACCCCCACCCTCTACAAGCTTACCCACGAGGGCTTTGTGTTCCACAACTTCTACCAGCCGGACTGGACCCAGTCCACCTGCGGCGGCGAGTTCGCCGTCACCACCGGCATCATCCCCAACTGGGTCAACGGCGGGCTGGCCGCCAACGCCAGCGCGGACATCTCCATGCCCAACACCCTGGCCAAGCTGTTCGCCGCCAAGGGGTACGCCGTCCCCGCGTGGCACAACCATACCTACACTTACTACGGCCGGGACAAGTATCTGGGCAATTACGGCTATGACTACAAGGGCGTGGGCAATGGGCTGGAGCTGGCCCACGTTGTCTGGCCCAACTCCGATCTGGAGATGATGGAGGCCACGGTGGACGGCTATATCAACGACTACGTCCAGAACGGCAAGCCCTTCCACGCCTACTATATGACGGTGAGCGGCCACGGCTATTACTCCTGGGGGGGCAACGCCATGTCCCGGAAGCACCGGGAGACGGTGGAGGCCAAGTACCCCAATCTGTCCGAGACCTCCCAGGCGTACCTGGCCTGCAACATAGAGCTGGATCTGGCGCTGGAATACCTGGTGGACAAGCTGGAGGCGGCGGGTATCGCCGATGACACCCTCATCGTCATGACCGGCGATCACTACCCCTATCTGATGGTGGAGAAGGGCGGCGCGGACTACTACAACGAGCTGCGGGGCTTTGAGGACAGCGAGGGGGACACCTCCCGGTATAAGAACACTCTGCTCATGTGGAGCGGGGCCATCGAAACCCCCATTGAGGTGGACACCCCCTGCTACACCCCCGACATCGTGCCCACTCTGTGCAATCTGTTCGGGCTGGACTACGACTCCCGGCTCTACTCCGGGCGGGACATCTTCGCCGAGAATTACCAGGCGGATCAGTATTCCAACTGTATGCCCCTGGTGGTGTTCGCCAACAACGTGGGCAAGGGCAACAGCTGGATCACCGCCGCGGGCACCTACGAGGCCAACACCAAGACCTTCACCCCCAACCCCGGCGTCACCGTGGACGACGAGTACGTCAACCGGGTGCACCGGCTGGTGGCGGCCAAGGTGAACTACTCCAAGCTCATCATCCAGGAGGACTACTACGCCCACGTCCCGCTGCCTGAATAGAAAAAACCCGGCCCGGAGCGTCTGCTCCGGGCCGGTTCTTTTTATCCATGTGCTCGTTTTATACCATCTATGTAGGGGCGGACATTGTCCGCCCGCCCGATTCGGGGCATGGCGCGGGATCGGCTCCGGCCTTATGTCCCTGCTCCCGGCTTCTCCGCGCTTCCTGTGCCGCAGGCTATCGTCAGGGCGCAGGGCAGGTTTTTCACCGTGGTCACCGCCTGCTCCCCGCCGAACTCGCCGTCCACCGTCCAGGCCACCGGAGTGTCGCAGGTGAACACCACCTCGCCGGCTTCGATGCCCACCACCGCCCCGTCCCCGGACAGCTCCAGGGTGGTCAGGGCGGTGAGGATGGACTGCCAGTCCTTGGCCGTCTTGGGCTGGCGGATCAGGATCACCTCAAACCGGCCGTCGTCCAGCAGCACCTTGTCCCGGGGCAGGTTCACCAGCCCCCCCACCGACACCGTGTTGCCCACCATGCCGTAGATGAAGTCCCCCTCCACCTCTGGCCCGCCGGGGACGGTGACCCTCATGTGATAGCTGGGGATGTTGGCCAGCCGGCCCATCCCTTCCAGCACGTAGGCGAAATGGCCCAGCAGGTTTTTGTTGGCCTGGGGGGTGGAGTAGGACACGTCGGTGAACAGCCCGAAGGCAGCCACATAGGTAAAGGGGCGGCCCTCCGCCTCCCCCACGTCCACCGGCCGGGGCGCCCCCTTCCCCGCCACCTCCGCCAGCTCGGGCAGGGTGCGGGGCAGCTCCAGGGTGCGGGAGAAGTCGTTGGTGGTGCCCGCCGGGATGTAGCCCAGCACCGGGCGCTGGTCAGCGGGAAGGGCCAGCAGGCCCTGCACCGTCTCGTTCAGGGTGCCGTCCCCTCCGCAGCACACCACCCGGTCAAAGGCGGCGCCCTGCTCGATCACAGTTTGGGTGGCGTCCCCCCGTCCCTGGGTGGGGTGGACGGTCACCCCGTAGCCCTGCCGGGAAAAGACCTCCACCACGTCGGACAGGGTCGCCTTGGCCGTCTTGCGCCCGGCGGCGGGGTTATAGATGTACAACAGCGTTTTCATGGCTCCGTTCTCACTCCATATGGATTCTCTGGGGAACTGTATTATACCCAAAACCTGGCTGGAATACAATGAACATTCTGTAAAACCCTGCCCTTGCCAGAGGGGCGGCCTGGACGGTATAATAAATCTGTCAAAAATTCTCCAGGAAGTGACCCCAATGAACCGGAAAACCCTGGCCGTTGCCTTCCCCCACACCGTCCCGGTGCTGATGGGCTATCTGTCCATCGGCCTGGTGTTCGGCTGGATGCTGTCGGCGGCGGGCTTCGCCCCCAGCTGGGCGGCCGTCATGTCCGTCACCATCTACGCCGGCAGCGGCCAGTACCTGGGGGTGGATCTGCTGGCCAACGCCTCCCCCCTGGGGGACGCCGCCTTCCTCACCCTGATGATCAACTTCCGCCATCTGGTCTACGGCCTGTCCATGCTGGAGAAGTTCCAGGGCATGGGCTGGCGGAAGCTGTACATGATCTTCTCCCTCACCGACGAGACCTACGCCCTGCTGGCCGGGGTGGAGGCCCCGGGAGGCGTGGACGCCAAGGACTTCTACTTCACCATCGCCCTGCTGGATCACCTCTACTGGATCGCCGGCTCCATCCTGGGCGCGGTGGCGGGGGCGCTGATCACCATCAATACCGAGGGCATCGACTTCGCCATGACCGCCCTGTTCCTGGTCATCGCCGTGGAGCAGTGGCAGTCCAACAAAAAACACGCCCCGGTCTACCTGGGCGCGCTGGGGACGCTGGCCTGTCTGCTGTGGCTGGGCCCGGACAACGGGCGGTTCCTGATCCCCGCCCTGGGCATTCTGGTGGCGGGGCTGCTCCTCCTCCGGCCCCTGCTGGAGGGGAATGACGCCGCGAAGGGAGGCGATGGGCTATGACAACCGGGCAGATTGCGGCGCTGGTGGCGGTGATGGCTGTGGTGACCTTTTTGACCCGGGCGCTGCCCTTCCTGCTGTTCGGCCGGGGCGGGAAGCCGCCGGAGGTGGTGCTCTATCTGGGGCGGTTCCTGCCCCCGGCGGTCATCGCCATGCTCATCGTCTACTGCTACCGGGGCGCCACCTTCGCCTCGCCTGCGGGCTGGGCCCCGGGGCTCATCGCCGGGGCGGCGGTGGTGGCCCTCCACCTCTGGAAGAAGAACAATATGTTGTCCATTGTGGGGGGCACCATCCTCTATATGGTGCTGGTGCAGGTGGTGTTCTGAGGAGGCTGCCATACAGTAAGCCCTCCCCCCCTTCCGGGGGGAGGGCATTTGTTATGTCCGCATGAAGCCCTTGCCGAAGATCTCGCTGGAATTGGTCACCAGGATGAAGGCGTGGGGATCCGCCGATTTGAGATACACCCGCAGCGCCACCGCCTGAGAGCGGGACAGCGCCGCCAGCACCACCCACTTGGCCTCGTGGGAATAGGCCCCCTGGGCCTCCCAGAAGGTGGCGGAGCGGTTCAGCTTATGGGTAATGAAATCGCACACCTCCTCCGGGCAGGAGGTGACGGCGATAAAGCTCTTGCGGCGGTTCAGGGACTCGATCACCGAGTCCACCACCACCGATTTCAGCACCAGGCCCAAAATGGAGTACAGCCCCGCCTCCATGCCCACAAAATACAGGGTGGAGGCGGCGATGAGCACGTCCACATACAGCAGGGCCATGCCGATGTCCATGCTGCTGAACCGCTTGAGGATCATGGCCAGGATGTCGGTGCCGCCGGTGGAGCTTTGCAGATTGAACAGGATGGCCGAGCCCAGGGAGGGCAGGATCACCGCGAAGAACAGCTCCAGGGTCTTTTGATCGGTGAGCGGGGCGGACAGGGGGCACAGCCACTCCAGCCCGGACAGCAGGGCGGAGAACAGCACCGAGCAGTACACGGTTCGCACCCCGAAGCTCCTGTCCAGGGCCACAAAGCCCAGCACCAGAAAGGCGATGTTGATGGCGGAGGCGAAGGTGGAGGCGCTCACCGCCGGGATCACCGCGTTGAGGATCACCGCCAGGCCGGTGACGCCGCCGGTGTTGAACTGGTTGGGGAACTTGAAAAAGTAGACGCCGGCGGCCACCAGGAAGGTGCCCAGGGTGAGCATGGCGTATTCCCGTACCGCCGCGAGTTTCTGACGCATGGTGTCGGCCCTCTTTCCAAAAAATCCGCCCCGGTGCTCCTCACCGGGGCGGTGCTTATTCTATCAGAGTTTTCCCCAAACGGCAAGGGGCTATCCGGGAAAATTTCCCCGGCCCCTCCCGCAGGGTGCGGAAGAAGTCCTCCAGCAGGGCGCGGCACTCCTCCTCCAACAGCCCGCCGTACACCCGGGGATGGTGGTTGAAGGGTTCGCAGAACAGGTTCAAAATGGAGCCGCAGCAGCCGGATTTCCCCTCCCGGGCGCCGAAGTACAGCTCTTTGATCCGGGCGTTGATGATGGCCCCGGCGCACATGGGGCAGGGCTCCAGGGTGACGTACAGCCGGCAGCCCTCCAGCCGCCAGCTTCCCAGGGCGGCGCAGGCTTCGTTGATGGCCTCCACTTCGGCGTGGGCGGTGGCGCGGCCCAGCTCCTCCCGGCGGTTGCGGCCGCGGCCGAGGATTTCGCCGGTGGGCGAAACCACCACGCAGCCCACGGGGACATCCCTGTGGGGGATGCACTCCCCTGCCAGCGTCAGGGCTTCGCGCATATAGTCTTGATCCGTCATGCGGTTCTCCTTTCTGCGGGCAGGGGCCCTGCCGGGGGCGTTCCTTTCTGCTCGTGCAGAAAGGAACCGAAAGACACGCTTAGGGGGTGGCCTCCGGATGGAGCAGGCCCCCAGGGCGGGCCTGCTCCATAGTCGGCCTCCCCCTAAGAACCCCCGTGAAGGTCAAGGGCACGCCGCTTTCAACGTGCGGGGAGTGACCGGCGCTCGCTCTCTGGACTGGTGTCACCCCCATTGGTGCTGCCGTCCGCGGGTGGGGATAGAGGTGTGGGCGGGGCCCTCGGTTCGTGCGCCTAAGTGGTGCGGCTGACCGCCGGGGCTGTTTGACGTTTCACGTGAAACATCGTCGGGCGGGCTGCGCTGATCCGCTTCGATGGAGCCCCTGGAAGCCCTCCCCCGGAACGCAGAGGCAGCCATCAGCGCCCCGTAGCCTATGGCTGCCTCGAAGTGAGGGGGAGGGCTCCCAGGGGCGGGCGGCTTTGCGGGACAAAAAGAGGGACTCCCCCAGTTGGGAGGAGTCCATTATATCACTTATTTCTCCTGAATGGTAGTCACAGTTTCGTTGGTGGAATCAATAAAAGGAATTTCCAGCTCGTCCACCCCGGCCCGCAGCCATTGGAGATCCTCCGCACTAATGCCGTTGAAATCATCAAGCATCTGCCAAACCGGATTTCCGGCGCCGGCGCTGCCAACACGATATGGCTCGCCGTCGTCCTGAACCAGGAAGGAAAACTCGTAGGTGTATACGGTTCCGTCCCCATCGGCGGCAGGGGCGTCGTCAGGTGTGAAGGGATCGGGA
Source organism: bacterium (assembly GCA_004560375.1). GTDB lineage: Bacteria > Bacillota > Clostridia > Oscillospirales > Oscillospiraceae > Enterenecus. The sequence goes on from SFVC01000016.1 coordinate 71,866, forward strand.
ACCGCAATCCACTGGAACCAACCGTAACGCTCCGGCGTACCGCCCAAAATGGCATAGTAGGTCAGTCCATGTTCCGGATCATTGCCATTGTAAAGGTAGGGCGTTTCCCGATCAATGAGATCCGTGACGTCGGTTCGTTCTCCGTTCAGCACAAAATACAGCCGCCCGTCCTCCAGCTCCATCAGACGGGAGCCGTCCTGATACTGATAGCTGATGGTTTTGCTGTCTCTATCCCCTGAGAAGCCCACCGTACCGGCGGCCAACTGATAAATTCTCTGGGGGATCCCCGCCCCCACCAGCACTACCATGACCGCGGCCAGCGCCGCAGCCAGCAGCAGCTTTTTCTTCCTGGGCATCCGCCCCTTCCCTAACGGGGCCGCCTGGGCCAGCACCCGGGCCTTCACCGCCGCCGTACTGAGGTTGCTCCCCTCCTCCGGGCAAAACTCGTTGTCCACATAGTCATCCATCAGCTTGGAGATCTCCAACTGCTTCATGTCCATAGCCCTCCTGTTCTAAGATTGTTTTCAGCGTCTCCCGCCCCCGGCGCAGCCAGGTCTTGGCGGTGGACTGGTTCAGTCCCATGGTCAGCGCCGCCTCCCGCACCGTCTGGCCGTAGTAGTAGTGCCGCACGAACAGCTCCCGCTGGGGTTTGTCCAGCCGGGACAGCGCCTGGTTCACCACCCGGGCGGTTTCCTTTTTATCCAGCGCCCGGTCGGGGCCGTCCGTCTCCAACAGCAGCACGTCGTCCTCCAAGGGCAGGCTCTCCCGGCTGGCCCGGAGGAGGTTGAACGCCCGGTTCCGGGCAATGGCCCCCAGGTAGCCCTTCACCTGTCCCGGCCGCAGCTTGCCCCGGTTGTCCCAGGCGGCCAGGAACACGTCCGCCGTCAGCTCCTCCACGTCCGCCTGCCGCCCCCGCAGGATGCGGGAGATCACGGCGGACACGTAGGGCGTATAGCGGTCGATGAGCGTTTCAAGGGCGGGCGGGTCGCCCCGGGCCAGGGATTTGATCAACTGTTCCTCAGTCAATGGGGGTTTCACCTCCTTGGGGTGCGAAAGATATCTTTCACCTATCATAACACAAAAGCGGGGGGAATGGTTTCAGGGAAATTCCCTGAACACCCTTTTGCGGGTGGAAAGGGGATGCTCCCCTTTCTGGATCCCGGGTGCCCCGGGGGGCGCCCCTGCGGGGGGCGTTACTTTCTCTCACGCGAGAGAAAGTAACCAAAGAGCGCGCTTAGGGGGTGGCCTCCGGCGGACGCTTGCGC
>SFVC01000065.1 GCA_004560375.1 bacterium
CATCGAGGTGCCAAACCGCGCCGTCGCTGTGGACGCTTGGGCGCGATCAGCCTGTTATCCCCAGAGTACCTTTTGTCCGATGAGCAACGGCGATGCCACTTTCCACCGCTGGATCACTAGGTCCCGCTTTCGCGGCTGCTCGACCCGTCGGTCTTGCAGTGAGGCCGGCTTGTGCCCTTGCGCTCGCGCCCGCGCTTGCCAAACGCGGTGAGCCGACCTTCGAACTCCTCCGTTACCTTTTTGGAGGAAACCGCCCCAGTCAAACTGACCGCCTGGCGCGGTCCCGGCGCCGGATCCACGGCGCGCGGTTAGGAGACCGGACGGCCAAGGGTGGTATTTCACTGGCGGCTCGCCCCCGGCTGGCGCCGGGGGGTCAACGCCTCCCACCTATGCTACACATGGCCGCCCAGCCGCCAATGCCAGGCAACAGTAAAGGTTCATGGGGTCTTTCCGTCCTTCCGCAGGCATCCGGCATTTTCACCGGAGCTACAACTTCACCGGGATCCACGTTGAGACAGCGCTCAGATCGTTACACGATTCGTGCAGGTCGGAACTTGCCCGACAAGGAATTTCGCTACCTTAGGACCGTTATAGTTACGGCCGACATTCACCGGGGCTTCACATCCGGGCTTCGCCTCGCGGCTGACCCCTCCGATTGACCTTGCGGCATTGGTCACGTGTCACACCCTATACGTCGCCTTGCGGCTTGGCAGAGTGCTGTGTTTTTGCTAAACAGTCGCCTGAGCCTCTTCACTGCGGCTCCCCAACGCATGGGGCACAAGGCCCCACACCCCGGGGAGCGCCCCTTCTTCCGAAGTTACGGGGCTGGTTTGCCGAGTTCCTTAACGTGGTTTCTCCCGCGCACCTCGGTCTATTCGACCCGTCCACCTGTGTCGGTTTGCGGTACGGACCCGCGTGGAGTCATGACGCTTAGGCGCTTTTCTCGGCGGCTTGGTGCAGGCCCCTTCCCCCCGGGCGGACCCGGGGGACCCCGTCGCGGATCAGGCCATGCTGGGGCGGCGTTTCACTCGCCCCGGCCCTGCCCGCTTGGACCGGCTGTTCCAGTAGCCGGCGGACCCTTCCTTCCGCGTCACGCCGTCGCTGTCCACGCGGGGCCCAGGAATGTTGACCTGGAGACCCGTCGGCTACGCCTTTCGGCCTGGCCTTAGGACCCGGCTGACCCTGGGGGGACGAACCTGGCCCAGGAAACCTTGGACTTTCGGTGGGGCGGATTCCCGCCGCCCTTTTCGTTACTCATGTCTGCATGGTCGCTCCCATGCCGTCCACCACCCTTTCCAGGATGGCTTCGGCCAGCATGGGACGCTCTCCTACCAGGCGCTTGCGCGCCTCCGCAGCTTCGGCTGCCCTCTTGAGTCCCGATCATTTTCGGCGCGGCACCACTCGTCCAGTGAGCTGTTACGCACTCTTCAAATGATGGCTGCCTCTGAGCCAACATCCTGGATGTCAATGCGGCGCCACATCCTTACAATCCACTAAGAGGACGATTGGGGGCCTTGGCTGGCGGTCCGGGCTGTTCCCCTCTCGACGGCGGAGCTTATCCCCCGGCGTCTGACTCCCGGCTGGCTCCCGCGCGGTATTCGGAGTTCGGCTGGCGTTGGCATCCCGGCAGGGACCCGCTGCCAATCGGTCGCTCTACCCCCGCGGGGACAAAGGCCGAGGCTAGCCCTAAAGCTATTTCGGAGAGAACCAGCTATCACTGGGTTTGATTGGTCTTTCGCTCCCATCCGCAGCTCATCCGAGCGTTTTTCAACACGCACCGGTTCGGCCCTCCGCCCCGTGTCACCGGGGGTTCGGCCTGGCCGCGGATAGATCACCCAGCTTCGGGTCTGCCCCCGCCGACTCAACGCGCTGTTCGCACTCGCTTTCGCTTCGGCTCCGGCATGGCCTTGGCCTTGCCGGCGAGGGCAACTCGCAGACTCATTATGCAAAAGGCACGCAGTCACCCCTCGCGGGGCTCCTGCAGCTTGAGGGCGCATGGTTTCAGGTTCTCTTTCACTCCCCTCGCGGGGTTCTTTTCACCTTTCCCTCACGGTACTTGTTCGCTATCGGTCGGCGGCTAGTACTCAGCCTTGGAGGGTGGGCCCTCCGGATTCAGGCGGGGTTTCACGTGTCCCGCCCTACTTGGGATCCCGGCCGGTGAAACGGGGGCTTCGGGGAAGGGGCTGTCACCCGCTGTGGCGCGCCTTTCCAGGCGCTTCCCCTCGCCGCCGTCCTCACCACGTGGCCGGTCCCGCAACCCCCGGGGGCAGGCCCCCGGGTTTGGGCTATGTCCGCCTTCGCTCACCGCTACTGACGGAGTCGATGTTTCTTTCCTTTCCTCCGGCTACTGAGATGTTTCACTTCGCCGGGTCTCGCGCCCCGCCACCATGGATTCATGGCGGGGCGGCATCCGGGTGGATGCCGGGTTGCCCCATTCGGAAATCCACGGATCAAAGACCGCATGCGTCTCCCCGTGGCTTATCGCAGCTTGCCGCGTCCTTCCTCGCCTGCCGCCGCCAAGGCATCCGCCATGCGCCCGTACAGCCTGGGCGCCAAATCCATGGCGCCCGGCGCGGGCGGCCCGGGGGAAACCGGGCCGCTTCTGTCCTTGCTTCCGGGGCGCGCACTCGGTGGGCGCGCCCCGCGGTTCTGTTGCTAGTTGGAAGTCTGTATTCACTTTCCGCGCGCGCCCGCTTCTGTCAGGAGCGCGGGCGCGCGGCCGGTTGCCAAAGAGACCGCCGGGGGGACGGCCGCGCGGGATTCCGCGCGGCCCCCGGCATTCAAGGGGTGGGGTCGGGGGGGATGGTGGGCGCACATGGACTCGGACCATGGACCTCGTCCTTATCAGAGACGCGCTCTAACCAGCTGAGCTATGCGCCCGCGTTCCCTCCCGCCCGGGGGGCCTCCCCCGGGAACGGGACAGCGCAATGCAACGTGCCTTACCTGGCGCGCCTCCGCGGACGGCGGGGAAGCCCCCCGCGCCGCGCGGGCGCCTGCTCCTTGGAAAGGAGGTGATCCAGCCGCAGGTTCCCCTACGGCTACCTTGTTACGACTTCATCCCAGTCACCGGCACCTGCTTGGACGCCTTGCGGCGGCTTCGGTAGATGCCGGCTTCCATGATGTGACGGGCGGTGTGTACAAGGCCCGGGAACGTATTCAAGGGGCCGTTGCTGATGCCCCTTTACTAGCGATTCCGACTTCGTGCAGTCGAGTTGCAGACTGCAGTCCGAACTGGGGCCGGCTTTGGGGATCCGCTCGGCGTCGCCGCCTCGCTTCCCATTGTACCGGCCATTGTAGCACGTTTGCAGCCCCAGGCGTAGGAGCCATACGGACTTGACGTCATCCGCGCCTTCCTCCCGCTTGACACGGGCGGTCCCGCCAGAGTCCCCGGCTTCAACCGATGGTAACTGGCGGCACGGGTTGCGCTCGTTGCCGGACTTAACCGAACACCTCACGGCACGAGCTGACGACAGCCATGCAGCATCTGTGGGGAGGCCCCGAGGGGAAGCCCGCTTTCACGGGCCGCCCTCCCCATGTCAAACCTGGGTAAGGTTCTTCGCGTTGCCTCGAATTAAGCAACATGCTCCACCGCTTGTGCGGGCCCCCGTCAATTCCTTTGAGTTTTAGCCTAGCCCGGGCATGCCTGGTTCTCACAGTTTACGGCGTGGACTACCAGGGTATCTAATCCTGTTTGCTACCCACGCTTTCGTCCCTGAGGGTCAGTGACGCGCCAGCAGACCGCCTTCGCCATCGGTGTTCCACCAGATATCCGCGCATTCCACCGCTACACCTGGTGTTCCGTCTGCCCATCGCGCACTCCAGCCCCCCAGTCCCCGCCGCACGCCCGGGGTTGAGCCCCGGGATTTCACGGCGGGCTTGGAGGGCCCCCTGCGGACCCTTTACGCCCAGTGAATCCGAATAACGCTCGCCACCTACGTGTTACCGCGGCTGCTGGCACGTAGTTAGCCGTGGCTTCCTCTCCCGGTACCGTCATTTGCTTCGTCCCGGGTGACAGAGGTTTACGACCCGAAGGCCTTCGTCCCTCACGCGGCATCGCTCCGTCAGGGTTGCCCCCATTGCGGAAGATTCTCGACTGCAGCCTCCCGTAGGAGTCTGGGCAGTGTCTCAGTCCCAGTGTGGGTGACCATCCTCTCAGACCACCTACCCGTCGAAGCCTTGGTGGGCCGTTACCCCGCCAACAAGCTAATGGGACGCGAAGCCTTCCCCAGGCGTGAACTTTCGGGGCGGGGCCATGCGGCCCCGCCCCATCATTCTGTGTTAGACGCCGTTTCCAGCGCTTATCCAGGACCCGGGGGCGGGTTCTTCACGTGTTGCGCACCCTTTCGCCACTGGATGCATCGCTGCATCCCGTCCGACTTGCATGCCTAATCCATGCCGCCAGCGTTCATTCTGAGCCAGGATCAAACTCTCCGTGGAAAAAACCTGTAGAGGTCTGACCTGTCGATTCAGGTTCATGCCGCGCCCCCCCCTTGGGGGAGGCGCGGCTCTCAAAGTATCCGGAGGCGTCCGGCGCACATGGCGCCGGGCGCCCCGCACATCGCATTGCGCTGTCCTGTTTCCAAAGAGGCCCGGGGACCCTGGCGCCCGGGCTTGCCCGGGCCTGTCCCCTTCTGTCCGCCACCGTCTCGCGGAGGCGTGGCGCTTACTTTAAGCCCGCCACGCGGGATTGCAAGTCCCCCGCGGAAGATTTTTCCAATCTTTTTTCCCCCAGCCCGCGTTTTCCACACGGAGGGCGGCAGAAGCACGGAGGGCGCGGGGGGGGGCGGGGGCGCCCCCCGGTCTCCGCAACCCCCTTGAATCCAGTTGGTCCTGGATTTCTGGATTTCTAGATTTCTGGATTTCTGGATTTCTAGATTTCTAGATTTCTAGACCCACCAAAAAAATAATCCCGGCATGGGCCATGCGGGCATGGCCCATGCCCTCCGTGCTCTCCGTGCGCCCGGCTTGCCGGGCGTTTCCGTGCCCTCCGTGTTTATACTCCGTGGTCTCCGTGTT
>SFVC01000066.1 GCA_004560375.1 bacterium
ATGCCACGGCGCTGCCGTGGCATACGGGGCGATGAGGGCATCGCCCCCTACGGAGGGGTGCAAGGGGTGCGGGCGTGCAACGGCGGGCGGGGTACCCCAAGGGCACTCGTTCCGCTTCGCTCCACAGCGTAGAACCCCGCCCCTACGCTCCGCCTACCGAAGCGCTGCGGTGGCATACGGGGCGATGCGCCCCAAGGGTGCTTGTCCCGCTTCGCTCCACTGCGTGGGCATCGCCCCCTACGGAGCAACGCAAGGGGTGCGTTCGTGTATTGGTGGGTTATTTTTGAAGCTCGAAGTAGGTGAGGGAGAGGGTGGTGCGGACGGTGCTGCCCTTCAGGTCCATGTTGAGGTCGGAGATGAGGTTGACGTACTGGCTGTCGTGGAGGGCATCCAGGACGGCGCGGGCGGCAGAATAGGTGCTGACTTCAAAGGTGAGGGAGATGGGACGGGCGAGGATGGCGCTGCCGGTCTCCAATGGGGTTGGGTTAGCGAAATTTAGTGTATAGTCCGTGCCGGAGAGGATGGTGTTCAGCTCCACCAGCAGCTTTTCGGAGTTGTCGAAATCCGGGAGGGGCTTGGCGTTGGGGTCGGAGAGCAGCGTTTCCAGCTCGGCCTTCATCTGCGTGAGGCGGGCGGCGCGGGCGCTGTCCTGAATGAGAGCATCCTGTTCGGAGGCGGTCTGCTGGCGGAGGGCGTCGATGCTGTCGTTGATGGGGGTGAGGATGAGCTTCCAGTAGCCCACGGCGATGAGCAGGACGGCGAGAATGACCAGCAGGATTTTCTCACGGTTGGTAAAGACGTGTTTCATTGGGCCGCCTCCGTTTCTGCATCATCACTCTGAAGGGTGACGGTGACAGAGAAGTCCACGACGCCGCTGGCGCTGGCCTGGGGCGTGGCGGCAAGGGTGAGGGTGGCGGATCTGACGATGGGCTGGAGCTGGAGGCGCTGGAACATGGCGGAGATCTGCTCCAGGTCCATGCCGGACATGGTGACGATCATCACGTCACCGTCCACCACCAGGGAATTGACCGTGCCGTAGGGCATGAGGTATTCCTCCGCCAGATCCAGCACGTCCAGCCGATCCACGGGGACGTAGACGGGGGAGCTTTCATCGTGCATCCAGTTACGCGACCAGGTGCGGTATTGGAGCTCCACCTCGTCATAATCGGACAGGGCGGCCTGCATGGCGGTGTACTGGGAGTGGGCGGCGTTATACGCCTGCTCGGCATCGCGCTGGCGGTCCAGCTGGCGGAGTACGCCGAAGTTGGCCACGCAGAAGGACAGGAGCAGGATGATGGCAAGGCCCAGGGTGAGGGTAAGGGTGCTGCGGGAATGGCTCTCCCGCTGGGCCAGGTTGACGGTGCGCTTGGTGGGGTATTTGGGCGCTTTGGCGTGGGAGGCAGCAGCGCCGGTGTTCAGTTTCATGGCGTGACCTCCTTAGTCTTGCAGGGCGCAGCCCACGGCGCGGGGATAGAGATACGCCTCATCGGGGCTGATGCCGTCAGGCAGCAGGCGGGTGACGGGGCATATCTCCAGATCGGTGAGCTGGCGGATGGCATCGTGTATCTGTGTGATGGCCGCGCCGCCGCCGCAGAGGTAGACGCGGGAGAGGGTCTTTTCCCGGTTGTTGTAGTTGTAGAAGTTGACGGCCTTGGTGATCTCGGCGGCCATGCGGTGATAGACCTCCAAACTGGCGGGGTCGGAGACAGCGCCGTCGTAGTCGGAGAGCAGGTGGGCCAGGGCGATGTGCTCGTCCACGCCCTGACGCTGGGAGATGGAGCGGATCAGGTCGGCCACGCCCAGGTCGATGGTGCGGCGGGTGAGGAAGCGGTCGCCCCGGAGGATATACATACGGATGCCGGTGTGACCCACGTCCACAAAGCAGTGGTCGGTGTCGCCGTCCGGCTGGGCGCTGTCGGCGGAGAGGAGGGCGGCATAGGCGGCCTCCTCGGGGAGGGCGGCGGCTAGCTTCATGCCGGCGCGGGCGAACATATTGCGGTAGTCCTCCACGGTGGACTTGAGGGCGGCGCAGGCGAAGAGCTTCATCTGTCTGACCGTGCCGGTCTCGTCACGGGTCAGCTCCTGAACGGCGTAGTCGAAGTAGTATTTGTTTTTCTCCTGGGTGAGGTAGTCCTTGAACTCGAAGGGGAGGTTGTAGGTGAGCTGGGCGGCGGTCATGGGCGGCAGCTCGGTGACGCGGGTGAAGGTGAGAGAGGCGGGGAGGATGACGGCGGCCTGGGCCTTGCGGGGCAAATTATGCTCCTTGGTTAGCTGCCAAAGGAAGTCGGCCATGGCATCCATGGAGACGATGACGCCGCCGCGCACCAGCCCGTCGGGGACGGGAGCGGAGGCGGTGAGGCGGCAGGTCTTGCCGGAGAACCAGGCCAGCTTGAGCTGGGCCGTGCCGATGTCGAAGGCGATGATGTTGGATGGCATGGGGGATACCTCACTTTCGGGGGTGCGTTTGTGGTTTGGACGGGAGGGGCGGCGCACCCCAAGGGTACTTGCTTCGCGGCGTGGGCATCGCCCCCTACGGAAGGTCTGTTGAGAGCCAAGGCCCTCTCAGTCACCTGCGGTGACAGCTCTCCCAAAGGGAGAGCCAAGGGGGTGCTCCTTCAGAAGAGGGAGAGGTAGGCGGAGGTGACGGCATCGCCAAAGAGCAGGGTGAGAATGGCGGCGGCGGCGATGGAGGGCCCCCAGGGGATGAGGCGGGGGGCTTGTTGACGGCGGCGCTTTTGGACGGCCAGGGCTGTGATGATGCCGATGAGGCAGGCCAGCAGCAGGCAGAGCAGGTTCTCCAGCCAGCCTAAGTACAGGCCGGTGAGGAACAGGAGCTTCAAATCGCCGCCGCCCATGGCATCCACGCGGCGGAGCTTTTCGTAGAGCAGCACCACCAGCAGCAGGCCGCCGCCGACGGCGAAGCCGCCCAGGGCGGCGCTGAGGAGCTGACCCTTGGGGTCGGGGAGCAGGAAGAAAAAGGGGAGGCGGAGAATGATGCCCGTGAGGATGTAACGGTCGGGGATGATATATCCCTCCAAATCCGCAAAGGCGCAGGCCAGCAGGACGCAGGCCAGCAGCAGGGCTTGGAGCATTTGGAGCGATATGTCATAGCGCAGGAGGAGCAGCAAAAACGTGAGGGCGGAGGAGAGCTCGGCCCACAGGTGGCGGGGGGAGAGCTTTGCGCCGCAGTAGCGGCAGCGGCCACGGGAGAGCAGGTAGCTGAGGACGGGGATCAGGTCGCGGGGAGCGAGGGTGTGGCCGCAGGCATCGCAGTGGGAGCGGCCACGGAGGGCGGACCGGCCATGGACGCGGCGGGAGGCCGCGCAGTTGAGAAAGCTGCCCATGCAAGCGCCCAGCAGCAGGGCCAGGAGGCAGCAGTAGGCGGTGATGGCGGGGGAGAGGTGGAGCATGGCGGCGGTCCTTTCTTATGCCCGCACCACAGAAGCCGCAACCCTTCGGCTTCTGTGGTGCAGGTGATATGGGGAGTCATGGGTTGAGGGAGTGGGGTTAGAGTTAGGTCTTGCTTTCAGCGGTAATAGTGACAGTGCCGTTGGTAGCATTATAATCGTATTTGACAACTTGACCAGCGGACCAAGTAACTTTCGTACCGGCAATGTCGAAAGAGCC
>SFVC01000040.1 GCA_004560375.1 bacterium
AAGAAGCTGGTGGAGATCGCCAAGGCCGAGAACGCCGACGCCATCGCCCACGGCTGCACCGGCAAGGGCAACGACCAGGTCCGGTTCGAGCTGGGCATCAAGCGGTTCGCTCCCGACATGACCATCATTGCCCCCTGGCGGGAGTGGGACATCAAGGGCAGAGATGAGGAGATCGACTACGCCGAGGCCCACAACGTGCCTCTGAAGATCAGCCGGGAGACCAACTATTCCAAGGACAAGAACCTGTGGCACCTGAGCCATGAGGGTCTGGACCTGGAGGACCCCGCCAACGAGCCCCAGTACGAGAAGCCCGGCTTCCTGGAGATGGGCGTCAGCCCCATCACCGCTCCCGACGCGCCCACTTACGTCACCATCGACTTTGAAAAGGGCGTGCCCGTGGCCGTGGACGGCGAGAAGATGAAGGGCAGCGACATCATCCGCAAGCTGAACAAGCTGGGCGGCGAGAACGGCATCGGCCTGCTGGACATCGTGGAGAACCGGCTGGTGGGCATGAAGGACCGGGGCGTCTACGAGACCCCGGGCGGCACCATCCTCTACAAGGCCCACCAGTGCCTGGAGATGATCACGGTCGATAAGGACTCCGCCCACATGAAGGCTAAGCTGGCGGTGGACTTCGCGGACCTCATCTACAACGGCAAGTGGTTCACCCCCGTGCGGGAGGCCCTCAGCGCCTTCGCCGACAAGACCCAGGAGCACGTCACCGGCTCTGTGAAGCTGAAGCTCTACAAGGGCAACATGATCACCGCCTCCATCACCTCTCCCGAGAGCCTGTACTCCGAGGAACTGGTGACCTTCAACGAGAGCAGCTACGACCAAACCAACGCCACCGGCTTCATCAACCTGTGGGGCCTGCCCGATACGGTTCTGGCGCTGCGGGAGCAGGGCAAGCTGTGAGCGCCTAGGAGGGGAGCGGCGGCTGATCGACGGCAACGTAGTGTGTAGCGAAGCGGAACACACGGGGCTGCTGCGAAAACCCTTTCGTTGACCGCCCACAGATTTCCGCCCGACGCATCAATTTGCGGCTTAAACGTTCCATTGAGTGCCAACACACAGCGCACCCGGATAAAACCCGGCAGGTTTATGCCGCATGGATTCGCACGACCCCCGTACTTGTCCAAACCTGCCCGAATGGGCAGGATTTGGACACAAAAGCGGTTTCTTTTCCACCGCTGCGGCGGTGACTTTTCTTTGGCAAGACAAAGAAAAGCGGGGGCCGTATTCCCCGCGTGCCCCGGCAGGGGCGCATCCCCCGTCCCCGGTCGGGGACACCTCTTTGAAAAGAAAAAACACAACAGCGGGACGGAGAAGACCTCTTCGCCCCGCGTTCGTGGTGAAAGGACATTGCTATGAAACTCTGGTCCGGGCGGTTCGGCAAGGACACCGACGCCCTTGTCAACGACTTCAACGCCTCCATCCAGTTCGACCAAAGGCTGTATAAGGAGGACATCACCGGCTCCCTGGCCCACGCGAAAATGCTGGGGGACTGCGGCATCATCTCCAAGGAGGACGTGGCCGCCATCACGGAGGGACTGCTGGGCATCCTGGCGGACATCGAGGCGGGGAAGGTGGAATTCACCGCCGACAACGAGGACATCCACATGAACGTGGAGGCCCTCCTCACCGCCCGCATCGGCGACGCCGGCAAGCGGCTCCACACCGCCCGCAGCCGCAACGACCAGGTGGCCCTGGACTTCCGGATGTACGTCCGGGAGCAGATCCCCGTCATCGTGGGGCAGCTCCTGGAGCTGGAAACGGTGCTGTGCCGTCAGGCGAAGCAGTACCAGACCGCCGTCATGCCCGGCTACACCCACCTCCAGCGGGCCCAGCCCATCTCCTTCGCCCAGCACCTCATGGCCTACGCCAATATGTTCTCCCGGGATGTGACCCGGCTGGAGGATTGTGCCAAGCGGCTCAACGAGTGCCCTCTGGGCAGCGGCGCCCTGGCGGGCACCACGTACCCCATCGACCGCTGGGAGACGGCGAAGGACCTGGGCTTTGACGCCCCCATGAGCAACTCCCTGGACGGCGTCTCCGACCGGGACTACGCCCTGGAACTGATGTCCGCCCTGTCCATTTTGATGATGCACCTCTCCCGCTTCTCCGAAGAAGTGATTCTCTGGTGCAGCTGGGAGTTCAAGTTCATCGAGCTGGACGACGGTTACGCCACCGGCAGCTCCATCATGCCCCAGAAGAAGAACCCGGATGTTGCCGAGCTGGTCCGGGGCAAGACGGGCCGGGTCTACGGCGATTTGATGAGCCTGCTGACCGCCATGAAGGGCCTGCCCCTGGCCTACAACAAGGACATGCAGGAGGACAAGGAGCCGGTGTTCGACGCCATCGACACCGTGGAGATGTGCCTGCCGGTGTTTGCCGCCATGCTGGACACCATGACCGTCCGCACCGACAACATGCGCAAGGCGGCGGGCAAGGGCTTCATCAACGCCACCGACTGCGCCGATTATCTCACCAAAAAAGGCATGCCCTTCCGGGACGCCTACACCGTCACCGGCCATCTGGTGGCCGCCTGCACCCAGCAGGGCAAGACGCTGGAGGAGCTGACGCTGGACGAGCTGAAGGCCGTCTCCCAGCTCTTTGACGAGGACGTGTACGAGGCTATCAATCTGGAGAACTGCATGGCCCTGCGTAAGAGCTACGGCGGCCCCGCCGTGGCGGAGACCACCCGGCAGATCGAAGCCATCGAGGACTTCGTGGCCGCCAGAAAGTAAGACCCGCAGGAAAGAGGGAAACAGCATGAAACCAAAGGTATATATCGACGGCAAGGACGGCACCACAGGCCTGCAGATTTATGACCGCCTTTCCGTGCGAAGCGATATTGACCTCCTCCTCATCGACGAGGAAAAGCGCAAGGACCCCGCGGAGCGGAAGAAGCTGATGGACGCGGCGGACATCGTGTTCCTGTGCCTGCCGGACGCGGCGGCTGTCGAGGCCGTGGCCCTTGTGGAAAACCCCGACACCCGCATCATCGACGCCTCTACCGCCCACCGCACCAGCCCTGACTGGGACTACGGCTTCCCCGAACTGTCGGCGGAGCGCCGGGCGGCTATCCGGAAAAGTAAGCGTGTCGCCAACCCCGGCTGCCACGCCACGGGCTTCATCAGCGCGGTGTATCCGCTGGTGGCCATGGGCCTGCTGCCGAAAGACGCGTGCCTCTCCGCCTTCTCCCTCACCGGCTACTCCGGCGGCGGCAAGAAGATGATCGCCCAGTACGAGGCGGCGGACAAGGACGCGGCCCTGTTCGCCCCTTGTCCCTACGGCATGGGCCAGACCCACAAGCACCTGCCGGAGATGCAGAAGGTCTGCGGCCTCACCAACAAGCCTGTGTTCACCCCCATCGTAGACGACTACTACAAGGGCATGGCCACCACCGTCCCCCTCCACATGAGCCAAATGAACGGCGTCTCCACCCTGGCGGAGGTCCGGCAGAAGCTGGCGGCCTACTATGCCGGAGCGACGCTGGTCCATGTGGCGGACGCCCTGGACACCGCCAAGCTGTACGCCAACGCCCAGGCGGGGAAGGACACCCTGGTTTTGTACGTGGCGGGCAACGACGAACAGTTCACCGTCACCGCCCTGTTTGACAACCTGGGCAAAGGCGCCTCCGGCGCGGCTGTCCAGAACATGAATCTGATGTTAGGCTTCGAGGAAACGACGGGCCTGAACCTGAAATAGCGAGGTAACGACTATGTTGAAATTTATCGACGGCGGCGTCTGCGCCGCCCAGGGTTTTAAGGCCGCCGGCATTCATGTGGGCGTCAAGACCCACGCCAACTGGAAGAAGGACGTGGCCCTCATCGTCTCCGATGTGGACTGCGCCGCCTCCGCCGTGTTCACGAAAAACGTGGTGAAGGCCGCCCCCATCCATGTAGACAAGACCCACCTGGCCGACGGGAAGGCCCGGGCCATCATCGCCAACAGCGGCAACGCCAACGCCTGCGCCCCCCACGGCGAGGAAAACGCCATCAAAATGTGCCAGGCGGCGGCCAAAGCCATCGGCTGCAAGCCGGAGGACGTGCTGGTGTCCTCCACCGGCGTCATCGGCCAGACCATCAACGTCCAGGTCATCGAGGACGGCGTCCCGGAGCTGTACGGCGCGCTGGCGGCCACCCCGGAGGCCAGCGACGCGGCGGCCCACGCCATCATGACCACCGACACGGAGAAAAAGGAAGTTGCCGTGGAGACTGTCATCGGCGGCAAAGTGGTCCGCATGGGCGGCATCGCCAAGGGCAGCGGCATGATCCATCCCAACATGGGCACCATGCTGTGCTTCCTGACCACTGACTGCGCCATTTCCCCGGAAATGATCAAGACCGCCCTGCTGGAAACAGTGAACGTCAGCTTCAACCGCATCAGTGTGGACGGCGACACCTCCACCAATGACAGCTGCATCGTGCTGGCAAACGGCATGGCGGGCAACCCGGTCATCACCGAAAAGGGCGGGGATTACGCGGCGTTTCTGGAGGCTCTCCAGGCGCTGTGCATGACCTTGGCGAAGAAGATGGCCTCCGACGGCGAGGGCGCCAAGCACCTCATCACCTGCAACGTTCAGGGCGCTGCCGGCGAGCAGAGCGCCGAGACCATTGCCAAGTCCGTCATCTCCTCCACCCTGACCAAGGCCGCCATCTTCGGCGCCGACGCCAACTGGGGCCGTGTCCTGTGCGCCATGGGCTACTCCGGCGAGGAGTTCGACCCGGACAAGGTGGACGTCCACTTTGCCAGCGCCGCCGGCGACATTGAGGTCTGTCATCAGGGCCGGGGCCTGGACTTCGACGAGGACCTTGCCAAAAAGATTTTGACGGAGCATGATATTGAGATCAACATCACCATGGGTGAGGGAAGCGGTTCCTGCACCTGCTGGGGCTGCGACATCACCTACGACTACATCAAGATCAACGGAGATTACCGGACCTGAGGGTTGTCCGGTGGCCCTCACCGGGAGACGGGGAGAGGGGGGACACTTCTCTTTTGAAAAGAGAAGTGTCCCCCCACGCCCCCCAAAGAGAAACGTGGGGGCGTTTCGATTTCAACACCGTCGCGGCATTGCGATTCCCGGCCCCTTTTCGGGGCCGCCAATCGCGCCGCTTCCTCGAAACAGGCTCGCTTTATCCGCCGCTGGCGGCGCTTCGCCTGTTTCCCCCACACCCCCTAACGACACAAAGGGGCGGGGCTGCGGCCCCTCCCCTTTGGATTCCCCTCCCGGGGATAGACTGGGGGAGCGCGTAGCGAAGCGGAACGCGCGGGGCTAATGGTAAAGCCCTTACGATGACCACCCCGGAAAGCCGCTGCGCAGTACCAAATGCGGGGAGCACGTTCCCTGTTCCTTTGGGGTACGGCGCACCCGGCAGGAGCCTGGCAGGTTTCTGCCGCATGGATTCGCACGACCCCCGCATTTAAGCAAAAAAGGCGCCAAAGGCGCCGGTTTTGCGCCGAACATTTTTTCTTTTCCACCGTGCACGGCGCATTTTCTTTTTGATGTTTCAAAAAGAAAATGGGGGGTGCATCCCCCGTCCCCCCAGTCTGGGGGGACCAACCCGATTCAAGGAGCTGATTCCCATGTCATCCCATGAACAGCAGGCGCGGACCCTTGTGGAAGCCCTGCCCTATATCCAAAAATTCACCGGCAAGACCATCGTAGTGAAATACGGCGGCAACGCCATGATCTCCGACGAGCTGCGCAAGGCCGTGATGAGCGACATCATCCTGCTGTCCCTGGTGGGCATCCGGGTGGTGGTGGTCCACGGCGGCGGGCCAGAGATCTCCGATATGCTGAAAAAGATCGGCCATGAGTCAAAGTTTGTGGACGGCCTGCGCTACACCGACCGGGTGACCATGGACGTCGTCCAGTCCATCCTCTGCGGCAAGGTCAACAAGAACCTGGTGGCCCAGCTGAACCGTCTGGGCGGCCAGGCCATCGGCCTGTGCGGTATGGACGGCCAGCTGTTCCAGGCGGAGCAACTGGATGAGAAGTACGGCCTCGTGGGAAAAATCACCGGCGTGAACCCGGAGCCGGTGGAAAACGCCCTGATGACCGGATACATCCCCGTGGTCTCCACCGTTGCCCAGGGCATGGACGCCGACACCGCCTACAACATCAACGCCGACACCGCCGCCGCAAAGCTGGCGGAGGCGCTGAACGCCGAAAAGCTCATCCTGCTGACCGACGTCCGGGGCCTCCTGCGGGACCCCCACGACGAGGACACCCTCATCCACGTGCTTCATACCTACGACGTGCCGGAGCTGGTGGCCCAGGGGGTCATCTCCGGCGGCATGATACCCAAGATGCAGTGCTGCGTGGACGCCATCGCCGGCGGCGTGGAGCGGGTCCACATCCTGGACGGCCGCATCCCCCATTCCATTTTGATCGAGCTGCTCTCCGACGAGGGCATCGGCACCATGCTGAAAAAGGAGGAAGACTGACATGACCTCTCAACAAATCAAGGATTTGACGGGCCAGTACATTATGAACACCTACGGCCGCTTCCCCGTGGCCATCGACCACGGCCAGGGCGCCACCCTCTGGGACCCGGAGGGCAAGGAGTACATCGACTTCACCAGCGGCATCGGCGTCACCGACCTGGGCTACGGCTATCAGCCCTGGGTGGACGCCATCACGACCCAGGCCGGGAAACTGGGCCATGTGTCCAACCTGTTCTACACCGAGCCCCCCGCGAAGCTGGCGGAGATCCTGTGCAAGCGCACCGGCGAGAGCTGTGTGTTCTTCGCCAACGGCGGCGGCGAGGCCAACGAGGGCATGATCAAGCTGGCCCGGAAGTACAGCTTCGATAAGTACGGCAAGGGCCGCGCTACCATCATCACCCTGAACAACTCCTTCCACGGCCGCACCATCACGACCCTGATGGCCACGGGCCAGGAGGTGTTCCACAACTACTTCTTCCCCTTCACCGAGGGCTTCCGCTACGCCGACGCCAATGACCTCGCCTCCCTGGAGGCCGCCGCCGGCGATGACGTTTGCGCGGTCATGATGGAGCTGGTCCAGGGCGAGGGCGGCGTGCTGCCGCTGGATGTCGAATACGTCCAGGCGGTGAAGAAGCTCTGCGAGGAAAAAGACTGGCTGCTGCTGGCGGACGAGGTCCAGACCGGCGTGGGCCGCACGGGTACGCTCTTTGCCTTCCAGCAGTACGGCATCCTGCCGGATGTGGTGTCCTTCGCCAAGGGCATCGCCGGCGGCCTGCCCATGAGCGGCATCATGGCAAACGAGAAGTGCCGGAATGTCCTGGGCCCCGGCACCCACGCCACCACCTTCGGCGCCAACCCCGTCTGCGCCGCCGCGGGCCTGGTGGTGCAGGAGACGCTGAGCGACGCGTTCCTGGAGGAGGTCAAGGCCAAGGGCGCGTACCTGCGCAAGGGCATCGAAGAGCTGAACCTGCCCTGCTTCGGCAAGACCCGGGGCATGGGCCTCATGATCGGCATCGAGGTCAAGGAGGGTTACAACAAGAGCGAGATCGCCAACAAGCTCATCGAGAACGGCCTGCTGGTGCTGACCGCCGGGCCGGGCATGCGGCTGCTGCCGCCGCTGGTCATCACGAAGGAAGAGATGGACCAGGGCCTTGCCATCATGGAAAAGGCCCTGGGCTGAGCGTTTTCCACAAAATGTGGAACGTTTTCCACGCCATCTGTTTCTATGACTACTATCGTTTCTTTTTCTCATTCTTTTTCTTTAGATTTTCTTTTTCTTTTTCTTTTTCTTTTTCTCTCCCTGTCTTTCACCTTTGCTTTTTCTGGTTGCTTTATCTTTCCCTATTTGCTTTCTCTTTCTCTATATCCGTAAAATCTTACAGAATTTTATAAAATTTTAAAAACATGGAAGAGCGCGGGCCCCCGCGTCTTGCCGAGAGAGGATACAACATGGAAAACCACACCCATTTTCTGAAGCTCCTGGACTTCACCCCCGCTGAGATCCAGCAGTTCCTGGACACCGCCGCCGACCTGAAGGCCAAGAAGAAGGCGGGCGTCCCCCACCGCTATCTGGAGGGCAAGAACGTGGCCCTCATCTTTGAAAAGACCTCCACCCGCACCCGCTGCGCCTTCGAGGTGGCCGCTCAGGACTTGGGCATGGGCAGCACCTACCTGGGTCCCACCGGCAGCCAGATCGGTGTGAAGGAGTCCATCGCCGACACCGCCCGGGTGCTGGGCCGGATGTTTGACGGCATCGAGTACCGGGGCTTCGGCCAGGAACTGGTGGAGGAGCTGGCGAAATACGCCGGGGTCCCCGTGTTCAACGGCCTGACCAACGAGTTCCACCCCACCCAGATTTTGGCGGACTTCCTCACCATTCAGGAGCACTTCGGAAAGCTCAAAGGCGTGAAGCTGGTGTACCTGGGCGACGCCCGGTTCAACATGGGCAACAGCCTGATGGTGGGCTGCGCCAAGATGGGCATGCACTTCGTGGCCTGCGCTCCCAAGGCCTATATGCCTGACGCGGCCCTGGTAGCCCAGTGCCAGGCCATCGCCGCCGAGACCGGCGCCGTGCTGGAGTTCATCGAGGACCCCATGGAGGCCACCAAGAACGCCGACGTGCTGTACACCGACGTGTGGGTGTCCATGGGCGAGCCTGTGGAGGTCTGGCAGGAGCGCATCGAGGCCCTGGGCCCCTACCAGGTGACGAAGGCCCTGATGGACAACGCCGGCCCCCAGTGCCGCTTCATGCACTGCCTGCCCGCCTACCACGACCACAAGACCAAGGTGGGCAAGGAGATGGGCGAGAAGTTCGGCCGGGACGCCATGGAAGTCACCGACGAGGTGTTCGAGTCCGTCCAGTCCATCGTCTTTGACGAGGCCGAGAACCGGATGCATACCATCAAGGCCGTCATGTACGAGCTGATGAAATAAGAGGAAACAAAAGGAAGCTCCGCCGCTTTGACGGAGCTTCCTTTTGCCTTGACATCCCCTGCGGAAATCCATACAATAAAGGGGAAATTTGTGTGTGAAAAGGGGTTTCCTCTGATGAAACGTTCCGCCGGAATTTTACTGCCGATCTTCTCCCTGCCGTCTGACTACGGCATCGGCTCCCTGGGCAAGGAGGCCCGGGCATTTGCCGATTTCCTCCACGATGCCGGACAGTCCTGGTGGCAGATTTTACCTGTCGGCCCCACGGGTCTTGGCAATTCCCCCTATACCAGCGCCTCCACGTTTGCGGGTAACCCGCTGTTTATCGACCTGGAAGCCCTGACCGCCGACGGCCTGCTGACCGAGGATGACCTGGCCTCCGCCCGCCTGCCGGTGACGGACAAGGTGGACTACGGTGCCGTTTACCGCGTCCGGGAGCCGCTGCTGCGGAAAGCCGCGAAGCGGGCCTGGGAACAGGACGGCGCAGCCATCCGCGCCTTTGCGGACAGCACCCCTTGGCTGAAGGAGTACACCCTGTTCCAGGCCGCCCGAACCCACTTTGGCCGCGGCTGGTGCGACTGGCCCGACGAGGCCCTGCGCCGCCATGAGCGCGCCGCCGTGGAGCGGTGGCGGGAAACGCTGGCGGAGGATGTGGCCTACCACACCTGCGTCCAGTACTGGTTCTTCACCCAGTGGGCGGAGCTGAAGAAGTACGTCAATAGCCTGGGCATTCAAATTATCGGCGACGTGCCCATCTATGTCTCTCTGGACTCCTCCGACGTGTGGGCGGAGCGGGAGCAGTTCCTGCTGGACGGGGAGGGGCGGCCCTCCAAGGTAGCGGGGGTCCCCCCGGACTACTTCTCCGAGGACGGTCAGCTCTGGGGCAACCCGCTGTACGACTGGGCCGCTATGAAGCGGGACGGCTTCGGCTGGTGGATCCGCCGTGTCGAAGGAGCCGCCAAGCTGTTTGACGCCATCCGCATCGACCACTTCCGGGGGCTGGAGAGCTATTGGGCCATTCCCGCCGACTCCGACACCGCCAAGGTGGGCCAGTGGGAGAAGGGCCCCGGCATGGACCTTTTGCGGGTGCTGACCGGCTGGTTCTCCGGCATCACCTACATCGCCGAGGATCTGGGCATTTTGACCGACGCCGTCCACGACCTGCGGAACGAATCCGGCCTGCCGGGTATGAAGGTGCTGGAGTTTGCCTTCTCCGGCCCGGATAACGCCTACCTGCCCCACCATTACCAGCCCCACTGCATCTGCTACACCGGCACCCACGACAACGACACCGCCGTGGGCTGGTACACCCACGCCACGGAAGAGGAAAAAGCCTTTGCCAAAGCCTACCTGGGCGCCGATGACGCGGAGAGCGTCCGGCGGGCCCTGCTGCGGGCGGGCCAGGGGAGCGTGGCGGAGCTGTTCGTGGCCCAGCTCCAGGACTATCTGGGCCTTGGTAGCGAGGGACGCATCAACGTCCCCGGCGTGGCGGAGGACAACTGGTGCTGGCGGATGCGGCCCGGAATGACCACCCCCGCTCTGGCGGAAGAAATCAAAGAGCTGACCCACGCCTTCAGCCGGTGCTGAGACCTCTTGACGGATGTCCCGCCCGTATGCTACAATAATTCCACCCTGCGGAAAGACCCCCTCTGCCCGCCGGGCCCAACCAACGACACGTCACCTGACGGCAAGGGTTTTTACCTATCCCGCGCCGAAAGCCGGACGCACACACGGTCTGCCGCCGTGTGCTGTTTTCCTATGCTTTCCACCCCTCCGCCAGCTGTGCGGAGGGGTATTTTTTTCCACAGAAAGGAGAGACTGCCATGGAGACCCGCGTGGCTGTGCTGGCCGTCATCGTCCGGGAGGGCGCCGCTGTGACGGCCCTGAACGACCTGCTGCACCAGTACGGCGCCTATATCATCGGCCGGATGGGTGTACCCTACCGGCAGCGGGGCGTGAACATCATCAGCGTGGCGCTGGACGCCCCCCAGGATGTCATCTCCGCCCTGTCGGGGAAGCTGGGCCGATTGCCCGGCGTCACCTCCAAGACGGTCTATGCCCCGGAAAACCTGTAATTTCAAGAAAAGAGGAAACCGACCATGAACCTGTTCAAGAAAACGCTGTCCCTGACGCTGGCCCTGTTGCTGGCGCTGTCCCTCACCGCCTGCGGCCAGAAGGCAGAGGAGCCCGCCCCCGAGGAGGCCCCCGCCCAGGAGGAACCTGTTCAGGAGGCACCCGCCGAGGAAAGCGTCACCACCCGCATCGCCGCCCTGAAAGGCCCTACCGCTATGGGTCTGGTGAAGCTGATGAGCGACGACCCCCAGTCCGCTGACGGCCCCCTGTATGACTTCACCCTGGCCGGCGCCGCCGACGAGGTGACGCCCTCCCTCATCAAGGGCGACCTGGACATGGCCTGCGTCCCGGCTAACCTGGCCTCCGTGCTGTACAACAAGACCGAGGGCCAGATCGTGACCCTGGCCGTCAACACTCTGGGCGTCATCTATATCGTGGAGAACGGCAACGCGGTCCAGTCCATGGCGGACCTGGCGGGCAAGACCGTTGTGGCCGCCGGCAAGGGCAGCACCCCGGAGTACGCCCTCCGTTACCTCCTCACTGAAAACGGCATTGACCCGGACACCGACGTGACCATCGACTGGAAGAGCGAGCACGCCGAGTGCGTGGCGGCCCTGGCTTCCGGCGCGGCGACCATCGCCCTGTTGCCCCAGCCCTTCGTCACCGTGGCCCAGACCAAGATCGAAGGCCTGCGGGTGGCCCTGGACCTGACCGCCGAGTGGGACGCCCTGGACAACGGCTCCGGCCTCATCACCGGCGTTGTCGTGGCCCGGAAGTCCTTCGTGGAGGAGCATCCCGCCGCTGTCAGCGCTTTCCTTCAGGACTACGCCGCCTCCGTGGACTGGGTGAACGGCAACAACGCCGACGCCGCCCAGCTCATCAGCGAGTACGGCATCGTGGAGGCCGCTCCCGTGGCGGAAAAGGCCCTGCCCCACTGCAACATCGTCTGCATCACCGGGGAGGAGATGGGCGCCAAGCTCTCCGGCTACCTCCAGGTCCTCTTTGACGCCGAGCCTACCTCCGTGGGCGGCAAGCTGCCGGGGGACGATTTCTACTACAACGCCTGAATTCTAAGGAGCAGCCTATGAAAAAGACCGCCGCCCAAAACTCCATACGGCCCTGGGCGGTGCTCTTCTGGCTGCTGGTGTGGCAGGGGGCCAGCATGGTATTCTCTGCCCTGTGGCCCAACGGCCACCTGCTGCTGGCGTCCCCCATCTCCGCCGCCCTGCGCTTGGGGGAGCTGGCCTTCACCGCCGCCTTCTGGCGGGCGGTGGGGGGGTCCATCGCCCACATTTTCGGCGGCTTTCTGGCGGGCTGCGCCCTGGCGGTGGCGCTGGCGGCGCTGTCCGCCCGGTGGCACCTTGTCCGGGAGCTGCTTTATCCCCTGACGGCGGCAGTAAAGGCCGTCCCGGTGGTGTCCTTCATCATTCTGGCCCTGGTGTGGCTGGACAGCCGCTCCCTGCCCCTGTTCATCTCCGCCCTGATGGTGTTCCCCCCGGTGTACCTCAACGTCCTGGCGGGCATCGCGGCGGCGGACGGGAAGCTGCTGGAGATGGCGAGGGTGTTCCGCGTCCCCCTGGGACGGCGGCTGGCGGGCATCTATCTGCCCGCCGTGCTGCCCTATTTCCGCTCCGCCGTGTCCCTGGCCCTGGGCCTGTGCTGGAAGGCGGGCGCGGCGGCGGAGGTCATCGGCCTGCCCTCCGGCACCATCGGCGAGCGGCTGTACACCGCCAAGGTCTACTTCCAGACCCCGGACCTCTTTGCCTGGACAGCGGTCATCGTGGCGGTGTCCGTGCTGTTTGAAAAGCTGTTTCTGGCGCTGGTGGACGCGCTGGCGGGAAAGGCGGGGCTGTGATGGAGCTACATATCGAAAACCTTTGCAAAGCCTTTGACGGCAGGCCCGTGCTGGAACACGTGACTTTCACCGCCGGGACGGGCGTCACCTGCGTCATGGCTCCCTCCGGGGCGGGCAAGACCACGCTGCTGCGCATCCTGCTGGGGCTGGAGCGCCCCGACAGCGGAAATTTTACAGGCAATGTCCGCTGGGCCGCCGTGTTCCAGGAGGACCGCCTGCTGGAGCACCTGGACGCCATGGGCAACCTCCGCTTCGTCCTGGGGGCCGCCCTGGATGAAACCGCCGCGGGCGCCCTTCTGACAGAGCTGGGCCTGGGAGATACGGCGGGCAAGCCCGTCCGGGAGTTCTCCGGCGGCATGAAGCGCCGCCTGGCCCTGGCCCGGGCGCTGCTGGCGCCCTCCGACGCCCTGGCCCTGGACGAACCCTTCACCGGGCTGGATGAAGAAAACCGTGCCCGGTGCCAGGCCCTCCTCCGCCGGGCGGGGGAGGAAAAGCCGGTCCTTCTGGTGACCCACGACCCCGCCGACGCCCAGGCGCTGGACGCCGCTGTTGTCAAGCTGTGATGGCCGGACACTTGTCCGGTCATTTTTTTCGCGATTTCCCCATAAAATGCTGGTTTTTTTCAGAAAGTCATGCTATACTTTCTCCACCTATGCAAAAAACGGAGCCGCTTCTGCGGCGATCACATACGGAGCCAAAAGGAGACACACTATGGTCAAAATTACCACCGACAGCACCTGCGACCTGCCGCGGGCCCTGCTGGAAGCCCACAACATCACCGTCGCCCCGCTGGGCGTGGTGAAGGGCGGCAAGCTGTATCAGGACGGCATCAACATCCGCACCGCCGACATTGCCGCCCATGTGGACGCCGGCGGCGAGATTACCACCACCAACGCCGTGAATATCGCGGATTATGAGGACCTGTTCCGCCGGGAGACGGAGAAATACGACGCCGTGCTCCACATCGACATCGGCTCCGGCTTCTCCTGCTGCAACCAGAACGCCCGTCTGGCGGCGGAGGAGGTGCCGGAGGTCTACGTGGTGGATTCCGGCAACCTGTCCGTGGGCCACGGTGCCCTGGTGCTGGCCGCCGCCGAGGCGGCGGAGGCCGGGAAGAGCGTGGGGGAAATTCTGCCCATGCTGGAGGACCTGGCGGGCCGCCTGGAGATGAGCTTCGTGCTGGACCGGCTGGACTACATGAAAAAGGGCGGCCGCTGCTCCGCCGTTACCGCCCTGGGGGCCAATCTGCTGAAGCTCCACCCCTGCATCGAGGTGGTGGACGGCAAGATGGGCGTGGTGAAGAAGTACCGGGGCTCCATCGAAAAGGTGGTGGCCGACTACGTGCGGGAGCGGCTGGAGGGCCGCACCGACATCGACACCAGCCGCGTCATCATCGTGGACACCTGCGAGGATGACCGCCTGGCCTCCATCGCTCGGAAGTATGTGGAGGAGGACGGCCGCTTCGCCCAGGTCATCGAGGCCAAGGCGGGCTGCACCATCTTCTCCCACTGCGGCCCTAACACCCTGGGCATCCTGTTCGCCCGGAAATAAGACAAAGCTGCCCGGCCGTCTGGCCGGGCAGCTTTTTCGTCCGTGGGAATTTTACTTGACGGCGACAGCCTCAATCTCGCACAGAACGCCCTTGGGCAGGTCCTTCACCGCCACGCAGGAGCGGGCGGGCTTGGAGGTGAAATACTTGGCGTACACCTCGTTGAAGGCGGCGAAATCGCCCATGTCCGCCAGGAAGCAGGTGGTCTTGACCACGCCCTCCAGAGTCGCACCGGCAGCCTCCAGAATGGCGGCCACGTTCTTGCAGCTCTGCTCGGCTTGGGCGGCGATGCCGGCGGGCACCTCGCCGCTGGCGGGGTCCACGGGGATCTGGCCGGAGGTATACACGAAATCGCCCACGACCCAGCCCTGGGAATAGGGGCCGATGGCGCCGGGAGCCTTGTTGGTGGAGATGACAGTTTTTTCCATAAATGGGAGCCTCCTCAAATGTAGTTGACTCATCATAACACGGCGGTGCGCGAAGGTCAACCTCCGCGCACTTGTGATTTTGGGAAAAATGTGGTATCATACAGCTAAAATCAAAGAATATGAAGGTGCATGATTCATGGAGGATTTCAAGCAGAGTTTGACGGGAAACAGCTATACCCGGCAGGAGGAGCTGGTGTTCTGGGACTGCGATAGGGAGAAGCGGATGCGGGTGGCGGCTATCCTGAGCAAGATGGCCGCCTTTGCGGGCTATGACTACGACGCCCGGGGCCTGACCCATGAGATGCTGTATGACAGGCGGGAGGTGTTCCTGCTCTCCCGCATCGCGGTGCGCATCCACGATTGCCCCCATGCCCGGGACGTGCTGACCATCACCACCTGGGAAAACGGCGCGAAAGCGGCCCATATGCAGCGGGTATTTGAGATGGCGGACCAGACGGGGCGGCTGTGCATCTCCGCCAAGAGCGACTGGATCCTGGTGGACCCCATCACCCGGAAGATTTTGCGGCCCAGCTCTTTTACCGCCAAGCCCCTGACCATCTGCGATAAGGTCATCGACTGCCCGGAGCCGAAGAAGATTGTCCTGCCCCATGAGGGGCTGGAGGACCTGGGCACACGCCGGGTCCGCTGGTCGGATCTGGACGGCAACGGCCACCTGTTCAGCGGCAACTACGGCGACATCGTCTGGGACGCGCTGCCCGCCGATCTGCAGACCCAGGTGCCCAAGGAGTTCTACATCAATTACAGCAAGGAGGCCACCCTGGACGAGGAACTGCGGCTGGAGGGCTTCCGGGAGGCGGACACCTACCGGGTGGAGGGCCTTGGCCCGGAGGGGACCTGCTTCACCGCCCTGTGCGTATTCTGAGAAAAAAGAGGACTGCCTTCCCACATGGGAAAGCAGTCCTTTTTTCGTATCTCAGTAGCCGTAGATCATGGAGCGCTTGATGTCGCTGAGGCTGTGGGCGCCGCACATGGCCATGGTGTCGGACAGCTCGGCCTTCAGCTTGTCCACATACACCTGCACGCCCTCGGCGCCGCCGCCGTAGACCATGGTCACGAAGGGACGGCCGATGAGCACCGCGTCGGCGCCCAAGGCCAGTGCCTTGAACACGTCCATGCCGGTGCGGATGCCGCCGTCCACCAGAACGGTCATTCTGCCGCCCACGGCGTCCACGATGGCGGGCAGCACCTCGGCGGTGGAGGGGCACTGGTCCAGCACCCGGCCGCCGTGGTTGCTGACCACGATGCCGCTGGCTCCGGCTTCCAGGGCCTTCAGCGCGCCGCTGACCGTCATGATGCCCTTGAGGATGAAGGGCTTGCTGGCCATGGCGGAGATTTCCTTCAGCTCCTCCACCGTCTTGCTGCCGGCGGGCGGGGTCAGGTTTTTCAGGAAGGGCAGGCCGGCGGCGTCGATGTCCATCGGTGGGCACGCCGCAGCCGCCGTTCTTTTTCAGGGCTTCGGCGGCGGCCTCCATGACGGCGGGGTTGGTGCCGTCGCCGGTGAAGGCGGCGATGCCCGCCTGGGCGCAGGCGGAGACCAGGATGTCGTTGTATTGAAGGTCGTTATACTTGTCGCCGTAGTGGAGCTGCATGGCGCCCACGGGGGCGGCGAACACGGGAATGTCCACCTTGTGGCCGAACAGCTCAAAGGATGTGTCCACGGGCTTGTTCTCGCAGATGGTGTCCATGTTCACGCACAGCTCCTGCCACTTCTGGTAGTTGCGGATGAAGCCGGTGCCGATGCCCTTGGCGGGACGGTGTTCTTGCAGGCCAGGCCGTTGCAGGTGGGGCAGGACTTGCAGTAGGGCCCCATGCAGGTGCGGGCGTTGGCCAGGATTTCCTGATATGTCATATGTAGATGCCTCCGTTTCTCATATTCAAGCAGGGTTATTTTACCCCACCGGGCAAAAAAAGGCAATATATCCCGGAAAAAGCAGGAACATTTTGCCTGCTTTTTTCGTCTGAACCAGCAAATGGCCCGTTTTGGAAGAGCGGGGCCGGACATAAAGGAGGATGGACCATGAAAAGAAGGCTGTTTGCACTGACGCTTGCACTGGTACTGGTGCTGTCCCTGGCCGCCTGCGGCGGCAGCAAATCGATGGAGTTCACGGCGGAAGCCCCCTCCGCCGCGGCGGACATGGCATACCCCGTGGAGACGGAAATGGCGGAGGAGTATCTGGGCTTCGATTCCGGCAGCACGGCCACCGGTGGGGCGGCCTACCCCACCGGGCAGAAGCTCATCCGCACCGCCCGGATGGAGCTGGAGACCACCGCCTTTGAGGAGGCCGTCCGGGGCCTGACGGACCTGACGGAGCAGATGGGCGGCTACTTCGAGTCCAGCAGCGTAGGCAAGCGGAGCAACGGCCGCTGGGCGGAGTACACCGTCCGGGTCCCGGCGGAGAAGTATCAGGCGTTTCTGGACCAGGCGGGGGAGCTGTGCCATGAGACCTGGCGGGACGCCCAGCAGGAGGACATCAGCGAGCGGTACTACGACACCGAGGGCCGCCTGAAAACCCAGCAGATCAAGCTGGAGCGGCTCCAGGCGCTGCTGGCCAGGGCGGAGAACATGGAGGACATCATCACCATCGAGTCCGCCATCTCCGAGACGGAGCAGATGATCGACGACCTCTCCGGCACCCTGCGGCACTACGACGGCCAGGTGGACTATGCCACCGTCTCCATCTCCCTCAGCGAGGTCTACAAGCTCTCCGACGTGGAGGAGGTCCCCGACAGCTTTATAAGCCGTCTGGGGAAGGCCTTCAGCGGCGGCTGGTCGGACTTCACCGACGGCCTGGAGAACTTCGCCGTGGCCCTGGCCTACGGCTGGATGTGGGTGCTGATTCTGGCGGCTGTGGCCGTGGCGGTGGTCCGTATTTTCCGCAAGCGCCGCCGCAAGGCGAAAAAGGCGGATGACAAGCCGGAAAAACCCTGCTAAAATATAGGGAACCACTTGTAAAAGGAGGCCGCCCCTATGAAGCTCACCTGGCTGGGCCACTCCTGCTTCCTGCTGGAGCAGGACGGCTATCGCCTTGTCACCGACCCCTACACCGGCGTGGAGGGCTATCCGCCCCTGGCCGTCTCCGCCCACGCCGTCTATTGCAGCCACCACCACTTTGACCACGACGCCGTGGACGCCGTGACCCCGCTGCCCCCGGTGAAGTCTCCCTTCGCCGTCCGGGAGGCGGAGACCTGCCACGATGACCGGGGCGGCGCCCTCCGGGGCGGCAACACCGTCCGGGTGTTCACCGCCGGCGGTGTGTCTGTGGCCCACCTGGGCGACCTGGGCCACCAGCTTACGGCGGCGCAGCTGGATGCCATCGGCAGCGTGGACGCGGTGCTCTTGCCCGTGGGCGGGGTCTACACCGTGGACGCGGAGGGGGCCAAGGCGGTCTGCGACGCCATCGGTGCCCGGTGCGTCATCCCCATGCACTACCATCACGCCCCCTACGGCCTGTCCAACGTGGCGGGGGTGGAGGATTTCCTCCGCCTGTGGCCCGGTGAGACCGTTCACCGGCTGTCCGGCCCGTCCTTCGAGGTGACGGCGGACACGGCGGGGGTGCTGGTGCCCGCGTTCCGGCCCGAATAAACGCAAAAACCGGATGCCCAATCACGGGCATCCGGCTTTTTCATGCTTTCTTTCGGAAAATATGCACCCGGAAGGCGATGCGGCAGTCCAGCGTATCCAGCGATGCCAGCCGCTCGGCGCCTTCCCTGGGCGTTTTCCAGTAGTAGGGCGTCATCTGAAACAGGGCGTGGATGTCCGCCTGGTTTTTCAGGGAAATGCGCCCGTCCACGGGGACGATGGCCTCGTAGTCAAAGCCCTCGTAGGGCGTCTCCTTCTCCTCGTTGGGATAGGGGCGCTCATACAGCACCTCTTTCAGCTCCCACAGGTGGTCCGCCGCCGGGACGACGTAGAGAAACGTCCCGCCGGGGCGCAGCACCCGCCGGAATTCCTCCAGCGCCAGGGGAGAGAAGCAGTTCAGCAGGACGTCCACGCTGCTGTCCGCCACGGGCAGGCGGTAGGAGGACGCCACGGCGAACTCCACGCCCTTTTCCCGCCTGGCGGCGTAGCGGAGAATGAATTTGGAGATGTCAATGCCCGCCATCCGGGGTGATTTCCCGGCCTGCAGCAAGGCCCGGTACACCCCGGCGGTGTAGTACCCCTCGCCGCAGCCGGTGTCCAGAATGGCTGGCGCATCCCCGGCCCGGGCCAGAATTTCCCGGCAGAGCGTGTCCAGCAGAGGCTTGTAATACCCCTTGGACAAAAACTCCCGCCGTGCCGCCGCCATGCCCTTGTCGTCGCCGGGGGCGGCGGAGTGCTTCTGGTTGGGCGGCAGCAGGTAGGTGTAGCCCTCCCTGGCGATGTCGTAGCTGTGGCCCTTTTCACAGCGGTAGGTGTGCTCTCCCCGCTCCAGCGGCCCGCCGCAGACGGGACAGCGGAACAAGCTCATACCTCACGCCCCCTTGTCACATCGTGGATCCACTTGCCGCCGCCGATGCGCCAGGCGCACAGCGGGGACTTGACCACGCACTCAATCTGAATGGCGATGGCGATGGGCCATGCCCCGGTTTTCAGCACCAGGGCGCACAGGGCCGTCAGCGGCAGGCACAGCAGCCACTGGGGTCCCAGGTCTAGCGCGGTGGAGAAGGCCACGTCGCCTCCCGCCCGCAGCACGCCGGTGACGGCGGAGATGGCGTAGGCGTGGAGGGGAATCGTGGCGAAGCCCGCCACCGCCATGGCCGCGGCGATGGCGGAAGACTCCCCGAACAGCTTGAACATGGGGAAGATGACCGGCACGAACAAGGTCGGCACCAGCACCAGGGCCGCCATCCCCACGGCGCCGCCCACCAGCACCGCAAACCACAGCAGCGCCTGGCTCAGGGACAGGACCTCGTCCTTTGTCTTTCCCTCGCCGATGGCCTTGCCCACGATGACCGCCGTGGCGGCGCCCAGGCCGAAGCACACCACTAAGAACAATCGGTTCAGGTTGCCCATGACGGCGTTGGCCGCCAGCATTTCCACGGAGTTGTCGGTGTAGCCCAGAATGACGGTCAGCAGGGAGTTGCCCAGGCCCCAGGCGGTCTCGTTCAGCACCACCGGGGAGGCGTATTTCAAAAACCGGCCCACCATCTCCGTGCCGGGCCGCAGGAAGCAGCCCAGGTCCAGCGGAATGTTTTTGCTGCGGACGGCGCAGACCACGCAGATGAGGAACTCGCTCATCCGGGCCAGCAGCGTAGCGACTGCCGCGCCCCGGACGCCCAGGGCCGGGAATCCGCCGTGGCCGAAAATGAGCAGATAGTTCAGAGCGGTGTTCAGAACCGTGGAGAAGCCGAACAGCTTCATGCCGAAGGTGGAGTTTTCCACGCTGCGCTGGGCGCTGGCGTAGAGGGAGGAGAGCATGTTGAACACATAGGAGAAGCCGATGACCTGGAGGTACGGCGCTCCCAGCAGGCTCAGGTCGTGGCGGTTGGACAGCAGGTCCATCACCTGCACGGGGAACAGGGCGAGCACCACCGCCAGCACGGCGGTGACCCCGGCCCCCAGGAAGCAGGCCACGCCCAGGGCGCGGTTGATGTTCTTCAGGTCGCCCTTGCCCCAGTATTGGCTCACCAGAATGCCCAGACCGCTCTGGAAGCCGAACACGATGCTGATGAGCAGAAACACCGGCACGTTGGCGGAGGACACGGCGGCCATCTCCTCGTTGCCCAGCTGACTGACCATGAAGGTGTCGATGAGCCCCAGGGAGAAGGTGATGAGGTTTTGCAGAATGACCGGCAGGGACAGCATCCACAGCCGCTTGTAAAAGCCGGGTTCCCGGCGAAGACAGCGCAGCATAAGCACTCCTTATATACTGCCCCGGGTGACGTCGTGGATCCACTTCCGGCTCCGCAGCCGGAGGACGC
The DNA here is from genome assembly GCA_004560375.1 of bacterium. GTDB lineage: Bacteria > Bacillota > Clostridia > Oscillospirales > Oscillospiraceae > Enterenecus. Next base: position 20,714 of record SFVC01000040.1, read on the forward strand.
ACCAGGGCGCTTTGCAGAAATTTTCAGACTGAATGGCGAAGCACACCACCGCCGCCGGGGCATGCAGCACCAGCGCGGTGACAAAGGACAGGGGCACGGCGATGATCCACTGGCAGGAGAGGTCGATAAGGGAGGCCGTCCGGGCGTCGCCTCCGGCCCGGAGGAGGCCGGTGATATTGGTGATGTCCATGGCCTTTGTGGGCATCATACAGATGAGCACCACGCCCATGACGGCGTAGGCCGCCAGCATCTCGGTGCTGATGGCCATGTGGCCCATGATGGCGGTCATCACGCTGACGCCCAGGCCCCACAGCGTCTCGTTCACCAGAACGGGAGCGGAGTATTTGGCAAAATCCCGCCAGATGGCGCCGCCGGGCCGCAGGATGGCGGCGGGCAGCAGGGGCACGTGGCGGCTGCACAGGGCGCACACCAAAGTAATGAGGAACTCCACGATGCGGGAGGCCAATGTAGCCACTGGCCGCCCCGGTGATGCCCAGGGCGGGCGCGCCCAGCTTTCCGAAAATCAGGATGTAGTTCAAAAGGGTGTTCAGCAGCATGGACACGGCGAAGATGGCCATGCCCATGACGGGCTTTTCCGTGCTGCGCTGCATCCCGACGTACACGGAGCTGGCGGCGTTGAACACGTAGCTGACGCCCACGATGCGCAGGTACGGCGCCCCCAGCTCCACCAGCCGGGCGTTGTCGGTGACCAGAGCCATGACGCCGTTTGGGAACAGCAGCAGCGCCAGCGCCACCGCCCCGGAGATGGACAGCCCGGCGTACAGCGCCGCGCCCATGCAGCGGTTGATAGCCTCCACATCGCCCTTGCCCCAGTATTGGCTCACCAGAACGGTCAGGCCGCTGATGAGGCCCAGAATGATGATCTGCACCAGAAAGACCGGGGTGTTGGCGGCGGTGACGGCGGACAGCTCGTCCTGCCCCAGCAGCCCCACCATGAAGGTGTCCACAAAGCCCAGGGAGGTCGTGATGAGGTTCTGCAAAACCAGCGGCAGGGCCAGACGGACCAGCCGCCTGTAAAACCCTGCCTCCCGGCGGAGATAATAGAACATAATAAAAGACTTTTAAGACAACATATTGGTTATTTTGGAAGAAAACTCTGATTGCTAAGTTACAGCATAGGTATCCGGATGTTGAAGTGCACCTAAAAATTCAATCATTTTTGCCGCGGCATGTACGTGGCAAAAATACCTTGACTCAGCCGCCGGGGGCGGCGTTCACCAGTCCGCAGACTGGTGGTAGGGGAGGTCGAGGGGGAGCCCGCTCCCCCTCGAAAATTTACAGCATCGGCATCCGGGTGTCGTGATGCTTTTTCAGCGCTTCAGCGCAGGCATCAATGTCCGCCTCGGTGGTCTCCGGGCCAAAGCTCAGCCGGATGACGCCCCCGGCCGCCTTTTTCGGCAGCTTCAGCGCCGCCACGACATGGCTGGGCTTCCCCTGGTGGCAGGCGGAGCCGGCGGAAATGCAGATGCCCTGGCTGCCCAGGTCATTGACGATGTTCTGGCTGGGCCAGCCCACCAGAGACACCGCCAGAATGTGGGGCGCGGTGCCGTCTCCGATGAATCGGAGGTCAGGAATGGCCGCCAGCTTCTCTTTGGCGTATGCTTTCATGTGGGCCATGTGGGTCAGCTTGTCATCCAGCCCGTCCATCCGCAGTTCTACCGCCCTGGCAAAGCCCGCGATCTGGGCCGTGGCCTCGGTGCCGGAGCGGAGGCCCTTCTCCTGGCCGCCGCCGGCCAGCAGGGGCCGGGGATTCCGCACCCGGGGGCCGATGTACAGCCCGCCCACGCCCTTAGGCCCGCCGATCTTGTGGCCGGAGATGGTGATGAAGTCCGCCCCCAGCGTCCTGGCGGTGAAGGGCACCTTCAAAAAGCCCTGCACCGCGTCGGTGTGGAGCAGCGTCTTGGGATTTTTCGCCGCAAGGCCCCGGGCGATGTCCGCGATGGGGTACACATTTCCCGTCTCGTTGTTCACCAACATGACGGAGACCAGCGCCGTGTCCGGCCGGACGGCCGCCAGCACCTGCTCCGCCGTGATGTTCCCGTTTCCGTCGGGGGCGAGGTACGTCACCTCATACCCCTGCTGCCCCATCCACTTGCAGGCCTCCAGCACGGCGCTGTGCTCCACCGCCGTAGTGACGATGTGACGGCCCAGATGCCGGTTTTGCCAGCAGGCGGCGGTGACGGCCCAGTTGTCGCCCTCGGTGCCGCAGGAGGTGAAGAACAGCTGCTCCGGCTGGCAGCCCAGGGCGCCTGCCACAGTCTTCCGCCAGCCCTCCACCTGCTTTTTCATGTCCGCTCCCATGGGATACTGGGAGCTGGGGTTGCCGTACTGCTCCGTCAGCACGGCGTACATGGCGTCCGCTACCTCCCGGGGAACGGGGGTGGTGGCGGCGTGGTCCAGATAGATCATATCAAATATCTCCTTTTGTCTTGCCCTTGAGAGAAAATCAACGTATAATAATATAATCAGAGCGCAATTTCTCATTATATATAGAATTTCAAAAAAGCGCAAGGAGAAACCGATGAAAGTTGCGATTTACACCCTCGGGTGCAAAGTGAATCAGTACGAGACCCAGGCCATGGAGCAGTCCCTCCGGGCCCGGGGCCATGAGGTCGTGGACTTTGCAGACGCGGCGGACGCCTACGTGGTGAACACCTGCTCCGTTACGGCGGTCAGCGACCAGAAGTCCCGCCAGATGGTCCACCGGGCGAAAAAGCAGCACCCGGAGGCCGTGGTGGCGGTCTGCGGGTGCTATCCCCAGACCCACGCCGACGATGTGCGGAAGCTGGATGTGGACCTCATCGCGGGCACCGGCGACCGCACCGGTTTCATCGGCCTTTTGGAGCAGGCGGTGGCGGAAAAGCGGCACCTGGAGGCCATCGACAAGTCCTTCGAGCGCCGGGTGTTCGAGGTGCTGCCCGCCGGAGGCATGGAAAACCGCACCCGGGCCATGCTGAAAGTGGAGGACGGCTGCGTCAACTTCTGCACCTACTGCATCATCCCCTACGCCCGTGGCCCGGTGCGTTCCCTCCCCCTGGACAAGGCGGCGGAGCAGGCGAAGGGCCTGGCCGCCGACGGCTACCGGGAGATCGTCCTGACGGGCATTGAAATTTCCTCCTGGGGCAAGGACCTCAAGACGGGCCAGACCCTCATCGACCTGGTGGAGGCTATCTGCGCCGCCGCCCCCGGCGTCCGTATCCGGCTGGGCAGCCTGGAGCCCAGGACCATCACGGAGGATTTCTGCCGCCGCGCCGCCGTCCTGCCCATGCTCTGTCCCCAGTTCCATCTGTCCATGCAGAGCGGCTGTGACGCCACCTTGAAGCGCATGAACCGGAAGTATGATACGGCTCGTTTCGCACAGTCTGTTGCACTTTTGAATCAATATTTTGAACATCCGGCCATCACCACGGACATGATCACCGGCTTCCCGGAGGAGACGGAGGAGGAGTTTACCCAGACGCTGGACTTCATCCGCCGGTGCGGTTTTGCCCAAATGCACATCTTCCCCTATTCCGTCCGCCCCGGCACGCCGGCGGCGGAGATGGCCCAGGTGCCGAAGGCTGTGAAGGAGGAGCGGGCCCGCCGCGCCGCTGCCGTCGCCGCGGAGATGCGCCGGGACTACCTGACCGCCTGCGTGGGCCGGACCTATCCCGTGCTGTTCGAGCAGCCCCGGGACGGCAGATTCTTCGGCCACGCCCCTAACTACATGGAGGTGCTGGCGGAGGGCGAAAACCTGCACAACGTGGTAAAGAACGTCCGGGTGACCGCCACCGACGGCGACGTACTCTTTGGAGAAATCGAGGATTGAACGATGAAAAGTCACTTTTTTGCCTATATCTCCCGGATGCGGTTCATCCAGCGCTGGGCGCTGATGCGCAACACCGCCCCGGAAAACGTCCAGGAGCACAGCCATCAGGTGGCTGTCCTGGCCCACGCCCTGGCGGTCATCCGCAATGAAAAATTCGGCGGCGCCGTTGACCCGGGCCAGGTGGCGGTGGCGGCGCTGTACCACGACGCCAGCGAGATTTTGACCGGCGACATGCCCACCCCCATCAAGTACGACAACCCCGCCATCCAGCACGCCTACAAGGAGGTGGAGGCGGTGGCGGAGAAAAAGCTGCTCCACATGCTGCCCCAGGAGCTGCAGAGCGTCTACGCGCCCATCCTGACCCCCACGGACCCCGATGTGGAGCGCCTTGTCAAGGCGGCGGATAAGCTCTCCGCCTACATCAAGTGCGTGGAGGAGCTGAAAGCCGGGAACACGGAGTTCCGGGAGGCCGCCGCCCAGACCCGCAAGGCCCTGGAGGGCTACGGCCTGCCGGAGGTCGCCTACTTCCTGGACACCTTCATCGACAGCTTCTCTCTGACCCTGGACGAGTTGAAATGAACGCTGTGAAAAAAGCGGCGGCGCTGGCGGCCTCAGCAGCGGCCCTGACCCTGGGCGGCGCCTGGTACGGCTATGATGTGGCCTTCCGGCGCAGCGAAAAGCGCCAGTCCCCCATTCGAACGATCCCCAGCGGGGAACCGTACGACCCTTACCGGGAGCAGATGCTGCGCAACATCGACCGTCTGCTGGAGACCCCCTATGAGCGGGTGACGGTCCGCTCCCATGACGGATTGAAGCTGGCAGGCAAATATTATGAGGGAGCCCCCGGCGCGCCCCTGATGCTCTTTTTCCACGGCTACCGCTCCGCGGCGGAGCGGGACGGCAGCGGCGGCTTCCAGCTGTGTCGGGAGAAGGGCTGGCACATCCTGATGGTGGACCAGCGGGCCCACGGGGAGAGCGAGGGCGGTACGCGGCGAAGCGCATGGGGCCTGAAACGCCTGTCTTTTTGTGGGGCGTTTCCATGGGCGCCGCCACGGTGCTGATGGCTTCCGACCTCTCCTTGCCGGAGAACGTGCGGGGCATCGTGGCGGACTGCGGCTACGACACCCCGGCGGGCATCCTGAAAGAGACCATCCGCCGCTGGCGCTGGCCGGAATTTCCCACATACCGGCTGGCGGCACTGGGGGCCCGGCTGTTCGGCGGGTTCCGTGTCACGGAGACCTCCGCTCTGGCGTGCGTACCTCATGCCCGCCTGCCCATTCTGCTGGTGCATGGCGAGGACGACCATGTGGTGCCCTGCGAGATGGTATACGCCCTGCGGGACGCCTGCGCCTCCCCGGTGGAGGTGCTGACCGTCCCCGGCGCGGGCCACGGCATCAGTTGGTACGTGGACATGCCCGCCTACCAGACGGCGCTGCTGAACTTTATGGAAGCACATATGAACTAAGAAAGCGGAGGCGTTTGCCTCCGCTTTTTCAGTTCAGCGTGTCCGCCGCCTGGGTAAACAGCTCCCGGAGCCGCTCCGCCGCGGCGGGGCAGGAGTTCAGCTCCGGGTCCCGGGCCAGCAGGTCCTCCGCCGCCTGCTGGGCCTCCTTCAACAGCTGGGTGTCGCAGCCGATGTCCGCGATTTTCAGCCCCGGCAATCCGTGCTGCCGCTGACCGAAGAAGTCGCCGGGGCCACGGAGCCGCAAGTCTTCTTCCGCGATTTTGAAGCCGTCAGTGGTCTTTGTCATGACCTTGAGGCGCTGCTTTGTCTCCTCGTTCTGATTGTCGGAAATGAGGATGCAGTAGGACTGGTGCTTTCCACGGCCCACCCGACCCCGGAGCTGGTGGAGCTGGGAAAGACCGAACCGCTCCGCGTTCTCGATGACCATCACGGCGGCGTTAGGTACGTCCACGCCTACCTCGATGACGGTGGTGGACACCAGAATGTCCGTCTCGTGGGCGGCGAAGGCCGTCATCACCGCGTCCTTTTCCTTGGCCTTCATTTTTCCGTGGACAAAGGCCACCTTCAGGTCGGGGAATACCTCGTTCTGGAGCTTTTTCGCGTACTCCGTGACCGCTTTCCGCTCGTCGGGTAATTCGTCGTTTTCCGACACCATGGGGCAGACGATGTAGGTCTGCCGCCCCTCCGCCGCCAGCTTGCGGATGAAGTTGTACACCCGCTGGTGGTAGCTGCCGGGGACGGCGTAGGTCTCCACCGGCTGCCGTCCGGGGGGAAGCTGGTCGATGACGGAGACCTCCAGGTCGCCGTACAGAATGAGGGCCAGGGTCCGGGGGATGGGGGTGGCGGACATGACCAGGGTGTGGGGATGCTCCCCCTTGGCGGCCAGGGCCGCCCGCTGGGCGACGCCGAAGCGGTGCTGCTCGTCGGTGACCACCAGGCCCAGGTCGCGGTACGCGATGCCCTCCGTAATGAGGGCGTGGGTGCCGATGGCAAAGTCGATCTCCCCCGCTGCCAGTTGCTCCGCAATGGAGCGCTTCGTCTTCGCCGGGGTGGAGCCGGTCAGCAGGTCGCACCGGATGCCCAAACCCTCCAAAAGCGGGGCAAGTCCCGCGTAGTGCTGCTTCGCCAGAATTTCCGTGGGGGCCATCAGCGCCGCCTGACGGCCGTTTTTCACGCAGAAGTACACGCAGGCGGCGGCCACCATGGTCTTGCCGGAGCCCACGTCGCCCTGGCACAGCCGGTTCATGGGCACCCCGGAGCGCATATCCGCCAGGGCCTCCTCCACGCACCGCCGCTGGGCGTCCGTCAGGGTAAAGGGAAGGGAATTGTAAAAAGCCCCCATGTCCACGTCGTGGCAGGGCGGCACATGGACGGTCTCCCGCCGGGAGCGCAGCCGCTTCAGGCCAATGGTAAAGAGGAACAGCTCCTCAAAGGCCAGCCGCCGCCGGGCCAGGTCCAGGGCCTCGGCGCTCTCCGGGAAGTGGATGTTCTCGTAGGCGTATTCGATGCGGCAGAGGTGGTGCGCCTGCCGCACGCTGTCCGGCAGCACATCCGGGAGGATGGCGGCGCAGTCGTCCAGGCCCTGCCGGATGGAGCGGGAGAGGATGAGCTGGCTGACCCCCGCCGTCAGGGGATAGATGGGCACGATGCGGCCTGTGAATTCCCGCCGGCCCTCCGGCTCCACAATGGGGGAGGCCATGGTCCTGCGGAGGAGGTTCCCCTCGGCCTTGCCGTAAAAGATGTACGTCTCGCCCTGGCGCAGGCTGTTTTTCAGCCAGGTCTGGTTGAAGAAGGTGACGTCCAGCACGCCGGTGTCGTCCACCGCCCGGACCTTCACCAGGTCCATCCCCTTGCGGATGTGGGACATTTTGGGCTCCGAGGCGATCATGGCGGCCACGCAGGCGGCCTCGCCGGGGACCAGCTCGGAAATTTTCTTCGCCTGGGTGCGGTCATCGTACCGCCGGGGGAACCAGCTGATGAGGTCCCGGAGCGTGGTGATGCCCAGCTTGCCCAAAGCCTTGGCCCGCTGTTCGCCGATGCCCTTGATATGGCGCACATCGGTGTTCAGGTCCGCCATGAGGTTTCCCCCTTTCCATCAAGTCGTGGTTCCATTATAATCAATTTCAGTGATTTTGAAAAGTCTTTGTAACAAAACCGTGTTCCCGCCGTCCTATGGATGCCGGACAGAGAGGAGGTGGAGCAGTGCCGGACTTCGAGGCGGTGTACCGCCAATATTTCGCGGATGTCTACAAGTATGCCCTGGCCCTCAGCCGGGACGAACAGACGGCGGAGGAGGTGACCCAGGAGACCTTCTTCAAGGCCCTGACCGCCATCGACAGCTTCCGGGGCGACTGCCAGCTGCGGGTGTGGCTGTGCCAGATCGCTCGGAACCAGTATTTGACACTCTGCCGGGAGCGGAAAAAATTCACGGACGCGGAGCCGGAGCCCGGAGACAGCGGCATCGAGGAGGGCTTCGCCGACCGGGAGGACGCCCGGCGGCTCCACATCCTGCTCCACGCCCTGCCGGAGCCGTACAAGGAAGTCTTTTCCCTGCGGACCTTTGGGGAATTGCCCTTTTCCCAAATCGGGGAGCTGTTCGGCAAAACGGAGAGCTGGGCCCGGGTGACCTACTTCCGGGCCCGCCGGAAATTGAAGGAGGGATTCGATGGAACATGATATTATTTTGGACCTGCTGCCCCTGTACCACGACGGTGTGTGCTCGGAGGCCAGCCGGGCGGCGGTGGAGGAACACTTAAAGACCTGCGGGACCTGCCGGGAAGCCCTGGCGGAGATGGACGCGCCCCTGCCGGCGGCGGAAGCGCGGAAAAACACCGCCGACGGAGCGGCGGTGAAGAAAATCAGCGACGAGTGGAAAAAGGCCAAATGGAAAGCCAGGCTGAAAGGCGCGGCTATCGCGGCGGCGGTGTGCCTGCTGCTGTTCGGGGCATGGATGGCGGCCACGCAACTGTACCTCTTTCCCGTCCCGGCGGAGAAAATTGAAATCACCAATGTCCGCCAGCTGTCCGACGGCCGGGTCCTGTACCACTTTTTTATCGACGACGGCCTGAACCTTCGGCGAACTAAATTTGAGTACGGTGAGGATGGAAACATGTATTGTGTTCCCGTTCGGGCGCTGATCACGGAGAAGCGGTGGGAGGGAAATTCCCCGGCGAACATGGAGCTGCTTCTGGACATGGAGATGGTAGACGACCAGGCGAAGTTTATGGGCTTCCGGGAAATTGACCACGTTTGGTATGGCCGGGGAGAGGACGCCATCCTCCTGTGGGAGGAGGGTATGAAATTACCCGCCGCTAGTGAAGCCGACGAAGCGGTCTACGGATACAACGAGGTCAGTGCCGATTACTGGGCGGAACGGAAATAAGAAAAGCGCGGAGGTTTGCCCTCCGCGCCTTTTTACAGCTTGGTATTCACATAGTCCACGAACCGGTACGTGACCCCGTTTTCCTCCACAGGCTCGCTTGTCACCTCGATCTCCCACCCCGGCAGCTTATCCAGGTTGGGGAAGAACGTATCGGCCCCCGGAGCCTCATCGTCCACCTTGGTGAGGTAGACCCGTTTGCACCGGCTCAGCAGGGCGGCGTAGACGCTGCCGCCGCCGATTACCCACAGCTTGTCGTCCTCGGTCCCGGCTGCCAGCTCCACGGCGGCCTGGGGGCTTGCCACGATCTCGCTGCCCTCCCGGTCAAAATCCACGTTCCGGGTGATGACGATGTTCCGCCGCTTGGACAGGGGCCTGCCGCCCGGGAAGGAATCCAGGGTCTTGCGGCCCAAAATGACCGTTCCGCCGATGGTCAGGGAGCGGAAGCGCTTCATATCCGTGGGCAGGGAGTACAGCAGTCCGCCCTCCCGGCCGATGGCCCAGTTCCGGTCAACAACAACGATGGCATTCATTTCAGCAGTTCACCTCAGATGGCAATGGGAATTTGATCCGCAAAGGGCGCGGGGGTGTAGCCCTCCAGCTTGAAGCTGTCCCGGGTAAAGGCGTAGAAATCCGTCACAGTGGGGTCCACGGTGAACTTCGGCGCGGGGGACTGGGGGGCGGAG
>SFVC01000067.1 GCA_004560375.1 bacterium
GGGGTATACTACCATCACTGTGAACAAATGAGGTGATGGTGGTATGCGCCGGCGTATTCTGGCATTTTTCCTTATGATCTGTCTGCTGTTCAGTATATCTCCTTGCCAGGCAAGGGCGGTTGGGACTTCTGCTGCCGCCTCGATCCTGGTGGATGCTGACAGTGGCCGGGTACTGTATGAGCAAAACGCAGATGCCCGGATGCTGATTGCCAGTACCACCAAGATCATGACGGCGTTGGTAGCGATCCGGGAAGGCGATCTGTCCGACGTGGTTACAGTCAAGCGGGAGGCCACGCTGACGGAGGGCTCCTCCATGTATCTGAAGGAGGGAGAACAGCTGACCCTGGAGACGCTGCTCTACGGATTGATGCTCTGCTCCGGCAACGACGCCGCTGTGGCCATTGCGGACCATGTGGGCGGCAGTCAGAAGGACTTTGTGAAGCTGATGAACGAGACGGCCCGGGAACTGGGCATGGGATCATCCTCCTTTGCCAACCCCAATGGTCTGGACGCGGAGGACCACTACTCCACCGCACGTGACATGGCGAAGCTGGCCTGCGCCGCCCTGCAGAACGAGACGCTGCTCCGCATCGCCTCCACCCAGAGCGTCACCATCGGCGGGCGCACCATGACCAATCATAACCGGCTTCTGCGGGCGGTGCCCGGGTGCATCGGCATGAAGACCGGCTACACCAGAGCCGCGGGACGGACCCTGGTCAGCGTTGCTGAACGGGACGGCCGGCGGCTGGTGGCTGTCACCCTGCAGGACGGCAACGACTGGGCGGATCATGCCGCCCTGTACGACTGGGGCTTTGCCCAACCCGCCGGGCAGGAGACGGCGGACCACCGCCGGGAGGATACGCCGTGAAGGAGCGACTGCAAAAGATCATAGCGGCTGCCGGGATATGCTCCCGCCGGGCGGCGGAGGAGCTGCTGCGGCAGGGCCGGGTCCGGGTCAACGGACAGTCCGCTGCCCTGGGGGACCAGGCGGACCCGGAATCGGACATCGTCACGGTGGACGGCCAGCCCCTGCGGCGGGACACCCGCCGGGTGTACCTGATGCTGAACAAGCCCCGGGGCTATGTCACCACCCTGTCCGATGAGCGGGGACGGCGGACGGCGGCGGAGCTGGTGTCCGGCTGCGGCGCGCGGGTGTACCCCGTGGGGCGGCTGGACATGGACTCCGAGGGCCTGCTGCTGATGACCAACGACGGGGCCTGGATGCAGCGGCTGCTGCACCCCAGCCACCAGATTGAGAAGGAATACCGGGTCACGGTGACGGGCCCGGTGGAGGGGGCCGCCCAGCGGCTGGCCGCCATCCGGGACCTGGAGGGGGAGCGCATCCGCCCGGCCCGGGTCCGGGAGCTGTGGCGGGACGGCAGCAAGGCCGCCCTGTCCGTCACCATCCATGAGGGGAAAAACCGCCAGATCCGCCGGATGTGCCGCCAGGCGGGGCTGGCGGTGCGGCGCTTGCAGCGGGTGCGGGAGCACACGCTGACGCTGGGGGACCTGCCAGTGGGGCAGTGGCGGTATCTGACGCAGCAGGAGCTGCGCGATTTGGAAGGAAGCGAGAAGTCGTGAGCAAAAACGTGCTCCAGACCATACGAAGCCGGACGGACAGCTTTTCCCGGGGGCAGAAGCGCATTGCCGACTATATTCTGATGAATTATGACAAGGCGGCGTTTATGACCGCCGGGCACCTGGGGCGCAAGGCCCAGGTCAGCGAGTCCACGGTGGTGCGGTTCGCCTCCCAGCTGGGGTACGATGGGTATCCCAATATGCAGCGTGCCCTGCAGGAGCTGGTCCGGGGCAAGCTCACGTCCCTGCAGCGCATCCAGGTGTCCCGGGATCAGATGCAGGAGCAGGATGTGCTCACCGGCGTGATGCAGCGGGACATGAACAGCATCCACACCGCCATCGAAAGCGTGGACCGGGCCGCCTTTGACCAGGTGGTGGACCGGCTGCTGACGGCCAGCCATATCTATCTGATGGGCGTACGGTCGTCGGCGTTTCTGGCGGGCTACCTGAATTTTTACCTGCACCTGATGTTCAAGAACGTTACCCTGGTGCAGAATGCCGCCGCCGGCGAGATCTTCGAGCAGCTCAGCCAGATCGGCCCCAGGGACGTGCTGGTGGGCATCAGCTTCCCCCGATACTCCCAGATGGCCATCCACGCCGTGGAATATGCCCGGGACCGGGGCGCCGACGTGGTGGCCATCACCGACGGGCAGATGTCGCCCCTTTACCGGATGGCCACGGTGTCGCTGCTGGTGCGCAGCGACATGATCTCCTTTGTGGACTCCATGGCCGCCCCTCTGAGCCTGCTGAACGCCCTGATCGTGGCGGTGGGGCGGCAGAAAAACGAGGAAGTATCCGGCACCTTCTCCCAGCTGGAGAATGTCTGGTCCAAATACAACATATTCGGGAAAACGGAAGATGAATCATAAGCGTATCGCGGTGGTGGGCGGAGGAGCCGCCGGACTGATGGCGGCTATCGCCGCCGCCGAGGGCGGCGGACAGGTGACGCTGCTGGAGCCCAACGACCGTCTGGGCAAAAAACTGAACATCACCGGCAAGGGCCGGTGCAACGTGACCAACAACTGTTCCCGGGAGGAGCTTCTGCGGAACATTCCCCGGAACGGGCGGTTTCTGTACGGGGCCTTCGCCCGGTTCGACAGCCGGGACGCCATGGTCTTTTTTGAGAAGCTGGGCGTCCCCCTGAAAACCGAGCGGGGCAACCGGGTGTTTCCCCAGTCGGACTGCGCCTTCGACGTTTCCGGGGCCCTGCGCCGCCGGTGCGAAAGGCTGGGTGTGAGGTGGGTCCGGGACCGGGCCGTATCCGTGGACACGGACGGGGGCCGGGTCTGCGGCGTCACCGGACAGCAGGGAACCTACCCGGCGGAGGCGGTGATCCTGGCCACCGGCGGCGTCAGCTATCCCGCCACCGGCTCCACCGGCGACGGATACCGCATGGCCCGGGACCTGGGCCACGAGATCGTGCCGCCCTGCGGCTCCCTGGTGCCTCTGGTCAGCGGGGACGATGCCTGTCGCCGGATGCAGGGCCTGGCCCTGAAAAATGTGGAGCTGACGGCCCTGAACGGGAAGAATAAGGTGCAGTTCCGGGATTTCGGCGAGCTGCTGTTCACCCATTTCGGCGTGTCGGGGCCTCTGGCGCTGTCCGCCAGCGCCCACCTGCGGCACTGGGACCGGGAGCAGTACCGCCTGTCCATCGACCTGAAGCCGGCGCTGGACCGGGAGAAGCTGGAGGCCCGCATTCTGCGGGACCTGGGGGAGAATCCCAACCGGGACTTCGAGAAAATACTGGCGGGCCTGGTACCCCACAGCATGGTGCCGGTGATACTGGAGCGGCTGGAGATCCCGGCGGGGCTGAAGGCCAACTCCGTGACTAAGGCCCAGCGCCGGGCCCTGGAGGAGCTGCTGAAGGGCTTCACCGTGTCCGTTACCGGGCCGAGACCGGTGGCGGAAGCTATCGTCACCTCCGGCGGCGTGAAGGTG
>SFVC01000068.1 GCA_004560375.1 bacterium
CGAGAAAAAGTAGGGGGAAAATTCCATCGAAAGCGGTCTGACGATAAAAAATATCCCCTGCCCCGCCGCCGTATGAAAGCGCGTCCATCGGAAATACTCTCTTTGAAACAATTCCGAGCGAGCGAGGTGGCATCGTGCAGGGCAAGGTTGAGATCTGCGGCGTCAATACGGCCAAGCTGAAGGTGCTGAAAAGCGAGGAGAGCCTGGAGCTCCTCCGTCGGGCCCGGGCAGGGGATATGCAGGCCCGAGAGGAGCTGATCTCCGGCAATCTGCGGCTGGTGCTGTCGGTGATCCAGAAGTTCTCCGGCCGGGGGGAGAATGTGGACGACCTGTTCCAGGTGGGCTGCATCGGCCTGATCAAGGCCATCGACAACTTCAACATCGACATGGATGTGCGCTTTTCCACCTACGGCGTGCCCATGATCGTGGGGGAGATCCGGCGCTACCTCCGGGACAACAGCGCCATCCGGGTGTCCCGTTCCGTGCGGGACACCGCCTACCGGGTGCTCCAGGCCAAGGAAAAGTATATCGCGGAGCACCAGAAGGAGCCCACGGTGGACGAGATCGCCCAGATCCTGGAGCTGCGCCGGGAGGACGTGGTGATGGCGCTGGACGCGGTGGTGGATCCGGTGTCCCTGTTCGAGCCGGTGTATTCCGACGGCGGGGACACGGTGTGCGTCATGGATCAGGTGAAGGACAAGAAGAACACCGACGAGGCTTGGCTGGACCACATCGCCCTGGGGGACGCCATCAACAAGCTGGACGAGCGGGAACAGCGGATCCTGGCCCTGCGCTTCTTCCAGGGCAAGACCCAGATGGAGGTGTCCGCCGAGGTGGGCATCTCCCAGGCCCAGGTGTCCCGGCTGGAGAAGAACGCCCTGAACCGCATCCGCAAGGAGCTTTGAAGGGCAAAGAGACAACCCCCGGCCGGAGCCGGGGGTTGTCTTATGTAGCGGGAATCTTACACGATCTTCAGGGTCAGGTTGGACCAGGCCTGCTCCAGGCCGGCCTCGTAGTCGGCGTCCACGGGGACGGAGCCGCTCTTGACGCCCTCAAACAGCTTGTTGTAGTCGTCCATGGTGAACTTCTTCATGGACCAGGTGTCGGTGGGCAGACCCACGGCGTCATCCTTGGCGCCCAGCTTCAGCACGCCGCCGCCGATCTCGTCCCACTTGCCGTCATAGGACTTGCCGATGGCCTGCTGGGCGGCCGCGCCGATGCCCTTCATGGCGGAGGTCACCACGGTGTCGGAGTCGCCGGACTGATCGGTATCCACGCCGACCACCGCGCCCTCGTTGGCAGCGCCGGCCGCGGCGGCGGTGATGGAGTTAAACATGGAGCCGCCGCAGGCGAACACCACCTCGGTGCCCTCGTTATACCAGCCGGCGATCATGCTCTGCAGCTCGGTGGAGGCGGAGTAGCTGCCGCCGTACTCATAGCTATACATCATGTCCACCTGCACGCCCAGCTCGGCCGCGGCCGCGTTGGCGCCCTGGACAAAGCCGTAGCCGTAACGGCAGACGGCGGGGTTGGAGCCGCCGCCGCCACCGGAGAAGCCCAGCTTGGTGTAGCCTTCCTTGACCACGGCGTAGCCCGCCAGGTAGCCGGCCTGCTCCTCCTGGAACTCCACGGTGGCCACGTTCTTCAGGGGCTCGCCGTTGGAGCCGGGCAGGGCGTAGTTGTTGTCGATGAACACGAAGTGAACCTCGGGGAACTCCTCGGCGGCCTTGGCCAGAGCCGTGGCCTGGAGGAAGCCGGCGCACACCACAACCTTGGCGCCGCCCTCGGCAGCCTGCTTCATGGCGTTGTAGCGGTCATCGTCGGTGGCGGAGTCGCCGTTGGCGGGCTGGTAGTACTTGTAGGACAGCTTGTGCTCGCTGGCATACAGCTTCACGCCGTCCCAGGTGCCCTGGTTGAAGGACTTGTCCTTCAGCTGGCCCACGTCGGTGACGAAGGCCACCTCATACTTGCCGTCGGAGGAGTTCATGGTGTCGGGGATGTCGTCCGCACCCTTTTTTCCGCCGGTCTGGTTGCCGCAGGCGGCCAGGCTGAACGCCATGGCCATGGCCAGCAGCATCGCGAGGATCTTTTTCATTGGAAACCATTCCTTTCCTTTCTTTCGTCTGCCCCGGGGCAGCGTCTGCACCCTCCCCCAAGGCATACCCACAAAAAGGCGGGAACTCATCATTGCCTTTGCCGCAATCTTCGCACCCGCCTTATGGAACAAACCCATTATATCGCGTCCCGCCCGAAAACACAAGGGCTAATTCCACAATCTGTGGAGATTTCTGTTTTTTCGTGGATTTTGCAGATCAATACCCCTGGGCGGCCTGGCCTTTCACCAATTTGACGATCCGGCTGGTACCCAGGCGATCCGCGCCTAAAGCCAGGAAATCCGCCGCGTCCTGAAGGCTGGCGATCCCCCCGGCGGCCTTGATCTTCACATGAGAGGCCACGTTGGCCTTGAACAGCGCCACGTCCTCCCGGGTGGCCCCGGCGGTAGAGAAACCGGTGGAGGTCTTGATGAAGTCCGCCCCACTATCCGACACGATTTGGCACAGCTTGACCTTCTCCTCGTCGGTCAGCAGGCAGGTCTCAATAATCACCTTCAGCACCAGCCCGCCGCAGGCCGCCTTGACGGCCTTGATCTCGGAGAGCAGATCGTCCCACCGGCCGTCCTTGGCCCAGCCGATGTTGATCACCATGTCGATCTCCTTGGCGCCGTTGGCGATGGCGTCCTTGGTCTCGAACACCTTGACGGCGGTGGTGGAATAGCCGTTGGGGAAACCGATGACGGTGCACACCGGCAGACTGTCCCCCAGGTAATCCGCCGCCTGCTTCACATAGCTGGCGGGGATACACACGCTGGCGCAGCCGTAGGCGGCCCCGTCGTCGCAGATCTGGCGGATCTCGTCCCAGGTGGCGGTCTGAGTCAGGAGGGTGTGGTCTACTGCGGCTAATATGGTCTGGTTGTCCATTGGAATCACCTCATAATAATATATGGATCTATTTTACTATGGACGGGCCGGAAAAGCAAGATGATCCCTAAGTTTGACGCAAATTTGCTTGTCGCAACCGCTGGTTGTCAAAATGGATACTATTTTTGGTTGCCATGTCCGCCTGTTTTTGCTATGATGGCCCTGTTCCAAGGCGCCGGACAGTCTTTTTTCGGAGGTATCGACATATGGATTTTCGCGAGCGTTTATTTGAGCTGCGCCGCCAGGCCGGCCTATCCCAGGAGGAGCTGGCCAATCTGCTGGGTGTCACCCGGCAGGCGGTGCAGAAGTGGGAGGCGGGAGTTTCCCAAAGTTAAAGATACCACATCAATCCCACGCGGACTTTTGCTCAACCGATACAGCCGGAGGGCTGGATAACAAGAAAAGGCGGTATGCG
>SFVC01000069.1 GCA_004560375.1 bacterium
AGCGGCGGTGTTCAGCGTGGTGCTGCTCCTGGCGCTGGTGTTTCCCAACCCCGTGACGCCCCCGGAGCCGACCCCCAGCCCCACCCCCCGTCCCGGGGGCGCCCAGGGCCGGGTGCTGGATCTGCTGGAGGCGCTGGCGCGGGACGACCGCGCCGCGGTGCGGGACATCTGCGACACGATCCCCGGCTACCGGACTGCGGAGGAGATCGAGAGCGGCGCGCTCCGCGCCCTCTACACCACCGCCTACCGCAACCTCAGCTGGCGCTTTCTGGGCGGCAGCGAGGGGAACGCCTCGGCCACGGTGGAGCTGGAGCTCACCGTGCCGGATCTGCGCGGCGTGATCGGGGAGCTGTCCGCTCTCTGGGAGACCGCGCCCCCTACGGGGGATCGGGCCGCCGCGGCGGACGAGGCGCTGCTCTCTCTGCTGGAGAGCGCCCCGGAGGAGACGAGACGCCATCGGGTGAGCGTGGGGCTGAGCAAAGAGGACGGCCGATGGGTGGTCGACGGCAGCGCGGAACTCTATAATGCCCTCACCGGCTCTCTGGAGCAGGCGCTGACGGACTTCGATCTGCCCGCGGAGAAGCCTGCGGATGTGGAGATGGGCGACGGGGACAAGAGCCTGCGCCACTGTCTCAGCGACAACTTCCTTTTCTCCCTGGTGGTCGTGGAAGTCCTGCCCAACGCCCCGGAGGGCTATACCCTGCGGGCAGAGGCCGTCAACAAGAGCAGCGGGCCCATCGTGATCTCCGCCCGGGATGTGATGATCAACGGCTACGTCATGCCCCAGTGGCATCAGGAGCTGCAGGGGGGCGAGAGACGGACGGTGAGTCTCGTCTGGGACCGGGGCGAGCTGGCCGAGCGGGGCGTGGGGAGCGTGAAGAACATTGCCTTTGAGCTCAGCGGCTTCCAGAAGGCCGCCTGGCCGGTCTACCCCTCGGTGACCCAGCCGTGCATATTCTGCCCCAACGGCTACAGCGCGGACACCACCCCCCTGCCCACGGCGGAGGGGGAGCAGCGGCTGCTGGATCACTGGGCGGCGGGCTTTACGGTGCTCCGCGTGGACTACGAGGGCTGCTGGGGCTGCACCATCACGGTGGCCATCGAGAACCGCTGCGGCGAGGCATTGTGGTTCTCCGTGGGCGACGCCGCGGTGAACGGAGTGGAGTACAGCGCCGGGTGGAGCCAGAATCTGCCCGTGGGCGGACGGAGCGTGGAGCGCATCCGCATCCCGGCGGGGGAGCTGATGCTGCGGGACGCATCCCGGGCGGACACGGTGGACTTCCATGTCTATGTGAGTTCTCTCAACAATCTGGAATATAAGGATGGGGGCGTGTCGGCCAGAGGACACTACACGCTGTACGCGCCCGAATAAAAACAAAGCGAGACCGAAAGAAGATTGTAAACCCATGAAACAACTACTGCGCTCGGTGGGGGCGGCTGCCGTGCTGGCCTGCGCCCTGACCATGGGCGTCCGCGCTGTGGAGCTGGTACTGCCGGAGGCCACGGCGGGGGAGCCTTACCACTATGAGCTGCCCGCTGTGGAGGGAGGCCGCTCCGCCATGGCGTCCGGCACGCTGCCTCCGGGCATGAATGTCAGCGCCAGCGAGGACGGCGCCGGGCAAATGCACATCGTATTGCAGGGCACGGCCGCCGCGCCGGGAGCCTATGCCTTTTCCGTGACCGTCAACGATGTGGAGGGGACGGAGCTGATGTGCTTCAACGCCTCTTTGGCCGTACTGGGTACGGCTGCGCCGGTGGACACGCCGCCTCCGGAGACCCCCGCGCCGGGGACGCCTCCCGAAGAGACAGAGCCGCCCCAGGCGGGTGCTTATACCACCTGGATCGAGATTTTGACGCTCCCTGTCCGGGACAGCTACGCCGTGGGCGAGCGGATCGACCCCACGGGGCTGACGCTGCGGCTCTGGCAGAGCGACGGGAGCTGCCGGGACGCCGGCGAGGGCTACACCATCGCCCCGGAGACGGCCCTTGCCCCCGGCGCGCAGACCGTCTCCGTCACCTGTGAGGGCTGCGTGGCAGGCTTCGTGGTGGAGGTGCGCCCCCAGTCGGAGCTGACGGCGCCCACCTTTACCCGGCAGCCGGAGGGGGCGCTGCTGGGCTATGGTGAGCCCTGCACGCTCTACGCCGCCGCCACGGCCCCCGCCGGAACGCTCCGGTGGCAGTGGTACCGGGGGGAGAGCGAGGACAAGAGCCTCTTTGTACCCGTGGGCGGCTCCCCCGAGCTGCCGCTGGATACCCACCGGGCCGGGAAGTACTACTACTTCGCCCGGGTCAGCTGCACCGACGGCGTACAGAGCGCCGAGACCGACAGTCAGGTGGTGCAGGTGCGCGTCATGGCGGAAAAGCCCCTGATCGTGTCGCAGCCCCGGGAACTCGCCGTCCCCGTGGGCACGGACTGCGAGCTGAGGGTGGAGGCGCGGCTGACGGGGAACGGCCTGCTCAGCTACCTCTGGTACCGCTCCACCCGCCCGGATATGAACACCATGACGCCCATCGACCGGGGCCGGGAGACGGAGGCCACCTTACATATTGACAGCAGCCACCCCGGCGTGGGCTACTACTGCGTTCTGGTCAGCGGCAGCGAAAACGGAGAGATCACCTCCGTCTACAGCGAGATCGTCGCCGTGCAGATCCGCAGCGGGGAGGAGGAAGCAGCCCCTGCGCCCACGGCCGGGCCCGCGGAGACCTCCACCCCCGTGCCGGAGCCTCCCGCCACACGGCCTCCGCAGCCCGTCACACCGCCCGACGTCCCTGAGCCGGACACGGCGCTGCCCCGTCTTATTCTGGCGGGAGTGCTGGGCGCGGGGGTGTGCGCAGGCGTGGCGCTGGGTCTGAGAAAGAGCCGCCGCTCCCGCCGCAAGGACGCCGCGGACAGGTGATCTGCGGAAAATGACCGATATCTTTCCTGCGCCGTGGCCGTTTTTGCCGTAAACGCGGCGGCGGGAACTGGTGCATTTTACAGAAAATACGACTCGAAAGGGGACGGCGGATCCGATATGAGTATTCCTGAGGCTATGTCCCGGGGCGTCACCCTCTCCTTTGAGGTGTTCCCTCCCAAAAGCGAGGGAGGCATGGAACGGCTGCGGGGCGTGCTGGAGGGACTGAGCGGGTGGGATCCCGCCTACATCAGTTGCACCTGCGGCGCCGGGGGCACGGACAAGGGAAGGCAGAACGAGGTGCTCTCCGCCGTCACGGACCTGGGTGTGTCGGCAGTGGGACACTATACCTGCATCCACCGCACCCGGGAACAGATCGGGCGGGATGTGGACGCCATGCTGGCGCTGGGCGTGGACCATGTGCTGGCCCTCCGGGGGGACTACGCCCCCGGGGA
>SFVC01000041.1 GCA_004560375.1 bacterium
CCGATGCAATCGAAAATTTTTAAGGGGGCTGAAAATGAATAAGGCACATGAACAGGCACAGATCACCCGGCAGCGGAACAAGGAAATCAGGGCGGCGGCGAGAGCGGAGCGGGAGGCCCAGGAAAAAGCGGACAAGGCCCTTGTGCTGGCCGCTCTACGGGCCGTCCTGCAAGACCTGGAGGCAACCACAGAACAGCGCCTTTATGCCGTGGCCGTCCTGGACAATATGCAGCATTATTATCTTGTTCCTTATGGCGTAAAGCACCCAGGGAAGGGCAGCGACGCTCTTATGGCGGACTTTGCAAAGAAGCTGGAGGCACACCAGGAGGAGGGCAAATAGGCACCGACACAGGGCCGGGGGAACACTCCCCCGGCCCTCATTTCAAAAGAAAAAGCGGCCTCACAGCAATCACTGTGAGAGCCGTTTTTCTGTTGGTATTAAAGCCAAACCCTTACGGCAAAGCCGCCTTTGTAGAAGAAAGGTTTGTTTAATACCCCATTGGTGGAGGCGAGGGGAGTTGAACCCCTGTCCGAAAGCGCGTCCACAGGAACCTCTCCGAGCGCAGACGGTCGGTTACATTCCCTCACTCAGCCGCAGGCCGTCAAACTGCTGAGCTTGGTAGAGTCATGATCCATGGCACGGTCAACTCTTTCCGTACTCATGTTCACCACTGAGATGACGCCCCAACCCGGCTCGTGGTCCTTCCGGGCGGGACGGCCGCGTTAAGCCGCGGCGAGAACTACGTTGTCGTTGTTCTTTAATTTATAAGTTGCCCGTTTTAAGGATGTCAGGCGCATCCGCTCGCTATTCCTGCTTCGGCGCCCCCGTCGAAACCAGTACGCCCCCTCGTCGTCGCAAAGTCCGCTTTGTTCCGCTTCCGCCTGCGGCGAAAGCTCCACACGCTCCCTTGCTCCTCCTCTCCCCACAAAGCCTGAGGGTCGGCTTTGCGGGGCCCCATTAGCCGCCGCAGGCGGCCGAGCGGATCTCTGTTTCCGCAAAGGGACTAATCTAAATTACACCCTCTCCGGCGCGGGGTAATCCACGCCCTGGGTGTCCACGGTGACCTTTTTCATCCGCTGATCCTGCCTGGGGCGGTCGCTGTAGTCCCGCTTGGCGCCGACGATGGCGTCCGCCGTGTCCAGGCCCTCGATGACCTTGCCGAAGGCGGCGTAAGCGCCGTCCAGGTGGGGCGCGTCGTCCACCATGATGAAGAACTGGCTGCCCGCCGAGTCCGGATCCATGGTGCGGGCCATGGACAGCACGCCCCGGGTGTGGATCAGGTCGTTTTGGAAGCCGTTCTGGCTGAACTCGCCCTTGATGCAGTAGCCGGGGCCGCCCATGCCGGAGCCCTCCGGGTCGCCCCCCTGGATCATGAAGCCGGGGATCACCCGGTGGAAGATGGTTCCGTCATAGAACCCGGACTGTACCAGGGAAATAAAGTTGTTCACCGTGTTGGGCGCGATATCAGGGTACAGCTCCGCCTTCATCACGCCGCCGTCCTCCATCTCAATGGTGACGATGGGGTTGCTCATGGGTACCATCCCTTTCTCTTTTAATAGCGGCCCCGGGAGGCCCGATCCATCTCCCGCTTGGCGTCCCGCCGGGCGGCGTCCTCCCGCTTGTCGTAGAGCTTTTTGCCCTTGGCCAGCGCCAGCTCCACCTTCACCCGGGGGCCGGAGAAGTACAGTGACAGGGGGATCAGCGCGTAGCCGTCCTGCTGCACCTTGGCCTGGAGCTTGCGGATCTCCCGCTTGTGGAGCAGCAGCTTTCGGGTGCGCCGGGGATCCTTATTAAAAATATTGCCCTTCTCATAGGGGGACACGTGCATCCCGTACAGGAACATCTCCCCGTCCTTCACCGCGCAGAAGGAATCCCGCAGGTTGACGGTTCCCTGGCGGATGGACTTGACCTCGGTGCCCGCCAGCTCGATGCCCGCCTCGAATTTGTCCTCGATGAAATAGTCGTGGAACGCCTTCCGGTTGGAGGCGATCTGCTTTACCGACTGCTTGCCCATGTCCGGCGTTTCCCTCCTTGTTCCATCGTAGTAACCCAGCATACCACACCATCCGCCCGAATGCAAGGGAAAACAGGCCTCTGTTTTGTTACATTTTGATTACGGCGGCCCCCGGCAAATCCCCTCTTGTTTTTACGAAGGGAATAGCATATAATAGCAGGGCTTCAAACCTGTATGGGAAGGGAGGGCGCCTATGGATACGCGGCCCATCGGGGTGTTCGACTCCGGCCTGGGCGGGCTCACCGCGGTGCGGGAGCTGGCCCGGATCATGCCGGAGGAGGATCTGGTTTACTTCGGGGACACGGGCCGGGTGCCCTACGGCGGGCGCTCCCGGGAGATCCTGGTGAAATACGCCCGACAGGACACGGCCTTCCTGCGATCCTTCCACCCCAAGGCCATCGTCATCGCCTGCGGCACCGTGTCCACCACCGCTCTGGACGTGCTCCGGGCGGAGAACGACATCCCCATCTTCGGGGTGGTGGGGCCCGCCGCCCGGGCCGCCGCCCAGGTCACCCGGAACGGCCGGGTGGGGCTCATCGGCACCAAGGCCTCCATCCGCTCCGGGGCCTATGAGCGCACCCTGGCCAAGCTGCACCCCGGGCTGGAGGTCACCGCCCGGGCCTGTCCCCTGCTGGTGTCCCTGGTGGAAAACGGCCGTTTCGCCCCCGGCGATATCGTGGCGGAGACGGTGGTGGGCGAGTACCTGGCCCCCATCCGGGCGCGGGGGGTGGACACCCTGATTCTGGGCTGCACCCACTATCCCCTGATGAAGGCGGTGATCGGCGCGTATATGGGCCCGGACGTCAACCTGGTGGACGTGGGGGAACAGTGCGCCCGGTGGGTAAAGCGCCAGCTGGAGCTGGACGGCCTGCGAAATGAGCGCCCCGGCGCGGGGCGCCGGCGCTATTTTGTCAGCGACAGCGCCCAGGACTTTTCCGACCTGGCCTCCCTCTTTCTGGGGGAGGATGTCCACGGCGGCGTGGAGCAGATCGACATTACGACTTACGAGTGAGGAACACTATGACGGACAATGTAATTATATCCATTAAGGGCAGGCAGCTGTACGCCGAGAGCAGCCCCGACGAGGTGGAGTTGGTGACCTCCGGGACCCTGAGACGGGACGGCGCGGGGGGCTATATCGTGTCCTATGCGGAGACGGAGCTTACCGGGCTGGAGGGCACCACCACCCGGCTCCATGTGGACGGGGGACGGGTGACCCTGCTGCGGGAGGGGAACGTGAACTCCCAGATGGTATTTGAGGAGGGCAGGCGGCACCTGTCCATGTACGAGACGCCCTACGGGGCGCTGTCCATCGGCATCAACACCCGGCGGATGCGCTCCACCCTGGGGGAGGCGGGGGGCGATTTGGAGATCGACTACGCCATTGAGATCGACAACCTCATCGCGGGGCAGAACCTGTTCCGGATGAACGTGCGGGCCAACCCGCCCCTGCGCCAGTGACGGGGAATTTTTTCACATTAGGGGTTGCAATCCCCGCCGGATCGTGGTAAACTACGGCTATGTAAGGTATGGAAGGAGTGAGGCTGGGGCCTCACTCCTTTTGTTGAGGCAAAGGAGCTGACGCCAGATGCCAAAGGTGACGGACGCGGTGGCCGCCCTGGCCCTCCCCATTGTGGAGGGGGCGGGGTGCACCCTGTGGGACGTGGAATATGTGAAGGAGGCCGGGGAGTGGTTCCTCCGGGTCTACATCGACCGAGAGGGCGGCGTGGACATCGACTGCTGCGAGGCCGTCTCCCGCCCGCTGTCCGACGCGCTGGACGAGGCGGATCCCATTCAGGGCGGCTACACCTTCGAGGTGTCCTCCGCGGGACTGGATCGGGCGCTGAAAAAGCCCGCCCACTTTGCCGCCTGTCTGGGCAAGCCGGTGGACGTGCGCTTTTACCGCCCCGTGGACGGGCGCAAGGAGCTCACCGGCGCCCTCACCGGGTATGAGGACGGGACCGTTTTTGTGGATGGCACGCGCTTTGAGAAAAATGACGTGGCCCAGGTGCGGCTGCACGTCGAGTTTTAAGGAGTCGATAGACAATGGCCAGAAAAAAAGTCGCCGCGAAGAGCACGGAGCTGGACACCAAGGAATTTTTCTCCGCCATCTCCGATATTGAACAGGAAAAGGGAATTCCCAAAGCCTATATGCTGGAGAAGATCACCCAGGCCCTGGTGGCCGCCTACAAGCGGGATCACGAGGGGATCACGGACAACGTGGTGGTGGACGCCAACGAGGAAGCGGGCACCGTGCGGATGTACGTGAAGAAGGACGTGGTGGAGGAGGTGGACAACCCCCACACCGAGATCAGCCTGGAGGACGCCCAGAAGGCCCTGCCCCGGGCCCAGCTGGGGGACGTGCTCCGCATTGAGATCAAGCCCAAAAACTTCGGCCGCATCGCCGCCCAGACCGCCCGCCAGGTGATCATCCAGGGGATGCGGGAGGCGGAGCGGGGGATGATCTTCAACGAGTTCTCCTCCAAAGAGCACGAGATCCTCACCGGCACCGTCACCCGGGTGGATGAGCGCAACGGCTCGGTGGCCATCCGGCTCACCTCCGGCTCCGAGTTCACCGACGCCTTCCTGTCCGCCGGCGAGCAGGTGAAGGGCGAGGTGATCCATGAGGGCGACCGGGTGCGGGTGTACGTGGTGGAGGTTCGTCAGGCCACCCGCGGGCCCCAGGTACTCATCTCCCGAACCCACCCCGGCCTGGTGAAGCGGCTGTTTGAGCTGGAGGTGCCCGAGATCTACGACGGCACGGTGCAGGTCATGTCCATCGCCCGGGAGGCGGGCAGCCGCACCAAGCTGGCCGTGTGGAGCGACGACGAGAACGTGGATCCCATCGGCGCCTGCGTGGGCCCCCGGGGCCAGCGGGTGAACGCCGTGGTGGAGGAGCTGCGGGGCGAGAAGGTGGACATCATCAAGTGGTCGGAGGATCCCGGCCAGTACGTGGGCGCCGCCCTGGCCCCCGCCGACGTGATCAGCGTCACCGAGCTGGAGGAGGGCAAGAGCTGCCGGGTGGTGGTGCCCGACGATCAGCTGTCCCTGGCCATCGGCAAGGAGGGGCAGAACGCCCGTCTGGCCGCCCGGCTGACCGGCTATAAAATTGACATCCGTCCCGCCAGCGCCCCCGAGCCCCCCGAGGAGGAGACGCCGGAGAAGGCTTTGGAGGATGGGGCCGCAGATATCCCGGAGGAAGAATAAATATGTAGGGGAGGGGCTTGCCCCTCCCGGGGGAACAGAGCGCAGATCGGTCAGACGGGAGGGGCAAGCCCCTCCCCTACGACCCGTATTCGCCCGCTTCAAAAGGGGGAGAACACCATGCCCAAGAAAATACCCATGCGCCAATGCCTTGGCTGCCGGGAGATGAAGCCCAAGCCGGAGCTGATCCGGGTGGTGCGTTCCCCCGAAGGGGAGCTGTCCCTGGATTTCCGGGGAAAGAAGCCGGGCCGGGGGGCCTATCTGTGCCCCGATCCCGCCTGCCTGGCCCGGGCGAAAAAGAGCCGCGCCATCGAGCGGGCCCTGTCCGCCCCCATGCCCCCCGAGGTGTGGGAGGGCCTGGAGGCCCAGATGAAAGCGGGTGACGGCGGTGACTGACAGCGTCCTATCCCTGCTGGGGCTGGCCCTGCGGGGGAGCAACCTGGCCGTGGGCGAGGAGCCGGTGGCGGAGGCCTGCAAGACGGGCCGGGCCAAGCTGGTGCTCACCGCCACCGACGCGGCCCCCAACAGCGCGGAGCGGGCCCGGCGCTGGGCCCAGGCCGGGGCCGTCCCGTGGATCCCGGCCCCCTGGACGAAGGAGGAGCTGGGCGGGGCCCTGGGGCGCTCCGTATGCGCCATGGCGGCCCTCACCGACCGGGGTCTGGCCGCCGCGCTGGCGGCCAAGCTGGCCCTGCGGGACGAAGCCCTGCGCCCCATAGCCTCCCGGCTGGAGGAAAAGAAGAAGCCGCGGGCTCAGAAAAAGCCCGCTGTCCGTGAGATTTAGGAGGTGGCCTGTTTGAGCCTTGCGAAACTGAACGCCCGGGATGTGGCCAAGGACTTTGGGATGCAAGCCAAAGCCATTACCGCCATTCTGACCGAGTACACCAAAGAGACTGTGTCTCCCACCAAGATCCTGACGGATCGGGAGCTGTCCATCATCTTTGAGCACCTGACCCAGCACAACCAGGTGGACTCCATCGAGTCCATCTATGCCGACGTGTACCAGGAGCCCGCCAGGGAGGAGCCCAAGGGCGCCCCCCAGAAGGACGGCAAGGCCGCCCCGGCCCCCGCCCCGGCCCCCCAGAAGGAGCAGGCCAAGCCCGCCGCCCCCGCCAAGCCCGTGGGCCGCGCCCCGGAGAAGAAGGTGGTGGACACCCGGAAGGGCGGCGGCCCCAACCTGGAGAAGTACGATCAGCGCCTGGAGGATCTGGCCCCCGACAAGGCCAACCGGATGCAGACCGGCAAGCAGAAGTTCCAGAACCGGGGGGGCAAGAACCGGGGCCAGAGCTTTGGCAACAAGCGCAAGCAGGAGGAGCAGGATCGGATGCGCCGCCTCCAGCTGGAGATCGCCAAGAAGACCCCGCTGACGGTGAAGATCCCCGACGAGATCGGCGTGGGCGAGCTGGCCTCCCGGATGAAAAAGACCGGGGCGGAGGTGGTCAAGTGCCTCATCCGCAACGGCGTGATGGCATCCCTGTCCGACATCATCGACTACGACACCGCCGCCCTCGTCGCCATGGAGCTGGGCTGCAAGGTGGAGAAGGAAGTCATCGTCACCATTGAGGAGCGGCTCATCGACACCGCCGAGGACAAGGAGGAGGATCTCCAGTCCCGGGCCCCGGTGGTGGTGGTCATGGGCCACGTGGATCACGGCAAGACCTCCCTGCTGGATCACATCCGCAACGCCAACGTGGTGTCCGGCGAGGCGGGCGGCATCACCCAGCACATCGGCGCCTACCAGGTGCTGGTGAACGGCAAGCCCATCACCTTCCTGGACACGCCGGGCCACGAGGCCTTCACCGCCATGCGGGCCCGGGGCGCCATGGTCACCGATATCGCCATTCTGGTGGTGGCGGCGGACGACGGCATCATGCCCCAGACCGTGGAGTCCATCAACCACGCCAAGGCCGCCGAGATCCCCATCATCGTGGCCATCAACAAGATGGATAAGCCGGAGGCCAACCCGGAGCGGATCAAGCAGCAGCTCACCGAGTACGAGCTGGTGCCCGAGGACTGGGGCGGCGAAACCATCATCTGCCCCATCTCCGCCAAGACGGGTATGGGCATCGACAACCTGCTGGAGATGGTCACCCTCACCGCCGAGATGCGGGAGCTGAAGGCCAACCCCAACCGCACCGCCCACGGCGCGGTCATCGAGGCCCGGCTGGACAAGGGCCGGGGCCCGGTGGCCACCCTGCTGGTGCAGAACGGCACCCTGAAGCAGGGGGACGTGATCATCGCCGGCATGGCGGTGGGCCGCGTCCGGGCCATGACGGACTACAAGGGCAACAAGGTCACCGAGGCGGGGCCCTCCGTGCCGGTGGAGATCATCGGCATGGGCGAGGTGCCCGGGGCGGGGGACGACTTCCACGCCGTGGCCGACGAGCGCATGGCCCGGGAGCTGGTGGAGCAGCGCAAGGCGGAGATGAAGAACGCCACCACCGGCTCCGCCAAGCAGAAGGTGTCCCTGGAGGAGCTGTTCAGCCAGATCCAGGCGGGCGAGATGAAGGATCTGAACATCATCGTCAAGGCGGACGTCCAGGGCTCCGCCGAGGCCGTCAAGGCCAGCCTGGAGAAGATCTCCAACGAGGAGGTGCGCGTCCGGGTGATCCACTGCGCCGTGGGCGCCATCAACGAGTCCGACGTGATGCTGGCCACCACCTCCAACGCCATCATCGTGGGCTTTAACGTCCGCCCGGACAAGAACGCCGCCGACTCCGCCGCCCGGAACAAGGTGGATATGCGGATGTACCGGGTGATCTACGACTGCATCAACGAGATCGAGGCCGCCATGAAGGGAATGCTGGCCCCCAAGTTCCGGGAGGTGGCCCTGGGCGAGGCCGAGGTGCGCCAGGTGTACAAGATCACCGGCGTGGGCTTCGTGGCCGGGTGCTACGTCACCGAGGGCAAGGTGGCCCGGAACGCCCAGATCCGGCTGGTGCGGGACGGCATCGTCATCCACGAGGGCGTGATGAACTCCCTCCAGCGCTTCAAGGACAGCGTGAAGGAGGTGGCCCGGGGCTACGAGTGCGGCATCGGGATCGAGAAGTACAGCGACATTAAGGAAGGCGATATCATCGAGGCCTTCCAGATGGAGCAGATTGAGGTTTAAGCTATGCAGGGGCGGGCGGTTTCGCCCGCCCCGCATTTTTGATGTGGAGGGCAGCGCTATGATGTATCCCTTTATGACCTTGGACGACAACACCGAGATTGTCCATTCTGAAATGAAAGATGACGGCCAGGTCAAGGTATATCTGGAACGGCCGGACGAAAAGGATTGCTTCCATCATGCCGTCTGCTGGCTTCCCGGCTACGTCTGGGAGGACATCTCCGGCTTTTCTGAGGAGGATGTGGCCCGCTTTCAGAAGGTCATCCAGTCCACGGCCCATTTGATCCTGCAATTCTCCCAGGAGGGGGGCTTTGACAGTGCCGCAAGTTTTTAAGATCGGTTCTTACTGGGTCTATTTCTGGTCTAACGAAAACGATCCCCTGGAGCCGGTGCACGTCCATGTCTGCCAGGGGGCTCCCACCGCCGGGGCCACAAAGGTTTGGATCACCCGGGCTGGGAAATGCTATTTGTGTCACAACAATGGACAGATCCCGGAGCGGACGCTCCGGAACATCATCAAAATTCTTGAGGCCAGAAGCGAGGAAATCATTGAAAAGTGGATAGCCTATTTTGGTGAGATCAACTATTTCTGCTGATGCTTTGATTACGATGCAAAGGAGAAACGCTATGGCAGGCAACCGAATCGGCCGCGTCAACGAGGAGATCCAGCGGGAGCTGGCCGCCCTCATCCCCACGGTGAAGGATCCCCGGGTGGCGGAGGCGGGCATGGTGAGCGTCACCGCCGTGGACACCACCCCCGATCTGAAATACGCCAAAATCTACGTCAGCGCCCTGAACAAGGACAGCAGCGCCCAGCTTTTGAAGGGGCTGAAGTCCGCCTCGGGCTACCTGCGCCGGGAGCTGGGCCGGGCGCTCAACCTCCGCAACACCCCGGAGCTGTCCTTTGTCCGGGACGACTCCATCGACAAGGGGGCCCACATCCTGGATCTGCTGCGAAACCCGGACGTGGTGAAGCCCCCCAACCCCGCCAACGAGCACATCATTCTGGACGAGGAGGACTGACGGCCATGGATTACCGGGAAGCGGCGGCGTTTCTGCGCGCCCATGACAACTATCTGATCCTGACCCACAAGCGGCCCGACGGGGATACCATCGGCTGCGCCGCGGGGCTGTGCCGCGCCCTGCGGGGGTTGGGCAAAACGGCCTATATTCTGCCCAACGAGGACACCATTCCCCTGCTGGGGGGCTATCTGGAGGGGCTTACCGCGCCGGAGGGCTTCGCCCCGGACACGGTGGTGAGCACCGACGTGGCCACGGAGAACCTGCTGCCGGACAGCGCCGCGCCTTACAAGGGCCGGATCGATCTGGCCATCGACCACCACCCCTCTCAGGAGTTTTTCGCCAAAGCGACCTGCCTGGAGGCGGACAAGGCCGCCTGCGGCGAGATCATCTGGAAGATCTGCGGCGAACTGGGGGTGATGGACGAGGAGATCGCCGTGCCGCTGTACGTGGCCATCGCCACCGACTGCGGCTGCTTCGTCTACGCCAACACCACCCCCCACACCCACCGGGCGGCGGCGGCGCTGATGGAGCAGGGCATCCCCTTCCAGGCGCTGAACAAGCGGCATTTCCGCACCAAATCCATGCGCCGGATGAAATTGGAGGGGCTGATCCTCCAGAATATGCGGCTGTACCACGAGGGCACGGTGGCGGTGGCCCCCATCTCCCTGGCCATGATGGACGAGGCCGGGGCCACCTCGGAGGACACCGACGATCTGGCGTCCTTCCTGGGCCAGATCGAGGGCGTGCTCCACACCGCCACCATCCGGGAGCATGAGGGGGGCGAGTGCCGCGTCTCCCTGCGCACCAAGGCGGACGAGCTCAACGCCACCCGGGTGTGCGCCCGTCTGGGCGGGGGCGGCCACAAGGCCGCGTCCGGCTGCACGGTGAAGGGGACGGTGGACGAGGCGGAGCGGGCCATCCTGGCCGCCATCGACGCACAATTGAGCGAACCCAATCAGGACTGAAAGGTCAAGGGCCTTCTTCTTTTTCTCGAGAGAAAAAGAAGAAGCAAGAAAAAGAGCTTGAAGCTGGGCGTTGAATGGACAGGATCCCGGCCGGGAGGGGGGACGCTTGATATGCCAAGTGGAATTATTGTGATTGACAAGCCCGCCGGCTGGACCTCCATGGACGTGTGCGCCAAGCTGCGGGGGATCTTCCACGAGAAGCGGGTGGGCCATGGGGGCACGCTGGATCCCATGGCCACCGGGGTGCTGCCGGTGTTCCTGGGCCGGGCCACCCGGGCGGTGGAGTTCGCCGCCGAATCCGATAAGGAGTACATCGCGGGGCTAAAACTGGGGGTTGTCACCAACACCCAGGATACCACCGGGGAGGTGCTGGAGGAGCGGCCCGTGGACGTGGCCCGGGATCAGCTCCTGGCCTCGCTGGCCCGGTTCACCGGGGACATCCAGCAGGTGCCCCCCATGTACTCCGCCATCAAGGTGGGGGGCAAAAAGCTGTACGAGCTGGCCCGGAAGGGCAGGGAGGTGGAGCGCAAGCCCCGCCCCGTCACCATCCACGCCCTGGAGGTGCTGGACGAGGCGCCGCCCCAGGGGGCGGACTGGCTCCTGCGGGTGGCGTGCTCCAAGGGTACCTACGTGCGTACCCTGTGCCACGACATCGGGCAGGATCTGGGCTGCGGGGGGTGCATGGCCTCCCTGCGGCGGGTCAAGGCGGCGGGCTTTACATTGGCGGATTCTGTCACATTGGAGACCGTCCAGGAGGCCGTTGACCGGGGGGAGGGGGACGACCTGCTGCTGCCGGTGGACGCCTATTTTGCCGGATTGCCCATGCTGGTGTTGAAAACGGCCGGGGCGGAGAAAAGGATCCGCAACGGCGGGTTGCTGAACGCCCGGGATCTCCCGGACGGGACATACCGGGTGTACGGCATGGACAAGACATTTTTGGCCCTTGGACAGGCGGCGGGCGGTACGCTCACTACGATCAAAAGTTTTTTCGAGGTGTAATCACCGATGGATACTCAACGAAACGTAATCGCCCTGGGCTTCTTTGACGGGGTGCATTTGGGCCACGGGGCGCTGCTGCGCCGGGTGGGGTCGCGGGCGGCGGAGCTGGGCGCCCGCCCCTGCGCGTTCACCTTCGACCAGAGCCCCGCCGCCGCCCTCACCGGGCGGGAGGTGCCCCTGCTCACCGGGGTGGACGACCGGGCGTGGCTGATGGAGACGCTGTACGGCATCCGGGAGGTCATCGTGGCCCCCTTCGCCCTCATGCGGGCCATGGACTGGCGGGCCTTTGTGGGGGACTACCTCCGGCGGGAGCACGGGGCCGTCCACGTGGTGGCGGGCCACGACTTCCACTTCGGCCGGGGGGGCGAGGGCAGCCCCCGGCGGCTGAAAGAGGAGTGCGCCCGCTTAGGGATGGGGTGCGACATCATCCCCCGGGTGGAGCTGGACGGGGTGACGGTGTCCTCCACCCACATCCGGGGCCTGGTGGAGCGGGGGGAGCTGGAGGAGGCCAACCGCTTCCTGGGCCACCCCTTTGTGCTGTCCGGCACGGTGGTGCACGGCAGTGAGCTGGGCCGCACCCTGGGCACCCCCACCGCCAACCTGCCGGTACCCCCGGGGGCCATTGTCCCGGCCTTCGGGGTGTACGCGGGCCGGGTGTACCTGCCGGACGGGGGAGCGCGGCTGGCGGTGGCCAACGTGGGGGTGCGCCCCACGGTGAGCACCGGAGGGGCGGAGGTGACGGTGGAGCCCTGGATCCTGGATTTTGCGGGGGATCTGTACGGCCGGTTCCTCCGGCTGGAGCTCCACAAGCGGCTGCGGCCCGAGCGGAAGTTCTCCGGCGTGGACGAGCTGCGCGCCGCCATTTTGGAGAACGCCGGGCAGACCCGGGCCTATTTTGCCGCAAAGGAGCGCGCCTCATGTTAGCCACCGTCATCAACGTCGTCTTGGTGCTGCTGGGCAGCGCCGCCGGCCTGCTGTTCAAGAACCTCATCAGCGACCGGCTCATGTCCATCCTGACCCAGGCCCTGGGTCTGTGCGTGCTGGGCGTGGGGATCAGCAGCGCCATCGGAACCCAAAATATGCTGTGCGTCATCGTGTGCATGGTGTTGGGCGCCATGCTGGGCAGCGCCGTGGACATCGAGCGCCGGCTGGAGCGGGCGGGGGATCTTCTCCGGGCCCGGATCCCCAAGGGGGAGGGAACCGGCCGCTTCACCGAGGGCTTTGTCAACGCCTCCCTGCTGTTCTGCGTGGGGGCCATGGCCATCACCGGCTCCATCGAGGCGGGGCTGAACCACAACTATGAGATCATCGTGTCCAAGGGCGTCATCGACGGGGTGACCTCCATCTCCTTTGCCGCCGCCATGGGGGTTGGGGTGGCCTTTTCCGTTCTGCCGCTGCTGATCTACCAGGGGGGCATCACCCTGCTGGCGGGGTGGGTGGGGCCCTACCTGCCCGACGCCGTCATCACCGAGATGACCGCCGTGGGCGGCGCGCTGATCATCGGCATCGCCGTCAATATGCTGGGGCTGGGCAAGGAGCGGATCAAAGTGGGCAATATGCTCCCGGCCATGTTCCTGCCCATCTCGTACCTGCCGCTGGCGGACTGGCTGGCGGGACTGTTCTGAGGGGAAAACCGCCATCTCCCGATTTCGGAAGACGGCGGTTTTGCGCGCCTCTCCCCCGGAAGAACTGAATATTTTTGTGAAAACCATACAGAAGGATGCAAAAATTTCTTGCAATAACCGGGGAAAGGCGGTATACTATGGGAAGATTCAATGGGATCTCCCTACCCACCCTGACGCGGCATGACCGGCGAATACTGCCATGGCTCATTGCCGCCCCCCTTTTCCGACGGCTTGTTAAAAAAATAGCGAACTTTTACAAGGGGGACAGGACGGCGGGACATCCCCGGAGTCGGCTGCCACGACAGGAGTCATCGTTATTATTTATTTTTAAGGAGGCAATCTGATGTCATTTGTAAACTTTGAGCAGAAAGGCGCTGTGGCCATCCTGACCATCGACCGCCCCGAGGCGCTCAACGCCCTGAACAGCCAGGTGCTGAGCGACCTGGACGAGGCCATCACCAAGGTGGAGGCCGCGGACGACGTCCACGCCGTCATCCTCACCGGCGCGGGCCGCTCCTTTGTGGCGGGCGCCGACATCGGCGAGATGAAGGGCTTCTCCGCCCGAGACGGCAAGAAGTTCGGCGTCCACGGCGGCGGCGTGTTCCTGCGGCTGGAGAACCTGTCCAAGCCCGTCATCGCGGCAGTGAACGGCTTCGCCCTGGGCGGCGGCTGCGAACTGGCCATGTCCTGCGACATCCGCCTTGCCTCCGAGAAGGCCAAGTTCGGCCAGCCTGAGGTGGGTCTGGGCATCACCCCGGGCTTCGGCGGCACCCAGCGCCTGCCCCGGATCGTGGGCGTCTCCAAGGCTATGGAGCTGATCCTCACCGCCAAGGTCATCGGCGCCGCCGAGGCCAAGGAGATCGGCCTGGTCAGCCAGGTGTACGCCCCCGACGAGCTGATGGACAAGGCCATGGAGCTGGCCAACGCCATCTGCGCCAACGCCCCCATCGCCGTAGCCGAGTCCAAGCGGTGCATCCGCATGGGGATGCAGACCGACATCGCCACCGGTTCCGCCTTCGAGGCCGAGGCCTTCGGCGTTACCTGCGGCACCGAGGACAAGAACGAGGGTATGGGCGCATTTTTGGAGAAGCGCCAGGAGAAGCACTTCCAGAACAAGTAATCCCAATTTCATCCACATAAATTTTTTATCAGGAGGTACATCATTATGAAAAAAGTAGGCGTGATCGGCGCGGGCACCATGGGTCAGGGCATCGCCAAGGCGTTTGCACAGTCCGGCTGGACTGTGGCTCTGTGCGACATCAAGCAGGAGTGGGCCGACAACGGCAAGGCCAAGATCCAGAAGGGCTATGCCAAGCTGGTGGAGAAGGGCAAGATGGATCAGGCCAAGGCCGACGCCAACGTCAACGCCATCACCGCCGGCCTGAAGGAGGATCTGTGCGCCGACTGCGATCTGATCGTGGAGGCCGCCTTTGAGGATATGGGCGTGAAGCAGGCCACCTTCGGCGAGCTGGACAAGATCTGCAAGCCGGAGTGCATCTTCGCCTCCAATACCTCCTCCCTGTCCATCACCGAGATCGGCAAGGGCCTGAGCCACCCCATCATCGGCATGCACTTCTTCAACCCCGCCGACCGGATGAAGCTGGTGGAAGTCATCGCCGGCGCCAACACCCCCGCCGAGACCGTGACCGCCATCGTGTCCATCTCCGAGGAGCTGGGCAAGGTTCCTGTGGAGGTCAACGAGGCCGCCGGCTTCGTGGTGAACCGCATCCTGATCCCCATGATCAACGAGGCCGCCTTCATCAAGATGGAGGGCGTGTCCAACATCGCCGGCATCGACGCCGCCATGAAGCTGGGCGCCAACCACCCCATGGGCCCCCTGGAGCTGGGCGACTTCATCGGCCTGGACATCTGCGTGGCCATCATGGACGTGCTGTATCATGAGACCGGCGACGGCAAGTACCGCGCCTGCCCGCTGCTGCGGAAGATGGTTCGGGGCGGCCAGCTGGGCGTGAAGTCCGGCAAGGGCTTCTATGTCTACAACGCCGACCGCACCAAGACTGCCGTTGACGAGCTGTAAGAAACTGCAGGGCAAGGGATAAGGAGGTAAAAACACATGGATTTCAAACTGTCGAAAGAGCAGGCGATGCTCCAGAAGCTGTTCCAGGAGTTCGCGGAGAACGAGGTAAAGCCCATCGCCGCGGACGTGGACGA
>SFVC01000017.1 GCA_004560375.1 bacterium
CTGAATTGGTATTTTCCCATTTTTCTTCAACTCCTTGACTCTTTTATTATACATCAAGGTGTCCTATATTTTAATGTCTACTTTATTGGTATCATATCAAGTGGGGTTTCCCTCCACCACCCGCCAGTGCATCCCCGGATCCAGGGTGCTCTGGATGTCCTGATAGCCGTTCTCCCGCAGGATCTCCTCCACCGCCTGGGCCTGATCATAGCCCACCTCGAAGGCCAGCTTGCCCCCGGGCTTCAGCGCCCGCTTCCACTTCTTCGCCACCGCCCGGTAGAATTTCAGCCCGTCCTCTCCTCCGTCCAGGGCGATGTGGGGCTCGTAGTCCCGCACCGACGGATCCAGCCGCGCGATCTCCAGCGTGGGGATGTAGGGAGGATTGCACAGGATCAAATCAAAATCCCGCAAGATGCGGGGGGGCGGCTCCAGGGCGTCCACCTGAGCGGCCTGCACCTGCTCTGTCAGGCCGCAGCGGCGGATGTTCTGCCGGCACACCCGCAGGGCGTCAGGCTGCCATTCGCCTAAGATCACGCGGGCCTCGGGGCAGTTGTCCGCAATGGCAAGGCCCACGCAGCCGCTGCCCGCGCACAGATCCAGCACCCGGGCCTCCTCCCGATCCCGGAGGAACAGGATGCCCCGCTCCACCAGCGTCTCGGTGTCCGGCCGGGGGATGAGCACGTCCGGGCACACGTCCAAGGTCAGGCCGTAAAACTCCCACTCCCCGATGAGGTAGGCCACCGGCTCCCCCTTCAGGCGGCGCGTCAGCAGCTCCCGGAACCGGCTCTCCGCCCCCTCGGAGGCGTACAGCGGCAGGTCGTGAATGAGCTGCGTGCGATCCTTGCCGGAGGCGGCGCATAAAAGTTCCCGGGCCTCCAGCTGGGCGGCCTCCACCCCCATTCCCTTCAGCGCCTTCCGGGCGTCCAGATACAGGTCGTTATAGGTTGCGGGCATGGTCTCACCCTCTCTCTGTCAGTCTCATTGTCACGCTGCAAAGCGGCCAGGTTCTCGCCTTCGGCTCGGTCGGCGATGGACGTTTGCCACTGGCAAACATCGCCGCTTGGTCGCTTTGCAGCGCTTTTCAATCACCACTGATCCGCGCCCTTCTCCTCGGGCAGCACCCGCTTGAGCGCCTCAATGCCCACCTCGATCATGGAATCGTCCGGCTCAAAGGTGGTGAAGTTCTGCATCCACATACCGGGCCCCCGCAGGACGCGGCACATCCCCCCGTCGTGCCCGCCCACATAGCGGTTGAACTCATAGGTCACCCCCACGATGACGGGCAGCATCAACAGGTGCAGCCCCATCCGCAGGAAGGTGTTCTCAATCTCCAGCGGGGTGAAGATCACGATGGACAGGAAGATGGACACCGCGATCACCACAAACAGGAAGCTGGTGCCGCACCGGGGATGGTGCCGGGGCTGCTTGCGGACGTTTTCGACGGTCAACTCCAGGCCGTTTTCATAGCAGTAAATGGTCTTGTGCTCCGCGCCGTGGTACTGGAACACCCGTTGGATCTCCTTCATTTTAGAGCACAGGTAGAGGTAGAGCATGAAGATGGCCACCTTCAACACCCCCTCGATCACCGAGCGCACCCACAGGGGCATGGTTTTCCACACCAGCCCCAGCAACCCCGTCAGCGCCGTGGGCAGCAGGATGAACAACCCGATGGAGAAGGCGATCCCTAAAATGGCCCCCAGGGTGATGATCACCGTCATGGCCTTGTCCTCGCTGAGGTGGTCGTTGAGCCACTTGTCAAAGCCGGTCAGTTCCTCCGTCTCTCCCGTGCCGTCGTCGGACACCTCGGCGGAGTGCATCAGCGCCCGCATCCCGTGCACCATGGAGCCGCAGAAAATGAACATACCCCGGATGAAGGGCAGCTTCGCCAGCCCTGAACGGGGCTTGATGGGCTCCTCGGTGATGTCCAGCTCCCCGTCCGGCTTTCGCACCACGATGGCCCGTTTGCCCGGGCCCTGCATCATGATGCCCTCCAGCAGGGCCTGCCCGCCGCAGGTGGTCTTGTATGGGGTGCTGTGGAATTCCTCTTTTGCCATGGATCTGTCTCCTTTGCTGTCGCTCCGCTCTCCCGGGCATAGTGTAATCCTATTTCTTGATCAAAAGATTGAACAATCTTTTGACGGCGGCGTTCCGCCGCCGCGCCTGCGGCGCACAAGAAAAGGATTGACGACATTCTTGGCGGCTGCGCCGCCGGGCCGCAGAATGCGGCCCCATAAAACAGCTAAACTGTTTTATGAAGAATTAGTATAACACAGCGGGTGGAGAATTGCAACCCGATTTGAAACTTTTGTTCGATTTCCTACACGTTCTCCACCCCGATGGGCAGGCGGATGGTGACCACGCAGCCGCCGCCGGGGGCGTTGCCGATGTCCAGCGTCCCGTTGTGGCTGTTGACGATCTCGTCGCACACGGCCAGACCGATGCCCGATCCCCGGGCCTTGGAGGAGCCCTTGTAGAATTTATATTTAATGTAGGGCAGCTCGTCCTCCGGCACGCCGGGGCCGTGATCCCGGATGCGGATCACCACATCGTCCTCCTCCCGGCCCACCGACACCTCAATGCGCCCGCCGGAGCCGCCGTGCTTGTCCGCGTTGTCCAGCAGGTTGCAAAATACCTGCCGCAGCCGCTCCGGATCGCCGTTGAGTATGGGCAGCTCGTCATCGCACTCGGTGTAGTCCAGCTCCAGCCCCTTCCGGCGGAAAAACTCCCGGTAGGTGTATACCGCGTCCTCCAGCTCCGCCAGAATGTCGATGGGCTCCACCGACAGGTTGAACCGCCCCGTCTCCATCCGGGAGAACTCCAGCAGCTCCTCCACCATGCGGGTGAGCCGCTGGGCCTCGGACACGATGATGCCCATGCCCTTCTTCACGTCGGCGGCGTCCCGCACCTCACCGTTATAGAGGGTCTCCGCCCAGCCGCTGATGGCGGTGAGGGGGGTTCGCAGCTCGTGGGACACGGAGGAGATGAATTCCGACTGGGTGCGCTCCGCCTGATCGATCTTCATGGACATATCGTTGATGGCGTCCACCAGATCCCCCATCTCGTCGTTGGAGCGGGACTCCATCTGCACGCCGTAGCTGCCGGTGGCGATCCGCTTGGCGGTCTCCGTCACCCGGATCACCGGATCCAGCACCGACTTGATGAAATAGGACGCAGTGACGCCCATGACAATCAGGATCACCAGCCCCACCCCGGAGGTAATGGCAATGATGCGGAACATCTGATCCTCCACCTGCCGCAGGGAGGTCACCATGCGAACCACCCCCACCACCGAACTGTTGTAGACAACGGGGGCGGAGGCGGCGATGATCTGATCGCCGGTGTCGGGATCGGGGCCGGTGTAGGTCTCCACCCGCTTGCTCTCGATGGATTTCAGCACGTCGAGGGTTTCCACCCCCGCCCCGGATATGTCCATCATGGAGGACATCATCACCCGGCCGTTGGCGTTGAGTATTTGCACCTCGATGTAGTTCTTCTCCTCAAACTGGTTGACGAACTGCCGGGCGGTATAGAGATAGGTGGTCTCCGTATAGTTGCGGAACATCCCGGCGGCGGTCTGGGCCTTGCTCTCCAGGGTGGCCAGAATGGTGGAGGTATAGTAGCCGTACATGGCCAACGAGAACGCCGTCACCGCGGTGGCCACCACCACCAGGGTGGCCCCCAGGGTGTTGAGCAGCCAGCGCCACCGCAGCTTGTCCCGGGGGGGCTTGTCCGCCGCCGGCTGGACTTCCTCCACCGCCGGCTCCGGCTTCACCGGCTTCTTTTTCTTCCGCTTGCCCCGGTTTTCCTGTTCCACGCTGCCACCTCCCACCCCACAAAAGCCAAAAGGCGGCCTTTGCGGGGGCCCCGGATTTCATTCAACTGGCCGGAAGTGAATTCCGGCCAGTTCAAGGTTTTCGCTCCGCGAAAACGCTTGTGTGGCGCACTCGCGCCGGCGCCGCTCCGCGGCGGATCGAGCCATGTCTACATTTCCCACCTGTAGCCGAAGCCCCAGACTGTGATCACATAGGACGGATTCTGGGGATCGTCCTCCAGCTTGATCCGCAGGCGGCGGATGTTCACATCCACGATTTTCAGTTCCCCCAGGAACTCGGTGCCCCACACTGCCTTCAGGATCTCCTCCCGGGACAGGGCCTTGCCCGGGTTCTCCATGAACAGCTTCACGATGGAATACTCCACCTGGGTCAGCTTCACCCGCTTGCCGTTCTTCTCCAGGGTGCGGTTCCGGGTGTTCAGCAGGAAGGGCGGCTGCTCGATCTCATCCGCGTCCCGCATGGCCCCGCCGCCGGTGCGGCGGAACAGGGCGTCCACCCGGGCGGTGAGCTCCGCCGGGGAAAAGGGCTTGGTCACATAGTCGTCCGCCCCGGTCATCAGGCCGCTGACCTTGTCCATCTCCTGGGTGCGGGCGGTGAGCATGATGATGCCCATCTGGGAGTTGCCCGCCCGGATGCGGCGGCACACCTCAAAGCCGTCCATCTCTCCGGGCAGCATGATGTCCAACAGGGCCACCTGGATATCCGGATTCTGCTGGATTCGGGCCAGGGCCTCCTCGCCGGTGCCCGCCTCGATGGCGTCGTACCCCGCCCGCTTCAGGTTGATCACCACAAAGCTGCGGATATTGGCCTCGTCCTCCAGCACCAAAACCTTTCTTGTCACTGTCGTCTCCCCGCTTTCGTCATCATGGGATGGCTCGCTGCCTGGTGGCCCACTCCACCGTGATGAGCCTGAACCGCTGGATCAGCCCCTCCTCATCCAGGCCGCAGTCCCATACGCTGTCGTCCAACACCGCGCAATAGGTGGCGCTGCTGTCCGTATATAAGGTAAACCGCCCCGCCAGCTTGGAGCGGGCGTTCCGGTTGCTCCCCGTGAGTCGGTAGATGGTGAGGAATTTCTTCGGAGGCGGATCCCCTTCCTTCCGCTTGGGCCAGTAGTAAAACACCACCGACCGCTCCCCCCGGCTGCTGAGGCTGTCGTCCCGGGACACGGCGATGTTCCCCAAATCCCAGCCGTTGGGCAGGTTCAGGTACCAGCTGTCCGTCACCGCATGGTAGGTGACGCAGCTGGTGCTGCCCTCGCCGGCGGAGTCAAACTGCTGCCAGTAGATGAAATACTGGGCGGAGTCGTTCTCCGGGTCGATGGGGGTCAGAAGCTGAGGCCGGGGGATCTCCAGCACCCCGTCGCCGTTGATGTCGGTGGCGCCCACCTCGGTATAGGAGCGGGCGGTGGCCAGGCTGGCCCCGCTCTCCACATCCCGGGTGATGTTCTTCAGCCCGTCCTTGTCCAGCACCAGGATGTCGGTGAGCATACCGCCCTCCAGCTCCACCCCCACATACACCGCCAGCCGGCCGTCCGCCAGGCGGCCCACCTCCGTGGCGGCCACGTCCCGCATCCCATCCGAAAGGGCCACATTGGAGGTGATGGTCATGGCTCCGTCCACATATTCGTAGTATTCCGCCTGGTTGTTCCCCTCGCCGGAGCTGTCCTGCTGGAAAACCATGATCTCCTGCTTACCGTCCCCGTTCAGGTCGGACACGAGGTAGGACTCGTTATAGGCGGTATTCATCAGCTGATCCGCCTCGGCGCCGATGAGGCTGTAGGCGGACAGGATGTGCACCCCGCCGCTGAGTTGCCAGCTGACGATGATCTCCCGGCTCCCGTCCCCGGTGAGATCCTCATAGGCCACGGAGTTGATGGAATTCCCCTCCCCGGACAGCATATGAACCTGCCGGTAGGTGTGGTCGCCACCCTCGCCGCCTCCCTGCCGGAACAGGCACACCCGCATGGGCTGCTCCTCCACGGAGGTCACCCGGAGAAATACCGCGGCGGTCTCCTGCTCCCCGTCCCCGTCCAGATCCAGCAGCTGAATGGTGGAGGTGTTGCTGCCGTAGTTGATGGTGGCGTACTCCGCCCCCAGCTCGTTCATAGTGGCGTCGATGGTGGTCTGGAGATCCTTATATTCCTGGGGCAGCACCGGCAGGGCGTACAGCCTGTCCACCGGTTGAAACACGCAGCCGCTCAAAAGGGCCGCCAGCCCCAGAGCCATCGCCCCCAGCAGCCCCTGCCGGATCCTGTGCCTCATCGTTCTCGACCTCCTCACCCCGCCGAAGCAGTTCCCCCGCCGAAGCGGGCCGCGCCCGCCTTGGGCGGCGCGTTTAGGAGTTATTATAGCACAGATTTTCCGCCCTGCCTACGGATTTTTGTAAACAAACAGCAAAAATAAAAAAAACAAAAAAATCTGAAAAAAACGCTTGCATTTCCCGGAGGGATGTGGTATGATAAACAAGCTCAAGAGAGCGGTATGCGGCTGTAGCTCAGCTGGATAGAGTGTTTGGCTACGAACCAAAAGGTCGGGGGTTCGAATCCCTTCAGCCGTACCAGTTCAGAAATACCCTGCACTGCTCCGTTTCCGGCTTCGCCGAAAACTGCGCTATGCAGGGTATTTCTTCACTTCCAACCGCGGCCCGCCGCGCTGGGCCGCGGTTGGGGGCCGCCCTGCGGGCGGCGGGGATCCGGGCTGCGCCCGGCTCTTTTTTTGTCAATTTTTTCAAGGAAAGCGGTCATTTCGATAGGAAATGGCCGCTTTTCTTCATTTCTTCAAGCAATTCAATTCTGAGCGGAAGGCTCCGGCTCCGCAGCGCCGCCTCGGTTTCCGCACCAGCCGGAGGCAGAACGAGGGCGGGCTCCCACGAGTCCGCCCTCTTAACAGGATCTGCTGTCCGGCTTCTACAGCACCGAGCGCAGGAACTCCAGTTCCTCCTGCGTGGTGGACCAGCCGGTGGCAAAACGCACCACCGTTCTGTCCGGGCCATACTTCTCCCAGAAGCCGAAAGACACCTGCTTCCGTAGCTCCTCCACCCGGCTGTCCTCCAGAATGACAAACTGCTGGTTGGTGGGGGACTCCAGGTAAAACTCCACCCCTTTTTCGTGCAGGATCGCTTTCAGCTGTTCCGCCATCTCAATGGCATGGCGGCTCAGTTCAAAATACAGCCCGTCCGTGAACAGCGCGTCGAATTGCACCCCCAGCAGACGGCCCTTGGCCAGCAGCGCCCCCCGTTTTTTCACCGCGTTGGTAAAATGGGGCGGTCGGTTGCGCCCGGTAAACACCACCGCCTCGCCGCACAGCGCCCCCACCTTGGTGCCGCCGATGTAGAATACGTCGCACAGCGCCGCGATATCCGCCAGGGTCACGTCCGTGTCCCGGCTCATCAGGCCGTAGCCCAGCCGGGCTCCGTCCAGAAACAGCGGGATCTTGCGGGCGCGGCACACCCGGGACAGCGCCTCCAGCTCCGCTTTGCTGTACAGGGTGCCGTACTCCGTGGGATGGGAGATGTACACCATGCCGGGGAACACCATGTGCTCGTGGTTTTCGTCGGCGTAAAAATCACGGATGTATCCGTCCACCTCTGCCGCATCCAGTTTGCCCTCCCGCTGGGGCAACTCCAGCACCTTGTGGCCGGTGTACTCGATGGCCCCGGCCTCGTGGGTATTCACGTGCCCGGTTCGAGCCGCGATCACCCCCTCGTGTTCCCGCAGCAGGGTGGAGATCACGATCTGGTTGGTCTGGGTGCCGCCGGTGAGAAATTCCACCTGGGCCCCGGCGCAGCCACAGGCCGCCCGGATCTTCTCCTTCGCGCCGGCGCACCAGACGTCCTCGCCGTAGCCGGGGAGGGGTTCCAGGTTGGTCTCCACCAGCCGCTTTAAAACCTGGGGATGGGCGCCCGCGATGTAGTCACTGGCAAACGAAATCATAGTTATTCCCGCTTTCTGTTCTTTTAGTTTCCATCAGGCCCACCGGGAGTCTCCCTTTCCGGCGCCTGACTCAACGCTGTGTCGCGTCTGAATCGTCTCCCATTCCGCCCTGTCCGCTTCTCCTTCCGGGCAAGAATTTCCTTTATTATAACACACCCGGGCCAAAAATGAAATTCAAATATTGCTTCCCAGTGTAGATGGCAGGATTCAAGACAAACCGTAGAAACCGTGTCAAATGGATTTTGGCAGACTGCAGCCGCAGCCATCGCGCAGGAAGCCCCATCAGCCTTCGCCATTTTGTGCATTTCTACAACGCCGCGTCCGGGGAACTCCCCGTGCACCCAGCTTTTGCCGTGATATTAAATAAAATTTTTCCGCCTTCTTCGTAAAAAATATCACTTGTGCCACAGCAGAACTTCGTGTATACTATAATGGATAAGTTAGATAACTTAAATAATTTGGCACTTTGCCATATGGAGGGACATAACCATGCCATTGGTACCGATGAAAGCGATCCTTGACGCCACCGAACAGTACAATTACGCCCAGGGCGCGTTCAACGTCAACGCGGTCTGCCAGGCCAAGGCCGTCATCCAAGTTCACGAGATGTTCCGCTCCGCCGCCATTCTCCAGGGGGCGGATCTGGCCAACGCCTTCATGGGCGGCCGGACTGACTTCGCCCAGGGCACCCTGGAGGACAAGAAGAAGGGCGCGCTGAACATCGCCAACGCGGTGAAGAAGTACGCCGAGCACAGCCCCATCCCGGTGGCCCTCCACCTGGATCACGGCAAGAATATGGACTCCTGCGTGGCCGCCATCGCGGGCGGCTACACCTCTGTTATGATCGACGGCTCCTCCCTGCCCTTCGACGAGAACGTGGAGCTCACCCGGGAAGTGGTGAAGTACGCCCACCAGCGGGGCGTCACCGTGGAGGGCGAGCTGGGCGTGCTGGCCGGGGTGGAGGATCACGTGTTTGCCGCCAATTCCACCTACACCAACCCCATGGACGCGGTGAAGTTCTTCCGCCAGACCGGGGTGGACGCCCTGGCCATCAGCTACGGCACCAAGCACGGGGCCAACAAGGGCAAGGACACGGTGATCCGCAAGGAGATCGCCATCGCCACCAAGGAGTGCATGATGCACGAGGGCATCGAGGGCACCCTGGTGAGCCACGGCTCCTCCACCGTGCCCCAGTACATCGTCAGCGAGATCAACGCCCTGGGCGGCGACATCCACGACGCCTACGGCATCAAGAAGGAGCAGCTGAAAGAGGTGTCCAAGCTGGGCATCCGCAAGATCAACGTGGACACCGACATCCGGCTGGCGGTCACCCGCAACCTGCGGGAGCTGTTCCGGGACAACGCCGCCCTGCGGGACAGCGCCTCCATCGGCGGCATTTACAAGCTGCTGCTGGACAATCCCTCCGCCTTTGACCCCCGGGTGTTCTTCCCGCCCATCATGGACACCGTCATGTACGGCAACGTGCCCGACGAGGACGTGGCCCGCATCGTGGACTGCATCGAGCGGGGCGTGAAGGAGGTCGTGGGCACCCTGATCGTGGAGTTCGACTCCGTGGGCAAGGCCCCCCTCATTGAGAACGTCTCCCTGGACGAGATGGCGGAGCGGTACAGGAAGAAGGGTATTTAATGGGTAAACATCTTTTAGTGGCCCACGGCGGCGGCCCCACGGCGGTCATCAACGGCTCCCTTCAGGGGGTGGTGGAGTCCGCCCGGAGCGCCGGCTTTGACGGGAAGATCTACGCCGCCCGGTTCGGGGCGGAGGGCATCCTGGCCGGGGATCTCATCGACCTCACCGGCGTGCCCGCCGCCACCATCTCCAGGCTGGGGCACACCCCCGCCTCCGCCATTGGCTCCTGCCGGCGGAAGCTCACCGACGCGGACTACCCCACGGTAATGGAGACGCTGAAAAAATTTGACATCGGGTACTTTTTCTACAACGGCGGCAACGACTCCATGGACACCTGCAACAAGGTCAACGAGCTGGCAAAGACCGAACAGCTGGACGTGCGGGTCATCGGCATCCCCAAGACCATGGACAACGACCTGGATCTCACGGATCACTGTCCCGGCTTCGGATCCGCCGCCCGGTACGCGGCGCTGAGCGCCGC
Source organism: bacterium (assembly GCA_004560375.1). Lineage (GTDB taxonomy): Bacteria > Bacillota > Clostridia > Oscillospirales > Oscillospiraceae > Enterenecus. Next base: position 9,896 of record SFVC01000017.1, read on the forward strand.
CGAGCTGGCCCTGGACGCCTCCGGCCTGCCCATCCACGTGGTGGTGCTGGAGCTGATGGGCCGCAACGCGGGCTGGGTCACCGCCGCCAGCGCCATGGCGGCGCGGCTCACCGACTGCCAGGTGCTCACCTATCTGCCGGAAGTCCCGGTGGACGAGGACAGGATGCTGGCCGACATCGAGCGGGCCTACGCCAAGGGCAAGGGCCTGCTGGTGACCGTCAGCGAGGGCATCTGCGGCCTGGACGGCAAACCCCTGGCGGATACGGGGATCGTGGACGGTTTCGGCCACACGGTGCCCGGGGGAACCGCCCAGCACATCACGGATCAGATCATCCAGAAGCTGGGCCTCAAGTCCCGGGCGGAGAAGCCGGGGCTCCTGGGCCGGGCCAGCATCCCCTACCAGTCCTCCGTTGACCGGGAGGAGGCCTACGCCGTGGGCAAGTACGCGGTGGAGGCGGCCCTGAAGGGGGAGAGCGGGTTCATGGTGGCCATCGACGCGGTGCGCCAGCCCGCCTATTCCAGCAGTCTGTCCCTGGTGCCCCTGGCCAAGGTGGCCAACGTGGAGAAGAAGTTCCCCTTGGAGTGGATCGTGGACGGGAACCAGATTTCCGACGCCTTCTTTGACTACGCCCTGCCCCTGATGGGGGATGAATTCCCGGAGTACGCCCTCTTGAGAGGGTAGGCGCGGGGCGAGAACCTTGCCTCGCCTGCCACCCTGACGCGGAACAGGCGGGAGGGCCAAGGCCCTCCCCTACACCGGGCAGGCACATAAAAAGGAGATGCACCATGAAACATATCTACTTAAATTTGAAGCGGTTCGACGTGCCCGTGGAGCTGGGCGGGGTGAACCGTCTGGCCCCCATTGATCAGTGGGGCAGCTATATCGTGTCCCACACGCAAGGGGCGCTGCGTAGATACGACCCCGCCCAGGTGGAGTTTGTCCAATATCTGCCGGAGGCGCACCTGCTGAGCGCCGCGGCCGCGTTGACCGATCACAGCCCGGTACAGATTGGCAGCCAGGGCGTCTACCGGATGAACACGGCGGTGGGGGGCAACTTCGGGGCCTTCACCACCAACCGGCCCGCCTCTGTCGTCCGCGCCATGGGATGTACCTCCACCCTCATCGGCCACTGCGAGGAGCGCAACGACAAGAAGGGCATCCTGGCGGAGGCCGGGGTGACCGACATGAGCGCGGTGAACCGCCTGCTGAACCAGGAGATCAAGTGCGCCCAGGAGGCGGGGCTGACGGTGCTGTACTGCATCGGCGAAACCAGCGAGGAGCAGCCCCAGTGGGAGGACGTTCTGGGCCAGCAGCTGGACGCGGGGCTGGACGGCGTGGACAAGAGCCGGGTGGTCATCGGCTACGAGCCCGTCTGGTCCATCGGCCCGGGCAAAACCCCGGCGGGCAAGGACTACATCACCAAGATCGCCCGCTTCGTCAAGGAGCGCACAGGTGGGATGGACGTGGTGTACGGCGGCGGCCTGAAAGCGGACAACGCCGCCATGCTGGCCTCCATCGACGAGATCGACGGCGGGCTCATCGCCCTCACCCGGTTTCAGGGGGAGATTGGCTTCTATCCGGAGGAGTATCTGGAGATCATCCGCCTGTATTTAGGAGAATAAGGGAGGGCGCACATGAAATTAGAGTTTGAATACGGCCACGGCCTGATGGCTGCCAATCTGCCCGACAATACCGACGTGTTTATCCCCGGGGAAACCGTCCCCGATCCCCCCTGCCTGCCCCAGGACTGGGACAGCCTGTACAACGCCACGCTGGAGTCCCTCCGCAATCCCATCGGGATGCCCCCGCTGAAGGAGCTGGCGGGCCCGGGCAAGACGGTGGTGTTTGTCATCCCGGACATCGTGAAGGGCGGCTGCCAGCCCACCGCCCACCGGAAGGTGTCCATCCGGGCCTGCCTCGACGAGCTGTACGCCGCCGGGGTGGAGAAGAAAGATATCCTGCTGCTGTTCTCCAACGGTCTGCACCCCCGGGCCACCGTGTCCGAGATGAAGCAGATTTTGGGCGAGGAGCTGTTCAACGAGTTCTACTGGACCGGCCAGATCACCTCCCACGACAGCGAGGACTACGATCACATGGTGGATCTGGGCAAGACCCGGCGGGGTGACCCGGTGCTGATGAACAAGTACGTCTTTGACTGCGACCTGCCCATCCTCATCGGCCACACCCAGGGCAACCCCTACGGGGGCTACTCCGGGGGCTACAAGCACTGCGCCACCGGCATCACCCACTGGCGGAGCATCGCCAGCCACCATGTGCCCGACGTGATGCACCGGCCCGACTTCACCCCCGTGTCCGGTAAGAACCTGATGCGTACCAAGTTTGACGAGATCGGGATGTGGATGGAGGAAAAGATGGGCCACCCCTTCTTCTGCTGCGACGCGGTGCTGGACACCTATTCCCGGCAGATCGCCATCTTCTCCGGCTACGCCCAGGAGATGATGCCCGTCTCCTGGGAAGTGGCCGACAAGCGCACCTACGTCCACTGGGCGGAGAAGAAGTATGACGTGATGGTGTTCGGGATGCCCCAGGCCTTCCACTACGGCGACGGCATGGGCACCAACCCCATCCAGATGATGCAGGCCCTGTCCGCCCAGGTGATCCGCCACAAGCGGGTGATGAAGGACAACTGCGTCATCATCTGCTCCTCTATCTGCAACGGCTACTTCCATGACGAGCGCTGGCCCTACCTGCGGGAGCTGTATGAGCTGTTCCAGCACGACTATATGAATATCCTGCCCGACATGAACCGGTACGGCGAGTATTTCGCCACCAACCAGGAGTACATCCGGAAGTACCGCTTCTGCAACGCCTTCCACCCCTTCCACGGCTTCTCCATGATGAGCTGTGGCCACATCGCCGAGATGAACACCAGCGCCATCTACATCGTGGGCGCCCAGGAGCCGGGCATCGCCCGGGGGATGGGTCTCAAGACCCGGGCCACCTTCGAGGAGGCGCTGGAGGACGCGAAGAAAAAATTCGTGGGGCCGAATCCCAACATTCTGGCCCTGCCCAAGACCTTCAAGGTGGGCGCCGTCCACCTGTGCATGAAGGGGGAGCCCTACGACGGCACCAACGGCTGCGGTTGCTGCGGCTGCTGAGCGCGGTGGAACGTCTATGACAGCCGGCAGGCTGAACATGAGAAAAGAGTAAAGGAAGGTGTCGTATGAGCAAAACAAAGCAAGCCAAAAGACCCCTGACCCAGGCGGAAAAGCGGAACAAGACCATTAACCGGCTGTGGCTGCTGCTGTCCCTGGTGGTCGCTCTGATCGTGTGGTTCCTGCTGTCCATCGGGGAAAAGACGGGGCGCAGCTTCCCGTTCCTGTTCTCCATTCAGGGGAGAGACTCGGTCATCCAGGGCCTCCGAACCATGATTGACCGCGACGCGCTGTGGAACGACTTTGCCAGCAGTATGATCTCGGTGGCCATGGGCTTCGGCCTGGGCTTCGTCACCGCTCTGCCGGTGGCCTTCCTGATGGCTTGGTACACCCCGGTGCGTAAGATCATCGAGCCCTGGATCAACTTCATCCGAAATATCCCCGCCCTGGCCTACGCGCCCCTGGTGGTGCTCATGCTGGGCGTGGGCCGCACACCGTCCGTGGTGCTGATCTGGATCTGCACCTTTATGACCATGTGCATCACCATCTTCCACGGCATCCGCAACATTGACAACACCCTGGTGAAGGCCGCCAAGGTGCTGGGGGCCAACGACGTGGACATCTTCTTCCGCATCACCCTGCCCGCCACGGTGCCCTTCATCCTCACCGCCGTGCGGCTGGGCCTGAGCGCGGCGCTGACCACCCTGCTGGCGGCGGAGTCCACCGGCGCCCGGGCCGGCCTGGGTATGCGTATCCGCACCCTCCAGAGCACCTTTGAGACCAACGCCATGCTGGGCTATATCATCATCATCGGCATCATCGGCACGCTGCTGAATATCCTTGTGGACTTCATCGAAAGGAGGCTGACCTCATGGCAGGAGAAGCGGGAAGAGGCGTAAAGATCCAGATTAAGGACGTCAAAAAGGAGTACCACGGCGACCACGGCACCACCGTAGCCCTCAACGGCGTCAACCTGGACATCATGGAGAACGAGTTCGTCTGCGTCGTCGGCCCCTCCGGCTGCGGCAAGTCCACCCTGCTGAACATCCTGGCGGGGCTGCATGAGGCCAGCTCCGGCGAGTGCTATCTGGACGGCGAGGCCATCCACGGCACCGACGTGAAGCGGGGCGTGGTGTTCCAGCAGTACGCCCTGTTCCCTTGGCAGACCGTCCTCCAGAACGTCATGTTCGGCCCCCAGATGAAGCGTATGCCCAAGGCGGAGTGCGAGGCCATCGCCCGCAAGTACATCAAGATGGTGGGGCTGGAGGACTTTGAGAACTCCTTCCCCAAGGAGCTGTCCGGCGGCATGAAGCAGCGGGTGGCCATCGCCCGAGCCTACGCCAACAACCCCGAGGTGCTGCTCATGGACGAGCCCTTCGGTGCCCTGGACGCCCAGACCCGGGCCCAGCTCCAGACCGAGCTGCTCAAGACCTGGGAGGAGGAGCAAAAAACCTGCTTCTTCATCACCCACGACGTGGACGAGGCGGTGCTGCTGGCCCAGCGGGTTGTCATCATGTCCGCCCGTCCGGGCCGCATCAAGCGGGTGGTGGACATCGACATCCCCTATCCCCGGGATCAGGGCACCAAGAGCGATCCCCGGTTCATGGAGCTAAAGGCCGAGATCTGGAATGAGGTCTACCAGGAGTACCTGGAAGTCCGAAAGTAAGTTTGTGCCTGACCGTGGCTCACGGTTGACATACAGGCAGTCCCAAACAAATTCAAGGAGGAAAAATGAAATGAAGAAACTCACCGCCCTGCTGCTGGCCCTGGTTATGGTACTGGGCCTGGCGGCCTGCGCCGGCACCCCCGACCCCACCAAGGCCCCCGATCCCACCAAGGACGTGGCCCAGACCCAGCCCCCCGAGGAGAGCAAGGAGCCCGAGCCCGCCAAGCCCGACCCCATCACCCTGAACATCGCCTATATGCCCAACTATGCCTCCCTCTGGGGTGTGCTGTCCGCCGACAAGCAGGGCTTCTTCGCCGAGGAGGGCATCACCATCAATCTGGTGGAGTTCCCCGACGGCCCCTCTGAGGTGGCGGCTATGGAGAGTGGCGAGATCGATCTGGCCTACATCGGCAAGGGCGCCCACCGCCTGTGCATCCTGGGCAACGCCATTATCTTTGCCCCCAGCTCCGTCCACACCGTGGATAAGGTGGTTTGTATGCCCGACAGCGGCATCAAGACCGTGGAGGATCTGAAGGGCAAGACCATCGCCTTCAACTCCGGCTCCTCCTCCGAGACCACCTTTGACAACGCCCTGAAGGTGGGCGGCCTGACCCGTGAGGATGTGGATCCCTACGACATGGGCATTGACTACATGGTGCCTGCCGCCGTGTCCGGCGACATCGACGCCGCCGTGTGCTGGAACCCCTACTCCGGCCAGATCCTCCAGCAGGTGGCCGGCTCCTACGAGATCGAGTTCGCCGACGGATCCACCAACATCTCCAGCTGGATCTGCCTGCCCAAGTACGCCCAGGAGAACCGCGACATCCTGGTGCGCTTCAGCCGCGCTCTTTACAAGGGCATGGACTGGGGCTCCAAGGAGGAGAACTACGACACCGTGGCCCAGTACTGCGCCGACCGCACCAAGACCAGCCTGGAGGCCAACCAGCTCCAGGTGGGCGACGCCCACTGGTTCAACATCGCCGATCTGACCTCCGGTCTCAAGGACGGCACCGTCAAGAAGTACTATGAGGGAATGCAGAACGACATGGTACAGGGCGGCAACATTGAGGAGGGCCAGGCCAAGGAGGACGTGGGCGATTTCGTCCTGTTCGACGTGATGGAGGAAGCCCTGAAGTAAGCCTCTGAGCCAACCAAATACCAGAAACGCATAGGAACGGGCCCTATGGGACGGAGCTGAAGTCCGCCTATAGGGCCTCGTTCTGCCCAGATCCACCGGACGGAGGAGTGCTTTGTGAACATCAAACTGACCTGCCCCCCCGACGCCCCGGCCCCCGTGGCCTTTGCCGCCGATCAGCTGTCCGCCTACCTGGGCCGGATGCTGGCGGGGGAGGAGGGGGAGCTCGCCATCCGCCTGGAGGTGCGCCCCGACCCGGAGCCCAGGCGGCCCGACTGGTTTGCCGTGGAGCTGAACGAGACGGAGGGCTCCATCGCGGGAAACAGCGGGCGGGCGGTGCTGCTGGGGGCCTACGACTGCCTGCGGCGCTTAGGCTGCCGGTTCCTTGCCCCCATCAAGGGCTGCGAGGTGGTGCCCCCCATCACCCGCCGGGCGCTGAAGCTGCGGTATGAGCACCGGGCGTCCTTCTACCACCGGGGCGTGTGCATCGAGGGGGCGGACAGCCGGGAAAACGTGCTGGACTTCATCGACTGGCTGCCCAAGGTGGGCTGCAACAGCTTTTTCCTGCAATTCAAAACGCCCTGGATCTTTTACGCCCGGTGGCGGCAGCACCAGCGAAACCCCCTCCGGGAGGCGGAGCCCTTCACCCCTGACGACGCCCTGGCGTGGATGGAGGAGGCGGAGGGAGAGCTCAAGCGCCGGGGGCTGCTGCTCCACAAGGTGGGCCACGGCTGGACGGGGGCGGCGCTGGGGTACGAGTCTGTCTCCTGGGACGTTGACCCCGCCCCCCTGGGGCCGGACAAGCGCCCCCTGGCCGCCCAGGTGGACGGGGTGCGGGGGCTGTGGAAGGGCGTCCCCGCCAACACCAACCTGTGCTTCCACAACGGGGACGCCGTGGACGCCTTTGCCGCCCAGGTGGCGCGGTACGCCCAGGCCAACCCGGAGGCGGACTACCTCCATATCTGGCTGGCGGACGAGTACAACAACGTGTGCGAGTGCGACGGCTGCCGGGAAACCACCCCCTCCGACCAGTATGTGGAGCTGCTCAATGAGATCGACGGGCGGCTGACCGGGCTGGGGCTGGACACCCGGATCGTGTTCCTGCTGTACCAGGAGCTGCTGTGGCCCCCGGTGAAGGCCCGGCTGGCCAATCCGGATCGGTTCGTCCTCATGTTCGCCCCCATCAGCCGCACCTTTGAGCGATCCTACACCGTGGAGCGGGAGCTGCCCCCCATCCCGGCCTATGCGCGCAACCGGATCACCCTGCCCACGGATCTTGCGGAGAACCTGGCCTTCCTTCGGGGCTGGCAGGCGCAGTTCCATGGCGACAGCTTCGTGTACGACTACCCCCTGGGCCGGGCCCACTACGGCGACTTCGGATACGTGAAGCTGGCCCGGGTGATCAGCGGCGACGTGAAGCAGCTCAAGGGGCTGGGGCTGGACGGCTATATCAGCTGCCAGGAGCTGCGCTCGGGCCTGCCCAACTTCTTCCCCAACTACGTGCTGGGCCGGACGCTGATGGACGCGGACGCCGACGTGAACCAGCTGCTGGGGGAATACTTCGCCGCGGCCTACGGGGCGGACTGGCCCGCCGTGGCGGACTACCTGTCCCAGCTGTCCGGCCTGAGCAGCACCGATTACGTCAACGGCAAGGGCGGGCGTCGGGACGAGGGAATGGCCGCCCGGATGGAGGAGATCCGGGAACTGTGCCTGAGCTTCACCCCCACCCTGGACGCCCACCGGGGGGCGGGCGGCTGGGCCACCCCCTTCTGGGAGGCGCTGAACTGCCACCGGGACTATGTGCTCAAGCTGGCCCGGGCGCTGCGGCACCTGGCCCGGAGGGAGGACGGCAGGGCCGCGGAGGACTGGGACGCCTTCCGGCGGTTTATCTGTGAACAGGAGCCGGACTTTCAGCCCTGGCTGGACGTGTACCGGGTGCTGGAGGTTCTGGAAAAGTATACGGGGCTCCCGCCCCGGCAAAGCTGAAAGGAGGACGCAATATGCGCCACGACTACTATTATTACAACCGGGAGCAGCTGCTGGCCGCCCCCAAGGTGCCCATCCAGGTGCTGGCGGACAATACCGCGGTGTTCCAGGCCATTGCCCGGGAAATGGCGGACGAGATCAAGAGCCATAACGCCCAGGGCAAAACCACTGTATTTATCTGCCCCGTGGGCCCCGTGGGGCAGTACCCCTATTTCGTGGATATCGTCAACGGGGAAAACATCAGCCTGAAAAACGTCTGGTTCCTCAACATGGACGAGTACCTCACCGACGACAAGCAGTGGATCGACAAGAGCCACAAGCTCAGCTTCCGGGGCTTTATGGATCGGACGGTGTACACCAAGATCAAGCCGGAGCTGGTAATGCCCGAGAGCCAGCGGGTGTTCCCCGACCCCAGCGATCCGGACAACATGGCCCGCACCATCGAGAAGCTGGGGGGCGTGGACATCTGCTTCGGCGGCATCGGCATCAACGGCCACCTGGCCTTCAACGAGGCCCAGGACGAGCTCACCGGGGAGCAGTTCAAGCAGCTCCACACCCGGGTGCTGGAGATCAGCCGGGAGACCCGGACGGCCAACGCCATCGGCGATCTGAACGGGGCCATCGACGATATGCCCCGCTGGTGCGTCACCATCGGCATGAATGAGATCTACAACGCCCGCAAGGTACGCCTGGGCGTGTTCCGGGACTGGCACCGGGCGGTGCTCCGCCACACGGCCTATGGCGAGGTGTCCGGCCACTTCCCCGCCACCCTGATGCAGACCCACCCGGACGCGCTGATCCGCACCACCGAGTTTGTGGCCGGCCTGCCGGAGTAAGAGGTGCGGGAGATGAGTGTGCGCTATCTGACAAACGGCCAGGTGTATGTGGATCGCCGGTTCCAACCCAAAACCATTGAACTCCAAGACGGCAAGCTGACCCTGCTCCCCCCGGAGGCGTCTGTGTCCGGGGAGGTCTATGACGCCGCGGGGAAGAAGATCGTCCCCGGCTTTCTCGACATCCACACCCATGGCGCCGTGGGCGTGGATGTGAACGGGGCGTCCGCCGCGGACTTGGAGAAAATCGCCCGGTTCTTTGCCGGCAACGGCACCACCTCCTTCCTGGCCTCGGTGCTCACCGACACAGAGGAGCAGACCGGCTGGTGCCTTGACCAGTGCCGGGCATTCCAGCAGTCGGATTCCCAGGGGGCAGAACTGTTGGGCGTCCATCTGGAGGGGCCCTTCTTGGCTCCCGCTTACAAGGGGGCCATGCCGGAGCATCTGCTGAAAACGGGCGACGCCGCCCTGCTGCGCTCCTACCAGGAGCGGGCGCAGGGCAATATCCGCTATCTCACCGTCTCCCCGGAAGTGGAGGGCGCCATCGGGCTGATCCCGGAGGCAAAGGCCCTGGGCATCGTCACCGCCATCGGCCATTCGGGGGCGGACTACGACACGGCCCTGGAGGCCATCCGCGCCGGGGCCGCCGCCGCCACCCACACGTTCAACGCCATGCAGCTGCTGCACCAGCACCGCCCGGCCATCCTGGGGGCCGTGCTGGAGAGCGATGTATACTGCGAGGCCATCTGCGACGGGCGGCACCTGCACCCCGGCATTGTCCGCCTGCTGCTCAAGGTCAAGGGCCTGGATCGGGTGGTGGCCATCACCGACTCCATCATGGCCGCCGGCCTGCCCGACGGGAACTATCACCTGGGGGTCAACCAGGTGGTGGTGGAGGACGGGGACGCCAAGCTGGCCAGCGACGGCACCCGGGCGGGAAGCACCCTGACCCAAAACAGGGCCCTGTCCAATCTGCTGGCCTGGACCGGGCTGTCCCTGGAGAAGGTTCTGCCCCTGTTGAGCGAAAATCCGGCCCGCCTGATCGGCGTGTTTGACCGCAAGGGCTCCATCGCCCAGGGGAAGGACGCGGATCTGGTGGTACTGGACGGGAAAAATCAAGTGGAGCAAGTGTTTGTGAAAGGGCGGCTGATCCCCCGTTGAGAGCCTGCCGCCTATGGGACGGGAGGAATGTTGACATGGAATTTGGGACAGGCAGACCGCCCTCCCGACGCCGGGCAGGCAGCCAGGCCGCTATTTTGCGGACGATTTATCACTTTGGCCCGGTCAGGCGGTCTCAGATCTCGGACTATCTGGGTCTCACCATGCCCACCATCACCACCAATATCAACGACATGATCGCCCGGGGGATCGTCCGGGAGACCGGCCTGGCCGCGCCCCAGGGTTCCTCGGGCCGCAGGGCCCGGCCGGTGGATATTGTCCCGGAATCCCGGCACTTTATCGGCGTTGAAATGCAGGGCTCCCGATGGGCAGTCTGCCTTTTGGATTTCCGTGGAACGGTGCTCTTTGCCGAAAACGGGGACTCGCCCCATCAGGGGTATGACGAGAACATGCAGTCGGTCTGCCGTCTGATCCGCCGTGCGGTTTCCCTGTGCGGGCTGGCGTTGGAGCAGATCGCGGGCATCGGCATCTGTACGCCGGGGCTGGTAAACCGGGCGGACGGCATTTTGAATATGCGGGTGGGCCTGAACTGGGCCGACAAGAACATCCGGCGGGATATCGCCGCCCTCACCGGCTACACGGGCCCGGTCAGCGTGGAGAACAACGCCTGCGCCCGGGCTTACGGCGTGCAGATCTTTCAGCGGGAGCTCCTGACCGGGGGGCGCAGCTTCGCCTATCTGTTTATCTCAGACGGCATTGCCTGCCCTCTGGTGCCGGTGACGGACGACTTTGTAGGCTCCGTCGTGGGCATGGGGGAGCTTGGACACATGATCATGGATCCCAAAGGCCCTCTCTGCCGCTGCGGGAACCGGGGCTGTCTGGAGGCATATTCCAGCGACTGGGCCGTAACGTCCCGCTGCAACCGGGCGTTGGAGGAGGGCAAGGCTCCCATACTGCGCCAGCTCTGCGGCGGGCAGCGGCCGACGATGGACGCCATCCTCCAGGCGCAGGCCGTGGGGAACGGCGACGTCTGTCAGGTCATCCGGGATGCCATCTATATGCTTGGTCTGGCGGCGGTCAACGTCAGCAATTTTGCCGGGCCAAACCTGATGAACGTGGATGGAAAGCTCTTTCAAAATGAGGAAAATCGGGCGGCGCTCACCGAGATCGTGAGCCAAAATCTGTGCGGCATCATTCGATCCCGAACCGAACTGGTCTTTGCGGAGCCGGATCGCCTGAGCGGCGCAAAGGGCGTGGCCGCCCTGTCCATCTTCCGGGATCTGGAGACCTACGGCTCATAGCCGCAAGAAAGGAGAGGCGATATGCTTCTATTTTTCCTGGTCAGTCTATTTGCCAGCGTTGCGGGCGCCATCTGCGGCATCGGCGGCGGCGTTATCATCAAACCAGTTCTGGATGTGCTGCATTTGGAGACGGTGGCCACCATCAGCTTCCTGTCCGGCTGCACGGTGCTCTCCATGAGCTGTTACTCCGTGGGCCGGGCCATGTTGGCGGGGGAAAGGCGGGTATCCCTGAGCACGGGGACGCCCCTGGCCCTGGGGGCCGCGGCGGGGGGGCTGCTGGGCAGCCGCCTTTTTTCCCTTGTCAAGGCCATGTTTGACGATCCCAACCGGGTAGGCGCGGTGCAGGCCGCGTGTCTGGCCGTGATCACCCTGGGAACCCTGCTGTACACGATCAACAAGGCCCGCATCCACACCCACCGGGTGGGGCATCCATTGGTCTGTGTTGCCATCGGTCTGGCCCTGGGGTGTATGTCCAGCTTTTTGGGGATCGGCGGGGGGCCCATCAATCTGGTCGTCCTGTTCTATTTCTTCAGCATGGACACCAAAACAGCGGCGGCGAACAGCCTGTACATCATCTTCTTCAGCCAGTTTTTCAACCTGATCGCCACCCTTGTTTCCAGAAGCGTGCCGCCCTTCCTGCCCGTCACCTTGATCCTGATGGTGGCCGGGGGTATCGGCGGCGGCATCATCGGCCGGGTGGTGAACAAGCGAATCGACGACAAGGTGGTGGATCGCCTGTTTATGGCGCTGATGGCGGTCATTATCGTCATCAGCCTGTGCAACGCCTGGCGGTATGGGGGCTATGGAGCCGCGGATCACGTCGTCCTTCTCCCTGCCGGCAAGTGAAACTGTCTTGCCCTGTGAATGCGGCGCTTTTATCAAGATAAACCACGAGGGACTGCAAGATGATCCATTTACTTCTGGCTGTTATTTATCTTTCCTTTGTCAGCCTGGGCCTGCCGGACTCCCTGCTGGGGTCTGCGTGGCCCTCCATGTACCAGGGCTTTGGTGTCCCCGTCTCCTACTCCGGGATGATTTTCTTCCTCATCTCCCTGGGGACGGTGATCTCCAGCCTGCAAAGCGACCGGCTCACCCGAAAGCTGGGGGCGGGCAAGGTGACCGCCGTCAGCGTGGCCATGACGGCGGCGGCGCTCTTCGGCTTTTCCATCAGCAATTCTTTCTGGATGCTGTGCCTGTGGGCCATCCCCTACGGCCTGGGGGCGGGCAGCGTGGACGCGGCGCTGAACAACTATGTGGCCCTCCACTTCGCCAGCCGCCATATGAGCTGGCTCCACTGTATGTGGGGGCTGGGTGCATCCATTGGGCCGTACATCATGGGCTGCGCCCTGACCCGCTGGGAAAGCTGGCACCTGGGCTATCGGATCATCAGCGTGTTGCAGCTGGCGCTCACCGCTGTCATCGTGCTGAGCCTGCCCCTCTGGAAGGGCACGGCACAGCCGGAGAAAAGGGAGCAAAGCCCCCCTCCCCAGGCCCTCACCCTGAGGCAGATCATCAGCCTTCCCGGGGTAAAGGCGGTGATGGTGACCTTCTTCTGCTACTGCGCTTTGGAGCAGACCACCGGCCTGTGGGCCAGCAGCTACCTGGCGCTCCACAAGGGCGTCGCTCCCGAGACAGCGGCCAGCTTTGCCAGCCTGTTCTTCCTCGGCATCACGGCAGGCCGGGCGCTGAGCGGCTTTTTGACCATGAGGCTCAGCGACAGCCGGATGGTTCGGCTGGGACAGGGGATCATCGCGGTGGGGCTGGCCGCTTTCCTGCTGCCGCTGGGGGAATACGCCGCCCTGGCGGGGCTGATCCTCATCGGGCTGGGCTGCGCCCCCATCTATCCCAGCATCATCCACGCCACTCCCACTCACTTCGGCGCGGACAAATCCCAAGCTATTATCGGCGTCCAGATGGCCAGCGCCTATGTGGGCAACTGTCTGATGCCGCCCTTGTTCGGCCTGATCGCCAATCATATCACGGTGTCGCTGTTCCCGTTCTACCTGCTGGTGATCCTGATCGTGATGATTCTCATGCACGAGACGCTGTTGAAGCGCAGCGGGAAAAGCGTTTAAAACGCCCCGTTAACAGGGCCCCATCAGCCCAGCTCCCGGGCCAGGGCGGCGAAGTCCGTCAGCCCCAGCCGCTCCCCCCGGACAGTCTCCGGCAGGCCGCAGTCCGACAAGATCTGCCGGAGCTGCTCCTTGGAGAAGCGGCTGCCGTAGGCAGCGGACAGGGCATTGAGCAGGGTCTTGCGCCGCTGGGCGAAGGCCGCCTTCACCACGGCAAAGATGGCCTCCCGGTCGCCCTCCACCGGGGGGGCGGGCCGGGGGGTGAGCCGCACCACCGCCGAGGTCACCTTGGGGGCGGGCAGGAAGCAGTCCGGCGGCACCTCGAATAACAGCTCGCACGCCGCGTGGTACTGGCAGAACAGGGAGAACGCCCCGCAGTCGGCGTCGCCGGGGGCGGCGCAGATCCGGCGCGCCACCTCCCGCTGGATCATCACCGTCACGGACTGGAAGCAGCCCGCCTCCAGCAGCCTGGTGATCACCGGCGTGGTAATGTTGTAGGGCAGGTTGGCGCAGGCCCGCACCGGCAGGCCGGGGAACCTTTCCTCCGCCAGCAAGCCCAGATCCAGCTTCATCACGTCCCCGGGGATCACCTCCACGTTGGGGCAGTCCGCCAGCGTCTCGGCCAGGATGGGCAGCAGGGCGCGATCCAGCTCCACCGCCGCCACCTTCCCCGCCCGCCGGGCCAGCTCCACCGTGAGGGGGCCGATGCCGGGGCCGATCTCCAGCACGGCGCAGCCCCCGTCCAATCCCGCCGCATCGGCGATGTCCCGGGGCACCCAGTCCGCGATGAGGAAGTTCTGTCCCATGGATTTGGAAAAACGGAAGCCGTGCCGGGCCAGCAGGGCTTTGATGTCGCGGATATCGGTGAGGTTCACCTCTGCCCCACCCCCTTCAGCTTCTTCTCATAGGCCACCCGCCGGGGATCGCGGGGGGGCTGCGCCTCCACCAGCACATTCCCCCGGTACTGGAAGCCGCATTTCCGCAGCAGCCCCAGCATGGCCTTGTTCTTTTTGTGGGTGTCAATCCGCAGCCAGCCCAGCCCCTGGGCCCGGGCCAACTCCTCCCAGGCGGCGGCCATCTCCCCCGCCAGCCCGGAACCTTGCCAGTTCTCCGCCACGGCGCAGCGGTGGATTACGGCGTATGGTTCGTCCGACGACCATTTGCCGTCAGTTATGGCGGCATACCCCGCCTCGGGCCGGGCGGACAGGGTGAAAAAGCCGCCCACCTGGCCGCCGCAGGTGAGCACATAGCACTCGCCCCGGGCCATGTCGGCAATAAAATCCTCCCGGGCAGGATAATCGACGCTCCACTGGCCGATGGGGAGCAACCGGGCCTTGGCCTGGGTCAAAATGGCCTCCATGGCGTCCAGATCCCCCTCCCCCGCCGGACGGCACTCCACCGGCCGGGGCAGGACGGGCCGGGACAGCTCCCGCTCCAGCTCCGCCAGCAGCTTTTGATCCTCCTTGGAGGACAGATCCAGCTTTTCGTACAGATCGGGCCGCCGCTGCCGGGTTCGCAGCAGGGACTGCTTCCTCCTCCACCGCTCCACCTTGGCGTGGTCGCCGGTGAGCAGCTCTTGGGGGACGGCCCTGCCGTGCCACACCTCGGGCCGGGAGTACTGCGGGTACTCCAGCAGGCCGTCCCAGTGGCTCTCGTTCTCAAAGCAGGCGGGGTCGGACAGCACCCCCGGCACCAGCCGGCTCACCGCGTCCGCCACCGCCATGGCGGCGATCTCCCCTCCGGTGAGCACAAAGTCACCGATGGAGATCTCCTCGTCCACGCACTCGTCGATAAACCTCTGGTCGATGCCCTCGTAGTGGCCGCACACCAGGATCAGGCGCTCCTCCTCCCAGGCCAGCCGCTTGGCGTCCGCCTGGGTGAAGGTCTTGCCGCAGGGGGTAAGGCAGATGGTGCGGGGCTTCCCCGCCCCCCGCCGGCACAGGTACTCCCAGCAGCGGTACAGGGGGTCAGCCTGGAGCACCGCCCCGTGCCCCCCTCCGTAGGGATAGTCGTCCACCTGCTTCTGTTTGTTCACCGTGTAATCCCGGAGCTGGTGGGCCTCAATCCGCAGATAGTCCCGCTCCTGGGCCCGGCCCAGGATGGACTCGGACAGCACGTCCCCCACCGTGTCGGGGAATAATGTGATAATGTCGATGTAGTACATAAGCTCTTCCTTCCCTCGTCCGCCCCGCTACATCCCCTCGATGAGGCGCACCTTGAGATAGCCGCCCTCGATGTTGGTCTCCAGGATGAACTCGGGCACGGCGGGTATGAGGATCTCCCGCACCCCCGCCACCACGTACACCTGCTGGCGGGACGGGGAGAGAACCTCCTTCAGCGTGCCCAGCCTCTGCCCCGCCTCGTCCACCACGTCCAGGCCGATGATGTCCGCCAGGAAGAAGGCCCCCTCCGGCAGCTTGGCATCCGCCCGGCGGATCTGGACGGTTTTCCCCTTGAGGCGCATGGCCTCCTCCACCGTGTCCACCCCGTCCAGCCTGGCGATGACGTTGCCCTTGTGGACGCGGGCGGATGCCACCTTCCGGGGCGCGCCGTCCACATAGAGCGTGCCGAAGCCCCGCAGGAAGTCCGGGCTGTCCGCCCAGGGGACGATACGCACCTCCCCGTGGATGCCGTGGGTGTTGACGATCTGGCCGCAGTCTAAAAATTCCTTCATGGGTTCTCTCCTCCCTGACGGGATCCTTGGTAAAAAAACAGGCGGGGCTTGCCCCGCCTGTTCCTCGTGTTCAGTCAACGATGTCAACCGAAATCTTTTTGCCCTGGCGCTGGGCCACCGAGCGCATCAGCGCCCGGATCTCCTTGGCGATGCGGCCCTGGCGGCCGATCACCTTGCCCATATCGCCGGGGGCGACCCGGAGCTCCAGCACCGTCTCGGCGGGGGTCTCGGACTGGGAGACGGACACCGCGTCGGGATCGTCCACCAGGCTGCGGGCGATATAAGTGAGCAATTCCTTCATGTGTCCTCCAAATCCCGATTACAGCCCGGCCTTCTTCAGCAGGTCGCGCACGGTGTCGGTGGGCTGGGCGCCGGTGCGGATCCAGGCCTGGGCGCGCTCCACGTCGATGTTGACGGCGGCGGGGTTCTGCCGGGGGTCGTAGGTACCGATCTCCTCGATGAAGCGGCCGTCCCGGGGATAGCGGGAGTCGGCCACCACCACACGGTAGAAGGGGGCCTTCTTGGCGCCCATGCGGCGCAGACGAATCTTAACCATTGTATCTTCACCTCCAAAAGTTGTTCCTTCGTTTATGGTAAATGCTCCGAAAGGAGCAGAACCAACTGGCTTAGAAGGGCAATCCCATGCCCTTAAACCGCCCGAACAGGCCCTTGGCCTTTTTCGGGTTGGCGAACTGCCGGGTGAGCTGCTGCACCAGGTCGAACTGCTTCAGCAGCCGGTTCACGTCCACCACCTGGGTGCCCGAGCCGGCGGCAATGCGCTTTTTCCGGCTGGAGTTGAGCACGGAGGGGTTCTCCCGCTCATAGGGCGTCATGGACTGGATGATGGCCTCAATCCGCTTCAGGTTGCCCTCATCGGCGGACAGATCCAGCTTTTTGCCCCCCATGCCGGGGATCATCCCGGCGATGTCCTCCAGGTTGCCCATGCTTTTCAGCTGGATCAGCTGGTCGTAGAAGTCGGACAGGGTGAACTTGTTCTTCCGCAGCCGCTCCAGCTGCTCGGCGGCCTTTTTGGCGTCCAGGTTCTGCTCCGCCTTCTCGATGAGGGAGAGCACGTCGCCCATGCCCAAGATCCGGCCGGCCATGCGGTCGGGGTGGAACACCTCCACCGCGTCCAGCTTCTCGCCGATGCCGGCAAACTTGATGGGCTTGCCTGTCACCGCCCGGATGGACAGGGCCGCGCCGCCCCGGGCGTCGCCGTCCAGCTTGGTGAGCATCACGCCATCGATGTCCAGCGCCTCGTCAAAGGCCTTGGCGGCGGTGACGGCATCCTGACCGATCATGGCGTCCACGACGAGCAGGATTTCCGTGGGGGTTACCGCTTCCTTGACCCGCCGCAGTTCGTCCATCAGGGCCTCGTCCACATGGAGCCGTCCGGCGGTGTCCAGGAACACCATGTCGTTGCCGTGCTTTTTGGCGTGCTCCACGGCGGCCTTGGCGATGTCCACCGGGTCGATCTGGCCCATCTGGAACACCGGGATGTCCAGCTGCTCCCCCACCACCTCCAGCTGCTTGATGGCGGCGGGGCGGTACACGTCGCAGGCGCACAGCAGGGGCCGTTTCCCCTGCTTTTTCATCAGGCCGGCCAGCTTGGCGCCGTTGGTGGTCTTGCCCGCGCCCTGGAGGCCCACCAGCATCACCACCGTGGGCGGGGCCGGGGCGATGGCCAGCTTGCTGTCGCCGCCCCCCATGAGGTTGGTGAGCTCCTCGTTGACGATCTTGACGATCATCTGGGCGGGGGTGAGGGACTCCATCACGTCTTGCCCTACCGCCCGCTCCGTCACAGAGGAGACGAAGCCCTTCACCACCTTGAAGTTCACGTCCGCCTCCAGAAGGGCCATCTTGATCTCCTTCATGGCCTCCTTCACGTCGGCCTCGGACAGACGGCCCTTACCCCGCAGGCGCTTGAAGGTGGCGGACAGCTTTTCGGTTAAGCTCTCAAATGCCATAAGGTTACTCCTGATTCAGCTTGGCCACGTTTTCTTTGATGGTGCGGGCCAGACCGTCCAGCATAACGTCGCTGTAGCTCCGGGTATCTATGGCCCGGAGGATCTGATCCGCGGCCTGGTCGATGGCGGCGATGGCCGCCTGGGACTGGTGAAACCGGCGGATGATGTGGGTTTTCTCCTCGATCTCGGACATGGCGGCCTCCGCCCGGACGATCACGTCCCGGACGCCCTGGCGGGAGATGCCGTAGTTCTCCGCGATCTCGGACAGGGACAGATCCTCATTATAATAGAGATCGTAAAATTCCCGCTGGCGCTCAGTGAGCAGATCGCCGTAGAAATCGAACAGCATGGCCATGCGGTACGCCTGATTTTTCATAGGCCCACCTCCGCAGTCCTTAGTGTAAAGCCATTGAACTTTACAAGACAGCACTATACCATACAATCATCGCGAAGTCAAGGGCAACGCGAAATTTTCCAGGGATTTTTTTGCTTGATCCGCTGGCCCCGCTCCCTTCCCTCCGTCGCCGGCTTGGAAACTTTTCAGATTTTGGGGTCGATGGCAATCGAAATTATTCTCGACTTGACACGGAAGATATGCTATACTATTTTATCAATATGCAAATTTAGGAATACCGCGGTGTGCTTCACCTGGGAGAGGACGCGCTGACGTTCCTGCGGGATCACGGTGCCCACTGTGTCCATGTCTTTGCCCTGGGCCTGAGCACCAGCGATAGATCCGGGCGCACTGCGACGTGGACGTGGGTTTGGCCTACGGGATCCTGGGTCGGGAGATGCTTGACCGCACGATCTCCAGCAGGTGCGATCCTATTGTGAGGAGGTAGGATTCCCGTGAACGTCTCCATGCTCAACGGCAGTCCCCAGGCGAAGGGAGCCGGAATGACCGACTATGGGGCGCTGAACGCCCAGCTCTCGGCGCTGGTTGGTGGCGTGCCCCACCGGATTGCCAACCTGGCCAATGCCGCGGCGCTGCTCTACCACACGGTGGACGGCCTGAACTGGGCGGGGTTTTACCTGCTGGAAGGCGCTACGCTGGTGCTGGGCCCCTTCCAGGGCCGGCCCGCCTGCGTTGAGATCCCGGTAGGCCGGGGCGTGTGCGGCACGGCCGTGGCCGAGGACAGAACCCAGCTGGTGCGGGATGTCCACCGGTTTCCCGGGCACATCGCCTGCGACAGCGCCTCCAATTCCGAGCTTGTGGTGCCCATCCATGCGGACGGAAGCATTGTGGGGGTGCTGGACATTGACAGCCCCCACGTCGGACGTTTCACCCAGGAGGATCAAAAGGGACTGGAGGAATTTGTGCGGATCCTGGAGGCAGAGGGTTGGCGGGAAACTTGACAGGAGAGCGGATGGCCGGAAGGCGCGCTCGATGTGCGGATCCCAGGATCAGGTACTGAATCGGGGCGGCTGA
The DNA here is from genome assembly GCA_004560375.1 of bacterium. GTDB lineage: Bacteria > Bacillota > Clostridia > Oscillospirales > Oscillospiraceae > Enterenecus. The sequence continues at coordinate 29,195 of SFVC01000017.1, forward strand.
GCTTGCCGAGGATCTCGCCCAAGTGGGACAAATTACCGTGATAGCAAAAGAACGGCCAATGCGGAGGGTGGGCATATGGATTATTCAGGAGAAACCATTGATCGGAGCGAAGAAGGGACTTTGGCAGGCAAAGCCCCTGAGCAGCACAGCGGCATACAGAGCGTTCAGAATCTGGAGGCGGTCATCAACGAGGGCCTCCGCGTTGCCCTGCTGGAGGAAACCCCGGATGATTCCTTGGAGGTGCTGCTGGAGCACCTGGGAAGGGCGTTGAAGGGGGAGCGGACGTATATCTTTGAGCAGAATGAGTCCGGCTGTGACGACAACACCTACGAATGGACCGCCGACGGCGTGGAACCGGAGAAAGAGAACCTCCAAAACGTCCCCCCGGAGGTATGCGCCAGTTGGTACCGGAAGTTCAGCGTCGGCAAGCATATCGTCATTGAGAACCTGGAGGATATTCGGGAGAGCGACCCCCTTCAATATGATAACCTGAAGCGGCAAAGCATCCATTCCCTGGTCGTGGTGCCCCTCTATGACGGCAAACAGATCATCGGCTTTTACGGCGTGGACAATCCCCCCGTGAAGTCGCTGGAATATGCGTCCAATATGCTCCAGACCGCGGCATATTTTATCGTATCCTCCCTGAAGCGGCGCAACCTGTTCCGGGAACTTCAAAAGCGGAGCTACGATGTGCTCCACGCGCTCAGCGTGGACTACCTGAGCATCTATCAGGTGAATTTTGACACAGACGAATGTGAGCTGTACCGGGACAGCGAACAGGCCGGCATGGATTGGACCGTCCATTTTGAAGCGGGCTATCAGGCCGCCATGGAGCGGTATATCTCCGACTATGTGATCTCGGAAGATCAGGAGCGCCTGCGCGCCGTGACCCAAAAGGACTATGTGCTGACCCAGCTCCGGATCAAGAAAAAATTCTCCGTCCGGTATCAGGTAAAGGACAGCTCCCTCGGGCTGAAGCACCTGGAGATCCATTTTTCCGTCCTAGAGAACAGGGCGAAGGAGAACTGTGTGATTTTTGCCCTCCGGGATGTCAACGCCGTGGTAAAGCAAGAGGAGCAGTATAAGCTGGAGGCGAGGCGGAGCCTGGAGGACATTCTGGAGGGGGCCAGGACGGGCATCTGGACCATCGAACTGGAGGAGGACTGCCCGCCGAGAATGTACGCCGACCGAACCATGCGGATCCTGTTGGGGGTGTCCGATCAGATCACGCCGGAAGCGTGCTACCGGCACTGGTTTGAACGCATTGAGCCCGACTACACGGACATGGTGCAGGAGGCGGTGCGGGAAATCCTGGAGAGCGGGCGCGCAGAGGTGATCTACCCCTGGAACCACCCTCAACTGGGGAAAATCTATGTCCGCTGCGGCGGCGTGCCGGACAAGACCTTTCAAAAGTCGGGCGTGTGCCTGAACGGATATCACCAGGATATCACGGAGACCATGGTGACGAGAAAGAAGCAGGAGCAGTCCATCCTGGAGCTGCTGGAGCGGGTGAGGCAGGCAAACTCCGCGAAAAGCGAATTCCTCTCCCGTATGTCCCACGACCTGCGGACGCCCATCAACGGGATTCTGGGGATGCTGGCCATCATGGAAAAGAGCGGGGATGATCCGGAACGGCAGGAATCGTGCCGGGAAAAGATCCGGGTGTCCACGGAGCATTTGCTCTCCCTGGTGAACGATGTCCTTCAGATCAGCAAGCTGGACAGCGGAAGACCGGCGGAGGCGGAGGAACCCTTTGACCTCCATGATACGCTGGCGGACTGCATCGCCATTCTGTCCGCTCAGGCCGAGGAGAACGGGATCAGGCTGGAGCTGGAGGATTCCGGCCTGCTGCACGGCAAGGTGATCGGCAATCCGCTGCACCTGAAGCAGATCCTGATGAATGTTGTTGACAATGCCATCAAGTACAACCGCCCCAACGGTTCCGTATCTATCACAGCGGAGGAAACCGGGTTCCAGGGGGAAACCGAGACCGCAAACTTCCGGTTTGTGATCCGCGATACGGGCATTGGCATCGGCGAGGACTTCAAAGCCCACATTTTTGAGCCCTTCACCCAGGAGCATCAGGGGGCGAGAACCCACTACAGCGGCGTCGGGCTGGGTATGTCCATCGTCAAGAAGCTGGTGGAGGGGATGGACGGAACCGTTGAGGTTGACAGCCACGTCGGCCAGGGAAGCGTGGTTCAGATCACCCTGCCCATTCGGGTTGACGGGGCGGAGAGCGGACAGCTCTCCGGCGATAACCGGACTGTACCGGATAATATTGCAGGAATGTGTGTCCTTCTGGTGGAGGACAACGAGATCAACTGTGAGATCGTAGAATATATGCTCAGGGACGCAGGGGTGGAGGTCGTGACCGCCAACGACGGGAAGGCCGCCGTGGACACCTTTGCGGCGTCCGAACCGGGGGCGTTTGACTGCGTGCTGATGGATTTGATGATGCCGGTGATGAGCGGATATGAGGCGGCGCGGGTGATCCGGGGCCTGGATCGGGTGGACGCGGAGACCGTGCCCATCATCGCGCTATCGGCCAACGCGTTTGACGAGGATATCGCCCTGGCAAAGGACGCCGGGATGAACGCGCATTTGGCAAAGCCGGTGAACATCCGCAAGATGTTTCAGGTGATGAGCCGGCTGAAGGTCTGATAAACGCGGCAAACGACCGCCAGGCAAGTTACGCTGTGCAGAAGCAGTTCAATGAAACAGGCCGGGGGCCCTGAGGCCCCCGGCTTTTCCTGTGTCGATTCAGCGGGACTATTCTGTAAAATCCGATTCAAAGATTCCGGACAGCCTGCATTCATATGCAAGCAATACTCAAATCGAGTGCATATCCCCCATCAAGGGCCCGTTTCTCCTCCGGATGAATGGGCCTTTGGAACATGGGATGGCGGATCAAAGCAGAAGAATATTCTCCGCCCGCCGAGCATAGTTTTCTTCCAGCATGGCCACATGGGAGAGAAAATCCCCGTCCTCAAAATACTTTGCGTGGAACGGACAACGCCGCACGCAGGCCTGGCATTTGATGCACACCCCAGGAGTCTCCACCGTTTTCGGGTCAATGCTCCCCATAGGGCACAGCCTGACGCACAGGCCGCAGTGAACGCACTTGTCCCAATCCGTCAGCGGCTTTGCCGTCAAAAACTTCGCAGGGGCGCCGTCCGTCTTCAGCGGTGTGTAATAGGGCCCGATCTCGCCGCGATCCAGCTCCAGCTCCGGCAGTTCTCCCGGCTGGGCCAGCTTATCCGCCACGCGGCGGGCAAACCCGCGGATCTCCTCCTGATCCGCCTCGTCCGGGCGGCCGGCACCCACCCGGTCGGAAAAGGCATGGCGGCAGGCAAAGGCGGCCACCCCCGCCAGGCGGAAGCCGTTTCCCTCCAGAAGGAGCGCCAGCTCCCGGGGGGCCTCGTCCGGGCTGCGGTTGCCGAAGACAGAGACAGCCACAACGGGCGTGCCGTTGCCCATCAGCCGGCCTTTGAGGTCGGGCAGCAGCTTATTGGGCACCCGCCCCGCGTACACGGGGGTGGCGATCACCACCAGTTCATCTCCATCAAACCGGTAGTCCTGCTGCCGCTTTTCCGGGCTGGTGATGTTGGTGAACTGGGGCGTCAGGCCCAGCTGCTGAGCAATGGTCTGGGTGACAAGGCGGACAACGCCCTCTGTGCCGCCGGTGGGGCTGAAGTACAGCGCGTGGATCCTCTGGATGTTCATGAAAACCCTCCTTATCTGTCCGAACTGGGCTGACCGGCCCGGCGATGAGACCCGGGCAGCACAGCCGGTATTCGAGAAACCCCGATGCTCCCTGCGTGCGCGCCCTTCCGCTCCGGCTGCCCATGATCTTACCTTATTATACACGAATGAAAAGGAGCTGTCCATATGTTCCATTGAACGATGTGCGGGGCCTTTACCCGGTTTCCGGGGCGCCGCCTGATTTTTTCAACGGCCCTCCTCCCTGGCTCTTGCGTTCAATGCCGGAAGCGTGTATAATGAAATCGACCCTAATGATGTCTGATAGAAAAATATAGCTTTAGGGGATGGTTTTTTGGAGAGAACTTCCCAGCTTTTTTTAACTACCAGCCGGCTTAAGATCGCCTATTACCGCGCCGGCGAGACCCATGCAGACAAGCTCCTGCTCCTGCACGGGAATCTGTCCTCCTCCGTCTTTTTTCTGCCGCTGCTCCCGGTGCTGTCCCAGCAGTTCGACGTGGTCGCCCCCGATCTGCGCTGCTTCGGGGATACCGAGGATCGCCCGGTAGACGCGGTGCGGGGCTATCGGGACTGGAGCGATGACGTCAACGCCCTTCTGGACGCCCTGGGCTGGGAAAAAGCCTCCGTGGGCGGCTGGTCCATGGGTGGAAATGTGGCAATGCAGTACGCCATCGATCACCCCCACCGGGTGAACAAGCTGGTTCTCATCGCGCCGGGCCCCCCTTTTGGCTTCGGAGGCACCCGGGATCCGGAGGGGATTGTCTATGATCCCCCGGGGCTGGGTTCCGGGGGCGGGTGCGTCAACCCCCTCCTGCTCTCCTCGGTGAAGACCCAGGGGGAACTTCTGCTGCACCCCATTCTCCGTCACTTCTACTTCACGTCCTCCCATTATCTGGAGCCGGGGTGGGAGGCCCTGTTTGTAGAGGGCATCCAAAAGACGAGGCTGGGCCGGGATCAATACCCCGGAGATTTTCGCTACTCGTTCCGGTGGCCCTTTGTGGCGGCGGGAGATCACGGAGTTTTAAACGCCATGTCCCCGCTTTACGGCAACCTGTCCGGGTTGGTTGAGATAGCAAACAAGCCGCCCATCCTCTGGATCCGGGGCCGGGACGATGTGGTAGTCAGCGATCACTCCCTGTTTGATTTCGGGTACCTGGGCATGACCGGCGCTATCCCCGGGTGGCCGGGGAGTTGGGTGTATCCGCCCCAACCCATGCTTGCCCAGACCAGATACCTGCTGGAACGCTACCGGGAAAACGGAGGAAGTTTCCAGGAAGTAGTCATTCCTGGGGGGCACGCCTGCCATCTGGAGTCCCCCGGCTATTTTGTCCCGTTGCTGTGCTCCTTCCTTCTGGGATAGGAAGCCGGCGTCCAGCTCGGATCGGAATTTGAATCACTTATCAGTTTTCTATTGACAACGGCAAGTTTCTGTGGCAAAATATAGGAGTGTGAGTTGGAGAAACCACGATATATAGTTTTGGACTCAAGAAAAAATGTATAATTATACATTTTTTTCAACAGGTGTATTCCGCGGTATGCCCGGCCGCGGGCCGTGTCTGCGGCGCTTCGGCGCCGGAAGGAGCTGCATGGGCACGACACAGGCCCGCAACGCCTGTGTCAAACGGGCTGTAGATCCACCGGCCCGTTATTTCTTAGGGGCTGTATTTACAGTTTACATATCAAAAAATTTAGGAGGTAATGTTCATGAGCAACCCCTTCTGGGAGCAGCAGCAGCAACTCTTCAAGACGTGGAACGACACCGTTACCAGCCAGATCCCCGGGATGGAGGCCTATGCGAATATGTATAAGGCTTTCGCGCCCAATGTCACGGACTACTGGTCCAGGCTGGGTGAGATGATGCCCAACCCCGTCAAGTCCTGGCAGAATATGTTCGGCTCCATGCCCAGCTTCGACAGCTTCGGCGAGATGTGGCCCTTTAAGGTGCCCGGCCTGGATATGTACACCAAGGCCTTTGACCTGTGGAAGGGCCTGTCCAACCCGGCCAGCTTCCTGCAGGACTACCAGGGCAAGTACATGGATCTGATGCAGGATATGCTGAAGAACTTCATCCCCACCGGCAGCCTGCCCTTCCTGGGGAACTCCAAGGAGCTGCTGGATATCTGCGTTGATTTCTACAAGAACGTCCTTGACCCCTGGATGAAGATCGATCCCTCCATCCTGGAGCGCATCGCCGCCGGCGATCAGAAGGCCTACGTGGAGTTCTTCAAGGAGTGCAACCAGCGGTACGAGGAGAGCTTCGGCAAGATGTTCAACATGATGGGCCTGGGCGCCAACCGCGAGGCCAACGCGGATCAGATGAAGTTCATGAGCAGCTACATCAAGATGCTGTTCTCCGCCGGCGAACTGGTGGCCCTGGTGCTCAACGCCTGCCAGGAGAGTATGCACACCCTGCTGGATCGCTATCAGAAGAACCTCAAGGAGGGCAAGATGGTCACCACCTTCCGCGAGTTCTACGATCTGTGGTACAACGTGACCGAGGAGATTCTGTTGGAGCTGCTGGGCACCGACGAGTTCTCCAAGGCCTTTGCCGACTTTGCCGACAAGAGCTCCAAGTACATGATCGCCAGCAACAAGATGTACGAGAGAATGCTCAAGCCGCTGCCCATCCCCACCAAGACCGATATGGACAGCCTTTACCGGACGGTCTACGAGCTGCGTAAGGATGTGCGGGATCTGCACGTCGAGCTGGACGCGCTGAAGGCAACGGCGGAAAAGAAGTAAGAGAGGAGGATTTAGATTCCCATGAGCGAGAACATCTACGAAAAGAATCTTCAGAAGGCCGCTGAGTTTCAGCAGAATCTGGCCGACAGCGTGATGAAGCTGTATGAGCAGTTTGACCTGCAGAAGTCCGTGAACGAGATGAGCACCTATCAGGAGAAGCTGATCAAGGGCTATAAGATCCTGATGGATCTGAAGCCTGAGGACGCCGCCTCCGATCAGACGGAGAAGGAGGAGGTTCTGCGGATCGGCAAGATGCGGCTGTATCACTACAAGCCGGTGGTAACGGCCCGGAAGCTCTCCAAGGTGCCCACCCTGATCACCTATGCTCTGGTGAACCGCCAGTACATGATGGACATTCAGCCCGACCGGAGCGTGATCAAGAGCTTCCTGGAGGGCGGCATGGACGTGTACGTGATCGACTGGGGTTATCCCACCGGCGAAGATATGTACATGACCATGGACGACTACATCAACTGGTACATGAACGACTGTGTGGACTTCATCCGCAAGAGCCGCAAGGTGGACAAGATCAATCTGCTGGGCGTGTGCCAGGGCGGTACGTTCTCCACCATCTACACCGCGCTGAACCCCGACAAGATCAAGAACCTGATCACCATGGTGGTGCCCATCGACTTCTCCACCAACGACGCCCTGCTGTTCCGCTGGAGCAAGTATATGAACATCGACTCCCTGGTGGACGCCTACGGGGTGATTCCGGGCGATGTGATGAACTTCTCCTACCTGATCCTCAAGCCGCTGGAGCTGACCATGAACAAGTACATCGGCATGGTGGACAAGATGGACAACCCCGAGTACATGACCAACTTCATGCGTATGGAGAAGTGGGTGTTTGACAGCCCCGACCAGGCGGGTGAGACCATCCGGCAGTTCATCAAGGATCTGTACCAGGGGAACAAGCTCATCAAGAACGAGCTGGTGCTGGGCGGCAAGACCGTGGATCTGAAGAACATCACCATGCCGCTGCTCTGCGTCTGCGCCGAGTACGATCATCTGGTGCCCCTGTCCGCCAGCCGTCCCCTGCTGGACGCCGTCGGAAGCAAGGACACCCAGTTCCTCTCCTTCAAGACCGGCCACATTGGGATGTACGTGTCCTCCCAGTCCCAGAAGTCCATCGCGCCCCAGATCGTGGAGTGGACCAACTCCAGGTCTTGAGCTCGTAACCCGGAATAGGGGCGGCAGTCCCTATGGACTAAGCGCATCAGGGGCCCCATGGGCTCCCCAGTATAAAGGTAGGGCCGCCGGACAGTCAATCAACTGTCCGGCGGCCCTACCCTCTTTTTCTGTGCATGAGTTTATACCGTGGGGCGGAGATCGAATTTCCGTGAGGTTCCACATCCTTCACACACCCCATTTGCGGATATACATCCGGGAGGGCTCCGTCTCCCCCTCCCCCTGGGCCGTGCAGAAGAATTCCCAGCCGTACCGCTCATAAAAAGACGTGTGATCGGTGAGCAGATACAGGGTGTCCACCCCCTGCCCCGCCATATCCGCGCAGGCGTGTTCCAGCAGCACCCCGGCGATCCCTTGACGGCGGCACGCCTCCTCTACATAGACGGCGCACACATTGGGGGTCAAATCCCTCCGGTCGTGGAAGTCGTTCTCAATGACTCCCAGCCCACCGAGGATGGCGCCACCCTCCACCGCCATGTACCACTGGGGCACGGGGCCTTTTCCCTCAATGCAATCCATCATGCTCTCCCGGTAAGCGGCCAGGGGGATGCCCCATTTCTCGTGGAACCACGCCGCCGCCTGCTCCAGCTCGCCCAGTGACCGCCGCTCCCGCAGGTTCAAAATCTCCCAGCCCAAGGCCTCTCATCCCTTCGGAAAATATTCTTCCACAAAGTCCACGTCCTCCACCGTCCACTCCCGCCCGTTCAGCGGCTCCAGGCACCCCGCGTCGGTGGTAAAGGCAAACCGCAGCTTATAGGAGTACAGCGCCTGATACCGCCGCCCGTACCGCTTGTCGTCCCGCTCTTTGCCGTATTTCCCGTCGCCCAAGAGGGGGTGGCCCGCGGCGGCGAACTGGGCCCGGATCTGGTGAGTGCGCCCGGTGATGAGGTCGCACTCCACCAGCGACAGCCCATTTCGTGTCTCCAGCGTGCGGTACAGCGTCACCGCCGTCCTGCCCCCCGGCACAGGCTTGTCGAACACCCGCACCTGGGCCCGGTTTTCGTCCTTGAGGAGGTAGCCCTTCAGCTGCCCCTCCCGGGGGGTCATCTCCCCGTGGATCACGCACAGGTACAGCTTTTGCAGCTCCCGATCCCGGATCTTCTGGTTCATCACCCGCAGGGCCTCCGCCGTCTTGGCGGCAATGACGATGCCCCCGGTGTTTCGGTCGATGCGGTTGCACAGGGCGGGGGCGAAGGTGTGCTCCCGGTAGGGCGACCACTCCCGCTTCTGGTACAGGTACGCCTGCACGTGGGTGATGAGGGTGTCCACCTGCGACCTGTCGTCGGGGTGCACCACCATGCCCGGGCGCTTGTCCAGCAGGAGCAGGTTTTCGTCCTCGTACAGGATGTTGAGCCGGGGCTTGGCCACCCGGAGGAAGGCGTTATCCGGGGTGGGCGCGTCAAAAAACTCATCGTTGAGATAGAGCTGGAGCACGTCCCCGGACTGGAGCCGATCATCCCGTTTGGCGGGCTTTCCGTTGCGCTTCACCCGCTTCAGCCGGATATACTTCTGGGCCAACGGGGCGGGGAGGAGTGGCACTGCCTTGTCCAGCCAGCGATCCAGCCGCTGGCCCCCGTCGTTGGGGCCGATGGTGAATTCCTTCAAGTGAATGCCTCCCCGCGAAAAAATACCTCCGCATCCCCGGACTTGGGATACGGAGGTATTCTATCACAAAGATATTTGAGACGCAAGGGCGCTCACACGCAACCCAGGAATCGCAGAAAGGCTTCCTTTCCCTCGGGGGTGCGGGCGTACACGCCGGCGTGCTCCAGCACCTTGGCGAACACCAGTCCCGTCTCCTTCTTCACGATGTCCAGGGCGTTGTCAGCGGTGATGGTGTAGTGCCTGGCGAAGCCCTCCGCCCAGTCGGCGTGCTTGGCGGTGCGCTCATCCGCCCGGAGATCCCAACCGGATACCAGAGCGTCCGCCACCGCCGCCAGCTCGTCCTTCAGCCGGGCCGGGAGCACTGCCAGCCCCATCACCTCGATGAGGCCGATGTTCTCCTTCTTGATGTGGTGGAGCTCCGCGTGGGGGTGGTAGACCCCAAGGGGATGCTCCTCCGTGGTGATGTTGTTGCGAAGCACCAGGTCAAGCTCGAACTGCTCTCCCCGCTTCCGGGCAATGGGGGTGATGGTATTGTGGGGTTCGCCGTCGGTCTCGGCGAAGAGAAAGGCACTCTCGTCGGTGTAGCCCCGCCAGGCGAGGAGGATCCTGTCCGCCAGCTCCACCAGCCGATCCGGCTGCCTGGAGGCGATCCGCACCACCGACATGGGCCACTTCACGATGCCCGCCTCCACGTCCTCAAAACCGGGGAAGGTGACGGGAGTCTCCACCGGGGCTTTGGCCATGGCGAACTCGTACCGCCCGCCCTGGAAGTGGTCGTGGGCCAGGATGGAGCCACCCACGATGGGCAGGTCAGCATTGGAGCCCACGAAGTAGTGGGGGAACTGGCCCACAAAGTCCAGCAGCTTGCCGAAACAGGCCCGGTCGATCTTCATGGGCGTGTGTTCCGCGTTCAGGCAAATGCAGTGCTCATTGTAGTACACATAGGGGGAATACTGCAAAAACCAAGGGGAGCCGTTGATGGTGATGGGCACAATCCGGTGGTTCTGCCGGGCGGGGTGGTTCACCCGCCCCGCGTAGCCCTCGTTTTCGGCGCACAGCTGGCACCGGGGATAGGCGGAGGCGGGCAGGTTCTTGGCCGCCGCGATGGCCTTGGGATCCTTCTCCGGCTTGGACAGGTTGATGGTGATGTCCAGCTCGCCGTACTCGGTGGGAGCCTTCCACTGCACGTCGCGGGCAATCCGATCCCGGCGGATGTAGTTGGTGTCCTGGCTCAGCTTGTAGTACCAGTCGGTGGCCTTGGGGGGATCCTCCCGATACAGGGCCTGGAAGGTGTCGATGACCTGGGCGGGCCGGGGGGTGAGCCGACCCATGATCTTGGTGTCCAACAGATCCCGGTAGACCACCGAGTTTTCCGTCAGCACGCCCCGCTCATAAGCGTCGTCCAGCAGGGCCTCCAGCACCGGAGCCAGTTCCACCTTCCCGGAGGCCGGGGCCGCCGGGGTGAAGTCGTCCAGCTTCAGCGCGTCCAAAATGGCGTTGACGGCCCAGACGTATTCACACTCCGCCACCAGCCCTGTCTGCACGGCATAGTCCGCCAGCCTGGTGATCGCTTCATTTCGATCCATGGTGTACGCCCCCTTATTCCGCTACCACGCAGCCGCCCTGAGGACGGATGCGTAGCACATGGCATTTCCCCTCCCCAAACAGGGCCTCCATGCCGTCTCTGAACTGCGTGAGCCGATCCGCAGGCACCCACGCCTGGATGGTGCCCGCGAAGCCGCCGCCATGTACCCGACAGGCCCCGGCGCCATCCAGCAGCTCCCCGGCCACGGCCAGCGCCAGTGGAATGGCCTGCTGCTCCGGGGCGGCGATGGACCAGGTGTTTTGCAGGTGGAGGGCGGAGGACAGCCCGGAGGCGCTCACCAGGGTGAGGAACCGCCCGCTGAAGTCCCCCTGCCCCAGAGCGTCGGCCTCCTGGGCGGCCCGGCGGTCGTCGGAGTAGAAGTGCATGGCCCGCAGCACCGCCCGGTCGCCGCACTCCGCCCGCAGAGCGGGGAGGGAGGCCCTGAACTCGGACTCCGGTACTTCCCGCAGCACAGCCCTGCCGAAATGGGCGGCCACCACCTTCATCTCCCGGGTGACGGCGGCGTAGTCGTCGGTGAGGTCGCCGTGGCTGGATCCGGTGTCCACGATGCACAGGGCGTGGCCGGACTGGGAGAAGTCGTAGTCCACCCGCTCCACAACGGGATCGGCGGGGTCGTTGAAGTCGATAAACACTGCGCCCCCCACCGACGAGCCCATCTGATCCATCAGGCCGCAGGGCTTGCCGAAGTAGACGTTCTCGGCGTACTGGCCGATCTTGGCGATGGTGATGGGATCCAGCTTGTCCCCGCAGCAGAAGTGGTTGAAGATATTGCCCACCAGCGTCTCGTAGGCGGCGGAGGAGGACAGCCCCGAGCCGGACAGCACCGTGGAGGTGGCGCAGGCGTCGAAGCCGGACAGGGGGTAGCCCAATTCCTTGATCCGGGCCGCCACCCCCCGCACCAGGGCGGCGGAGGTGTTTTTCTCCTCCTCTCGGGGGGCCAGATCGTCCAGAGACACCTCCAGCTTTGGGTAGCCCTCGGACACAAAGCGCACCACGTCCAGCCCGTTGGGCGCGGCGCAGGCCAGCATATCCAGATTCACGCTGCCGCACAGCACCCGGCCGTGCTGATGGTCGGTGTGGTTGCCGGCGATCTCGGTGCGGCCGGGGCCGCTGAACAGGGCCGCGCCGGAGGCATCCCCACCGAAGCGGGCGGTAAAGACTTCCGCGACACCCACTGCCCGGGCCCGGGCGGCGTCCAGCAGGGGGACGCTGTGATCCGGGGCGTAGAGGGCGGCCAGGGCGGAATCATGGGCCCCTTCCCGGAGGGCGGCCAGGAGTTGGGAACAGGTTGCCATTGCAATCACCTCATATACGGGGCCGCAGCCCCGGAATTCGTATCGTTTCAGGAACGTCATGCCCCACAGGCGGGGCTGCGGCTTGTGCCGCGCCGGTTCCGATCAGGGTTGCGGCTGCCGTCCCTTCCAGAGCTCCACGATGTTCTGCTCCTGCTTGGCCTTGTGTAGCATCTCGTCCGCCTTTTTCATCAGCACCGCCGGAATATCCGGGCCGAAGGCTCCGCCGATGCTGACAGTGAGCTGCTGTCCGTCCTCCATGCCGTCTATGGACAGCGCGGACACGTCGCTGCGTATGGTTTCCAGCATTGCCACAAAGGCCTCTTGGGAGATGGACTGGAACAAAACCACAAATTCATCGCCGCCATAGCGCGACAGCGTGTCCGGCGCGTGGATCTTCCCACCGATAGTCTCCGCGATACAGACCAGCGCGTTATCTCCGACGGCGCGCCCGTACTTGTCGTTGACGCGGTTGAACTGATCCACATTGATGATGGCCAAAGCGGCGACATTGTGTAGATCCTTAACCTTTGCGTTGAAATAGCGCCGGTTATACGCATTGGTAAGGGGATCCAGGTACAGCTTTTTGCTCAGATCGCCAATGGAGGCGCCGGACAGCTTCCTGCCGCTGGTGTCGATCATCATGTCATCGGTGATCCGGGTCAGCAGTTCCAGCACAAGGGGGGTTCCGTCCACTTTGATGTATTGGGAGACCACATACAGCACTTCTTCTTCAAAGAATACGATTTTTGACGACTCTTTTTGCAGGTTCAGGCAGTCGGTGGAGATGCAGTCGTCGCACATATGGCTCCGCTTCCAAAGGTTGTAGCAGTGCTGGCCGGATTTGGTAATCCTTCCGTTGCTGTCCAATTCTACAATACTCTGATCGGAGGGATCCACCAGCCGGACATTGTATACCATGAACCTGAGGGCGTTGATCAGACACCAGGCATCCTTGCCGGTCATCTCGCTGCTGGGGGCGGCAAACCAATCCGGCGCGTTGGGAACCGGGATCCTGCTGAGCTCACTGTCCAGGGGGATCAAACGGCCCGTAACCTCCGTATACTGCTGGGTATCCGTCGAGTCACATATGGTTTGCATCACACACTGATATCGCTGGGGCGCCTCCCCCCGCGGGGTCAGCGTGAGTTCACTGTGCACCACGGGATGCGCGGTTGTCGCCACCGCGAGGCTGTCCCGCAGGCGCTCCACCACGTTGGGGTCGTACCCGTCGCAGGAGTCCAGCGCCTGGTCGGGACCGAGAATGGATTCGTCCACCCCAAAGAGCTCCCGGCCGGCCTTGTTGAGATGAAGCACCGGCGGAACTGTGGTATAATAGAACGCGGCGCACGGCCCGTTGAAAAAGAACTTCGCGCGCATCCGTTCCCGGGTCAGGGTCTGCATGATCTTGTCGGAGGAGAACAGGCCGTTTTCCCGGGAATGGGACAGGAGATCCGCCACCAAAAGCTGGTTGGAGACCGTACCGTCTCCAATCACATCCTCGGCGGCATAGGACGGGCTTTTGAGCTTGTCCAGGATGTCGGACAGGCACTCCAGCAGCAGCGGGTGAAAGGCCCCGCACTGGCCCTCCCGGATCATCTGCATGGCCTGATCCGGGGTGTGGGCCGGCTTATAGCACCGCTCGCTGGTGAGCGCGTCGTATACGTCGGCCACAGACACCACCTGGGCCGCAATGGGGATCTCATCCCCTTTGAGCCCATCGGGGTAGCCCCGACCATCATACCGCTCATGATGCCAGCGGCAGATCTCGTAGGTCATCCGGATCAGAGGGTTCGCGTTCTCCTGCTGAAGCAAAGGCTCCACCATTTCGGCGCCTGCCATGGCGTGCTTTTTGATGATCTGGAATTCCTCATCCGTCAGCCTGCCCGGCTTGTTCAGGATCTCCTCGGGAACAGACATCTTTCCGATGTCGTGCAAGGAGGAGGCGGTGATGATCTGGAGCATATCCTCCTTGGACATGGGATACTGATCCGTTTTTTTCATCAGCTCGTCCAGCAGCAGCTCGGTGATGTGCCGGATATTCTGGACGTGGGCTCCGCTCTCACCGTTTCTGGTTTCTACGATATGGGAGAGAATGGAAACCATGGCCGCGCTGTTTTCGTTTTCCTTGATGACCTCGTCCACCAGGGCGTTGGACAGCTCCCTGTGCTTACTGGAAAGCGCAATGGTATTGGCAATCCGGTGGCAGACCACCTGCTCGTCATAGGGACGCTGGATCAAGTCGCTGGCCCCCAGGCGGTATGAAGTCTCAACATTTTCAGGTGAATACTCCGAGGAGATGATGATGACGGGAAGAAAGTCCAGCCATCCGCACTCCTTCATCACTTGGAGAAACTCAAAGCCGTTCATATTGGGCATGACAATGTCCAGCAACACCAGAGAAAACTCTTCCGCCCGATCCTGCAGGATCAGCGTGGCCTCTTTTCCATCGCACGCCTCTTCCAGCAGATAATCCTTTGCCAGCATACTTGTCATGACCAGACGGTTGAATCTCGAATCATCCACAATGAGAATTTTATATTTCTTGTTCATATCCAACATCGCTCCCCCCAGCGGTTCGGATTAATTTTGCGGCTTTGCGGCCCGGAATTGCCCCGGGGCAGCCTGAAGCGGCCTCATAGCTTGTGGCGTCACAAGCGGCTCGCCCTTTTAATGCTTCACCTCCTGCGGTACTTTACTGAAACGTGCAGATCCTGCCATATGATTCCAGTCAGTACGGAAATCAGAAACTTTTTTTCATTATAGCATTACTACCCCAAAAAATGCAAGAGCGATATTGTAAACATACATACAAAATGTGTCTGACAAGGGGAGTACCTTGAGAATCATCCCCCAACGGTTTTATAGTTCCATGGCGGGAAGCTCGATATGCCGCTGTGCCACAGGAAGGCAGACGCTTGGGCATCACGCCGGGGAGCAGCAACCTGCTCCAAGCCCCCCATCCGCCGCAGGTGGCAGGATCTGCATTTGCAAAATGGTTACAAAATAGTTACAATCCATTTGTCCCTGCAAATCCCAACCACATCAGGAGGTACATACCATGAGGAAGCTGGCGGTCAAATATCAGGTGGGCACCAGCGAGATCATTTCCGCCAATCCGCAGATTGCCAACCCCGATCTGATCTATCCCGGGCAGATTCTGAGCATCCCGCAGATTTCGGACACGGTTCTCAATTATGAGCATGAAGTGATCCGTCTGGTGAACGAGATCCGCACGGAGAACAGGCTGAAGCCCTTGACGGCAAACTGGGAGCTGTCCCGGATCGCCAGATATAAGTCGGAGGATATGTCCAACAACCGATACTTTTCCCATACCAGCCCCACCTATGGCACCCCGTTCCAAATGATCCGGGCCTTTGGACTCTCCTACCGCTCCGCCGGGGAAAACATCGCCTACGGGCAGCGGACGCCCGCCGC
Source organism: bacterium (assembly GCA_004560375.1). GTDB lineage: Bacteria > Bacillota > Clostridia > Oscillospirales > Oscillospiraceae > Enterenecus. The sequence goes on from SFVC01000017.1 coordinate 44,792, forward strand.
CGCTGTAAACGCCTGGATGAATTCCAGTGGCCATCGCGCCAACATCCTCAACGCCTCCTATACGCAGATCGGCGTGGGCTATTGCGCCAGCGGGAATTATTGGACGCAGATGTTTATCGGATAGATCCTCATAAGCCATCCCCAAACATGTGGCGGCTTGGCGTTTGAACCGGCGAACAAACTGGCCGCCCCGTGATCCGGGGCGGCCAGTTCTCAGCGCTATGGAAAAAACGGAGCTTCCCCCTGGAAGGGAAGGTTCCCGCCTTTGGCGAGCCTAATTCTTGCAGTGCTCCCGCACAAATGCCGCCATTTCGTCAATACAGTCCTCGCACTGGGGGTAGACGCCGGTATTGTCGAAGTAGGCGTGGCCAAAGCCCTTGTAGAGCACCATCTTCGTCTCCACCCCGGCCCGGTGCAGCTTTACGCCGTAGCCCAGGGTTTCCAGCTTCAAAAAGTCATGCTCTCCCACGCTCAGGAAGGTGGGCGGATTGTCGGCCGGATCCCTGGTATAGGGGTTCAAGTAGTCATTTTTTACATCTCCGGTGCCCAGAATTGGCTCCAGCCCCTCCGTCATGCCGCAGAACATCCCGATCATCTTGGTCAGGCCGCGCTTCTGGCCGGGCGCCATCTCGAACTGCTCCATGCCGGGTTGATAGAGCTCATCCCTCACCCCCGCCATGTTCAGCGTGGGGTAGAGCAGAAGCTGCCCCTTCACCAGCCCGCCACCGTCCTCCCGGTCACGGGTGGTGCAGTACTGGGCCAAGTTGCCCCCGGCGCTGTCCCCCGCCACAAAGATGTGTTCCCCATCGCCGCCGAAGGTTCCGGCGTTTTCCCCAATCCATTGCAGCACCCGGTAGCAGTCCCGGTGCCCCGTGGGGTAGGGGTGCTCCGGGGCCAGCCGGTAGTCCACCGACACGGCACACAGCCCGGTCTTGGCTACAAACAGCTTGACAGACTCCTCCACCACGTCCGGCGAGCCGCCGAAGAACCCGCCGCCGTGGATATAGTAGAGGATGGCCTTGCCGGCATCCTCCCGGTTCGCCTTATAGATGCGGATGGGGATCTCATACCCGTCCTCCGTCGGGACGGTGCGCCGCTCAATTTGGATGGGCGTCTCCACGCAGGGGACGCTTTTGATACCATTGAACATTTTGCGCAGATTGGCGATTCCCTTGGGCGAGGTGTCCATCTTCATCAGGAAAGAGGGCATCCACGCCATCATCTTCAACATCTTTTTCTGATCCCGGTACAGCCTGGGATCCATCGCCCCCCGCTCATCGCAGTCCGGCAGGTACTTCACCAGCACGGGGGCCCCGTGGTAGTCCTCCACCTTTTGCCGCCGCTTCAGGGCCAAAACCAGCTTGTCATCGTATTGTTTCCCCATGATCTGTCACTCCCCTTTTTTATTTTCGGATCCGCCCCCCAACGGAGCTTACGTCAATGCAGCGTCCTTCGGGACATTTCGGTACAGCACGGCCCGCAGCGCCTCAAAAATTGCCAGGGAGAGCAGGACGCCCACCGTCACGTCGCTGGAAAAATGGGCGCCCATAAACACCCGGCTGATCCCCACCAGCACGCACCAGATATACACGAAGGCGTGCAGCGCCTTCTCCCTGCCCCGCAGCGCGGGGATCATGGGCGGCAGCAGCATCAGGAGGATCATGCCCGCCGAGTTCATGGAGTGTCCCGAGGGGAAGGAGGCGTAGATGTTGTCGAAGCCGCCTCTGGGAACGATCTGATACCAACGGGTGAACTGATTCACGGGATCGGTCATCTCCCGAAAGCGCATCCGCCCCCAGACGGTTTTCAGGCTGTTCATGATGATAATTACCAAGATGAAATACAGCAGGGCCACCGCCGCATAGCGCAGAGCCTTGCTCCGGCTCTCCGTGGGGACGCACCAGGCGATCCAGATCCCGGCAGCCGCCATCAGCAGGGCGGGCAAAATCATCCAGAGCTTGGAGATGTCTCCCAGGTTGTCGCTGAGGTAGTTATACGTCATGAAGCCGCCCATCAGGGTGAGCAGAGTAAACAGCGCCCCCGAACCCACCGCGGCCAGCGCGTTCAGCCCAAGATTTTTCCTGGTACGGAAGCGGAACAACATCGCGCAGGCGGCGATGGTCAGCGTGGTGAAGGGGATCTCCCCCACCACCTCCAGCACCCGGGCCCAAGCAGGTTTTTTCGCGATAGCCAGAGAAATCTGTAAATCCGTAACGGTGAAAATTAGCAGCAGGGCAAGCCCCACGGCAAAGACGATCTTTCGCTCTTTTTTTGCCATTGTCGATCCCTCCGTCAGTGTTGGATGTTCCTCCCCGCCATCATCGCCATCAAGTCGAAGGGTTGACCGCTTAGCTGCTCTTAATTTCGCCCGCTAATTGAAAGCCCTTTTTCGCGGCGATCACGGCAAGGATCTCATTGATCACGGCCGCGGCGGCGATGGTTCCCTGTACGACGCCAACAAACCCCGGTTTAGCCGCCAGGGTAGAACAGGCGATGCCGGTGAAAACCAGGGAGACGCCGGAATGCGGCAGCAGGGTCAGGCCCAGATACTTCTGTACGGTGTCCGGCATCTTCATGGCCCTGGCGCCCAGCCTTGCCCCAAAATATTTCCCGGCCCCTCTTGCCGCGATATACAGGAAGGTGTACAGCCCCGCGCCCAGGATCAGGTGATAGTTCAGCGGCGCGCCCAAATCCACAATGGCGGTCAGCAGGCTGACCGCGAGGATCGGATGAAAATAGCCTGTGATCTCGCCCAGCCGCTCCTCGGAAACCATGTTTGTAAACACCGCGGAGAAGGAGACCCCCATCAGCATATAGTTCAGTGTGATACCGGACAAGACCTTCGTGTTGATGAGCCAGCCAATCCCGACCGTCAGCGTAATCCCGGCCAGCAAAACGGCCAGCGTCCACGCCCGCCCCCGGACTCTTTTTAGCAGCCATCCGGCGGGAAATCCCACCACCAGGCCGATTACCACCGGCAAAAAGATCATCACGGGAATCATATACAGCGGGACGGCCCCGCCCGACACAGAGCTGGAGAGGATGGAATTGACCGTGAAGAATACAGCGATCGCCACGATATCATCCAGCACCGCCATGGGCAGCAGCGTGTCCGTGACGGGCCCTTTGGCGTGAAACTCGCTTACGATGGACAGCGCCGGCGCCGGCGCGGTAGCCAACGCGATTCCCCCGAACACAAAGGCCAGGTATGCAGGTATATCCGTCAGCCAGAACGCAGCCGCAAAAACAAGCGTCACAAAGGCAAAGGTGCCCAAGGATTGGGTCAGGGTGGTGACGATCAGCCCCTTGCCATAGCGTTTGAGCTTGTTCCACACAAGCTCCGTTCCCAGCATCAGACCAAACGCGCACTGCATCCACATGATCACGGTCTGATACCACCCCGCGTCCAGCACAGGCTGGGGCAGCAGGCCAACCGCGTGGGGGCCGAATATCATGCCCACGATCAGCCACCCCAAAATAGACGGCAGCTTGACCTTGGAGATCAATCTGCCGGCCAGCGCCGCCAGCGCCAGCACGATGATCCAGCGAAGCAGCTGCATCATGCTCTTATTCTCCTTTCCATGTGAAAAGTCCCAAAATCAAATTGAGTAATATCATCTTATCACAGCTGATTGACAATGTATTATAAAAATGATATATGTATTATAAAAAGGAAGGTGATCCTATGGATCCGGACACTCTGACCGCCTGGTGCCAAAGCCTCGCCAAGGCGTACTCCATCGGCGTCCGGCTGTACCGAGAGGCGAAGCTGCTTGCGTACTGCTCCGTCTATCCTCTGCACCCGGATCCGGCGGGGCCGTACCTTCCAAGAATACTGGACTGCGGGGCGGAGGTTGGGATCATCACCACCCCCGCCTATCAGTTCTATGGCTTTTTGACGGCGGAGCCGGGGCTGCGGGTGATCTTCGGCCCCACCCGTGCCCTGCGGGGGGATGGACGGGAGCTGGACGGGCTGATGGCTCTGCTTGCGGTACCCCCGGAGGAATGGACGGGCTACGCCCAGGCCCTGCGCGGCGCCCCCATGATCAGCGTCCACCGCATGGCCTGGCTGTTGTGCTCCCTGACCACAGCCCTGCAGGGCCGCCCCTTCCCGGTGGAGCAGGTGTGGCTGGACACCCGGGCGGAAGATGTTCAGCAGTCCGTCCACGCCGACCATGCCCGCCAGCGCGTGGAGGAAGCGGATGACTCCGACGCTCGGCAGATGGTACAGCAAAGCTACGCCTGGGAGCAGCTGATCACCTCCTACATTGAGGGCGGCAGGCCGGACGTCTTGCGGGAGCTGTTCTCCGCCCCGCCCCGGGTGGAGGCGGGCCGCATGGCCCAGGACGGCCTCCGACAGGTGCGGAATATGGGGATCTGTACCGCCGCCATTGCCTCACGGGCGGCTATCCGGGGCGGGCTCGCCCCTCAGGACGCCTTTCTCGCCTCCGACCTGTACATCCAGAAGCTGGAGCTCATGACCGATCCCGCCGCCATTGAGCGGCTGGCCCAGGAGATGATGATCGACTACGCCCAGCAGGTGGAGCGGCTCCGGGGGCCGGGGGCGGGACCGGATCGCTTTTTCCGCCTGTGCGCCCAGTATATCTCCCAGAACATTTTCACCACCATCCGGGCGGAGCGGATGGCCAGGGATCTGGGCTATACCCGCGCCTACCTGTGCACCCGGTTCAAGCAGGAGGCCGGAATCTCCCTCACCCGCTATGTCCAGCAGGAGAAGGTGGCGGAGGCCAAGCGGTTGCTGCGGTTTACCGATCAGGAGTTGGGCGAGATCGCGGCGCTGCTGGGGTTCTCCTCCCAAAGCCATTTCCAGACCGTGTTCAAGCAGATCACCGGGGAGACCCCCATGGCTTACCGGCGGAGCAGCCCAGTATAAATAGTCCTGGATTTTATAATAAGTCGAACAAATCTGCAATCTATCCCCGCCCAAATTTGTTATACTCGTCTCATCAGTCAAAACAGGAAAGGAGTCGATCGTATGACACAGCAATTGCGGGAACAGGCGCGGGAGCTGGTGTCCCAGATGACGCTGGAGGAAAAGGCGTCCCTGTGCTCCGGGAAAAACTTCTGGGAGAGCAAGGCGGTAGAGCGGCTGGGGGTCAAGTCCTTCATGCTTACCGACGGCCCCCACGGCCTGCGTAAGCAGGCGGGGGCGGCGGATCACCTGGGGCTGAACGCCTCAGTGCCCGCCACCTGTTTTCCCCCCGCCGCCGCCTCGGCGTGCAGCTTCGACCGGGCGCTGCTGCGGGAAATCGGCCAGGCCATGGGCCGGGAGTGCCGGGCCGAGGAGGTGGGGGTGATCCTGGGCCCGGCCGCCAACATCAAGCGCAGCCCACTGTGCGGGCGGAATTTCGAGTACTTCTCCGAGGATCCGCTGGTCACCGGCGAGAGCGCCGCGGGGCTCATTGAGGGCATCCAGAGCCAGAACGTGGGGGCCTGCATGAAGCACTACCTGGCCAACAACCAGGAGAAGGCCCGGCTCGTCTCCAACTCGGTCATCGACAAACGGGCCCTCCGGGAGATCTACCTGGCGGGCTTTGAGAAAGCGGTAAAAGAGGCCCAGCCCTGGACGCTGATGTGCTCCTACAACCAGATCAACGGGATTTATGCCTCCGATCACAAAGAGCTCATGACCGACGTGCCCCGGGGCCAGTGGGGCTTTGAGGGGGCCATTATGACCGACTGGGGGGCCATGAACGACCGGGTGGAGGCCATCAAAGCGGGACTGGATCTGGAGATGCCGGGGCCCTGCGATGGGAACGACGAAAAAATCGTCCAGGCCGTCCGGGAGGGCAGGTTGGACGAGCAACTGGTGGACACCTGCGCCGCTCGGATGGTGGAGTTGGCCCTGCGGGTGGCACAGAACACCAACGCCAGCTACGATCAGGCGGCCCACCACGAGCTGGCGGGCCGGGCCGCCCGGGAGAGCGCGGTGCTGCTGCGCCGTGGCTCCGCCCTGCCCCTGGCGGCGGGGGCGAAGCTGGCGGTCATCGGGGACTTCGCCCGTCACCCCAGGTATCAGGGGGCGGGCTCCAGCAAGATCAATCCGACGCAGCTTACCAACCTGTGCGGCGCGCTGAGTGAACGAGGGGTTCAATACACCTACGCCCGCGGCTTTGAGGCGGAGGGTGGCGTGGATGAAGCCCTCATCGCCCAGGCAGTGCAGGTCGCCCGGGGGGCCGATGTGGCGGTGGTGACGCTGGGCCTGCCGGACAGCTCCGAGAGCGAGGGCTTTGACCGCGCCCACATGGATCTGCCGGAGAATCAGAACCGGCTGATGGCGGAGCTGGTCAAGACCGGCACCCCCATCGTGGTGGTGCTCAGCACCGGATCCGTGGCGTTGCTGCCCTGGCGGGAGCAGGTGGACAGCATCCTGCTGCTGTACCTGGGCGGGCAGAACGGCGGCAGCGCGGCGGCGGATCTGCTGCTGGGCAGGGCCAATCCCTGCGGCAAGCTGGCGGAGACCTGGCCGCTGGCGCTGGAGGACACCCCCTGCCACGGCTTTTTCGGGAACAGCGGCAATGTGGAGTACCGGGAGAGCGTCTACGTGGGCTACCGATACTACGACAAGGCCCGCAAGGAGGTGGCCTATCCCTTCGGCCACGGTCTGAGCTACACCGACTTTGCGTATACGGAGCTGGCCCTGTCCGCCCCGGAGCTGGCGGATGGCGCCCGCCTGACGGCCCGGGTCACGGTAAAGAACACCGGCGCGCTGGCCGGGAAAGAGGTGGTTCAGCTCTACGTGGCCCCGCCTGCGGACGGGATGTTCCGCCCGGTGCGGGAGCTGCGGGCCTATGCCAAGGTGGAGCTGGCCCCCGGCGAGAGCAAGACGGTGGAGTTGACCCTGGATCGCCGGGCCTTCGCCTATTACGACGCCCATGCCGGGGACTGGCGGGTGGACAGCGGGACGTACACGATTGAAGCCGGCTCCTCCAGCCGGGACATCCGGCTGGCCCGGACGGTGACGGTTCAGGGCGAGGCCCCCAACACAGCGCTGAACGAGAGAGTCCCCGCCTACCGTGACCCCGCCGGCCAGTGGCCTGCATCCCAGGAGCAATTCGAGGCGGTGCTGGGCCATCCCGTACCCCCGGCGCGGAGCGTGCGGCCCTTCACCGTCAACTCTACCCTGGGGGAGATCCAAACCACCCCCGCCGGTATGGCTTTCGTCCAGCAGGCCAGGGACAATATGACTCAGATGATGGGCGGCGGTGAGGATGATTTCTCCAAGATGATCGACGCCATGCTGGAAGATATGCCCCTGCGGCAGCTGGCCATGCTGTCCGGCGGGGCCATGACCCCTGCGGTGCTGGACGGGCTGGTGGCGATGCTGAACGGCACTTCTTCCGCAGACTGAAAAGCAAGAGTGCCCGCCTGATCAGGCGTTGCGTTTTAAAAAGCAGTACCAATCGCCTCAGCATATAGCTTTGCGGTCAAACCGCCGCTGGCAAGTTAGAAAATCGTGGAAGCACTCTGTGCAGTTCCGGATTTTTTACACAGCCAGCGGCGGTTTCGCGTGTAACTCTGCGCCCATCGGCTCTGCGCGCCGCCTCTTATCTCCTCAGCGCCTCCGCCGGAGGGATGCGAACCAGCCTATGGCTGGCAAGGCCGCCCAGCGCCAGGATCAGGCCGGCCGTCGCCGTCAAAGACAGCAGGGCCTGGGCCGGGGACTCGGAGGAGATGGGCCATGGTGGAGGAAATCCTGCGGCAGAAGGGCGTGACCTACACCAATGTGCTCCCTGCCCGGAAAGCAGCTTTTATCGGGACTTCATCTGTGAACCGGCAGGTTTCCCCACGACCTATATCGTGGATCACGAGGAGAACATGATAGGCGCTCCTCTGGTCGGCGTGGTTCAAAATCAGGAGGACTCTTTGATGAATCGGCTGGAGCTGGGGTATGCCAAATACCGCCACTGATGCAGCTGTGTCATAAAAGAGGATTGCCCAATGACACTGCTACCGGCAGAGGATCGTTATACCTTCGCTGACCTGTTGCAAATGAATACCTGCAAATTTCTTTGTTGACCTGTGAAACCGGCGAGCCCATCTTCATCGCGAATAAGGGGCGGGCCCATGACGTCTGTTATGAGCATTGAGGCCTATGGGGAGCGGGAAAATGCTTGCCCACCGCGCCAATATCCTGGCCGTATTCCCGATGACGGGGCCTCCCCATTTTGATCCAGAGTTAGCGGTTCAAGGCTATCGTAAGCTGGTGCTGACCAAAACTTATGTGGCGGTATCCCCTGTGGTGGATCGAACGGTGTTGGTTTACCGCATTGTCAACGGCGCCACAGATTATCCGAAATTGTTGAAATGAAGAACTCCCGCCGGGATTCACCTCCCCGGCGGGAGTTCTTTGTCCGCATCATCCCCGCCCACCACACCGTCGGGCCCCAGTTCCACCATGCCCAGGCCCTGGTCGGTGAGCTGGTACCCCAGTCCCTGAGACGGAACGGGTTCATCCTCGGGATCGTGCTGCTTTTACAAAGGCTGCCGCCTCCGCGTACCAGGCGGTGGGGCCACCTCCCGGAAGGGGCTTCTCCCGGCGCGGCCCTCCCAGAAGTCCACCGCGTCTTCAATCCACCCCTCCGCCGCGGTGCCCGTGCCCAGGCCGAAGCCGTGGCCCAGGCCCTCGTAGGCGTGAAACTCGGTGGGAATGCTCATGTACGGTAAAGTATCACAAGAAAATTATGTCGAATTGACAGCCGCCTCCGCTATACCGAATAAGGAAATAAAGAGTCCTCAAATTTTGC
>SFVC01000070.1 GCA_004560375.1 bacterium
AAGTCCAGACAGCTCCGCACCGCCCCGGCGGTGCCCAGGGCCTTCTCCTCCCGGTGGTAGCTGAGCTCCACCCCCCACTTCTGCCCGTTCCCGAAGTGCTCCTCGATGACCTCTCCCAGACAGCAGAGCGTGCAGCAGACCTGCCGCACCCCCGCCGCGGCGAGACGCTCCAGGGTGTATTCCAACACGGGCTTCCCGCCCACGGGGGCCATGGGCTTGGGGATGAGCCCTCCGGTGACGCTTTGCAGCCGCTTGCCCTGTCCTCCGGAGAGAATGACCGCTTTCATAGATCCTGCCTTCCTTTCCCGCTTGTTTGCTTTCAGTATCCCCTCCGGCGGCAAAAACTATGCGCGGGGCGTGTTTTTTGACGGAGAGCGGGATAGAATTTCCCCGTCGGAGAGGAAAATACGGAAACTTCCTGCAGTTTTTCTTGCTCTTTATATAGAGAAATGCTATGATATATTGATATGATGGTCGTGAACTGGCCATGAATCCAACAATAGAAACGGAGGGGAAAGCCATGAACAAAAAGCTGCGGGAGATCTATCTGCCCTCTCTGCGCCTTTATCTGGCTTTGCTGTTCCTTTTTACGGTGTTCACCCTGCTCGTGGCCCCCTGGCAGGCCGCTGCGGCGGAAGCCGCGGCGGTGCTCATCGCCTACGGGTATGTGTGCTGGGACCGCCGGCGGCGGCAGCAGGAGGTGGACAGGCTGCTGGAGGACATGACCTATAATATAGAGTCATCCACCAACAGTATGCTGATCCGCTTTCCCCTGGCCATGGCGGCCTTTTCCTGCGGGGACGGGAAGGTGCTCTGGGGCAACGACGCCTTCTGGAACCTCTGCGGGGGCGAGCGGCAGCAGGAAAAGCGGCTGGGAGAGCTGCTCCCCACCCTGTCCGTCCGCTGGCTGCTGGACGGGGAGGAGAAGATGCCGGAGCTGCTTGCGCTGCAGGAGCGGGAGTACCAGCTCTGCGGGCATCTGGCCGGGGAGAACAACGGCATGGGCGTCCTCTATTTCCTGGATGTGACCGAGCGGGAGGACACGCGGCGGGAGTACCAGGATTCCCGGCCCGTGGAAATGCTCATCATCGTGGATAATTATGAGGAGCTGCTCAAGCCCCTCTCCGACAGGCAGCGGATGGAGCTGCGGGGGAGAATGGACGATGTGATGGAGAAGTGGAGCCAGGGGATGGACGGGCTGATGCGCCGCACCGACCGGGACCGCTACCTCTTCCTCTTTGAGCGGCGGCACCTCCCGGCCATCCTTCAGAGCCGTTTCTCGCTGCTGGAGGAGATCCGGAAGGTGGAGACCGGCAGCAGCGTCCAGGCCACCGCCTCCATCGGCGTGGGCATCGACGGGGAGAACTTCGCCGAGGGCTTCCACTTCGCCTCGCTGGCGGCGGAGATGGCTCTGAGCCGGGGCGGCGACCAGGCGGTGGTCAAAAACCGCTTCAACTTTGAATTTTACGGCGGCCGTGGTGCCGAGGTGGAGAGCCGGGGACGGGTGCGTACCCGCGTCATGGCCCACTCCCTCTCCCGGCTCATGGAGGAGGCCTCCCACATCTTTGTGATGGGCCACCGCTACGCCGATCTGGATACCATCGGCGCGGCGGCGGGCATCTGCTGCATCGCCCGAAAGCTGGGCAAGAGCGCCAACATCGTGCTGGGGGACGGCCCCAACGCCTCTGTGCGGCTGCTGGACAGGCTCTGCGTGCTGCCCGAGTACGCCGAGACGCTGCTGAGCCCCGCCGAGGCGGCGGCCCGGGCGGATCAGAATTCCCTGCTGGTCATCGTGGACACCAACCGCCCCGAACAGGTGGAGGATCGCGCCATGCTGGAGTGCTGCGGGAAGATCGCCATCATCGACCACCACCGCCGGGCGGCCACCTATATCGAGAACCCCGTCATGTCCTACTATGAGCCCGCCGCCTCCTCCGCCTGCGAGCTTACGGCGGAGATCATGGAACGGCTGCTGGACGACGAGGACATCCTCCCGGAGGAGGCGGACGCGGTGCTCAGCGGCATCGTCATGGACACCAAGAATTTCACCATTCGCACCGTGGAGCGCACCTTCGCGGCGGCGGCCTACCTCCAGCGCTGCGGGGCGGACACCACCCGGGTGAAGCTGCTGCTGCAAAACGGCATGGAGGAGACGCTGGAGCGCTACGAGATCTTGCGCACCGCCAAGATCTACCGGGGCGTGGCCGTGGCGGTGCCCACCACGCCGCAAAACCGGGTGGTGGCCTCCCAGGCCGCCGACGAGCTGCTGAACATCCACGATGTGACCGCCTCGGTGGTCATCTACCCCACCGCCGCCGGGGATATCGACCTCTCCGCCAGAAGCATCGGCAGCATCAATGTGCAGGTGCTGCTGGAGGAGCTGGGCGGCGGGGGCAACAAGTCCGCCGCCGGGGCGCAGTTGGGCGGCGTCACGCTGCGGGACGCCACCAACCGGCTGTTCGCGGCCATCGACCACTATCTGGACACCGATCAGTAAGATACAGATATATTTCGTCGGCGGGGCCCGCCCCGCCGGAAAGGAGCAACGACATGAAAGTGATTTTTCAGCAGGATGTGCGCGGCCAGGGCAAGAAGGGCGAGATGAAAGAGGTCTCCGACGGCTACGCCCGGAACTACCTCCTGCCCCGCAATCTGGCCGTGGAGGCCAACCGGGACAACATGAACGCGCTGGCGCTCAGGGAGAAGGCGAAGAAGGCCCAGGAGGCCAGGGAGCGGGCCGCCGCCGCGGAAAATGCCGCGCGGCTGAAGGACGTGGTGGTCACGGTCCGGGCCAGGGCCGGGGCCAACGGCAAGCTCTTCGGCGCCGTTACCTCCCAGGAGATCTGCGACGCGCTGAAGGAACAGCACGGGCTGGAGATCGAGAAGAACAAGCTGGTGCAGTCCGAGCCCATCAAGGCCTACGGCAGCTACTCGGTGAAGTGCAAGTTTGGCTACGGCATCGATGGGACGGTCAATCTGCTGGTGGTGGAGGGCTGAGGAGGCCCGGCGAACGGCAACAAGACTTTTACAAAGGCAGGGTGAGGGAAAATGGATGAACTGACGGGACGGAAAATGCCCTGGGCGCCGGAGGCGGAGCAGGCGGTGATCGGCTCCTGCCTGATCGACCCCCACTGTAGCTCCGAAATACT
>SFVC01000071.1 GCA_004560375.1 bacterium
ATGTTCCACAGCGTGCGGGCATGGAACCGGGCCAACATCCCGGGGTATTACGAGGTGTACATCGAGGCCAGCATGGACACGCTGCGGCGGCGGGATCAGAAGGGGCTGTACAGCCGAAACGCGGACAACGTGGCGGGGGTGGGGCTCCAGGTGGAGCTGCCGGAGGCCCCGGATCTGGTGCTGGACAACAACGGGGACAAGACGCCGGAGCAGCAGGTGGCGCGCCTGCGCTGGGCGGCGCTGGGCTTGGAGGGCTGAGCTATGGCAGAGAAAAAGACGGTATTCATGTCCATCGGGACAGACGTGATCCACGGCGGCCATATGGAGATCATCCACAAAGCGGCGGAGCTGGGAGAGCTGACGGTAGGCGTGCTGTCCGACGAGGTGGTGGCGTCCTACAAGCGGCACCCGCTGCTGACCTGCGAGGAGCGGATGAAGGTGGTGGCGGGGCTGAAGGGCGTGGCCCACGTGGTGAAGCAGGACGAGCTGGGCTACGCCGCCCCCCTGCGGGCGCTGCGGCCGGACTACGTGGTGCACGGCGACGACTGGCGGGAAGGGTTCCAGAAGCCGGTGCGGGAGGAGTGCCTGGCCCTGCTGGCGGAGTACGGCGGGAAGCTGGTGGAGTTCCCCTACTCCCACAACGACGAGTATGACCGGCTGGAGGCGGCGGCCCGCTCCCAGGCGTCCATCCCGGATCTGCGGCGGGGGCGGCTGAAATGGCTCATTGAGCGCAAGGGGCTCATCACCTGCATGGAGGCCCACAACGGCCTGACGGGCCTCATCGCGGAGAAGGCGGCGGTGCTGGAGGGCGGCGAGATCCGGCAGTTTGACGGGATGTGGGTGTCCTCCCTGTGCGACTCCACCACCAAGGGGAAGCCGGACATCGAGCTGGTGGACTTCTCCTCCCGGATGAACACCATCAACGAGATCATGGAGGTGACCACCAAGCCCATGATCCTGGACGGGGACACCGGCGGCCTGACGGAGCACTTCGTGTACACGGTTCGGACGCTGGAGCGGATCGGGGTGTCCGCGGTGATCATCGAGGACAAGGTGGGCCTGAAGCGCAACTCCCTGTTCGGGACGGAGGCCAACCAGCAGCAGGACAGCATCGAGCACTTCTGCCACAAGATCTCGGCGGGGAAGAAGGCGCTGAAAACCAGCGAGTTCATGATCATCGCCCGAATTGAGAGCCTGATCCTGGAGCAGGGGATGGAGGACGCCCTGGAGCGGGCCTTCGCCTACGTGGAAGCGGGGGCGGGAGGGATCATGATCCACTCCCGGCGGAAGGAGCCGGACGAGATCTTCGAGTTCTGCCGCCGGTTCCGGGAAAAGGATCCGGACACAGTGCTGGTGCTGGTGCCCACCTCCTTCAACTCCGTCACCGAGGAGGAGTGGAAGGAGCGGGGGGTGAACGTGGTGATCTACGCCAACCACCTGATCCGCAGCGGCTACCCCGCCATGCAAAAGACGGCGGAGACCATCCTGCGCTGCCGCCGGGCCAAGGAGGCGGACGAGGCCTACTGTATGCCCATCAAGGAGATTTTGACGCTGATTCCGGAGGAGTAAGGCGCGTATTGTTACCCCGCCTTTGGGCGGGGTAACAACGGTGTTTCCAACGCTGATTCCGGAGGAATAAAGGAGAACAGATTATGGATTTACAAGAGCGCGTCCGGCTGAAGAAAGCGGATCGAAACGAGCTGTACACCCTGGAGCCCCCCTTTCCCACCACCAACTTCCTGCTGGAGCTGTCCAACGCCTGCAACCACGCCTGCCTGTTCTGCGCCCACCAGAAGATGAAGCGGAAGGTGGGCAAGATGGCGCCGGAGATGGTGGACAGCGCCCTGCGCCAGGCCTATGAGCTGGGCGCCCGGGAGGTGGGGATGTACGCCACCGGGGAGCCCTTCCTGGTGCCCGAGCTGCCGGAGTACATCAAGCTGGCCAAGGACATCGGCTACACCTACGTCTACCTCACCTCCAACGGCTCCCTGGCCACGCCGGAGCGGATCCGGGCGGTGGTGGACGCGGGGGTGGACAGCGTGAAGTTCTCCGTCAACGCGCCGGAGCGGAAGCTGTACGAGTTTATCCACGGCCGGGACGACTTCGACAAGGTGATGGAGCATCTGAAATACCTGAACCAGTACCGGAGGGAGAGCGGCCGGGACTTCAAGATCTACCTCACCGGCATCCTTACCCGGTACACGGAGCACACGAAAGATGACTACTTCAAGGTGTTTGACGGCCTGGCGGATCAGATCGTGTTCAAGGACGTGTACAACCAGGGGGGCTACATGCCGGAGATCGACTGGCAGCTGAAGTGCACCCACGACAAGGAGCAGACCCGGCGGTGCAACCTGCCCTTCGACGCGCTGTGCGTCACCTGCGAGGGCTACCTGTCGGTGGAGAACGCGGACTTTGAGAATATGCTGATTGTGGCGGATCTGAACCAGGTGACCTTGAAGGAGGGCTGGTACGGTGATAAAATGAAGGAAGTGCGGCGGATGTTCCTGGACGACTGCCTGGAGGGCACCCTGTGCCACGGCTGCGTCCACCACTGCCAGTCCCCCGCCGCGCCCCTGATGCCGGAGTACGCCACGGACAACCCGGACATCTTCCTGGATCGGCAGGTGCGGGAGCGGATCAAGGCTGCCGGCTTCCCCTACACCAAGCTGGTGTACGTGCCCATGTCGGCGGACATCCTCCATCCGGGACACATCAACATTTTAAAGACCGCGGCCTCCCTGGGCCGGGTGGTGGTGGGGCTGTTCAGCGACGAGGCCATCCGCAGCTACAAGCCGGAGCCCTACATGGACTATGAGCAGCGGAAGGCCGTGCTGGAGAGCGTGAAATATGTGGACGAGATCGTGTGCCAGGAGACGAAAGACTACTCAGACAACCTGCGGCGGTACCGGCCGGACTACATGGTGCACGGCACGGACTGGCGCACCGGCCCGCTGGCGGAGGTGCGGCAGAAGGCCATCGACCTGATGGCGGAGTGGGGCGGCGAGGTCATCGAGCCGGAGTACACCCAGGGGGTGTCGTCCACGGAGTTTAAGCGGAAGGTGAAGGGGCAATGACGCTGGATTTTTTACAGGGCTTTGAGTTTTTCGCGGGGGTGCCGGACAGCCAGCTGAAGGCGCTGTGCA
>SFVC01000072.1 GCA_004560375.1 bacterium
CCTCCACGGTGGTGCCCCGGGGGTAGCGGGGGATCTGGGAGATCAGGCCCAGCCGCGCCCCGGAGGCGATGGAGATGCTGCCCGTGTCCTCGCTGATCTCTCCCACCAGCAGCCGGAACAGGGTGGTCTTGCCCGCGCCGTTTTTGCCCAGGATGCCCACCCGCTCGCCCCGCTGCACCTGAAAGCTCAGCCCGTCGAGGATATTCTTTTTTACTTCAAAGGCCTTGGTCAGGTCCTTTACGGTAATATCAATCATGTTCGTACAGTTCCTTTGCTCTTTGCAGCACGGCGTTGGCCACGCCGCCCGCCTGTGTGTAGCCCGTGCCGCCCCGCTCCATGACCACCACGAAGCTCAGCGGCGTCTCCCCGCGGAGATAGCCCGCCATCCACCCGTGGGTGTATCCGTCGCCCAGTTCGGCGGTGCCGGTCTTGGCGCACACATCCAGCCCCGGGAACACCGACTGATAGTGGGTACTGCCGGTGAAGCTCATCATCTCCTCCAGGGCCTGGGCGGTGCTCTCTTTGAGCATCCGGGTGCTGCCGTTATGGCCGTTGAGCAGCTTGGTGGGTTCCCGGAGGACGCCCCCGGCGGCGATGGCGGAGACATAGCGGAGCATGGAGTAAGGGCAGATCAGATCCGTGTGCTGGCCGATGCCCGACCAGGCCAGATATGACGAGCGCTCCTGCACCGCCTCGAAATGCCCCGCTGCGGTGGGGATGCCGTCCAACGAGTGGCTCTCCGTAAAGCCCAGCTTCTCCGCGTAGGCCGCCAGCGTGTCGCCCCCCAGCTCCAGCGAGAGCTGGGCAAAGGCGCAGTTGCAGGAATTGGCGAGGGCTTGCTCGATGGTCTGCTCGCCGTGGTAGCCCGTGCAGGTGATGCTCACGCCCGCCACGTCAATGCTCCCTCCGCAGCGGAAGCTGCGCTCGTAGAGATCGTCGATGTTCTCCACCGCGGCGCAGAGGGTCACCAGCTTGAAAACGGAGCCGGGCGTATAGACGCCGCTGAGGCAGCGGTTGAGGAAGAGTCCCTCGATGCTCCCGTCCGGCTCCTACTCCGGGTCGTAGGAGGGGGAGGACACCATGCAGAGGATCTCCCCCGTCTCGTAGTTCATCACCAGTACCGCCCCCTTGCGTCCCCCCAGCTGCCGCCAGGCGGCGGACTGGAGCTCCGCATCCAGGGAGAGAGCCACCGTGTTGCCCGGGTTCGTGGTACCGTAGACGGGCGAATAGCCCGTGAGCTTTCCCGCGTAGGCCGTCAGGGCGGACGCGCCCAGATAGCCCTGGTAATCCCCCACCGCGTGGAGGGAGGCCACCCGCACGTTCACATCCCCGGCGTAGCGGTAGCCGTTCTCGTCGGCCTGGGCCAGCACCACCCCGCTGCGGTCGGTGAGCGTACCGCAGGCCAGAATGCCCCGAGAGGTATAGACGCTGCTGTTGGCGCTGTAGGCAGCCCACTGGTCCCCGTACAACAGCAGCCGCGTCAGAATCGTCACCGTGCCCGCCACCATGAACAGCGCCAGCAGCAGCGCGGCGGAGGCGCGGCGTTTGATCTGCTTCATTCTTCTCCGTCCTCCCCGCCCTCGTCCCCGGCGCTCCCGTCCTCTTCGCCGGGCCCGTATTCCTCTCCGTCGTCTTCGTACTCCCCGTACTCTTCCCCGTACTCCTCGTCCTCCAGCCCGTCGGTGAGGGCGAAGCTGGCGTTCTGCCGGGTATCCCCGGCCTTGATATAGGCGAGCATGGCCCAACAGGAGATCAGCGAGGAGCCGCCCCGGGACACAAAGGGCAGCGTCACGCCCGTAAAGGGCAGGATGTCCAGCGAGCCGAACACATTCAGAGAGGTCTGCACCATCATGATGGTCACTGCCGCACAGGCGGCGATCACATAGTAGGACGAACGCCCCGCCGAGGCGTTGCGCACCGTAAAGAGCGCCAGCAGGATGATGGCCGCCAGGCAGCCGAAGGCCACCACCAGTCCCAGCTCCTCGGCCACCATGCCGAACACCAGGTCGGTGTCCGCGGCGGCCACGCTTTTGAGCCAGCCGCGCCCCGCGCCCTGGCCGAACAGTCCCCCGGAGGCGGTGGCGCTCATGGCCCGCACCTGCTGGTAGCCCGCCCCCAGCGGGTCGTCCCACACATGGCCCCAGGTGGCGAAGCGCCGGGCCACATAGGGCTTGGCGGTGAGCACCAGCATCCCCGCCAGACTGGCCCCGGACACGGCCAGCAGCACCGTGGCAAAGCTCCCCGAGCGCATGTAGGACACCACCAGGAAGCAGGTGAAAAACACCAGCGCCGTGCCGAAGTCACCCAGCAGGGCCATCACGCACACGATGATGGCGGAAAAGACGATATAGAGCAGCAGATTGCGCTTGCGGAAGATCCGGTTCAGGGTGGCGGCCCCCGCGTAGACGTAGGCCACCTTCACCAGCTCCGAGGGCTGGATGGACACGCCGAAGATGATGAGCCAGTTCCTCGCGCCGAAGACCTCCTCGCTCAGCAGCAGATTGAGCCCCAGCAGCCCCAGCGCGCAGATGGCCATGGGCCAGCGGAGCAGCTTCACCCGCCGGAGATCCCGCAGCCACCAGCCCAGCAGCGTGAACACCGCCACGCCCATCAGCAGCAGGGCGCTGGCCTTCAGCATCCCGCCCGGCTCGGAGGAGGCCGTTACGGACAGCCCCACCGAGGAGAGGAAAAAGGCCAGGGTCTCCACCTCATAGCCCTTATAGTCCCGGGAGCGGAAGAGAAAGAAGCAGAACCACTCCAGCCCCATGAGGATGGCGAAGGCGATCTCGATGGACGGAACATAGCGGCTCTGGGCGGTGAGACAGTGCTCAAGCATCAGCAGAAGCTGGAAGTTGGTGAGCAGCAGCAGCGTCAGCCCCTGCCGGTAGCGCTTCCCCGGCTCCGAGCGGCGGCGCTGGAGGGTCCTGCGCTGGGCGGCGCTCAGATCCACGAAGCGGAGCTTCATCTCGTTGAGCTGGAGTTCGTCCCCGTTTCGGACGCGGGCATGGCTGCGCACCAGCTGCCCGTTGACCCGGGTGCCGCCCCGGCAGTGGAGGTCGTAGACCGTCCACCTCCCCCGGGCGCTCCGCTGCAGCACCGCGTGGCAGCGCCCCAGTCCCCCCTGGGTGAGCTGGATATCCGCG
>SFVC01000042.1 GCA_004560375.1 bacterium
AAGGTTTTTTGTCGCGGCGCTGTTGTGCTGCCTGTTGTCCGCCGCTTCGGTCTGGGCAAAGGAAGGAACGCTGCTGGTGGCCTTCGGGACATCCGTAAGCAGCGCCCGTCCGGCCATTGACGTCATTGTTGCCGAGTACAGGGAAAAGACGACAGGGCCGGTGCTGCTGGCGTTTACGTCGGACATCATCCGTAAAAAGCTGGCGGCGGCCGGGGAGCCTGTTCTTTCCGTCAATGCGGCGCTGAACGAACTGGCCGCGCAGGGCGTGGAGACGGGCGGAAAGACCTATCTGGAGGGACTGTCCGCCGCGCGCTACCGCCTTACCTGGGTCGATGCGGACGGGACGGTGCTCTACGACACCCGGGCGGAGGCGGAGACCATGGAAAACCACGCCGGACGGCAGGAGATCGCCGAAGCGCTGGAAAACGCCGAGGGCAAGAGCCAGCGCTACTCCACCACGCTGCTGGAAAAGACCCTTTACTACGCCCAGCGTCTCCCGGACGGCACCGTGCTGCGCATCTCCGTGAGCCACGCCACGGCGTGGCTGCTGGCACTGGGAATGCTCCAGCCGGTGCTGCTGGTGCTGCTGCTGGCACTGATCCTCGCCGGGGTGCTGGCCGGACAGGTCTCCGGGCGGATCATGGAGCCGCTGAACCGGCTCGATCTGGATAAGCCGCTGGAGAACGAGGAGGTCTACGAGGAGCTGGCGCCGCTTCTGGGCCGCATCAACCGGCAGCGGCGGCAGATCGAGCGGCAGCTGCGGGAGCTGCAACGGAAAAACGACGAGTTTACCCAGATCACCCGCAGCATGAACGAGGGACTGGTGCTGCTCAACCGGAAAGGCGTCATCGTGAGCATCAACCCCGCCGCGCTGCGGCTCTTCCATGGGGAGGAGGACTGCGTGGGGAAGGACTTTCTCACGCTTGAGCGCAGCAGCGAGGTCAGCGAGGCCATCCAGACCGCACTGGCGGAGGGCCGCAGCGAAATATTGCTGAAGCGGGGAGAGCGGGAGTACCAGCTCGATGTGGGGCGCATCGAATCCGGCGGCGCGGTGGTGGGCGCGGTGCTGCTGGCCTTCGATGTGACCGAGCGCTCCTTTGCCGAGCGCAGCCGCCGGGAGTTCACCGCCAATGTCTCCCACGAACTGAAAACGCCCCTCCAGTCCATTCTGGGCAGCGCCGAGCTTATGGAGAACGGTCTGGTGAAGGCGGAGGATATGCCCCGCTTCGTGGGGCACATCCGCAGCGAGGCGGAGCGGCTGATGACCCTCATCGGCGATGTGATCCGTCTCTCCCAGCTGGACGAGAGCGCCCCAATGCCTCTGGAGGAGGTGGATCTCCGGGAGATCGCCCGGGAGGCTGCGGAGACGCTGCAAGCCGCGGCGGAGGAAAAAAGCGTCACGCTGCGCGTCATCGGAGACGCCGTGCCGCTGCAAAGTGTACCGGGCCTGCTGCGGGAGATCGTCTTCAACCTCTGCGACAACGCCATTCGCTACAATACGGAGGGCGGGAGCGTGGAGGTGCGGGTGGAGAGCCGTGGCCGGGGCGCCAGACTGACGGTGACGGACAGCGGCGTGGGCATCCCGCCGGAGCAGCAGGAGCGGGTGTTCGAGCGCTTCTACCGGGTGGATAAGAGCCGCTCCAGCGCTACCGGCGGCACCGGGCTGGGACTCTCCATCGTAAAGCACGCCGTGCAGTATCTGGGCGGCAGGATCGAGCTGCGCAGCCAGGTGGGGAAAGGCACCACCGTGGAGGTGGAGCTGTAAAACACCGGGAGGGGCAGGGCTGTGCCCCGCCCCTCCCGGCAGGCGCTTGGAAATTACTCGGCGGACTCGTCCTTGGCGGCGTCCTCCATCTGCTCGCCCTGCTTGCCTTCCAGCACGGCGTTGGCCATGATGGAGGAGATCAGCTTGATGGCGCGGATGGCGTCGTCGTTGCCGGGGATGACGTAGTCGATCTCATCGGGATCGCAGTTGGTGTCCACGATGGCCACGATGGGGATGTTCAGCTTGCGGGCCTCGTTGATGGCGTTGCGCTCCTTGCGGGGGTCAACCACGAACAGGGCGCCGGGGAGCTTCTTCATCTCCACCACGCCGCCCAGGTACTTCTCCAGCTTGGAGATCTCGCCCAGCAGCTTCATGACTTCCTTCTTGGGGAGCATATCGAAGGTGCCGTCCTCCTGCATCTTCTTCAACTGATTCAGACGATCCACCCGGGTACGCATGGTCTTGAAGTTGGTCATCATGCCGCCCAGCCAACGGGCGTTGACGTAGTACATCCCGCAGCGGCCGGCCTCCTCCTTGATGGCCTCCTGGGCCTGCTTCTTGGTGCCCACGAACAGCAGGGACTGGCCGTTGCCCGCCAGCTCCTTCACGAAGCTGTAGGCCTCCTCCAGCTTCTTCACCGTCTTCTGGAGATCGATGATATAGATGCCGTTGCGCTCGGTGTAGATGTAGGTGGCCATCTTGGGGTTCCACCGGCGGGTCTGGTGGCCGAAGTGCACGCCGGCCTCCAGAAGCTGCTTCATAGATACGACTGCCATTGTTTTTTCCTCCTAAATTTGGTTTTGTACCTCCGGGGGCCTCATCCCTCCCACCCGCCTTCCGGGGAAGGCACCGGGTGAAAGATCCGCTCCCGTGCGGAATCCGGGATATTCTATCACGTGTTTCCGGGAAACGCAAGAGCTTTTTGCGGATTTCCCCAAAAAAGTTGCCGCCTTGCTGCCGTCTTGCCGTCAGCGGCGGTTTCGATCCCGGCTGCTCCTGGCCCGACCCTCCACCAGGATGATATCCTCCCCGAACCGCTTGATGGACGGCCATGGGAACACCTGATCCGGCTCTCGCCCCAGCAGGCCGAAGCAGCGGCTCCGGCCGCCCACCACAATGCTCTCGATGGCCCCCTTCTCGGGATCCAGTTCTACGTCTTCCACGAACCCATACCGGGTACCGTCGGAGATGTCGATGACCTCCTTATATTGCAGCTCCGCGATGCGGCAGATCATAGTATGCCCTCCTTCCACATTCTGTATTTATATATATGAAGGGGGCCCGTCCCACTATACGTTGTGGGTGGGAGAGGGGAGAAACGGAAAATACACGGAAAATTTTCAATTTGCCCCTATGCAAATGGGAGGTTTTAGTATAAAATAGGGACACGTGAAAAAATCGGGATGGGAGTGTGAGGGAGACTATGGAAGAATTGAAGTACAAACGCGTCCTGCTGAAGGTGAGCGGCGAGGCCCTTGGGGGCGACGCCGGACGGGGTCTGGACTTCGACGTGATCGAGAAGGTGTGCGACGTGGTGGCCCGCTGCGCGGCGGAGGGCGCCCAGGTGGGCATTGTGGTAGGCGGCGGCAACTTCTGGCGGGGCCTGAAGGACGGCCGGGGGATGAGCAACCGCACCCGGGCCGACCACATGGGGATGCTGGCCACCACCATCAACTGCCTGGCTCTGGCCGACGTGCTGGAGAACAAGGGGGTGGACGTGCGGGTGCAGACCGCCATCGAGATGAAGTCCATCGCCGAGCCCTACATCCGCTCCCGGGCGGTGCGGCACCTGGAGAAGGGCCGGGTGGTGATCTTCGGCTGCGGCACCGGCAGCCCCTTCTTCTCCACCGACACCGCCGCGGTGCTCCGGGCGGCGGAGATCGGCGCGGACATCATCCTGCTGGCCAAGAACGTGGACGGCGTGTACAGCGCCGACCCGCAGAAGGATCCGGCGGCGGTGAAGTACGACAGCATCACCTATGACGATGTGCTGGCCAACCATCTGGGCGTGATGGACTCCACCGCCGCGTCGCTGTGCATGGACAACAATATCCCTATTCTCCTCTTTGCGCTGAAGGATCCGGAGAACATCCTCCGGGCCATCCACGGGGAGAAAATCGGCACCATTGTGAAGGAGGAAGTAAAATGACGGATTTCTGCAAGACCTACGATGAGAAGATGGGCAAGACCATCGAGTCGGTGAAGGGGGACTTTGCCAGCGTCCGGGCAGGCAGGGCCAACGCCGGCGTGCTGGATCGGATCCAGGTGGAGTATTACGGCACCCCCACCCCCATCCAGCAGGTGGCCAGCATCTCCACCCCCGACCCCCGCACCCTCCAGATCCAGCCCTGGGACGCCAGCATCCTCAAGGCCATCGAGAAGGCCATCCAGACCTCCGATCTGGGCATCAACCCCCAGAACGATGGCCGGGTGATCCGTCTGGCCTTCCCCCAGCTCACCGAGGAGCGCCGCATGGAGCTCACCAAGCAGGTGCGAAAGTACGGCGAGAACGGCAAGGTGGCCATCCGAAATATCCGCCGGGACGCCATGGAGAAGCTGAAGGCCATGGAAAAGAAGTCCGAGATCACGGAGGACGACCGCAAGGAGGACGAGAAGGAGCTCCAGGATCTCACCGACAAGCGCTGCAAGGAGATCGACGCCCTCACCGCCGCCAAAGAAAAGGAACTGATGGCGGTTTAAACAACCTGCTTTGGCCATGCAAGGGGGGCGCGCCCCCCTTGTGTGCTGTCCGGGCGGTTGGCCGGGTTCTTTTTTGTCAATACTCTCACATAGGTTAGGATGGGTTGCATATGGCATTTTTTCGCCGCAGCAAAACGCCCCAGGTGGATTTGGAGCGCCTGCCCCGCCACGTGGCCATCATCATGGACGGCAACGGCCGCTGGGCCAAAAGGAGAGGGCTGCCCCGAAAGGCGGGCCACCGGGCCGGGGCGGAGATCTTCCGCACCATCGCCACCTTTGCCAAAGAGCTGGGGCTGGAGTACCTGACGGTGTACGCCTTTTCCACCGAGAACTGGAAGCGGCCGGCCGACGAGGTGGCCTCCATCATGAAGCTGCTGGAGAAATACCTCCATGAGGCCATCGAGACCATGGCCCGGGACAGGGTGAAGATGGCCTTCTTCGGGGATCTGTCCCCCCTGGCCCCCCACCTCCAGGCCCTGTGCCACGAGACGGAGGAGATCTCCAAGGGGTACGATGGCTGCCAGGTGAACATCTGCCTGAACTACGGCGGCCGGGACGAGTTGATCCGGGCGGCCAAGGCCTTTGCGGCGGATTGCGTGGAGGGCCGGGCGGATCCCGCCCATCTCACGGAGGACGCCTTCGGCGGATACCTCTACTCCGCCGGGGTGCCCGACCCGGATCTGATCATCCGGCCCAGCGGCGAGGTGCGGATCTCCAACTTCCTGCTGTGGCAGTCCGCCTACGCGGAATTCTACTTTACTGACGTGCTCTGGCCCGATTTCAGCAAGGAGGAACTGCTGCGGGCGCTGGCGGCCTACCAGGGCCGCTCCCGCCGGTATGGAGGTGTATGACATGGCGAAACGAATTTTAGTGGCGGTGATCTTCGTGCCGGCGCTGCTGGCGGTGATGCTGGTACCGCCTCCCATCGCCTGGACGGCGGTGGTGTGCTTCATCTCGGCCATGGCCTGCTTCGAGCTGCTGCGGGCCACGGGGGAGGGGAAGCTTACCCCGCCTATGAAGGCGGCCGCCATCCTGTCCGCGGCGGTGCTGCCCCTGGGGAGCTGGGCGGGGCTGGGCACCGCCTACGTGAACCTGTGGGCCTTTGTGGTGACGGCGGTGTGCTTCTGGTGCGCCATCCGGGCCTACGACGGGCACAGTGCCCCGGTGGGCTTCTTCCAGGTGCTGGTGTGCCTGTTCGGGGGCGTGATCATCCCCCTGGCCCTGGCGGCGCTGGTGGAGCTGCGGTGTATGGAGCACGGGAAGTATCTGGTGCTGTTTGCGGTGCTGCTCACCTTTGTCACCGACGCGGGGGCCTACTTCGCCGGGGTGTTTCTGGGGAAGCACCGGGGGATCACCCGGGTGAGCCCCAACAAGAGCGTGGAGGGGTACATCGGCGGCTTCGCGTCCGGGGTGGTGTTCGCCCTGCTGTACGGGCTGGTGGCCGGGGAGATCGCCCGGGCGCCCGCCAACCTGCTGTCTCTGGCCCTGTGCGGGCTGTTCGGCGCGCTGGCCACCGAGGTGGGGGATCTGGCCTTCTCCTTTGTCAAGCGGCAGTACGGCGTGAAGGACTTCGGCCACCTGCTGCCGGGGCACGGCGGGATGCTGGATCGGTTTGACAGTATGCTGTTCTGCGGGCCGGTGGTGCTGTTCATCGTCCAGTGCCTGCCGGTCTTTGAGGCGGTGGCGGCATGAGGCGGACGCTTTCCATCCTGGGCTCCAGCGGCTCCATCGGGCGGCAGACGCTGGACGTGGCGGCGGCCTGCGGCCATGAGGTGGCGGCCATCACAGTGAACCACAGCGTACCAATGGCGGAGGAGCAGGCCCGGCAGTTCAGGCCCAAGCTGGCGGTGGCGGTGGACGAGGCCGCCGCCGCCGATCTGCGGGTGCGGCTGAGGGATACGAATATAAAGGTGCTGTCCGGACGGGAGGGCCTGCTGGAGGCCGCGTCCCTGCCCGAGGCGGACACGGTGGTAACCGCCATCGTGGGGGTGGCGGGATTGGAGCCCACCCTGGCCGCCATCGACGCGGGCAAGCGCATCGCCCTGGCCAACAAGGAGACGCTGGTGTGCGCCGGGGAGCTGGTGATGGCCCGGGCGGAGGAGCGGGGGGCGGAGATCGTCCCCGTGGACTCGGAGCACTCCGCCATCTTCCAGTGTTTGCAGGGGTGCCGGAACCGGGGGGAGGTGCGGCGGCTGATCCTGACCGCCTCCGGCGGGCCCTTCTATGGGAAAAGCTGTGAAGAACTTTCCCTTGTCAGAAAAGAGCAGGCTTTAAAGCATCCCAACTGGGCCATGGGCGCAAAAATCACCATTGACTCCGCTACCCTGATGAACAAGGGGCTGGAGTTCATCGAGGCCATGCGGCTGTACGCCGTGCCGCCGGACAAAATTCAGATCGTGATCCACCGGGAGAGCATTGTGCACTCCCTGGTGGAGTTTGAGGACGGGGCCATCCTGGGACAGCTGGGCAGCGCGGATATGCGCCTGCCCATCCAGTACGCTCTTACCTGGCCGGAGCGGGCCCCCGGCCCCGCCAAACCCCTGGATCTGCTGTCCTGCCCGCCGTTGACCTTCCAGAGGCCGGATCCGGACACCTTCCGGTGCCTGGGGCTGGCGCTGGAGTGCGCCCGGCGGGGGGGCACGTCCACCGCCATTCTCAACGGGGCCAACGAGGCGGCGGTGGGGCTGTTCCTGGAGGACAAAATTGGGTTTCTGGACATCCCCCGCCTGGTGGAGGCGGCCCTCAATCGGGCGCCAGCCCTGGACAGCCCGGGGCTGGACGAGATTTTGGAGGCCGACCGCGCTGCCCGGGAGGCGGTTTATCAATCTGTGAGGTGACGCATTTTGGCAAGGTTCCTGTATATTCTGCTGGTGATTGTGCTGTTCGGCGTGCTCATCGCCATCCATGAGTTCGGCCACTTCATCACCGCCAAGCTGCTGGGGGTGAAGGTGAACGAGTTCGCCATCGGCATGGGCCCCGCCCTGTGGACGAAGCAGAAGGGGGAGACGCTGTACGCCCTGCGGGCCTTCCCCGTGGGGGGCTACTGCGCCATGGAGGGGGAGGACGAGGACACCGGCGACCCCAGGGCCTTCTCCCGGCAGAAGGGGTGGAAGAAGATCATCATCCTGTGCGCCGGGTCGTTTATGAACTTCCTGCTGGGGCTGATCATCGTGGTGGCGCTGGCGCTGGGATCCTCGCAGGTGGCGGTGCCGGTGGTGACGGAGCTGATGGACGGCTTCCAGCACCAGGGAGAGGCCGGGCTGATGGTGGGGGATCAGATTGTCAGCGTGGACGGGAACCCCGTCCTGGTGAACGGCGACGCGGCCTTCTTCCTCCGCCGGAACGATGGGAACGGTATGGATCTGGTGGTGGAGCGGCAGGGCAAGCGAGTGGAGCTGAACGACCTGGATATGAAGCGGTTCGAGTACACCTACGAGGGCCAGACCAGCACGGGCTTCGGCATCATCCTGGGAGAGACACGGAATGCCTCCATCCCCCAGCGGCTGGCCTCCGGCTTCGCGGAGACCATTGACTATGTCCGCATCGTCTGGATCAGCCTGGGCGATCTGGTGACGGGTCGGGTGGCGGTGTCCGAGCTGTCCGGGGTCATTGGCGTGGTGGATGTGGTGTCCGAGATGGGAACCCAGTACCAGACGGCGGCCCAGTCCGCTCTGGCGGGGGTGTTAGGGGTGCTGAGCATGATGGCCCTTATCGCCGTCAACCTGGCGGTGATGAACCTGCTGCCCATCCCGGCGCTGGACGGCGGGCGGATCTTCTTTGTGCTACTCAACGGGATCCTCTATGTCGTGGCCCGGAAGCGCATCCCCGAGAAATATGAGGGCTATGTCCACGCCGGGGCCTTTGTGGTGCTGCTGGCCCTGATGGCGCTGGTGGCCCTCCATGACGTGTGGAATATTTTTGCTTAGGCAGGTGCAGGCAATGAGCAGGCAGATCAAGGCCGGAGGCGTTTCCATCGGCGGGGACGCCCCCGTCTCTATCCAATCCATGACCAACACCGACACCCGGGACGTGGAGGCCACCCTGGCCCAGATCCGGGCGCTGGCGGCGGCGGGGTGCGACATCGTCCGGGTGGCGGTGCCCGACCTGACGGCGGCCAAGGCCATCGGGGCGCTGAAGGCGGGCAGCCCGGTGCCGCTGGTGGCGGACATCCACTTCGACTACCGGCTGGCTCTGGAGGCGGCGGAGCAGGGCATCGACAAGATCCGCATCAACCCTGGGAACATCGGCGCACCCGAGCGGGTGGAGGCGGTGGCCAAGGCCTGCAAGGAGCGGGGCATCCCCATACGGGTGGGGGTGAACGGCGGCTCGCTGGAGAAGGAGCTGCTGGCCAAGTACGGCGGCCCCACCCCGGAGGCCATGGTGGAGAGCGCCCTGGGCCACATCCGCCTGTTGGAGCGGTACGGCTTTGAGGACATCTGCGTGTCGCTGAAGGCGTCCTCTGTGCCGGTTACCATGCGGGCCTACCAGCTGATGGCGGAGCGGTACGACTACCCCCTGCACCTGGGCGTCACCGAGGCGGGCACCCGGGAGATGGGGGAGCTGAAGGCGGCGGCGGGCATCGGCGGGCTGCTGGCGCTGGGCGTGGGGGATACCCTGCGGGTGAGCCTCACCGCCGACCCGGTGGAGGAGGTGTACGCCGCCCGGCGGATCTTGAAGGCCATCGGCCTGCGCCGGGAGGGGCCGGAGCTCATCTCCTGCCCCACCTGCGGGCGGACACAGATCGACCTGATCCCCATGGCGGAGCGGGTGGAGGAGCTGCTCAAGGGCGTGGACAAGCCCATCACCGTGGCGGTGATGGGGTGTATTGTCAACGGCCCCGGCGAGGCCCGGCACGCGGATGTGGGGCTGGCGGGCGGCCGCGGCGAGGGCGTGCTGTTCAGGCACGGGGAGATCGTGGCAAAGGTGCCGGAGGAGGAACTGGTGCCGGGGCTGATGAAGCTGATTGAGGAATTGTAAAGGTGGAAGCCATCGAGCGGAACAAGAGATAAGGAGCGAGACAGAACTATGCCGACCTTTCAACAGACCTTTGCCAACTGCCCCTTCCCGGAAGGGGTTTTGGCTGTTTTGGGGAGCTATCCTGTACGGGTGCGGGTAAACCGGGCCCGGCGGGCCATGGAGGTGACGGCGGTAGGGGCGGAGGTTCCGGGCGAAACGCTGGCCCAGGCCGCGGCGGCGCTGAAGGAGGCCCTGGGGCTCAGCGCGGCGCAGGTGACGGTGGAGCCCGCCACTCCGGTGGAGAAGCCCACCCCGGCGCAGAGGTTGGAAGCGCCCGGGCCGGAACAGCCGGTGCCCCCGGAAACGCCCGCTCCCGCGCCAAAGGTGAGAGAACCCGCCGCCCCGGCGGCGCCCCGCCCCCCAAAGGAGCCGCCCCAGGGCCTGGAGGCCCAGATGGAGGCCATGCGCCGGAAGGTGTTCCGGAAGGACGCCCCGTCCTCCGGCGGCGGGAAAAAGCGGATCAAACAGATCTACGGTAAGATCAGCGGCAAAAAGAAGCCCATCTCCATGGGGGAGCTGATGCTGGACATGGGCAGCGTGCTGGTGGAGGGCGAGGTGTTCAACATCGAGCACCGGGAACTGCCCCGGCGGAAGGCGTGGGTGGTGTGCTTCGACGTCACCGACCTGACCGGCTCCATCCGGGTCACCCGGTTCCTGGAGGGGGAGGAGGCCAAGCCCATCATCAACCAGATCAAGAAAGGCCAGCGGCTCCAGATCCAGGGACGATTGACCCTGGGTCGGTTTGACAACAATGATCTGGTGCTGGAGCCCTATGGCATCAACGAGATCCCAAAGCCAGAGGGGAGGAAGGATACCGCCCCGGACAAGCGGGTGGAGCTGCATTTACATACCAAAATGTCCATGATGGACGGTCTGTGCGATACCAAGGCGGCAGTGAAGCGGGCCATTGAGTGGGGCCATCCCGCCATCGCCATCACGGATCACGGGGTGGTGCAGTCCTTCCCGGACGCCTACAGCGCCTCCGGCCGGGGGGAGAAGATCAAGGTGCTCTACGGCGTGGAGGCCTACTACCAGAACGACCTGGACGAGCAGACGGCGGTGCACGGCCCCGGGGATCTGCCCCTGGACGGGGAGTTTGTGGCTTTCGACCTGGAGACCACCGGCCTGGACGCCAGGACGGACGCCATCATCGAGATCGGCGCGGTGCGTATCCGGGGCGGGGAAGTGGTGGACAAATTCGCCTCCTTCGCCCATCCGGGGCACCCCCTCAACGCAAAAACCGTGTCCCTCACCGGGATCACCGATGAGCTGCTGAAGGGCGCCCCCACGCCGGAGGCGGCGGTGGACGCCTTCCTGGACTGGGCGGGGGACGCGGCCCTGTGCGCCCACAACGCCGCCTTTGACACCGGCTTCCTCCGGGAGTACTGCCGCCGTTCCGGGCGGCGGTTCGACCCGCTGTATTTCGACACCATGCTGCTGGCCCAGTACCTGTGTCCCAAGCTGGCCAACCACAAGCTGGACACGGTGGCCAACGCCCTGCACCTGCCCCCCTTCCAGCACCACCGGGCCTATGACGACGCGGAGACCTGCGGCCTGATTCTGACGGCCCTGATCCCTCTTCTGCGGGAGCAGGGGGTGGAGCGGGCGGCCCAGATCAACCGGGCCTTCGCGGGTCGGAAGCGGGGGGGGCGTGGACGGCGCTCCGCCTATCATCTGATTCTACTGGCAAAAAACCAGACGGGTCTTCGTAACCTGTATAAGTTGGTGTCCAAGTCCCACCTGGAGCACTTCAACCGCTATCCCATCATGCCCAAGTCCCTCATCCAGGAGAACCGGGAGGGGCTGATCATCGGCTCCGCCTGCGAGGCGGGGGAGCTGTTCCGGGCGGTCATCGCCGGGAAGGAGGATCGGGAGCTGGAGCGGATCGCCTCCTGGTACGACTTTCTGGAGATCCAGCCTCTGTCCAACAACGCCTATATGCTCCGCCCGGACAAGGAGGGGCGGAAGATCGCCCGGGACAAGGAGGATCTGCGCGCCTTCAACCGCCGGGTGGTGGCCCTGGGGGAGCGGCTGGGCAAGCCGGTGTGCGCCACCGGGGACGTCCACTTCATGGAACCCGAGGAGGAGATCTACCGCCACATCCTGCTGGCTGCCAAGGAGTTCGAGGACGCGGACAGCGACAACCCGCTGTACTTCCGCACAACCGACGAGATGCTGGAGGAGTTTTCCTATCTGGGGAAGGAGAAGGCCCATGAGGTGGTGGTGGACAACCCCAACCTGGTGGCAAGCTGGTGCGACAACGTGCGCCCCCTTCCCGACGGGTTGTTCAGCCCTAAGCTGCCAAACGCAGAGGAAGAGCTGAAGGCTCTGGTGTGGGACAAAGCCCACGCCCTGTACGGAGACAACCCGCCCCAGATTGTGCAGGATCGGATCAACTCGGAGCTGAAGGACATCATCGGCTGCGAGTACGCCGTGATCTATATGTCCGCCCAGAAGCTGGTGCAGAACTCCCTGAAGCACGGCTACCTGGTGGGTTCGCGAGGGTCGGTTGGCTCGTCCCTGGTGGCGTTTTTGTCGGGCATCACCGAGGTGAACTCCCTGCCCGCCCATTACCGCTGCCCCAACTGCAAGCACGCCGACTTCGACTATGCCCAGGATCCCGCCCACCTCTATGGCTGCGGGGCGGATATGCCGGACAGGAAGTGCCCGGTATGCGGCGCGGATTACGAGAAGGACGGCTTCCACATCCCCTTTGAGACCTTTTTGGGCTTCGGCGGCGACAAGGTGCCCGACATCGACCTGAATTTCTCCGGCGAGTACCAGTCCAGCGCCCACAGGTACACCTTTGAGCTGTTCGGGCAGGAGCACGTGTTCCGGGCGGGCACCATCGGCACCGTGGCGGAAAAGACCGCCATCGGCTACGTGCGAAAGTATCTGGAGCAGGCGGGCTGGGAAAACGTGCCCTTCGCGGAGGTGCTGCGTCTGGCCCGGGGGTGCATGGGGGTGAAGCGCACCACGGGGCAGCACCCCGGCGGCATGGTGGTCATCCCCCAGGACAAGGAGATCTACGATTTCTGCCCGGTGCAGCACCCGGCGGACGACAAGGACTCCGACATCATCACCACCCATTTTGAATACCATTCCATGGAGTCCAACCTGCTGAAGCTGGATATGCTGGGCCACGACGACCCGTCCATGATCCGGATGCTGGAGGATCTCACCGGGGAGGACGCCCAGAAGATCCCCCTGGACGATCCGGACACCATGAGCCTGTTCACCACCTCGGAGAAGCTGGGCTTTGAGGACGACCCCGTGCTGGGCCCCACCGGGGCGGTGGCCATCCCGGAGTTCGGCACCCCCTTTGTCCGGGGGATGCTGGAGGACACCCACCCCAACCAGTTCGACATCCTGATCCGGCTGTCCGGTTTCTCCCACGGTACCGACGTGTGGCTGGGCAACGCCAAGGATCTGATCACCTCCGGCACCGCCAAGGTCAACGAGGCCATCGGCTGCCGGGACGACATCATGCTGTTCCTCATCTCCAAGGGCTTCAAGGACACCCGGGCCTTCAAGATCATGGAGGCGGTGCGTAAGGGCCGGGGCCTGCCCGAGGGGGCGGAGGACGAGATGAAAGAGCACGGCGTACCCGAGTGGTACATCGAGTCCTGCAAGAAGATCGCCTACCTGTTCCCCAAGGCCCACGCGGTGGCCTACGTGATGATGGCCTTCCGCATCGCCTGGTTCAAGGTGCACCGGCCGCTGGCGTTCTACGCCGCCTACTTCTCCATCCGGGCCAAGGCCTTCGACGAGAAGTATATGTGCCGGGGCATGGAGGTGGTAAAGCGGAAGATGGCGGAGATCAACGCCAAAAAAAACGCCAAGGAGAAGAAGGACAGGCCGTCCGCGGTGGAGGAGGATATGCTCACCACCCTGGAGGTGTGCTACGAGTTCTACCTGCGGGGGTTCCGCTTTGCCCGGATGGATATCTGCCGCTCCCTGTCCACAAAATTTATTGTGGATGAGGAGAAGGGGGCGCTCATCCCGCCCTTCACCTCGGTGGCCGGGCTGGGCGAGACGGTGGGGGACGACATCGTGGAGAAGCGGCAGGGGAGGGACTTTTTGTCCATCGAGGAATTCGCCCTGGCCTGCACCAAGGTATCCTCCACCCACCTGGAGCAGCTCAAGGAGGCGGGGGCCTTCGGAGACCTGCCGGACAGCAGCCAGTTCAGCCTGTTTTAGTGAGGAGAAACAATGAAAAAAGGGTATGATGTGTTTGGGCCGGCGTATGGCGTGATGCTGCGGAACGACCTGCACGCTTTAGAATCGATTGACCACAAATTCATGCGGGAAATGATCCTTTTGGAGGAAGAATCCTACGATTTCCTGTATCATGCGGCGCCGGTCAGAATCAATATGGAGGCTCACGAGCTTTATTCATTTGCAAAGCGGTTCAAAGGA
Source organism: bacterium (assembly GCA_004560375.1). Classification (GTDB taxonomy): domain Bacteria; phylum Bacillota; class Clostridia; order Oscillospirales; family Oscillospiraceae; genus Enterenecus. Next base: position 13,901 of record SFVC01000042.1, read on the forward strand.
AACGATGATCGCCAGACCATGGAACATATCCTGCGCTACACGGCCAAAATCGCTTCCGATTACCAAACCGCGTTTGAGGATATGAAGTTTGGAGGAACAGAGAAGGAGATTTTGGAAAGAGGCACGGATTGGTGCGCCGACATGGCAAGGGTCGGCGCGGTTCTGCTCCAATGCAACGGGATCCCGGCGAGGATTGTACATCTGGTGAATTTGGAGAAAGCCTATAACGGCCACGTTGTGACAGAGGCGTTTTATGAGGGAAAGTACGGGGTTTGCGATTTCCTGTATGGCTATTCCTTCTATAATAAGCGGCCGTTAGACGCCTATGACCTGACGCGCTGCAAACGTTATTTGGAAGGATATCCTGAGGAGTACGCTTCCCTCTACTCAACTGCCGCCATCAATGAGTATGACCCAATGGGGGACAATGACTATACAGTTTCCCTGCCAAACCAGTACACAATTCGTATCATTGAGACAGAGCACAATGGGAAATGGTTT
>SFVC01000073.1 GCA_004560375.1 bacterium
GCACCGAAAATCTGGAAGGGCGTGGTCAGCTGTTCATTCAGGCCGCTGACGTACCGGGCCAGCTTCCGGGAGTTAAAATTGAACACGCTCTTGACCTCGTCCCGGTCCTCCGTGGGGATGGGATCGCCGGTGACCAGCAGGACGTTGTGGACGCCCTCCATGGAAAGGCCCAGCAGCAGGGCCTTGGTAGCGTTCAGATTCCGGTCCCGGCAGGTCATGTGGGGCAGGGGCTCCACGCCCAGCTCCCGACGGAGCTTGCAGGCCAGCAGGCTGCTGTCCGCCCGGGGGCGGCCGATGGGGCAGTCCGCGATGGTGATGGCGTCAGCTCCGGCGTCCCGCAGGACCCGGACGCCCTCCAGGAAGGGCGTGATGTTGTCGTCCGCCGGTGGGTCCAGCTCCACGGCGATGACCCGCTTTCCGCTGTTCAGCTTCTCCGCCAGCGTGTTGACGGAGGGGGAACGGCGCTCCTCCGTCTTGACCGGTACGGCGGAAACCGCTTGGGAAGCCGGAGCTTCCAGGGCCTTCGCCGCCTGTGCGATATGGGCCGGGGTAGTGCCGCAGCAGCCGCCCACAATGACGGCGCCCGCCTGAACGATTTGGGCCAGCTTCTGGCCGAAGTATTCCGGCGCACCGTGGTAGACCGTTCGGCGGCCAAGCACCGTGGGATAGCCGGCGTTGGGCATGACGGAGAGAGGCTTTTCCAGGGGAGAGAGCGTTTGGATGTATTCCAGCAGATGGTGGGGGCCGGAGACACAGTTGAAGCCCGCGGCGTCCACCTCGGGCAGCGCGGCGGTCCGGCGGTACAGCTCATCGCCGGAGACGCCGTACCGGGTGACGCCGCCGGGAGCCACGGCGAAGGAGACGATGAGGTACGCCTCCGGGCACTGGGCCTTTAAATGGCGGGCAAGCTCCGGGATGCCGTCATCCGAGGGCAGGGTCTCCACCAGAAAGTGGCGGATACCGCAGTCCAGGAACCAGTCCGCCTGACGGCAGTAGAGCTCGCCGGGGGAAAGGGCGGCATCCTGGGGCGCGGGGCCCAGGTCCGCGAATACATAGGCGTCGAAGGCTGCCGCTTCTTCCCGGGCCAGGCGGCAGGCGGCGCCGATGATGTCCTGCGCCAAGCGCTCGTTTCCCTGTGCCAGGTCAACGCCCACGGAGAAGGTGTTGGTCTTGACGGCCCGGCATCCGGCTTCCAGATAGGCATGGTGGATGGCCCGGACCTCCTCCGGATGGTCCAGACACGCCTGTTCACACCGCTCCTCCGCCCGGCCGGGCAGGGCGGCGAACCAGGTGCCCATGGCACCGTCGAACAGCAGGGGACGGCCCTGCTTCAAATTACTTCTGATGTCCATTATCCCAAGACCTTTCTGGCGATCTCCACCGACTGGCGGGCGTCTTTTGCATAGTAATCGGCGCCCATCTGGGCGGCGTATTCCGGCGTCACCACCGCGCCGCCCACGAAGGTCACGGGGGGCTGAGGCAGCGCCCGGAGCTGGCGGATGGTTTCCTCCATGGCGGGAAGGGTGGTGGTCATCAGGGCGGACAGGCCCACCAGGTGGATGTCCTGCTCGATCGCTGTTTGAACGATGACCTCCGGCGGCACGTCCCGACCCAGGTCCAGCACCTCGTAGCCGTAATTTTCCAGCACGGTGCGGACGATGTTCTTGCCGATGTCGTGGATGTCCCCCTGGACGGTGGCGATGATGAGGCGGCCCTTTTTCACGGGAGTGCCGCCCTTTTGAGCGATGGAAGTGCGGATGACCTCGAATACGGCCTGGGCTGCCTGGGCCGCGCCCAGGAGCTGGGGCAGGAAGGCTTTGCCTTTTTCATACCGCTCGCCCACCAAGTCCAGGGCGGGGATGAGCCGGTTTTCCACAAGGGACAATTCATCCTCGCTTTGGAGGGCGGTTTTCGCAAGAGCGGCGGCGTCCGCCTGGAGGCCCCGGACGATGGCGTCCTCCAGGGTCATGCTCCCGCTGGCAGCAGGGGCGGCGGCAGCCGGTTCCTCGGCAAAGCGGGCGATGTAGGTCTGGCACTGGCCGTCCTCGCCGGAGAGCACCCGGAAGGCCGACACCGCGTCCATCATCACTTTCTGGTTTGGGTTGATGATGGGCAGGGTCAATCCCGCGTACATGGCCTGGGTCAGGAAGCTCTGGGTGATGAGGGGGCGGTTGGGCAGGCCGAAGGAGATGTTGGACACGCCCAGCACGGTCTGCAAGCCCAACTCATGGCGGACGGCGTGGACGGCTTTCAGCGTCTCCGCCGCCTGCTCCTGCTGGGCGGAGACCGTCAGCGTCAGGCAGTCGATCCACACGTCCTCCCTGGGGATGCCGTAAGACAGGGCCGCGTCCAGGATGCGGCGGGCGATGGCCACCCGCTGCTCCGCCGACTGGGGGATGCCGCCCTTGTCCAGGGTCAGGCCTACCACGGCGGCGCCGTATTTCTTCACGATGGGCAGGATGCGGTCCAGCACCTCCGCCTCACCGTTGACGGAGTTCACCGCCGCCTTGCCGTTGTAGACCCGCAGGCCTGCCTCCAGGGCGGCGGGGTTGGAGGAATCCAATTGTAAAGGAAGGGAAAGGGCGCTTTGCAGTTGCTTCACTACCCGGGGCAGCATGGCCACCTCGTCCACGCCGGGGAAGCCCACGTTTACGTCCAGAATGTCCGCTCCGGCGTCCTCCTGCTGGATGGCGACATCCAGAATGTAGTCCAGGTCATTCTCCAGCAGCGCCTGCTGGAACCGTTTTTTGCCGGTGGGATTCACCCGCTCGCCGATGACCCGTACGCCGTCCAGACGGCAGGTGGTGACGGGGGTGCAGACGCAGCAGGTATCGTCATAAGTACGGGGGGCGGGGGTTTTGCCCGCCAGCGCCGCTTTCAGACTACGGATGTATGCCGGGGAGGTGCCGCAGCAGCCGCCCACGATGGTGACGCCCGCCTCCACGCAGGGCAGGAGCGCGGCGGCGAAGGCCTCCGGCCCCATGTCGTAGTGGCCGTCCACTGGGTCGGGCAGGCCCGCGTTGGGCTTCGCCACCACCGGCAGCCGGGTGTTCCGGCACAGCTCCGCCAGCAGGGGCGCCAGCTTGTCCGGGCCGAGGGAG
>SFVC01000074.1 GCA_004560375.1 bacterium
GGACGCGGGCAAGGCCGACCCTGCCGCGGCGGAGGCCTTCGTAAAGTCCACCGGACTGGAGTTTACCGAGGGCAGCGGAGAAACCACAGAGACGGAGCATGACGCCGTTTTAAGTGAAAATTGCCCCGTAGGAAAGGAGCGCTTCGGCGCTCCTTCTTTTTTGCATTCTATTGACAAACCTGACATACTGTACTATCATTACTAATACGCTAGTACAGTGATACAAAAATTTCCGGCGGCAGTGAAGAAAAGACGGCCGCCGCACCGTATAGAAAGCATACGGCAATGAAAACGAGGTGCAACCATGAAAATTCTGATAACCTCCGACTGGTACAGCCCCGCCGTCAACGGCGTGGTGACCTCGGTGAAGAATCTGCGCCGGGGCCTGGAGGAGCGGGGCCACGAAGTGCGCATCCTGACGTTGTCCCAGACCACCCGGTCCTGGGAGCAGGACGGCGTGACCTATATCGGCTCCGTGGCGGCGGGCCTGGTCTACCCCGGCGCCCGGCTGCGGACGGCTCTGGCGGGGAAGTACATCCGGGAGCTGGTGGACTGGCATCCCGACGTGGTCCATTCCCAGTGCGAGTTCTCTACCTTTTTCCTGGCCCGCCGTATCGCGGAGGAGCTGAACATCCCCCTTGTCCACACCTATCACACGGTGTACGAGGACTACACCCATTACTTTTCCCCCAGCGTCCGCTTCGGGAAAAAGGCAGTGGCGGTGTTCTCCCGCTGGGCGGCGGCCCAGACGGACTGCGTCATCGTGCCCACGGGGAAGGTGCGGCGGCTGCTGCAGGGTTACGGTGTGGAGCAGCCGGTGTTCGCGGTGCCCTCCGGCATCGACCTGAGCCGCTTCAGCCGGGAGCCGGACCCCTGGCGGATGGCGGTGCTGCGGGCCAGCCTGGACATTCCTCAGGAGAACCTGGTGCTGGTGTCCGTGGGCCGTCTGGCGGAGGAGAAGAACATTGACGAGCTGCTGCGGCTCCGGGCGGAGATGGGGAGCGTGCCGGTGACGCTGCTGCTGGTGGGAGACGGCCCCGACCGCGCCCGGCTGGAGGGAACGGCGGCAGGTCTGGGCCTGGAGGCCCCGGACGTGGTGTTCGCGGGCATGATCCCGGCGGAGCAGGTAGCCGACTGGTATCAGCTTGGCGACCTGTTCGTCAGCGCCTCCACCAGCGAGACCCAGGGCCTGACGTACGTGGAGGCCCTGGCGGCGGGCATCCCGGCCCTGTGCCGGGCGGACCCCTGTCTGGAGGGCGTCATCCGGGAGGGAGAGAACGGTTGGACCTACCGGGACGATGATGAATTCCAGCGGAAGCTGGCTCTGTTCCAGTCCCAGCCCCACCACCAGGACAAGATGCGGGAGCTGGCTCGGCGGAGCGCCGGGGAGTTTTCCCTCCAGCGGTTCGCGGAGCGGGCGGAGACCATCTACCGCCTCCAGATCGCACGCCGGGGAACCGGGACGGAGGCGGTGGGCGCATGACCCGGTCCGTGGAAAAAACAGCCTTACAGGTCGTTTCCTTTACAGGCTTTACCCTGTGCCTGCTGGTGGCCCTCTGGGGCTGGCAGACGGGGGTGTTGACCTCTCAGGAGCGGCTCCACGCGCTGGTTGCCAGCTGCCGCATGGCAGGCGCTCTGCTGTTCACCGTCTTTCAGGCGGTGCAGGTGGTGGTGCCCATTCTCCCCGGCGGCCTGGGGTGCCTGGCCGGCGTGCTGCTGTTCGGCCCGGTGCGGGGCTTTGTGTATAACTACGTGGGCATCTGCATCGGCTCCCTGCTGGCCTTCGCTGTGGCCCGAAACTGCGGAAAGCCCCTGCTGAGCCTGCTGTTTTCGGAAAAGACCATTGCCCGGTACAGCCACTGGACGGAGGAGAAGGACCGCTTTGCCCGGCTGTTCGCCCTGGCCATCTTCCTGCCGGTGGCGCCGGACGACTTCCTGTGCTATCTGGCGGGCACCACGGAGATGAGCTGGGGGCGGTACACTGCCATCATCCTGCTGTGCAAGCCCTTTGCCATCGCCCTGTACAGCCTGGGGCTGACGCTTGTCTGGAATGCTCTGGTATAAGGGACGTAAAGGAGAATACCATGTCGATCTTCCTCTATCGCGGCGGCGAAAAGCTGGTGGGGCGCAGCGGCGTGGGACAGGCCATCCGCCATCAGGCGGACAGCCTGACCCGGTGCGGCCTGACCGTCACCGACCGCTTTGTGCCGGACACCGACGCCGTTCATATCAATACCGTCCTGCCGGACTCCGTGGTGACAGCCCTGCTGGCCCGCCTCCGGAGGCGGAAGGTGGTGTGGTACGGCCACTCCACCATGGAGGATTTCCGCGGCTCCTTCCGGGGCAGCGACCTGCTCTCGCCCCTGTTCCGCCGCTGGATCACCTTCTGCTACGGCCTGGGGGATGTGGTGCTGACGCCCACGCCTTACTCCCGCCGCCTGCTGGCGGGGTATGGCCTGCGCAAGCCGGTGTACGACCTTTCCAACGGCGTGGACACGGACTTTTTTCATCCCGATCCTGCCGCAAAGGATGCGTTCCGCCGCCGTTACGGCCTGAAATCGGGCGAAAAGGCGGTCATTTCCGTGGGCCATACCATCGCCCGGAAGGGCCTGCCGGAGTTTTTGGAGCTGGCACGGAAAATGCCGGATGTTCGGTTCCTCTGGTTCGGCTGGACGGACCCCCGGCTCATCCCGGCGGAGATCACGCAGGCCATTCGGAACGCACCGTCCAACGTCCTGTTTCCCGGCTTTGTGGACCGGGAGCGGCTGCGGGAGGCGTACCAGGGGGCGGACGTGTTCGCCTTTCTCAGCCATGAGGAGACGGAGGGTATCGTGGTGCTGGAGGGCCTGGCCTGCGGCATCCCCTCGGTCCTGCGGGACATCCCGGTGTATGAGGGATGGCTGGAGGACGGGAAAACCGTATACAAAGCGTCGAATACGGACGGATTTCAACAAATCGTAATGGATTTGCTGGCCGGAGACCTCCCGGACCTCACCGCCGCCGGGCGGCGGACGGCGGAGGAGCGGAGCCTGGAGGCCGTGGGGGAGCGGCTGAAGGACATCTACCGG
>SFVC01000075.1:2500-4080 GCA_004560375.1 bacterium
GGGACCACCCTCCAAGGCTGAATACTCTCCTATGACCGATAGCGAACCAGTACCGTGAGGGAAAGGTGAAAAGCACCCCGGGAGGGGAGTGAAAGAGTACCTGAAACCGCGCGCCTACAAGCAGTCGGAGCCCACATGATGGGTGACGGCGTGCCTTTTGTAGAATGAGCCAACGAGTCACGGTATGCGGCGAGGTTAAGCTTGGAAGCGAGCCGCAGTGAAAGCGAGCCTTTAAGATGGCGTTTTTTAGTCGCATGCCGTGGACGCGAAGCCGGGTGATCTATCCATGGGCAGGCTGAAGCAGGGGTAAGACCCTGTGGAGGGCCGAACCCACTTCGGTTGAAAACGGAGGGGATGACCTGTGGATAGGGGTGAAAGGCCAATCAAACCCGGAGATATCTCGTTCTCCCCGAAATAGCTTTAGGGCTAGCCTCGGGCGTTCGGTCGCGGCGGTAGAGCACTGGATCCTTGCGGGGGCCTCACCGCCTACCAACAGGAACCAAACTCCGAATGCCGCGACCCCAGAGCCCGGGAGTCAGAATATGTGGGCTAAGCTGTGTATTCGAGAGGGAAACAGCCCAGACCGCCCGCTAAGGTCCCCAAGTTCATGCTGAGTGGCAAAGGATGTGCGTTTGCCTAGACAACCAGGATGTTGGCTTAGAAGCAGCCATGCATTTAAAGAGTGCGTAACAGCTCACTGGTCGAGTGGACATGCGCCGACAATACACGGGGCTAAGCATGGCACCGAAGCGGCGGACTGTGAACAACAGTGGTAGGGGAGCTTTCCGTGCAGGGCCGAAGCGCATGGGCGACCATGCGTGGACCGCACGGAAGTGAGGATGTTGGCATGAGTAACGAGAGCGGCGTGGGAAACGCCGCCGCCGTAAGCCTAAGGGTTCCTGGGCAAGGCTAATCCCCCCAGGGTCAGTCGGGAGCTAAGGCGAGGCCGACAGGCGTAGCCGATGCACAACAGGTTGATATTCCTGTACCACCACGAGCCGTTACCACCGATGGGGCGACGGAGAAGGATAGCCGGGCGGGGTTCTGGACGTCCCCGTGAAAGCAGGTAGGGGGCAGCGCATGGAAACCAGCGCTGCATACATCCCCGAGACGCGAGACGAAGGCATATGGCCGAAGCCGGCGAGTCCATGCTTCCAAGAAAAACCTCTAGGGAGGCGGATGGTGCCCGTACCAAAACCGACACAGGTAGGCGGGTAGAGTATACCGAGGCGATCGGGAGAACCATGGTTAAGGAACTCGGCATAACGACTCCGTAACTTCGGGAGAAGGAGTGCCCCTGCAGGTGGAGCGCCAAGCGCGCCGAGCCCGCGGGGGTCGCAGCGAAACGGCCCAAGCGACTGTTTATCAAAAACACAGGACTCTGCAAAGCCGCAAGGCGACGTATAGGGTCTGACGCCTGCCCGGTGCTGGAAGGTTACGCGGAGGGGTTAGCGCAAGCGAAGCTCCGAAGCCAAGCCCCAGTAAACGGCGGCCGTAACTATAACGGTCCTAAGGTAGCGAAATTCCTTGTCGGGTAAGTTCCGACCTGCACGAATGGCGTAACGACTTGGGCGCTGTCT
>SFVC01000076.1 GCA_004560375.1 bacterium
GGGCGTGGCCTGTCTGAAGCTGGAGGGACGGATGAAGCGGCCGGAATATGTGGCCGTCATCACCCGCATTTACGCCCGGCTGCTGAAGGAGGGGCGGGGCCCCACCTCCGCCGAGGAAGCGGAGCTGGCCCAGGTTTTCTCCCGCTCCGGGTTCACGGACTGGTACTGGCAGGGCAAGCACGGCCCGGAGATGTTCGGCACCAGGCCGGAGAACGCCCCGGAGCCAAAGGAATTGTTCGACGAAGCCCGGGCCGCCTACGAAAAGGGCGACCTCCGCACCGTCCCGGTGCGGTTTGACTGCGAGATACGGGCGGGAGCGCCCTGCTCTTTGACGGTCTCCGACGCCGACGGGCATACGGTCACCGTCACGGGCGCCGTGCCGGAGACCGCCCGGAACCGGGCCATTACCGCCTCCGAAATTGAAGAACGTTTGAAAAAGACCGGGGGCACTGCTTTCCGGTGCGAAAGCGCCGCTGTCCGGGTGGACGATGGCCTGGCTCTGGCGGCCAGCGCCGTCAACGCATTGCGGCGGGACGCCCTGTCCGCTCTGGAAGAAGCCCGCACCACACCGCCGGAGCGGCGGGAACTGCCGGTTCCTCCTCTGCCGGATATAGACTACTCCGCGGATACGCCCCAGTTTACGGTTTCCGTGACGAATGCCGCCCAGTTGACGGGCGGACTGCTGGACCTCCGCCCCGCTAGGGCCTATGTGCCGCTGGAGCTGATGGCGGACTTCCCCGCCCTGCCGCTGGGAGATACCGACTGGTGCGCCGTCCTGCCCCGCGTCTGGCGGGACCGGGACGAGCCCCGGCTCCGGGCCATGCTGGAGCGGGTGGGCGCTATGGGCGTCCGGGCCGTGGCTGTGGGCAACATCGGACACCTCAGCCTGGTGCCGGAGGGCTGGACGGCCTACGGCGATTTCGGGCTGAATGTGTTCAACGGGCGGTCTCTGGACTATCTGCGGAAGAAGGGTCTTTCCTCCGCCTGTCTGTCCTTCGAGCTGCGGTTTGCCCAGATGCGGGACATGCCGAAAGTTTTGCCCGCCGAGGCCATCGTTTACGGGCGGCTGCCGCTGATGGTGACGGAAAACTGCCTCATCCAGAACAGCGTGGGCTGCCGCTGTGACCGGCCAAACTTCCTGAACGACCGCACCGGAGCAGCCTTCCCGCTGCTGCCGGTGTTCGGACACCGCACGGAAGTCGAGAACAGCAAGCCGCTGTGGCTGGCCGACCGGGCGGACTACAAGCGGCTGGGGCTTACCTTTGCCCGGCTGCGGTTCACCACGGAGACGCCGGAGGAGTGCGTGCGGGTGTACCGGGGATACCTGGAGGGAGCGTCCGCGTCCGGGGAATTTACCCGGGGCCTTTACGAGCGCGGCGTTGAATAAAACCGCACTTGCCCCTTTATTTTCAATACAAACTGTATAATTTTTAATTTATATTACGATATATTATCGTTTTTTGGAGTTTCACATGGAAGAAATCAAGGTCAAATACTTTACGAATGACATCGACGAGCTGTGCTATGTGGACGGGAAGTCCGACTGGATCGACCTCCATCTGGCGGAGGAGGTCACGCTGAAGGCAGGTGAGTTCCGGCTGCTGCCGCTGGGCGTCGCCATCGCCCTGCCGGAGGGCTGCGAGGCCCACATTGTGCCCCGCAGCTCCACGTTCAAGAACTACGGCATTCTGCAGACCAACTCCATGGGCGTGGTGGACTGCTCCTACTGCGGCGACAACGACCAGTGGCGGATGCCGGTCTACGCCACCCGGGACGTGACCATCGAAAAGAATGCCCGCATCTGCCAGTTCCGCATTATGCAAAACCAGCCGCCGCTGCGGTTCACCCGGGTGGAGCGTCTGGACGGCCCTGACCGGGGCGGCTTCGGCTCCACGGGAAAGTGAGGCGTTCACCATGGCACACATCGTTTTAGCCTCCGCCTCCCCCCGGCGGCAGGAGCTGCTGCGGCGCATGGGCATCACGGAGTTTGACATCCGGGTGCCGGAGACAGAGGAAAATTACCCGGAGGGCCTGTTCCCCCGGCAGATCGTGGAGTATATCTCCCGGGAAAAGGCGGACGCCGCCGCGAAGCTGTGCACGGCGGAGGAAATCGTTATCACCGCCGATACGATGGTATTCCTGGATGATCAGCGTCTCGGCAAGCCCGCCGATGAGGCCGACGCCCTGCGGATGCTGACTGCCCTCCAGGGGCGGCACCACACCGTCTGCACCGGCGTCACCATCCGGCAGGGCGGCCGCGCCGTCACCGGGAGCGAGGAGACGGAGGTCGTCTTCCGGCCCGCTTCCGAACGGGAGCTGCTGTCCTATATCGCCACCGGCGAACCCATGGACAAGGCTGGGGCCTACGGCATCCAGGGCAAAGGCTCCCTGCTGGTGGAGGGCATCCGGGGCGACTTTTTCAATGTGATGGGCCTGCCGCTGCTGCGGCTGAGCCGTATGCTGGAGCAATTCGGTATCACTTGCCTTTAAGGAGGCATTTCTTTGAAGAATTTTCTGAGAGAGCACGGGCTTTGGGTACTGTTCGCCGCGGCGGTCATTGCCGTGGCGCTGGCTGTCATGTCCGTTTTGAGCTATACGTCCTCGCCGCTGGTCAACGCCGCCAACACCATCGCGGCGCCCTTCCGGGCGGCGTACACCGCCGTGGCCACCTGGTTCAACGACAAGCAGAATTATTACCGGGACACCACCGCCCTGGAGGAGGAAAACGCCGCCCTGCGCCGCCAGCTGGCGGAGATGGAGGACGCCATCCGCCAGGCGGAGGCCGACAGCGCCGAAAACGCCCGGCTGCGGGAGCTTCTGAACCTGCGGGAACAGCGGCGGGACATCACCGGCGACCTGGAGGCCGCCCTCATCACGGAGCACGCCGTCAGCAACTGGACCTCCACCCTGACGCTGAACAAGGGCTCCCAGCACGGTGTGGAAGTCCATGACTGCGTCATCGACGAGACCGGGGCCATCGTGGGCACGATCTGCGAGGTGGGCCTCAACTGGTCCCGGGTG
>SFVC01000077.1 GCA_004560375.1 bacterium
AGTCCCCCCGCACCAGCACGGCGGTGCGGTTGAAGGCATAGGGAGTGGAGAAATCGTACTTCTTCTCCCGGTCCGGTGCGATGCCCACCCGGGACAGTCCATAGAACACGATGAACAGCTGCACCAGCAGCGGCGTCCCCCGGAAGATCCAGATATAGAACCGGGCCACCCGCCGCAGCACCGGCACGTTGGCAAACTGCACCAGGGCCATGGCCACCGCGATGATCAGCGCCAGGGTGAAGGAAATGGCCGTCAGGGGAATGGTCATGGTCAGCCCCGGAAGCAGGATTTTGGGAAAGGAGTCCAGGAACAGCTCCCACAATTTTCCAAAAAACATTGGATTCCTCTTTTCGCGCAGGATCAGCCGCCCCGGACACGACCGGCACGGCTGTTAATTTTTCCCATCGGCCCTATGATAACCGAAACCGCCCCGTTCGTCAAGAACCCCGCAGGAAACCGCGCCGCCCGGAGGGAACCAATTTTCCCCCCGGGCGGCACCCTATTTTTCGTGATTATGCCCCGAAATAGGACAGAATTTCCTGCATCCGGCTGCTCTGGGCCACATGGAAGGGACAGCGCCCGTCGCAGTGGCCGCATCCCACGCGGTTCCCGGCCTGCTTTTCCAGGGTCAGGTAGTGCTCCCGGGCCAGGCCGTCTCCCAGCCGGGACAGGTCGTAATACTTGTTGATCAGGGCCACGTCCAGCCCGGCGGGACAGGGGTGGCAGTGCTTGCAGTATACGCACTTGCCCATGGCGTCCGCCGGGGCCTCCAAAAAGCCCAGCACCTGCCGCAGCTGCTGCCGGTCGGCGATCCCCGGCAGCACCGTCATGACGCCGGGCTTATTCAGGGCATATTGCAGGCACTGATACGGGGTCAGCGCCGCCCCGAAGGGGGACTGCTGGGCATCCAGCAGCTGGCCGCCGCAGAAGGGCTTCATCACGGAGATGCCCACGCCCTCCCGCTGGCAGCGGGCGTAAAGCTCCTGCCGCTGACCGGTTTCCGCCGCCGATGACGGAGGAGCCCATGCCGATGACGCTGATCTTTTCCCCGCCGTGGGGCAGCGCGCGATATTCCGTGTGTATTCTCCTGACTTTGTTATATTGTTCAGTCCAGGGCGTCCCGGCTTTCGAACACGTCCCGGATGGAGCCATTGCGGTCGATCTCCGGCTCCGGGGCCGGGGCCTTGGCCATTTTCAGCTCCTGCCACTTGGCCTTGTCGATCAGCAGCTGCCGGGGCTTGGAGCCCTCGAAGGGGCCCACATAGCCCCGCTCCTCCATCTGGTCCACCAGGCGGGCCGCCCGGGCATAGCCCAGCTTCAGCCGCCGCTGGAGCATGGACACGGAGGCCTGCCCCGTTTCCAGCACCACGTCCACGGCGGCGCTGAGCAGCTCGTCGTCGGGACTCTCCCCGGCGGGCTCGGGCGTACCGGCGGACTTGCCGCCGCCCTTTTCCTTCTCCTTCACCGCCTGCTCGATCTTGTCCATGACGTCCTGGGAATACTCCGCCTCGCCGCTCTGCTTCACATAGTCCACCACCCGCTCGATCTCCTCCGGGGTGATGAAGCAGCCCTGGACCCGGGTGGGCTTTCCGGCCCCCAGGGGGGCATACAGCATGTCGCCCTTGCCCACCAGCTTCTCCGCGCCGGTGGTGTCCAGGATGATCCGGGACTCCAGAGACGAGGCCACGGCGAAGGCAATGCGGCTGGGGATATTGGCCTTCATCAGGCCGGTGATCACGTCGGAGGAGGGCCGCTGGGTGGCGATGACCAGGTGCATCCCGGCGGCGCGGCCCATCTGGGCCACCCGGCAGATGGATTCCTCCACCTCCTTGGCCGCCACCAGCATCAGGTCCGCCAGCTCGTCGATGACCACCACCACGGTGGGCATTTTCTTCAGCTCCTCATTCCGCTGAGCCAGGGCGTTGAACCCGGCCAGGTCCTTTACCCCGTTTTCCGAGAACAGCTTATAGCGCTTCATCATCTCATACACCGCCCACTGCAGGGCCCCGGCGGCCTTTTTGGGGTCCGTCACCACGGGGATCAGCAGGTGCGGGATGCCGTTGTAGGGGGCCAGCTCCACCATTTTGGGGTCCACCATGATGAACCGGACCTCCTCCGGGGTGGACTTGTACAGCAGACTCACGATCAGCGAGTTGGTGCACACGGACTTACCGGAGCCGGTGGTGCCGGCGATCAGCACATGGGGCAGTCTGGCGATGTCCCCCACGATGCAGTTGCCGCCGATGTCCTTGCCCACGGCAAAGGCCACCCGGGACTTATGCTCGGCAAAGGCCCGGGAGTCGATGACGTCCCGGATGCGCACCGCCGTCACCACCCGGTTGGGCACCTCGATGCCTACCACGGAGCTTTTGTTGGGGATGGGCGCAATGCGCACGCCGCCGCTGCCCAGGGCCAGGGCGATGTCGTCGGCCAGGTTGGTGAGCTTGGACAGCTTCACCCCCTGGTCCAGGGTAAATTCGTACCGGGTGACGCTGGGCCCATGGACCACGTCCCCGGGCTTGGCGTCCACGCCGAAGCTGGTGATGGTCTGGGCCAGGCGGCGGGAGTTGTTCCGCAGCTCCGCCCCCACCTCGGTATAGTTGTCGTCGCTGTTCTGGTCCAGCAGGGTCACCGGGGGATACTGATACGCCTCTTCCGGCTCCGCCAGCTCCTCCTCGATGGCCTGGCTCACCTCCTGGGCGTGCTGCTCCACCTCCCGGGCGGCGGATTCCTGGCCCCGGCGGAACTTTTTCTCCGGCTGGGGGGCAGGCTCCGGCTCCGACTGGGCCGCAGGCGGCACCTCCGGCGCAGGCTCCGGCTCCTGGGGCCGCAGCACCTGGTCCGGAGTCATCACATCCTCCCCCCTGCGGGAAAAGAAAGCCTTCCCCTTCTTCCGGGGCAGAGGCTCATCGGGAGCCTCCTGGGGCTTAGACTCCGGCTTCGGCTCGGGTTTGGGCCGCACCGGCTCCTCGAGATCGGAAGAGCAC
>SFVC01000003.1 GCA_004560375.1 bacterium
ATGGATGGGGATGTGGTAAGATTCACCACATTAGCGAGCTAAAGAATTTGGAGGCAAACCCAATGAACATCCACATTAACACCCCCGAGGGCACCCGTGACCGCCTGTTCTCCGAGTGCCTGGAGCGCCGCCGGGTGCAGTCCGCCCTGGTGGAGCTGTTCCGCCGCCGGGGCTATACCGAGGTCATCACCCCCGAGGTGGAGTTTTATGACCTGTTCGTCCAGTCCGGCAACCCCATCCCCCAGGAGTCCATGCTGAAGATCATCGACCGCTCCGGGCGGATCATGGTGATGCGGCCCGACTGCACCGCCCCCATCGCCCGGGTGGCGGCCACAAAATTGAAGCATCTGCCCCTGCCCCAGCGGCTTTACTATGACCAGACGGTGTTCCGCGACCGCCTGGCCCACGGGGGCGGCAGCCGGGAGATGGCCCAGTGCGGCGTGGAGATGATCGGCGCGGTGGGGGAGAAGGCGGATCTGGAGATGGTGGCCCTGGCGGTGGACGCCCTGCGCTGCTGCGGCCTGGAGCAGTTCCACATCGAGCTGGGCCACGCCGGGTTCTACCGGGGGCTGGCCGGCCGGATGAAAATGCCGGGGGAGGAGCAGGAGCGGCTGCGCGCCGCCATCGAGGGGAAGAATTTCGCCCTGCTCAACGACCTGCTGGAGCCCTACCGGGACGGGGACGCCTATGCGGCCCTGCGCCGCCTGCCCTACCTGTTCGGCGGGCCAGAGGTGCTGGACGAGGCGGAAAAGCTGGCGGGCCCCTGCGAGAGCCTGGACTACCTGCGGCGGCTGTACGGCGAGCTGGCCGCCACCGGCTGCGGGGACTGCGTCCGCTTCGACCTGGGGCTGGTGCACCAGCTGGACTACTACACCGGCGTGGTGTTCCGGGGCTACGCCCAGGGGGCGGGGGCCCCGGTGCTGTCCGGCGGGCGGTACGACGGCCTGATGGAGCAGTTCGGCCGGAAGGCGGAGGCCACCGGCTTTGCCGTGGACGTGGACGCGGTGGGGGCCTGCCTCACCGTGGAGACGCCCCGGCTGGAGACGGTGATCCACTACGGCCCCGGCCAGCTGGCCCGGGCGCTGGCGGAGGTGGACAGCAGGCCGGCGGGGAGCTGCGAGCTGTCCCCCTGCCGGACGCTGGACAGCACCCTGAGCCTTGCCCGGGAAAAGGGGGCCAAAGAGGTGCTTGTCCTGGAAAATGGAGCGGAGAGGCGGCTGACGGTATGAGCGAACGGCTGAGGATCGCCCTGACCAAGGGGCGCTTGCAGGACAAGTCGGTGGAGCTGTTCGAGGGGGCGGGGCTGGACTGCGCCCCGGTGCGGAATCCGGGACGGCGGCTCATCCACGCCCTGCCCAACTACCCGCTGGACGTGGTGCTGGCCAAGGCTCCCGACGTCATTACTTATGTGGAACACGGGGTGTGCGACTTGGGCGTGGTGGGCAAGGACACCATCCTGGAGAAGGGTGGGGCCTTTTACGAGGTGCTGGATCTGGGCTTCGGCCGGTGCCGGTTCGCCCTGGCGGTGAAGAAGGGGACGGACTTTTACGGCACTTACAAGACCCGGCGGGTGGCGTCCAAGTACCCCAACGTCACCCGGGCCTTCTTCGAGGGCAGGGGGATGGACGTGGACATCATCAAGATTGAGGGCAGCGTGGAGCTGGCCCCCATTTTGGACTTGGCCGACGGCATCGTGGACATTGTGGAGACGGGGGCCACCCTGAGGGAGAACGGGCTGGAGCCCATCGAGGACGTGGCCCAGGTGTCGGCGCGGCTCATTGTGAACACCGCGTCCATGAAGCTGTATAAGACTGAGATCACGGACTTTTTGTCCCGTGTGGAGCGGGAATTGGGGGGAAAGGCATGATCACCATCATCAAAGCGGACGGCTCCGCCGAGCGCCGCCAACTGGACGCCATGCGGGCCCGGGCGGCGGAGAAAAACGCGGACATTGAGCTGGCCGTCAAGGCCATCATGGAGAACGTGCGGCAGGAGGGCCTGCCCGCGGTGGAGCGGTACTCCCGCCAGTTCGACCACAAGGCGCCCTATGAGATCAGACGGGAGCGGCTGGACGAGGCGTACAGCGCCTGCCCGTCAGAGCTGATCGCGGCGCTGGAACACGCCGCAAAAAACATCCGGGATTACAATGAGAAGCTGCTGCAAAAGAGCGGCGAGTGGACATCCCCCGACGGGGGCCGGGTGGGCCGGATCGTCCGGGGGCTGGGCCGGGTGGGGATCTACGTCCCCGGCGGCACCGCCGCCTACCCCAGCTCGGTGCTGATGAACGCCGTCCCCGCCAAGGTGGCGGGGGTGGGGGAGATCGTGATGATCACGCCCCCCACGGAGAACCTCAGCGACGCGGTGCTGGCGGCGGCGAAGATTGCCGGGGTGGATCGGGTCATCGCCGTGGGCGGGGCCCAGGCGGTGGCGGCGGTGACCTATGGCGCGGGGTTCATCCCCCGGGTGGATAAGCTGGTGGGGCCGGGGAACGCCTATGTGGCGGCGGCCAAGCGGCTGGCCTACGGTGCCCTGGACATCGACATGGTGGCCGGCCCCTCCGAGGTGCTGGTGATCGCGGACAAGACCGCCAACCCCAAGTACGTGGCCGCCGACCTGCTCAGCCAGGCGGAGCACGACCGGCTGGCCTCGGCGGTGCTGCTCACCGACGATCCAGAGCTGGCCCGGGCAGTGGACGGGGAGATCGTCCGGCAGACGGACTATCTCAGCCGCTCCGAGATCATGGAGGCGTCCCTGCGGGACTTCGGCTGCGCCATTGTGTGCGGGGATCTGGCCCAGTGCGTGGAGATCGCCAACGAGATCGCCCCGGAGCACCTGGAGATCGTCACCGAGGATCCCCGGGCCCTGCTGCCCCTGGTGAAAAACGCCGGGGCGGTGTTCCTGGGGGCGTACACGCCGGAGCCGTTGGGGGACTACCTGGCGGGGCCGGATCACGTGCTGCCCACCAGCGGCACGGCCCGGTTCTTCTCGCCGCTGAGCGTTGACAGCTTCCTGAAATCCATGAGCGTGCTGGAGTTCAGCCGGGAGGCGCTGGAGCCCATTTCCGGGGAAATCATCGCGTTGGCCCAGGCGGAAAAGCTCACCGCCCACGCCAATTCCATCCAGGTTCGATTTGAAAAGGAGAACACACCATGAATGTCCCCATTGTCTCAGGTTCGGAACGGGCCTATGCCATTCAGCGCACCACCAAAGAGACCGACATCACCCTCAGCCTGTGCCTGGACGGGGGGGAGGTCAGCGTGTCCACCGGCATCGGGTTCTTCGACCATATGCTCACCGCCCTGGCCTTTTACGCCGGGTTCGGGCTGGAGCTGTCCGCCCTGGGCGATCTCCACGTGGACGGCCACCACACGGTGGAGGACGTGGGCATCGTGCTGGGACAGGCGCTCACAGCCGCGCTGGGAAGCAGGAAGGGCATCCGGCGGTACGGCTCGGCCCTGGTGCCCATGGACGAGGCGCTGTGCCGGACGGTGCTGGATCTGTCCAACCGGCCCTATTTGGTGTTTGACGCGCCCATGCCCCAGCCCACGATCGGCGGCTATGACAGCTGTCTGACGGTGGAATTCATGCGGGCGCTGGCTATGAATAGTGGAATCACTTTACATCAAAAGTGCGAGTATGGGGACAACGCCCACCACATCACCGAGGCGCTGTTCAAGTCCCTGGGGCTGGCGCTGAAGGAGGCCGTCCGGGTGGAGGGGGACGCCGTTGCCTCCACCAAGGGGGCGCTGTGATGAAAACCGTGGCCATTGTGGACTACGGCGTGGGCAACCTGAAAAGCGTGTCCAACGCCCTGGCCTACCTGGGACAGAGCGCCCTCATCACCGGCGAGGCCGGGGAGATTGAGCGGGCGGACGCGGTGCTCCTCCCCGGGGTGGGGGCCTTCCCCGACGCGGCGGACAAGCTGCGGCAGACGGGGCTGGACGGCGTGCTGCGCCGTCAGGCGGGGCGCAAGCCCATGCTGGGCATCTGCCTGGGGATGCAGCTGCTGTTTGACTGGGGCGAGGAGGGGAAACAATGTGAAGGCTTAGGCCTTGTCGGCGGAAGGGTGGCAAGGATTCAGACTGATCTGAAGCTGCCCCACATCGGCTGGAACAGCCTGAGCTTCCCCAACCCCTCGCCCCTGTTCCGGGGGCTGGAGGAGGGGGCCTGCGTGTACTTCGTCCACTCCTACCGCGGCTTCGCCGCCAGCGGGGAGGACGTGATCGCGGAGACTCAGTACGGCGGGCCGGTGACGGCGGCGGTGGCCTATCACGGGGTGTACGGCTGCCAGTTCCACCCGGAAAAGAGCGGCGAGGTGGGCCTGCAAATTTTAAAGAATTTCGGAGAGTTGATCCAATGATACTGTTACCTGCCATCGACATGAAGGACGGGCGGTGCGTCCGCCTGAAAAAAGGGGAGTTCTCCACCGTCAGCCAGGTGGCCAACAGCGCCTTGGAGACGGCCCGGGCCTTTGCCGCCGCCGGGGCGAAGTGGATCCACATGGTGGATCTGGACGGCGCCCGGGACGGGGTGCGGCACAACTTCCCCCTGATCTACGAGGTGATCCAGCAGTCCGGTCTGTCCGTGGAGCTGGGCGGCGGGATCAAGAATGAGCTGGACGTGATCACCATCGGCGAGGCGGGGGCGGCCCGGATGGTCATCGGCTCCGCCGCCGTCACAAAGCCGGAGGTGGTGGACTACGCCCTCCGGCAGTACGGCCCGGATCGGGTGGCGGTGGGCATCGACTGCCTGGACGGCCGGGTACGCACCGCGGGCTGGGAACAGGACTCCGGCCTGGACTGCCTGGAGCTGGCCCGCCGGATGGAGGAGCAAGGGGTCAAGACCCTGATCTTCACCGACATCGCCACCGACGGGATGCTGTCCGGCCCCAGCTTTGATCAGCTGGCCGCCCTGCAGAAGGCGGTGGGATGCGACATCGTGGCCTCCGGCGGGGTGACCACCCTGGACGATGTGAAGCGTCTCCGGGATATGGGGCTGTACGGGGCCATCATCGGCAAGGCGTACTACGCCGGGACACTGGATTTGGCGGAGGCGATCCGGGAAGCGGGGCCGCAGTCATGAAGATCGCCGTGCTGGGGTACAGTGGGGCGGGGAAGTCCACCCTGGCCCGTACGCTGGGGGAGCGGTTAGGCATCCCGGTGCTGCACTTTGACACCATCCAGTTTATCCCTGGGTGGCAGGAGCGGGATCGGGACGAGGCCCATCGAATGGTTCACGACTTCATGGAGAACCCGGAGTGGGTGATCGAGGGGAACTACACCAAGTTCGAGTATGAGCGCCGGTTGGAGGAAGCGGACGAAATTATAATGGTTGATCTTCCCCGGCTGGCCTGCTTTGTCCGGGCATGGAAACGGTATTTCCGCTACCGGGGGAAAAGCCGGCCCGACATGGCCGAGGGCTGTGACGAGAAAATGGATCTGGAATTTATGTGGTGGATTTTGTGGAAGGGCCGCACGCGGCGGAAGCGGGAGCGGCACAGAGCGATTCAAGCCGCGTACCCGGCGAAAACGGTGGTTTTGAAGTCCCAAAAGGACATCGACCGCTATTTGGAGGGCCTGCCATGTTAGCCAAGCGCATCATCCCCTGCCTGGACGTGCGGGACGGCCGGGTGGTAAAGGGGGTCAACTTTGTGAACATCCGGGACGCGGGGGATCCGGTGGAGCTGGCAAAATACTACTCGGATCAGGGGGCGGACGAGATCGTGTTCCTGGACATCACCGCCACCAGCGATGATCGGGACACCGTGGCCGACGTGGTGGAGCGCACCGCCGCCCAGGTGTTCGTCCCCCTGACGGTGGGGGGCGGCATCCGCACCCTGGACGACTTCCAGCGGCTGCTGCGGGCGGGGGCGGACAAGATCTCGGTGAACTCCGCCGCGGTGAAGGACGAGACGCTGATCCGCCGGGCGGCGGAGCGGTTCGGCTCCCAGTGCGTGGTGCTGGCCATCGACGCCCGCCGCCGCCCCGAGGGCTGGTGCGAGGTGGTGACGGCGGGGGGGCGCACCCCCACCGGCATGGACGCGGTGGAGTGGGCCCGCCGGGGGCAGGCGCTGGGGGCGGGGGAGATCCTGCTCACCTCCATGGACGCGGACGGCACCAAGGCGGGCTTCGATCTGGACATGACCCGGGCGGTGACGCGGGCCGTGTCCATCCCGGTGATCGCCTCCGGGGGCTGCGGCAGCCTGGAGCACTTTGCCCAGGTGTTTGAGGAGACGGACTGCGACGCGGCGCTGGCGGCCTCCCTGTTCCACTTCGGGGAGCTGACGGTGCCCCAGGTGAAGGACTTCCTGCGGGGCAGGGAGATCCCGGTGAGGTGACGGAAGTGCTGGACGATTTGCTGGAGATCGCCCTGGAATTGGGCGGGGAAGCGGCGGGCGCCGCGGTGGAATGGATGCGGGAGAAGAAAAAGGGCGGGAAGCGGGGGGCGGGATCCCCCAAAGGCGAGCCCTGGGATCGGGTGGAAAAGAGGCCGCCCTGGGAGGAGTAGGAAATGTTTGATCTTGATCTGCTGTTTCAAAAATCGGAGCTGATCCCGGTGGTGATCCAGCACGTGGACACCAAGGCGGTGCTGATGGTGGGCTTCACCAACCGGGAGGCGGTGGAGCTGACCCTGAAGACCAAAACGGCCTGGTTCTGGAGCCGGAGCCGGAACCAGCTGTGGAACAAGGGGGAGACCAGCGGGCACTTCCTCCACGTCCGGGAGGTCTACACCGACTGCGACACGGACACCCTGCTCTACCTGTGTGCCCCCGACGGGCCCACCTGCCACACGGGGGCGGACAGTTGCTTTTTCAATCAGATTGCGCTATAATAAGAATTGCGCGGGAGGGATATGCTATGGACGGCACGCTGAAGGCCCTGTACCAGGTGATTTTGGATCGAAAGGCCAACCCCCAGGAGGGCTCCTATACCTGCTACCTGTTCGACAAGGGGCTGGATAAGATCCTGAAAAAGGTGGGGGAGGAGTGCGCCGAGACCATCATCGCGGCCAAGAACGACGTGCCCGCCGATACGGTGGGGGAGGCGTCGGATCTGATCTACCATCTGCTGGTGCTGCTGGCGGAGAAGGGGATCCCCCTGGACGACGTGCTGGCCGAGCTGGATCGCCGCGCGCAGAAAATCGGAAACCTGAAGCAGATGAAACAGGTGGATAAGGAGAGTTGACGATGGAAGAACGCAATCTGAACCGCTACGACTTCGACAGCGACTACGCCAAGGCGGAGCTGACGCTGAATCAGTACGTGGCCCGCACCTACGGATGGATGTTTGTGGGGCTGATGATCACCTTTGTGCTGGCGGCGGCGCTGGCCTACACGGGGGCGGTGATCTCCCTGTTCTCCATCCCCTATCTGCCCATGATCCTGCTGATCGCGGAGGTGGCGGTGGTGCTGATCCTGTCCGCCGGGATCCAGAAGCGGTCGGTGGGGGTGACGCGGGCGCTGTTCGCGCTGTATTCCTTGATCAACGGCATGGTGTTCTCCGTATACTTCGTGCTGTACGACGTGGCCAACCTCATCTCTATCTTTGGGCTGACCGCCCTGTTTTTCGGGGCGTTCGCTCTGTACGGGCGGTTTGCCAAGACCGACCTGTCCCGGCTGCGCCCGCTGCTCATCGGCGGACTGATCTTCCTGGTCATCGCGGGGCTGCTGACCCTGTTCATCAACTTCACCGCCCTGGAGCGGATCGTCTGCATGGTGGGTATCGTGGTGTTCCTGTGCTTCACCGCCTACGACAACCAGAAGATCAGGGCCAACTATGAGTATTTCTACGGCGATCAGGTGATGCTGCAAAAGGCGTCTATTTACTCTGCCCTCCAGCTGTATCTGGACTTCATCAACCTGTTTCTGTATCTGTTGCGGTTCCTGGGAAGGAATAACCGCAGGTGAGCGCAAAAAAACCCGGCTGCCTGTTGGCAGCCGGGTTTTCTACAAAATAAAAACGTCCCCAAAGGGACGAGTCAGCCTTGCCTGTGAAGCTTCCGTTTACACTCAGCGCTCGCTGGGAACGGTACTCTCTCCGGCGAAGATCAACTCGTCAATATCAACGGGGAACGTGCAGATGATCTTCATTGCCACCGCCTCCTTTCATTTTTGTTTGATATAGTATAACAGTTTCCAATGGGGTTGTAAAGGGCTTTTTGTGAATTCACACAATGTTCACAAGATTCTCAATGTCTGGAAGTATCAGTCCGGGCCGACTTCCGGGCTACATTCTGGAATAGGGTTTGACAAAGGAAAAAGAGTATGGTATGATTCTGCCAATGCGAGGATGAGGATCAGTACCCATGGGCCTCCTGCCAAGAGAGCCCCCGGCTTGGTGGAAGGGGGAGAGGAGCCCCTGGCGAATACCCCTCGGAGCGGCCGCCTGAACGGGACGATTCCCCAGTAGGGCCGGACGGGTGCGCCCGGTACAGCGCCGGGGTTCTGCCGGGAACCCCCTGAGGTCGTTTTTGCGAGGAAACGGCAAAACAGAGGTGGTACCGCGAGCTTTCGCCCTCTGTCCCTAGGGGACAGGGGGCTTTCTGTTCCAAAAACTGAAAAAGGAGAAAGTAGTATGACAATTTACGACGAACTCGTGGCCCGTGGCCTGGTGGCCCAGGTCACCAGCGAGGACGAGGTGAAGAACCTCATCAACAACGGCAAGGCCACCTTCTATATCGGCTACGACTGCACGGCGGACAGCCTGACGGCGGGCCACTTTGTCACCCTCACCCTGATGAAGCGCCTCCAGCAGGCGGGCAACAAGCCCATCGCCCTCATCGGCGGCGGCACCACCACCATCGGCGACCCCTCCGGCCGCACCGATATGCGGAAAATGCTCTCCCGGGAGGACATCAACCACAACGCCCAGTGCTTCAAGCACCAGATGGAGCGGTTCATCGACTTTGGAGAGGGCCCCGGCCAGGCCATGATGCTCAACAACGCCGACTGGCTGCTGGATCTCAACTACGTGGAGCTGCTGCGGGAGGTGGGGGCCTGCTTCTCGGTGAACAATATGCTCCGGGCGGACTGCTACAAGCAGCGCATGGAGAAGGGACTGTCCTTCCTGGAGTTCAACTATATGATCATGCAGTCCTATGACTTCTACCACATGTTCCAGACGGTGGGCTGCAATCTGCAGTGCGGCGGCAACGACCAGTGGAGCAATATGCTGGGCGGCACGGAGCTGATCCGCCGCAAGCTGGGCAAGGACTCCCACTGCATGACCATCAACCTGCTCACCGACTCCCAGGGGAACAAGATGGGCAAGACCGCGGGCAACGCCGTGTGGCTGGATCCCAACAAGACCAGCCCCTACGACTTCTACCAGTACTGGCGCAACGTGGGGGACGCGGACGTGATGAAGTGCGTCCGCTGGCTCACCTTCCTGCCCCTGGAGCAGATCGACGAGATGGATCATTGGAAGGACGCCCAGCTCAACCAGGCCAAGGAGATCCTGGCCTGGGAGCTGACCAATATGGTGCACGGCAAGGAGGAGGCGGACAAGGCCCAGGCCGCCGCCCGGGCGCTGTTCTCCGGCGGCGGGGACGCGGGGGAGATGCCGTCCACCCGGCTGACGGACGCCGATTTCACCGACGGCTCCATCGGCGCGCTGACCCTGCTGGTGAAGTGCGGGCTGGCGGCCTCCAACGGCGAGGCCCGGCGGCTCATCCAGCAGGGGGGCGTGGCCGTGGCGGACGAAAAGGTGTCCGACCCGGCGGCCCAGTTCCCCAGGGAGAAGTTCGCCGGGGAGGGCGTCATCCTCAAGAAGGGCAAGAAGGTATTTCACCGGGCTGTGCTGGCGTGAGGAACGAATGATTTATTTAATGAGACATGGGGCCGATGCTCCAGACAGATACGGCGGTTGGAGTGATTTCGGTTTGACCGATGTTGGAAAGGAACAGGTTTGTGAGGCAAGGCTTCAACTGCTGAATAAAGGTATCACGGAGATATATTCAAGTGATTTGGCCCGCGCAAAAGAAACTGCACAGCTTGTGGCAGAGTATCTCGGTTTGCCGGTGATCTGCCTGCCCGAATTCAGAGAGTCAAATAACGGATACCTGGCCGGAATGCTGAAAGAAGAAACGGCCCAGAAATATCCGGGAAAATATTGGAACAATTTGGGGTGGGAGGAGCCATGGTCTGGTGGAGAAAGCCCGCAAATGTTTTACCAGAGAATCAGAACCGCATGGTATGAATTTAAGGACAAAGTCCACGGCAAAACGGTATTGCTTGTATCGCATGGTGGTGTAATGAACATCATATTATGCTTAGAAAACGGTACGCCTTACACCAACAAAGAAACTCGATATAAAATCTGTGATGCTGAAATTATAGGTATTGACTGAAATGTAACTTTATGAAAAGGGCAAGGCAAACCATTCATGGTCTGTCTTGCCCTTACTGTTGGACGGAGCTTCACACTTTTGTAATCTCTATAGTACTCAACGAAACAAATCTTTTCCTGAGTTTACTTGCCCTGCGCCGCAATAAGATCAGACATATTGTACAGTCCGGTTGTACCCACCCCGGCCAGGAACTTGGCCGCCTTCACCGCCCCCACGGCGAACACCTCCCGGCTGGCGGCGTGGTGGCGGAACTCGATGACCTCATCCCGGCCGGCAAACACCACCGTATGCTCCCCCACGATGGTGCCCCCCCGGAGGGAGGAGATCCCGATCTCCCGCCCATCCCGGGGCTTGCGGACGCTGTGGCGGTCATAGACGTACTGCGCCTCATAGGGCAGAGCCTGCGCCGCCGCGTCCGCCAGCATCAGGGCGGTGCCGCTGGGGGCATCCAGCTTCCGGCGGTGGTGGCGCTCCTCGATCTCCACGTCGAAGTCCTCCCCCAGCAGGGCCGCCGCCCGACGCACCAGATCCACCAGCACGTTGACCCCGATGGACATATTGGCGGAGCGGAACAGGGGGATTTCCCGGGACGCCGCCTCAATCCGGGCCAGCTGTTCCTCCGAATAGCCGGTGGTGGCCAGCACCGCGGGCAGCCGGCGGGCGGCGCAGAACTCCAGCAGCCCCTCCAGGGCGGCGGGGTGGGAGAAGTCAATGAGCACGTCCCCCTCCAGGTTGCAGGCGGCGGGGGAGGGGAACACGGGGAAGCCCTCCATGGGCTGGGCCAGCAGGTCGATGCCGGCGGCTACCTCCACCTCCGGGTCGTTGGCGCAGATGTCCGCCACCGCCCGGCCCATGTGGCCGCAGCAGCCGGAAAGGATGATCTTTTGCATAAGAGCAGCTCCTTTTGCCGCCCCGCCATCCCCTGGGACGGCGGGGCGGAGGTTACTTCAGCAGTCCCGCCCGCTCCATGGCGCGGCGGAGTACGTCCAGGTTCTTGTCCGAGATGTCGCACAGGGGCAGGCGCAGGGAGCCCGCGTCCATGCCCAGCAGGTTCATGGCGGCCTTGATGGGGATGGGGTTCACCTCGGTGAACAGCGCGTCGATGAGATCCATGTACTGGATTTGCAGCTTGGAGGCGGCGGCGAAGTCGTTGTCCAGGCACAGGTGGCTCATCTTCACCATGACCTCGGGGATGATGTTGGAGGCCACCGAGATCACGCCCCTGGCGCCTAAAGCCATCATGGGCACCACCTGATCGTCATTGCCAGACCAGATGTAGAAGTCGTCCCCGCACAGGAACCGGGTATGGGCCAGCAGGGAGAAGTTGCCGCTGGCCTCCTTCACGCCGTTGATCTTGGGGTTTTCGGACAGGATTTTGTAGGTTTCGGCAGTGAAGGACACGCCGGTGCGCCCGGGGACGTTGTAGAGGATGATGGGCAGATCCACCCGGTCGGCGATGTACTCGTAGTGCTTGATGAGGCCGGTCTGGCTGGCCTTGTTGTAGTAGGGGGTGACGTGGAGCAGGGCGTCCGCCCCGGAGTCCTGGGCGTGCTGGGACAGGTAGACGGCGGCGGAGGTGTCGTTGGAGCCCGCCCCGGCGATGACCTTTACCCGGTGGTTCACCCGCTTCACGCAGAACTCCACGGCGGCGATGTGCTCCCGGAGGGACATGGTGGCTGACTCGCCGGTGGTGCCGCACACGCACACCGCGTCCACCCCCGCCTCAATCTGGGCGTCGATGAGGCGGCCGAAGGCGTCATAGTTGATGATGTTGTTCTGATCAAAGGGGGTGATCAGGGCGGGGCAGGAGCCGGTAAAGACGGGAGTTCTCATAAATCAGCATCCTTTCAAGCGATTTCCGGCCTTTCCCTTGTGGGGGGAGGCTTTTTCGACTTACTTGCGCTCAATATATCCCTCGGCGCACAGCAGCTCGGCCAGCTCCACGCCGCCGCCCGCCGCGCCCCGCAGGGTGTTGTGGGACAGGGAGACAAACTTGTAATCGTACTGGCTGTCCGGGCGCAGGCGGCCGATGGACACCGCCATGCCCCCCTCCAGATCCCGATCCAGGCGGGCCTGGGGCCGGTCGGGCTCCTCAAAGTAGTGGAGGAACTGCTTGGGGGCGGAGGGCAGCGCCAGCTCCTGGGCGCGGCCCTTGAAGCTGGCCCACGCCTCCTTCATCTGTTCCATGGTGGGCTTGTTCCGGAAGGTGACGAAGGCGGCGGCGGTGTGGCCGTTGGACACGGGCACCCGCAGGCACTGGGCGGTGATGGAGACGCCCTCCGCGTTGACAATGACGCCGTTTTCCACGTGTCCCCATACCTTCAGCGGCTCCTGCTCGCTCTTTTCCTCCTCGCCGCCGATGTAGGGGATCAGGTTATCCACCATCTCGGGCCAGGTGGCAAAGGTCTTGCCCGCGCCGGAGATGGCCTGGTAGGTGCACACCAGCACCTTCTCAATGCCGAAGGAGCGCAGGGGGGACAGGGCGGGGACATAGCTCTGGATGGAGCAGTTGGACTTGACGGCGATGAAGCCCCGCTTCGTCCCCAGACGCTGGCGCTGGGCCTTGATCACCTCGATGTGCTCCGGGTTCACCTCGGGGATGACCATGGGCACGTCGGGCGTCCAGCGGTGGGCGGAGTTGTTGGACACCACCGGGCACTCCCGGCGGGCGTACTCCTCCTCCAGGGCGCGGATCTCGTCCTTCTTCATGTCCACGGCGGAGAACACAAAGTCCACCATGCCGCAGATTTTCTCCACATCGTCCTGGGCGGAGAGCAGGATCAAATCCCTGGCCTCCTCCGGGATGGGGGCGTCCATGGCCCAGCGGCCCGCCACCGCGTCCTCGTATCGCTTGCCCGCGGAGCGGGGGCTGGCGGCCACCACAGTGAGCTGGAACCAGGGGTGGCGCTCCAGCAGGGTGACAAAGCGCTGGCCCACCATACCGGTGGCGCCGATGATGCCGACTTTATACTTTTCCATGACAATTACCTCCTGACCGCCGGTGGGCGGATGATAGGCTGGGGTCGAATTGGGGCTTGCGGCATGGCGGCAGATACGGTATAATGAAGAAAGCTGTCGAACCTGCACGGCAGAGCCGCAGTTGTATCTATACTACTATAGCATTAACGCACTAAAGTGTCAATTTTACACCAACCCCCGGAGTGGAGAAATGGAGAAGCCCATGAAGCGAAAATTCGTGCAAATTGCAGCCCTGTGCCTGTCCGCCGTCTTGCTGTCCCTGTGCGCCGGGGGGCAGCGGGCCGCCGCCGCCCCCACCGGGGGTGATGGGCGGATCATCCGGGTGGGCCTCCACTTCGGCACCGGGGCCATGGAGGGGCTGAACTTCGCCAACACCACCGGCGTTGGCTACCGGTTCGGCTATTACGACGGGGCGAACCAGTTTGTCCCCCTGGGCTCCACCGGGCAGAAGGCCATCTCCGTCGTCAAGACCATGAACGTCTACTACGGCACCTTCAGCGGTTATACCAGCTACCACTCCGCCCTCACCACCGCCAACGTGGCGGTGGGGGAGTACCACCTCCAGCTCCCCGGCAGCTACTCCTCCTTCGCAGAGGCCCAGGCGGCGGCGTCCGCCTATGCGGGGGGCTTCCCGGCGTACATCGGCGGGACGTTCTATGCCCGTGTGGGCAACTACACCGCCCGGGCGGGGGCGGAGACCGCCCAGGCCGCGCTGGCGGCCCAGGGGGTGGAGACGGTCATCAAGGGCACCTCGGAGTACGGCGTCAGCGTGGTGATCACCGGCACCAACACCATCCTGTTCCAGTTCGACGACCTGGGTCAGGGCACCGGCATGGGCATGGAGCCCAACGCCGAGGGGCCGGGGGAGTACGTCACCCTCAGCAAGGGCTGCACCTATGTGGGCGGCTTCCGGTTTGAGCGGGTGAACGGAGGCAGCCTCACGGTGGTGAACATTTTGGACTTTGAGGACTATATCAAGGGCGTGGTGCCCCACGAGATGTCCAACAGCTGGCCCATCGAGGCGCTGAAGGCCCAGGCGGTGGCCGCCCGGAGCTACGCGCTGTCCCTGGGCAGCAAGCACAGCAATTACCATTTCGACATCTGCGCCGAGACCCACTGTCAGGCCTACTCCGGCCGCACCCGGGCGGGGAGTAATTCCGACGCCGCCGTGGAGCAGACCGCGGGGCAGGTGGCCATCTGGAACGGAAGGATCGCCCAGACTTCCTACTACTCCAGCAACGGCGGGGCCAGCGAGAGCTCCTCCACCGTCTGGGGGAGCAATCAGGCCAACTACCCCTATCTGGTGGGCAAGGTGGATCCCTATGAGGCCGCATCCGGGGTCAAGAACGACTACACCAAGACGGTGGACTCGGCCACGCTGGCCTCCAAGCTGAAGGCCAAGGGCTGCGACGTGGGCGGCGGCGTCGCCGCCATCGCCGTCACCTCGCTGACGGACTCGGGCAACCCCAAGATGGTGACCTTCACCGGCAGCAACGGAAAGCAGTTCTCCCTGAACTCCCGGGAGGTGGTGGGGATGCTGGGCCTGCGCTCCTACCGCTACGGCTTTGACAGGTTGGCGGCCCCGGAGCCCTCCAACCCCGAGTTGAGCGTCAACGGGAAGCCGGTGGACAGCCTTTCCGGGCTGTACGCCGTGGACGGATCGGGGAACATCGTCCCGGTGGGCGAAAACGCCTATGTGATCACCGGCAGCGGCGCCACCCAGCCCATCGGGCAGGGAACCGGCGGCGGCTCCGGCGGGCTGGGTACCCTCAGCAGCACCACCGGGAACAACGGCGTATTCACCTTCATCGGCAAGGGCTGGGGCCACAACGTGGGCATGAGCCAGTGGGGAGCTTACGCCATGGCCCAACAGGGGTATACTTACCTCAACATCTTACAGTTCTACTATACTGGCATTACGGTGGGATATATGTGAAAACCTCGGATTTTTATTTCGACCTCCCCCCGGAGCTCATCGCCCAGACCCCCCTGGAGCGGCGGGACAGCTCCCGCCTGCTGACCCTGGACAAAGCCACGGGGGAGACCCGGCACCTGCACTTCTACGACCTGCCCACCCTGCTGCGCCCCGGGGACTGTCTGGTGCTCAATGACAGCCGGGTGCTGCCCGCCCGGCTCATCGGCAAGCGGGCGGGGGGCGGGGCCTGCGAGGTGCTGCTGCTCATCGACCGGGGGGACAAGACCTGGGAGTGCCTGGTGCGCCCGGGGAAAAAGCTGCGTACCGGCGCGAAGGTCACCTTCGGGGACGGCCTGATCAAACTGTCCGCCGAGATCACAGGTGAGCTGGAGGGCGGCAACCGGCTGGTGCGCTTTGACTACGAGGGCATTTTTTTGGAGACGCTGGAGCGGCTGGGCAAGATGCCCCTGCCGCCCTATATCAAGGCGGAGCTGGCCGACGGGGAACGGTATCAGACGGTGTATTCCAAGGTGGTGGGCTCCGCCGCCGCCCCCACGGCGGGGCTGCACTTCACAAAGGAGTTGCTGGAGCAGCTGCAGACAATGGGTGTAAAGGTGTGCTACGTGACGCTCCATGTGGGCCTGGGCACCTTCCGCCCGGTGAAGGCGGAGAACCTGGACGAGCACGAGATACACTCGGAATACTGCGTGATCCCCCAGGAGACGGCGGATACGATCAACGAGACCAAGCGGGCGGGGGGCCGGGTGATCTGCGTGGGCACCACCTCCTGCCGCACCATCGAGAGCTGGGCGGACGAGGACGGCGCCCTCAAGGCGTCGGCGGGGTGGACGAGCATCTTTATCTACCCCGGCTACCGCTTCAAGGTGCTGGACGCGCTGATCACCAACTTCCATCTGCCCGAGTCCACCCTGATCATGCTGGTGTCCGCCCTGGCGGGTCGAGAGCGGGTGCTGGCGGCCTACGCCGAGGCGGTGCGGGAGCGGTACCGCTTTTTTTCCTTTGGGGACGCCATGTTTATTTCATGAGGAGAATGCTATGTTTCGCGTGATCAAAACGGAGGGCGCCGCCCGCCGGGGGGAGTTCACCTGCCCCCATGGAACGGCCCAGACCCCGGTCTTTATGAACGTGGGCACCCAGGGGGCCATCAAGGGGGCGGTTTCCGCCCTGGACTTGAAGGAGCTGGGCTGCCAGATCGAGCTTTCCAACACCTACCACCTCCACCTGCGCCCCGGTGACGGCGTGGTGCGGCAGCTGGGGGGGCTCCACAAATTCATGGGCTGGGACGGCCCCATGCTCACCGACTCCGGCGGCTTCCAGGTGTTCTCCCTGGCGGGGCTGCGGAAGATCACCGAGGAGGGAGTCACCTTCGCCTCCCACATTGACGGCAGGCGGATCTTTATGGGTCCCGAGGAGTCCATGGCCATCCAGTCCAACCTGGGCAGCGACGTGGCCATGGCCTTTGACGAGTGCGTGGAAAACCCCGCCCCTTACGACTACGCCAAGGCCTCCTGTGAGCGCACCCTGCGGTGGCTGGAGCGGTGCAAGGCGGAGCACGACCGGCTGTGCGCCCTGCCGGACTGCGTGAACCCGGGGCAGGTGCTGTTCGGCATCAACCAGGGGGCCACCTACGAGGATCTGCGGGTGTGGCACATGAAGGAGACGGCCAAGATCGACTGCGGCGGCTACGCCATCGGCGGCCTGGCGGTGGGGGAGCCCACCGAGGTGATGTATCAGATCATCGAGGCGGTGGAGCCCCATATGCCCGCAGACAAGCCCCGGTATCTCATGGGGGTGGGCACGCCGTCCAACATCATCGAAGCGGTGGCCCGGGGGGTGGACTTCTTTGACTGCGTGATGCCCGCCCGCAACGCCCGCCACGGCAAGTTGTTCACCTGGGAGGGGTCGCTGAACCTGAAAAATGAGCGGTTCAAGCTGGATGAGCGGCCCATCGATCCCCACTGCGACTGCCCGGTGTGCCAAAAGTTCTCCCGGGCCTACCTGCGCCACCTGTTTGTGGCGGGGGAGATGCTGGCCATGCGGCTGGCGGTGATGCACAACCTGTATTTCTACAACGAGCTGACCCGGCGGATCCGGGAGGCCCTGGATGCGGGGCAGTTTGCCTCGTTCCGGGCGGAATATTCAGAGAAGCTGGCGAGGCGGGCGGACTGAGGAACCGGCCGCCGGAGCGCAAGACAAAACGAAGCGGCCTCCCGCCGGATATTCCGGATGGGGAGGCCGCTTCGTTGCTATTTGACGGGAGGACGGAGCGCAGCGCTCACTGCTCGTAGCTCCAACGGGCGTCCAGGATGACTCCATAGAAGTCAAAGTGGGCGGTCTTGACGTACTGGTTGTTGCCCACCCGAACCTCCTGACTGCCCACGGCGTTGGTGATGGTGTTGGTGACCGTGGACTCCAGGGTGAAGGTGAGATCCAGCCGGGTATCGTCCCCGGAGGAGGGAACCGCGCTGACCTGGCCGTTGGCGTCGGTGGTGTAGGTGATGTGGGGGACAGCCACGCAGTCGGTCACATAGCCGTCAAGAAGCTGGGTGCCGGTCATCAGCCGATCTTTTTTGTCCGTGGCCTTGTCCACGAAGCGGCGAACCACCTCATAGGACTCGGGCGGGACGTTGGGGACGGTGACGGTGTATACGATGGTGACGGGCTCCCTGTCGTTGGTGGGCATACCGGAGACTTGCTTCCTGGTCATCCTGGCCACCAGCAGCACCGCCACCGCCGCCACCAGCAGCAGGGCCAGCAGGTCAATTACATTCAGTTTGCCGAACAGGCGGCCTTTTTCGTCGATCACTTTCATCGGGATGATCCTTCCTTTTCAAATGTTTTTTTGATCGCGCGGCGCTCAGGCGTGAGGTACGGGGGAGGGCCGCTCCTGTCCGGACAGGCGGACGCCTGCCAGCAGCAGGGACACCGTGAACCAGAAGATCAGCATGACCCGGGGATAGGTGAACAGATAATCGGCCATACCGCTCACCAGGCTGCCGCACACCGCGGCGGCCGCGCCGATGATGATGAGCCGGGCCTGAGGCGGGCACCCCGGCAGAGCGGCGGCCTTGACGCCCCGCTTGACTGTGTTCCAGCAGCCCACAAGGAAGGCGGTCAGCCCCAGCAGGCCGTGCTCCAGCCAGAGCTGGAGGTAAACGTTGTGGGAGTGGGTAAATGTGCCCCGAGAGCCGTGGAAGGTGCCCAGCTCCCGAACCGCCGCGCGGCCCGCGTCGGCGCCCAGCCCGGCCCCGGTAACGGGGGATTGCTGGAGCACGCCGATGGCGGCATTCCACAGAGGGACGCGGCTGCTGGTGGAGCTGTCGCCGCTGTCAAAGATGGTCAGCAGGCGGTTGCGGACGTGGTCGGGGAGGAGGGGGATACACAGCAGCGCCAGAACGATGAGCGGGGGCAGCAGTTTCCGGTTCCACAGAAACACGAACACCACCCCGGCCACCGCCAGCCCCACCCAGCTGCCTCGGGAATAGGTCATGATCAAGGCCAGACCGCCCAGCCCCGCGGCGCCCAGCCCAACCAGCTTCCACCAGCGGGAGCGGGCCCCCAGCAGGAGGGCGACGGCCACGGGAATGAGAAATACCAGCACCTCGGCGAAGGCGTTGGGATTGTCATAGGCGGAATAGATCCGGCTGGGCAAGTCGCTGTTCAGTGACATATCCACGTAGGATCGGTCGATTTCCAGGCCGCCCAGCCGCTGGAGGACGCCCTCAACCGACGCGGCCATCATGCCCAGACAGCCGAAGCCCGCCAGGCGGACAAGCTGTCCCTCCTCCTCCACCGTGGATACCAGCACCAGCACACACAGGGCACAGGTGATGTGATAGGGCAGATAGCGGGCGGACAGGGAAGGGAACATGGACAGCGGCCAGGACAGGCACACGGCGGCAAAATAGCAAAGGAGATAGGGCCCGATGTAGCCCATGTCCAGCCGAAGGCTCCGCCGCCGCATCCCCCCGGCCACAGCCAGCAGGGTGAGCAGCACAAAGCCGATGAGGGAATAGGCGTTGTTCCACTGGCTGTAGGGGATGATCAGAATGGCCAGCATCAGCCAGCCGGCGGCGGCGGGAACCTGCTCGCCCAGGCCGAACACCAGGCGGGCGGCGAAGCTGTCGTCCCACACCGGGCGGATCCGCCGGTAGAGCCAATGGAGCAGGGCGGCGGGCAGATTGATCAGCAGGTTCAGCCCCCGGCACAGCCGGCTGTGCCGCCAGGAGCGGGGGAGCACGCCCTCCTTTTCAAAGAAGAAATGGGCCAGAGCGCTGCCATGCCACCAGCGTTTCCACCAGGCGGCGATTGCCCGGAAGCCCTGGGCTATCAGGCTTTTGTCATACAGCCCGTACAGCGCGCCCCACAGCAGAATGAAGAACTGGCAGACCGCGCTGCCTTGGATCAGGTACAATCGGATCACTTCCCTCGGTTCTTGATTTGGTAAAGCAGGGCCAGAAGGGTGTAATGGCTGCCCAACAGCAGATCGGCCACCAGCTGCTTGTTGCCCGCCAGGCCCTTGGGCCGCAGACGCTCCATGGCCCCGGCCAGCTCTGGTCGAGCGCACAGCGCTTTGAGACAGGCGATTTTTTCCCGGAGGGACTTGGGATTGCCGGGGGCGAACTCGTTGCCCACGGCGATGAGCAGGCCCGCCCAGCAGGTGCTGTCCTCCCACCCGGGGGACAGCTTGTCCAGCTCATAGCGCTCCGCCAGCGCCTGCTTGCGGGCCAGGAAGCGGGCGAACTCCTCCTGATAGCGGGGCAGGTAGTTCCGGGTGACGGAAGCGGGATTTTGCAGGTAGATATAGAAGGGGTCGTCCACCATAGCCAGCTTCCGGGCGTGGAGGCAGTACTCCATCAAAAACAGCTCGTCCTCCAGGTAGGCGCCCTCGAAGACGATCTGGTTGTCCCGGACAATCTCCCGGCTGAACAGAAAGCGGACGATAAAGCCGTTAAGCACGCCCTGGCCGAAATCAAGCCGCTGACCCAGGAGGGGCTTTACGATGCCCTCCCGCAGCTCCTGAGGGCCGTATGTGCCTGCGGGAAGGGCTCCGGGATACTCCTCCCGCCGTCCGTCGGGCCAGAGGAGACAGTGACCGCAGCCGGCGGTGTCCGCCCCGGCCCCGGTCAGGGCGGCATACATCACCTCCAGGGTATTGGGCAGGATGTAGTCGTCCGCGTCGCAGAAGGCGATGTATTCCCCCTGGGCGGCGGCGATGCCGTCGTTGCGGGCGCGGCTCACCCCGCCGTTGGCCTTATGGATGACCCGCACCCGGCTGTCCTCCCGGGCCGCCTGATCGCACAGGGCGCCGCTGCCGTCGGTGGAGCCGTCGTCCACCAGGATGAGCTCCAGATCCCGGAAGGTCTGGCCCAGCACGAAGCTGACGCAGGTGTGCAGGAAGGACTCCGCCTGATAGACAGGCACGATCACTGAAATGACGGGCATCTGTCCGCCTCCTTTTTTGCACAGGCTTTTAGTATTATATAGCGTCCGTCCCTTTAACGCAAGAGCCTATTTGTTAAGAAATCCAAAAGAAACCGCCGGATGACAGACACCGTCCGGCGGTTTCTTCGCCAATGGGGCAGATGCTTCCTAAGCCTGCCAGCGGAGGGATTTGATGTACGGCTGGGCCATGAGCGGGGTCAGCAGCCTGCCCAGATCCCCGGCGGGACAGGGCAGGCGTTCAAAGCGCAACTCCACGGACAGCACGCCCTCCCACCGGTCGTACCGGAACCCGGAGGGGGACAGGCCCTGATCCTCCAGGGCCTGCCGGAGGCGCTCCGGGGCGTCGGGGTCGTCGCTGAGCTGGACGATAATAGCCGCCGCCACATGGCCAATCATGACGTGATCCCGATGGAGAATGGCCTGCACCACCACAATAAAGCCGGTGCTGAATATGCTGAGCACATACATACCGGCGCCGGTGGTCATGCCGATGCCCACGGTGGCCCAAAGCCCTGCGGCGGTGGTCAGCCCGGTGATCTCCCGGCTGCGGGCAAAGATGGTGCCCGCCCCCAAAAAGCCGATGGCGGTTACCAGCCCTGCGGCGATGCGGCCGGGATCTATGCTGACGGCGGGGGAGTTCATCACGTCGGCAAAGCCGTATTTGGACACAATCATCATCATGCAGGAGGCGAAGCACACGATCAAATGGGTGCGTACTCCCGCCTCTTTGAGCCGGATCTCCCGCTCCAGGCCCACAGCGCCGCCGCAGACCGCAGCCAGGGCCAAACGCAGAAGACATTCCAATGTATTGGGCATGACTTCACCTCCAAACGCCTTCTTTTGATGACTCTATTATACGGCCCGGGCAGGCGGGCTGTCAACAAAGGCCAAAAAATAATTCTACAAAAAGCGGCCAGGGTAGAACAGGGAAGGCGCCCCGGGATTTATCCCGAGGCGCCGGACGATTTACAGCAGATTGCGGACAACGCCCCAGACAACCAGCAGGGCGATGAGCGCCCAGCACCCGCCGCAAGCGGCAGGCGCAACGCATCAGGCGTTGGGGGTGGGGGAGTAGTGATTGACCTCGCTCTGCATGATGGCCAGCGTGACGATGGTCAGGCCGAACAGGTTCAACAGCAGGAACAGGATGGGGAAGGAGCCGGGCACCACGCCGTTCCGGGCCCGGGAGGAGTCCAGCTTGTCGCCCATCTTCCAGCCCCAGTAGATATTGTAGATGCCGCAGGTGACAAGGCTGAGCAGCAGAGACATCCCGCCGCCGGGGCCGGGTTCCTGGGTGACGGCATCTGTCTCGTTGGTGAGGCAGACATACCAATACAGACCATAGATCCCGCAGGTGACAATGGACAAGATGATACATATGGGGACGTTGCGCTGAGGAATCATGGAAATCTCTCCTTTCTTTGCAAAGAGCATACCACAGTTTGGGGAAACTGTCCACCGTCCGAACTGTTTTTTCAGGAAATCTTAATAGAGAGGAGACGGATCATAAGGGCTTTATGGTGAAGGAGAGGGTGCGCTTCTCTCCGGATCGGAGGGTGATGCAGTGGGGTTTGTCCTCAAACCGGCCGCTTTCGTTGTCCCAGGCGGCGCAGCCGTGCCAGGGCTCCAGGCAGAGGAAGGGGGCGTCGGCCCCGGCCATAGTCCAGAAGGCGATCATAGGGAAGTCCCCGAACTCCATATGCACGCCCCGACCGGTGTCCTTATGAATGAGGCGCACCCCGGTGGAGCGCAGCCCGTCAAAGATCAGAGTATCCAGCCGGTCAAAGGGCTCGTGGCTAAGGGGAATCGTGTCCGTGCCGCGGAGGAGGGGGATGCCCGGGCCGGGGGCCAGAAGTCCCTCGGCAGTGAGGGGGAGGGAGTCGGCGTTCTCCACGCAGTCGAACACCAGCCGGTAGTCCTCAAACCGCTGCCCGGGGTACAGAGGGCAACGAAAGCCGGTGTGGGCGCCGATGCAGAAGGGCAGGGGGGCCTCCCCGGGGTTGGAGACGGTGAAAGAGGTGGAAAAGCCGTCCGCCAGCAGCTGGTGTCGAACCTGCAGCAGGAAGGGGAGGGGATAGCGGGCCAGGGTGTCCGGGCTGTCCCGCAGCTCCAGCACGGCGAAGTCCTCTCCCCGCTCCGCCAGGGTGAATTCGCTCCCCCGGGCAAA
The DNA here is from genome assembly GCA_004560375.1 of bacterium. Lineage (GTDB taxonomy): Bacteria > Bacillota > Clostridia > Oscillospirales > Oscillospiraceae > Enterenecus. The sequence goes on from SFVC01000003.1 coordinate 22,875, forward strand.
GCCGTGGCGGTTCATCTCATAGGTCTGGCCGCCGATGTCCACCCGGCCGTTTTTCAGGCTGCCCACGATGGGGAACAGAATGGGGTTCCGGCCCGCCCAGTAGGCCGGGTCGCCCCCCCAGATGTACTCCGTGCCGGCCCCGTCCCGGAAGGAGATGAGCTCGCCCCCCTTGGTGTCCACGACGGCGGTAAAGGGGCCCTTTTGAAGCGTAACCTGCATAACAATCCCTCCTGTCAATTTGTAACAGTATACCATACTCCGCCGGAGAGGGCAAGTAGGGGCCGACAATCCCGGCGGCCCGCTTTTCCAGAAATGCGGCCGTGTCGGGTGTTCAGGCCTTTTATGTGGGCGGGCGTAAAAAACGGGAACTCCCCCTTGACAAACCCTCAGCGCTGTGATAGGATAACACTACCCCCCAGGGGGGTGTTATGACGAAGGAGGGACAGCCCATGATGGCCGATCAAAAGACGGTGCTGAGGCTGCTGAAAACCGCCCGGGGGCAGATGGACGGCATCATCAAGATGGTGGAGGAGGATCGCTACTGCATGGACATCTCCCAGCAGGTCACCGCCGCCGACGCCATGCTCCGCCGGGCCAACCGGGAGATCCTCACCGCCCACCTGAAGCACTGCGTGGAGCACGCGGGCAGCGACACGGAGCGGGCGGAGAAGATCGATGAATTGGTGAAGGCTTTAGAGAAGATACTGTAACCGGCATATGCAGACGAGGTGAACTCAAGATGAAGCAAAAATTCAACGTCACCGGCATGACCTGCTCCGCCTGCTCCGCCCACGTGGACAAGGCGGTGCGGAAGCTGGACGGGGTGTGCGAGGTGAACGTCAACCTGCTGGGCGGCTCCATGACGGTGGACTGGGACGGGGCGCTGACCCCGGATCAGATCGTGTCCGCCGTGGAGAAGGCGGGGTACGGCGCGTCCCTGCCCGCCGCCCCGGGGGAGGGGGCGGCCCCGGCCAAGCCCGCCGCGGACGCCATGGAGGATGATCTGAAAAACATGAGGGCGCGGCTGATCTCCTCCTTTGTATTCCTCATCCCCCTGTTCTACCTGTCCATGGGGCACATGATGGGCTGGCCCATTCCCCACTTCTTCCATGGTGCCCAGAACGCCATGATCTACGCCCTGACTCTGTTCCTGCTGACGGTGCCCATCCTGGTGATCAACCAGAAATACTACCGGGTGGGCTTCAAAACCCTGTTCCACCTGTCCCCCAACATGGACTCCCTCATCGCCGTGGGCTCCGCCGCCGCCGTGGTGTACGGCGTCGCGGCGCTGTACTGCATCGGCTGGGGGCTGGGCCACGGGGACATGGCCCTGGTGGAGCACTACTCCATGGATCTGTACTTCGAGTCGGCGGGGATGATTCTGACCCTGATCACCCTGGGCAAATACCTGGAAACCCGCTCCAAGGGCAAGACGGGCCAGGCCATCGCCCGGCTGATGGATCTCACCCCCAAGACCGCCACGGTGCTCCGGAACGGCACGGAGGCGGAGGTGCCCGTGGAGCAGGTGCAGGCGGGGGATCTGGTGCTGGTGCGGCCCGGCGGCTCGGTGCCGGTGGACGGCGTGGTGGTGGAGGGGGCGTCCAGCGTGGACGAGTCCGCCCTCACCGGCGAGTCCATCCCGGTGGACAAGGGCCCCGGGGACACGGTGATCTCCGCCTCCATCAACAAGTCCGGGGTGCTCACCCTCCGGGCCACCCGGGTGGGGCAGGACACCACCCTGGCCCAGATGATCCGGCTGGTGGACGAGGCGGCCTCCTCCAAGGCCCCCATCGCCAAGCTGGCGGACAAGGTGGCAGGGGTGTTCGTCCCGGTGGTGATGGCCATCGCGCTGATCACCGCCGTGGTGTGGATGATCGCCACCGGCTCCATTGAGCGGGCCCTCACCTCCGGCGTGGCGGTGCTGGTGATCTCCTGCCCCTGCGCTTTGGGCCTCGCCACCCCGGTGGCCATCATGGTGGGCACCGGCAAGGGTGCCGAGCACGGCATCCTGGTGAAGTCCGCCGAGGGGCTGGAGCACCTGCGCTCCGTCACCACGGTGGTGCTGGACAAGACGGGCACCGTCACCGAGGGCAAGCCCAAGGTCACCGACGTGTACCCCTTGGGCAAGACCACGGTGGAGGAGTTGCTGTGCGTGGCGGCCTCTCTGGAGAAGCCCTCCGAGCACCCCCTGGGCGGGGCCGTGGTGGAGGAGGCGGAGCGCCGCAATATCCCCCTGGCCCCGGTGACGGGCTTTGAGGCCGTCCACGGCAAGGGGGTGCGGGGGAGCATCCAGGGCGCGTCCTACCTGGTGGGCAACGCCGCCATGCTGGCGGACGCCAAGGTGGAGCTGGGCCAGGACGCCATGATCGCCGACGGGCTGGCGGAGCAGGGCAAGACGCCCCTGTTCTTTGTGGAGGACGGCAAACCCATCGGCATCATCGCCGTGGCGGACACGGTGAAGGAGACCAGCCGGGCTGCCATCGAGGGCTTCCAGCGGCTGGGCCTCAAGGTAGTCATGCTCACCGGGGACAACCGGCGCACCGCCGAGGCCATCGGCCGTGAGCTGGGGTTGACGGACGTGGTGAGCGAGGTGCTCCCCGCCGACAAGGAGCGGCAGATCGCCGCCCTCCAGGAGAAGGGCGAGAAGGTGGCTATGGTGGGGGACGGCATCAACGACGCCCCGGCCCTGGCAAGGGCGGACGTGGGCCTGGCCATCGGCGCGGGGGCGGACGTGGCCATCGAGAGCGCCGACATTGTGCTGATGAAGTCGGATCTGGCGGACGCGGTGACGGCGGTGGAGCTGTCCCGGGCCACCATCCGCAACGTGAAGCAGAACCTGTTCTGGGCGTTTTTCTACAACGCCATCTGCATCCCGGTGGCGGCGGGGGTGCTGGCCATCTGGGGCGGGCCCCAGCTCAGCCCCATGATCGCCGGGGCGGCCATGAGCTTCAGCTCGGTGTGCGTGGTGACCAACGCCCTGCGGCTGCGGTTCTTCAAGCCCAGCATCCAGTCCCATACAGAGGTAAAATCCGGCGGAGAACCCGCCGCTGAAGTGAAAGGAGAACAAAAAGCTATGGAAAAGAAAGTCGTCATTGAGGGCATGATGTGCCAGAACTGCCGCGCCCACGTGGACAAGGCGCTCAACGGCATCCCCGGCGCGTCCGCCACGGTGGATCTGGAGAGCAAGACCGCTGTCGTCACCGGGGACGTGGCCGACGAGGCCATCCGCGCCGCCGTAGAGGAGGCCGGGTACCAGGTGGTGTCCATCCAGTGAAAAAACGCCCTCCTCCGCTGATCGGGGGAGGGCGTCAGCTTGTCAACGAACCCCGGATGCTCTGCTGGAGCATCCGGGGTTTCCCGCGGTATGGAACCATCATTCGGCTTAAAAGAGCACCCCGCTTACAGCTCCAGTCCGATGTAGGTTTCCAGCACGTCGGGCTGACCGTCCGCCTGGGTGAAGCCGTGGGCGAGGCAGAACTGGCGGAACCGCTGGCACTCCGGCGGGCAGGACAGCCGCAGGATCTGCCGTCCCATGGCCCGGTAAGTACAGATCGCGTGACCCAGGAGCTGGATGGCCAGTCCCTTGCCCCGAAACTCCGGCTCCATCCACAGCAGGGTGAGCCAGCCCGCTCCCTGCTCCGCCTCCCTGGTTCGATCCATCTGGAGCACCCCCGCAGGCCGATCCCCCAGCAGAGACAGCAGAAGGCTGTCCGGATCGTTCAGCAGGAAGGTGTAAGGCATGATGCCGGCGTCATGGCAGGCGCTCAGGTACAACTCCTCCTCCTGGGGCAGGATCAGGGAGCGGTGGTGCATGGCGTTGCGTTCCATGCCGGGGATGCCGGAGGAGGCGTTGGACTGGGCAGTGGGATACCGCCACCGGTCGGAGGCGCTGAGATGGCTGTCATCATTATAATACTCCACCCGGAAGCCGCCGTTTTCCCAGATCAGCTTGGCCACGCCGGTGTTGTTGGACAGGGGAATTTGCCCCATATCGGCGGGATCCATCCCCAGAAAGGCGGACAGCGCCGCCCGGATGGCACAGCCGTGGGAGATCACCGCCACCGTCTGCTCCGGGTGGGTGGCGGCGATGCGGGTCAGGGAGGCGGCCATGCGCTGGCGCACCTGGGGAAAGGTCTCGCTGCCCTCCACCTGCCAACCGGGGTCGCAGGACAGAAACGCCGATAAGCGCTCCCGCTGATCGTGGAGCAGCTGCCCCCAGGGTACGTCCTCCCAGACGCCGGCGCCGATCTCCCGCAGATTGGGATCCACCCGCAGGGGGAGGCCGCGGGAGCGGTAGATGGCCCTGGCGGTGGCCATGGCCCGGTAGAGGTCGCTGGAATACACCGCGTCGAAATGGACGCCCTGGAACCGCTGCTCCAGCGCCTTCGCCTGTTCCCGGCCCCTGCGGGTGAGCAGCCCGTTGTGCCAGCTGTGACATCGGCGGTAGAGGTTGCCCTCCGCCTGGCCGTGGCGGATGAGATAAATGATGGTCATAGTATTCTCCTTCCTGTGCTTCACCAGGGCCGAACGCCTCCGGTTAGTTCCCGTACAGCAGATAGGCCCTGCCGGGCCGCGATTGCCGCCAGCCCGTCTCGCACCTTCAGCGGGGCGAGGGGGTCGGCGAACAGGGCGGTGCCCACCGCCACGGCGGACGCACCCGCCAGCATAAGCTGGGCGGCGTCCTCTCCGGTGGATACGCCGCCCATGCCCAGGATGGGCAGCTTAACGGCGTTTGCCACCTCCCAAATCATACGAACGGCCACGGGGAGGACGGCGGGGCCGGACAGGCCCCCGGTGTTCATTTTGAGGATAGGCCTCCGGGTGTTCACGTCAATCCGCATCCCCCGCAGGGTGTTGATGAGGGACAGGGCATCCGCTCCCCCGTCCGCTGCGGCCCGGGCGATCTCCGTAATATCGGTGACATTGGGGGAGAGCTTCACCATCAACGGGACAGCGGCGTGTCGTTTCGCCTCCCGGGTAACCTCCGCCGCCAGCTCGGGCCGGGTGCCATAGGCCAGCCCCCCGGCCTTCACGTTGGGGCAGGAGATATTGACCTCGATCATGTCTACCCCGGCCTCGGACAGCTTTTCACACATCACGCCGTATTCCTCCGGGGTGTTCCCGGAGATGTTGGCGATCACCGTTACATCATGTTGCCGCAAAAATGGCAACTCGTCCCGAATGAAGGCGTCCACGCCGGGATTCTGCAGGCCCACCGAGTTGAGCATACCCAGCGGGGTCTCGGCGATCCGGGGCGGGGGATTGCCCTCCCTGGGGTGAAGGGTAAGGCCCTTACAGCAGATGCCGCCCAGTTCGGACAGGTCAAAGAACTGGCCGTACTCCCGGCCAAAGCCGAAGGTGCCGGAAGCCACGACCACGGGGTTTTTCAGCCGCACCCCCGCCAGCTCCACCGACAGATTCAGACAGTTCTCACGCATCCCAGTCCACCTCCTCGGCGTTGAATACCGGGCCGTCCTTGCACACGTGCTTCATGCTTCCGTCTTTCATCCGGATGGCGCAGCCCAGGCAGGCTCCAATGCCGCAGGCCATCCGCTCCTCCATGGACACCTGGCAGGGGACGCCGAACTCTGCCGCCACCGCCGCCACGCTTTTCAACATGGGCCGGGGGCCACAGGCCAGAATCTGTGTAAAGGAATTATCCTGTTCAAGAAGTTCCCGCACTTGACCGTCCACAAAGCCGTGGCGGCCCAGGGTGCCGTCGTCGGTGCAGAGACAGGTTTTCTCGCAGTGCTCCTCAAAGCGGCTGACCACGGCAGGAAACGCCTTGTCCTTCGTGCGGAAGCCCAGCACCGCCGTCCGGGGCCAGCTCAGCCGCTCGCCGCAGGTGATGAGGGGCGGTACGCCGATGCCGCCGCCCACCAGCAAGTAATGTCCCTCCCGGGACACGTCGAAGCTGTTGCCCAGGGGGCCCAGCACGTCCAGCTTGTCCCCCTCCTTGCGTTGGGACAGCCAATGGGTGCCCTCGCCCCGGACTTCAAAGATCAAGGTGGCCAGATCCTCCGGTTCATCCCAGCCGGCGATGGCCACCGAGATGGGGCGGCGGAGAAGTTGATCGTCCCCGCATTTGATATGGAAAAACTGCCCGCCGGTGAGGCCGTGCTGTTCCACCAACTTCCCGACCTCCAGTACCATCCACCAGGCGGAGGCGTCCAGCTGTGTTATGGAGGCCACGGTGCAGATCTGTTGAATCGGCATATTCGGCCCTCCTTACAGAATGGTGACGTATTGCTTGATCTCGTCCCGCATCTGCTCCGCGGCGGCCCGGGCGGCCTCCTGGTAGTCCGCGCCATCTTTCCCAGTCTTCTGCCACGCGCACAGAATGGAGCGGGAGGCGTTGACGATGGCCCCCCGGCCCAGCCCGTCAAAGGCGTAGCGCACATCGGCGGCGGTGCCCCCCTGGGCCCCATAGCCGGGCACCAGGAAGAAGGTCTTGTCCAGCCGGTAGCGCAGCTCCTTGAGGACGGAGGGGTGGGTGGCCCCCACCACCGCTCCCAGAGCCTGATAGTGATATTTGCCCTCGGTGCCCTGGCCCCAGCGCTGGATCAGGTCGCCCATGACGGTATATACCAGCCGATCCCCCGCTACGATGTCCTGGAGCTCCATGGAGGAGGGGTTGGAGGTCTTGGCCAGCACAAAGGCGCACTTGCTCCGATCCGTGCAGTCCTTCAGAAAGGGCTTGATGGCGTCCGAGCCCATGTAGCCGTTGAGGGTGACGCAATCGGCATCAAACACCGGGCAGGCCGTCCCGCCCACCTGGGTGGAGCCCAGCCACGCCTCGCTGTAGGCGGCGGCGGTGGTGCCGATGTCTCCCCGCTTCACGTCGGCGATGACGAACAGCTCCTTGGATTTGGCGTAGGTGATGACCTCCTCCAGGGCCTGCATTCCCCGCCAGCCCAGCGCTTCAAAGTAGGCGGACTGGGGCTTGACGGCGGGCACCACGTCCGCCAGTGCGTCGATGAGGCCCTTGTCAAACTCCAGCACCGCCTGGGCGGCGGCCTGCAGGGTTTCGCCATGCTGATTGGTATATTTTTTGAGAATGTGAGGCGGCACGTACTCCACCCGGGCGTCCAATCCGGCCACGGTGGGGTTCTTTTTGGCTTTGATCTTGTCCTGCAATCTGTCGAATGACATGGTCAGCCCTCCTGGTATATGATGGTTCCCCGGGAAATGGTATATTTGACCCGCCCTTGCACGGCACGGCCGTGGAAAGGGGTGTTCCGGCCTTTGGAGGCAAAGCGGTTTTTGTCGATGACCCACGCCTCGTCCGGGTCAAACAGGACAAGGTCGGCGTCACGGCCCACAGCCAGTGTTCCCCTATCCAGCCCCAGCAGGCTGGCGGGGGAGGAGGACATCAGTGCGATGACCCGGCTCAAGGGCAGCAGCCCGGTATGGTACAGCCCGGTGAGGGCCAGGGCCAGGGAGGTCTCCAGCCCCACCATGCCGCTGGGGGCATCGGGGAGGGGTCTGGACTTTTCCTCGGTGGTGTGGGGGGCGTGGTCGGTGACAATGGCGTCAATGGCGCCGTCTGCCAGTCCTGCCCGGATACCCTCCACATCCGCCTGAGTACGCAGGGGCGGGTTGACCCGGGCCATGGCGCCCTGTCGCAGCACCTCCTCCTGGGTGAGGGTAAAGTATTGCGGGCAGGTCTCGCAGGTTACCCGGACGCCCCGGGCTTTGGCCTGCCGCACGATGTCCACCCCCTTGGCGGTGGAGATATGGCAGATGTGGACATGGGTGCCGGTTTCCTCCGCCAGCATCACGTCCCGCATGATCTGCAGCTCCTCCGCGATGGCGGGGCGACCTGGGAGATCCAACTGCCGGGAGACGGCCCCCTCGTTGACGGCAAAATTCTGTACCATGTCCTTGTCCTCGCAGTGATCCATCAGGGGCAGACCAAGCCGCTTTGCTTCCAGCATGGCCTGCCGGAGCAGGGCCAGGTTCTGGATGGGCAGGCCGTCGTCGGTGAGGGCAGGCACCCCTGCGGATTTCAGGGCGGCAAAGTCGGTGAGCTGTTCGCCCTTCTGTCCCACCGTCACCGCCCCGGCGGGGAGGACGTTGATTCCGGTAGGAACGGCCTTTTTCCGCACCAGCCGGACGATGTCCGGGCAGTCGGTGGAGGGCTTGGTATTGGGCATGGCCACCAGGGTGGTGACGCCCCCCCGGGCGGCGGCGGCGCAGCCGGTGGTCACCGTCTCCTTGCCCTCAAAGCCCGGCTCCCGCAGGTGGACGTGCAGATCCACCAGACCGGGGGCCACAATCAGGCCGGACGCGTCCAGCATCTGGGCGCCGGGGGCAGAAAGGGTTTGGCCCAGACGGGCGATCCTGCCGTCCTCGATCAGGACGTCCAGACGATCCTCTATGCCCTGGGCGGGATCAATCACCCGCCCGTTCCGGATCAAAAGCAACAAGAACGCCTCCCCAAGTTTAATCGTTAAAAACATTATACCGGATTTGCCCCAAAAGCGCAACGGATAAATGGGAGAAGTCCCGGGCGGCACATAGAAAAAGGCGGAACCCCTGCCGGAGTCCCGCCGTGTGGTGCAAGTAAGCCTGTAAGCCGGGTTCTGTCATTTAAGACAGCCATCTATCTCGACGCGCTGTTGCCAACGCGCTCCAGCCGCCTCCTGAACACGGCCGGGCCGGCCTTGTGTGTTCCCACGGCGTTGCTCCGGATAGAGTTTACAGCAATGGGCGCTTTCACACGCCATTGGGTGAGCTCTTACCTCGCCTTTCCACCTTTGCTGGCAGGCTTGCGCCCGCCAGTAGTCTATTTCTGTTGCACTGGTCCTGGGGTCGCCCCCGGCGGGTGTTACCCGTTATCCTTGCCCTGTGGAGCCCGGACTTTCCTCACGGACGGCCTTTCGGCCTGGCCGCGCGGCTGCCCAGCTTACTTGCGAAAATCATTGTACTTCAACTTTGGGTGATTGTCAAATGGAATTGAATGGGGTATAATACCCCTGTATGCAAATTCTGCCTTCGGGCGAAAGTGGAACGACGATTTAGGAGGTGCGGCGCAGGAATGGAATCGGCACTGAAGGAATATATGGACGGGCTGAAGGGGAAGCGGGTGGCTGTGATAGGCCTGGGCGTGTCCAACACGCCCCTGGTGGAGCGGCTGCTGGACGCGGGCGTGGAGGTGCTGGCCTGCGACAAGCGGCGGCGGGAGGAGTTCAATGGCCTCATCGAATCCCTGGAGCTTCGGGGGCTGGAGGCGGCCCTGGGCCCCGACTATCTGGATCACCTGGAGGGGGCGGACGTGATCTTCCGCACCCCGGGCCTGCGGCCCGATGTGCCCCAGATTGTTCGGGCAGTGGAGGCGGGGGCGGTGCTCACCTCGGAAATGGAGGCGTTCATCTCCCTGTGCCCCTGCCGGATCATCGCGGTGACCGGCTCGGACGGCAAGACCACCACCACCACCATCATTGCCGGGATGCTGAAGGCGGCGGGTTACCGCGTTTTCGTGGGGGGGAACATCGGCAACCCGCTGCTGTGCCGGGTGGACGAGATCCGGCCGGACGACATGGTGGTGCTGGAGCTGTCCTCCTTCCAGCTGCTCACTATGAAGCAGAGCCCCAGCATCGCGGTGATCACCAATTTGGCGCCCAACCATTTGGACGTCCACAAGGACATGGAGGAGTATGTATCCGCCAAACGGAACATCTTTGCTTACCAGGACGCCTGCGACAAGCTGGTGCTCAACGCGGACAACGAGATCACCGCCGGCTTTGCCAAAGAGGCCCGGGGGCAGGTGACGCTGTTCAGCAGGAAAAAAATGCTGGAGCAGGGGGTATACTTAAAGGACGGTATGGTGATGTACTGCGGCCGCCCGGTGCTCCACCAGGAGGATATCCGATTACCCGGCCTGCACAACCTGGAGAATTATATGGCGGCCATCGCCGTGGTGGAGGAGCTGGTGCCCGACGAGGTGATCCGGGGCTTCGCCCGCACCTTCAACGGGGTGGAGCACCGCATCGAGCTGGTGCGGGAGCTGGACGGGGTGCGTTATTATAACGACTCCATCGCCTCCAGCCCAAGCCGTACCATGGCGGGACTGCGCTCTTTTCCGGATAAGGTGATCCTCATCGCCGGAGGGTACGACAAGCACATCCCCTATGACGAGCTGGGGCCGGAGGTTGTCAAATCAGTCAAGACGCTGCTGCTCACCGGGGACACGGCGGAGAAGATCAAGGCGGCGGTGCTGGCCGCGCCGGGGTATGAGCCGGGGGCGCCGGGGATTGTGGACTGCGCCGATCTGCGGGAGGCGGTGGAGCGGGCCAGGGCCCTGGCGGAGCCGGGGGACGTGGTGATCCTGTCGCCGGCCAGCGCGTCTTTCGACCGCTTCAAAAATTTCATGGAGCGGGGAAACGCGTTCAAGGATCTGGTGAACGGGCTGAAATAAGCGGGTAAAGGAGTAACATGGACGTGGAAACAGAACAGAGATTGGAGCGGCTGTGTACCGCAGGGGCCCCTTCCGGGCGTGAGGGCCCGGCAGTGGAGGCGGCCCGGGCGCTGCTGGAGCCGCTGATGGACGAGGTCTGGATCGACAGACTGGGCAATTTGATTGGGGTGCGCCGCTGCGGGAAGCCGGGGGCCAGAAAGCTGCTGCTGGACGCCCATCTGGACGAAGTGGGACTCACCGTCACCGGGATGGAGCAGGGCTTTTTGCGCTTTGCCGCCGTCGGGGTGGACGCCCGGATGCTGCCCGACCGGGAGGTGACGGTGCTGGCCGACCCGCCCCTGCGGGGGGTGGTGGCCTGCCTGCCGCCCCACGTGCTGTCGGCGGAGGATCGGGAGAAGGCCCCCAAGGTGGAGGAGATGTTCATCGACGTGGGGCTGAGCCAGGAGGAGGCGGAGCGGCGGATTCCCCTGGGCACGCCGGTGGTGTACCGCTCGAATTTCCTCCGGCTGGGGGAGCGGCAGATGTGCTCCAAGTCCATGGACGACCGGGCCTGTTTCGCGGCCCTGCTGCGGACGGCGGAGCTGCTCCAGGACAGGGAGCTGGACGTGGATCTCTACCTCCTGGGCAGCACCCGGGAGGAGGTGGGCGGCATGGGCGCCCGGGTGGTGACCCAGGCCGTCGCCCCGGACTGCTGCGTGGCGGTGGACGTGACCTTCGGGGTGACGCCGGACACCTCCAAGGAGGAGGCTATGGTGATGGGCGGCGGCCCCGCCGTGGGCATCGGGCCCAACTGCGCCCGGTGGATGGTGCGCCGCCTGCTGGACGCATCGGAGCGGGAGAGCATCCCCGTCCAGAAGGAGATCATGGAGGGCAGCAGCGGCACCAACGGCTGGGGGATGCAGATCTGCAACGAGGGGGTGGCCACCGCGGTGGTTTCCATCCCGCTGAAGTATATGCACACCCCGGTGGAGACGGTGGAGCGGGCCGACATCGAGGACACGGCCCGGCTGCTGGCCGCCTTTGCCGCCGGACTGGGAGAGGGGGACTGGCAATGATTGAGACGCTGAAAACCCTGTGCGCCCTGTCCGGGGTGTCCTCCTTTGAGGATGAGGTGCGGGACTATCTCCGCCAGCGGGTGGAGCCCCACGCGGACAGCGTGCGGGTGGACGCGCTGGGGAACCTGATCGTATTCAAGCGGGGGGCCAAGTCCACGGGGAACCGGCTGATGCTGTGCGCCCACATGGACGAGGTGGGGCTGATTGTGAAGTCGGTCACCAAGGAGGGGTTCCTGAAATTCGGCTGCGTAGGCGGCATCGACCAGCGGATTCTGCTGGGCAAGGAGGTGGCGGTGGGGCCGGGGCGCGTCCCCGGCGTCATTGGCCTGAAGCCCATCCACCTGACCACCGCCGAGGAGCGGAAGAAGGTGCCCAAGGTCACGGATCTCTATGTGGATATCGGCGCCAAGGACAGGGAGGAGGCCCTGTCCCAGGTGGAGCTGGGGGACTTTGCCGCCTTTGTCAGCGACACCGTGGACTTTGGAGACGGAATGCTCAAGGCCAAGGCCATCGACGACCGGGTGGGCTGCGCGGTGATGGTGAAGCTGCTGGAGGAGGAGCTGCCTATGGACTGCACCTTCGCCTTTACGGTGATGGAGGAGGTGGGCACCCGGGGGGCCTTCGGGGCGGCCTTCTCCGTCAAGCCGGAGATCGCCCTGGTGCTGGAGGGCACCACCGCCGCCGACGTGCCCGCCCTGTCGGAGGATCGGCAGGTGTGCTGGCCGGGGCGGGGCCCGGTGCTGGCCTGGATGGACGGGGGCGCCATCTATGATCGGGCGCTGTTTGAGCGGCTGCGGGCGCTGGCGGAGGAGAACGGCCTGCCCTGGCAGATAAAGCACTATCTGTCCGGCGGCACCGACGCCAGGGCGGTGCAGGGAACCGGATCCGGGGTGCGGGTGGCCGGGATCTCGGCGGCGGTGCGCTATCTCCACGCGCCCAACAGCGTGTGCAGCCAATCCGACGCGGAACAGATGCTGACCCTGGCCCGGCTGTTTATCCGGGATATGGCCAGGGGCTGACAGCCTTAGGCTGATAGGAGGAAATAGACATGGAACTGATTAAAACACTGGAGCAGCTGGTGTGCGCCTTTGGGCCCTCCGGCTGTGAGCACGAGATTTCCCAGGTAATTGAGCAGCTGGCCGCGCCGTTTGTGGACGAGATCACCCGGGACGTGATGGGAAACCTGATCTGCCATAAGAAGGGGAGCGGCCCCCGGGTGATGTTCTCCGCCCACATGGACTCCATCGGGCTGGTGGCCACCCACATCGACGAGAAGGGCTTTGTCCACGTGGGGGCCCTGGGAGGCGTAGGCGCCAAGGAGGTGCTCTATACCCCGGTTCGCTTTCAAAATGGAACCTGCGGCCTGATCTGCGCCAAGGGCGGCGCGGAGCTGGACAAGCTGAAGGTGAGCGACCTGTTCATCGACATCGGCGCGGCGGACGGGGAGGAGGCCAAAAAGCTGGTTCAGGTGGGGGACGCGCTGGTGTATGACACCCCCGTCCGCCAGGCGGCGGGCAGGGTGATCTCCCCCTACCTGGATGACCGGATCGCCTGCCTGGCGCTGCTGATGGCCATGGAACGGCTGGAGGAGACGGAGAACGACCTGTATTTCGTGTTCTCCACCCAGGAGGAGGTGGGCTGTCGGGGGGCAAAAACCGCCGCCTGGGCCATCGATCCGGACTACGGCATCGCGGTGGACGTCACCGGGGCGGATGACGAGCCGGGGAGCAAGCATCAGGCCAGCAGCCTGTGCGGCAAGGGGGCGGCGGTGAAGGTGATGGATCGCTCCGTCATCTGCCCGCCCGAGCTGGTGGAACGGCTGATGGGGCTGGCGGCGGAACGGGGAATCCCGGCCCAGCGCGATGTGCTCCAGATGGGGGGCACCGACGCGGGGCCCATGCAGGCCACCCGGAGCGGCGTGTACGCGGGAGGCATTTCCATCCCCTGCCGCTATACCCACACCCCCACTGAGATGGTGGATCTGGGAGATGTGGAGGCCTGCGCCGGGTTGACGGCGGCCTTTGCCTCCAGCAAGCTGAAGAAGTAGAAGAAACGCAAGATAGGACGGTAACAGTTAATGGATTTTCCTTTACAGATATCAGAGCGCGTCCTGGCGCTGTCGGATCGGGCGGAGCAGGAGCTGGGGCCGCAGCTTGCCCGGATTGACGCCATCGCCCAGGCCAACAGCCGCCGGGTGCTGGCGGCGTTCCAGAAGCACCGGGTGGCGGAGAGCTATTTTGCAGGCACCACCGGCTACGGCTACGACGACCTGGGCCGGGACAAGCTGGACGAGATCTACGCCGAGCTGTTCGGTACGGAGGACGCCCTGGTGCGGCTGCAATTTGTCAACGGCACCCACGCCATCGCCTGCGCCCTGTTCGGGGCGCTGAAGGCGGGGGACGTGCTGGTGTCCGCGGTGGGCGCGCCCTACGACACCCTGCTGGGGGTGGTGGGAGCGGTGGACAAGGGCCACGGCTCCCTGAAGGACTACGGCGTGGAGTACCGCCAGGTGGAGCTGGTGGACGACGCCCCCGATCCCGCAGGGCTGGCGGAGGCGGTGCGGGATCCCCGGGTGAAGGCGGTGCTGATCCAGCGATCCCGGGGGTACGCCACCCGGGCGTCCCTGTCGGTGGTGCAGATCGGGGAATTGTGCGCCATTGTGCGGGAAAATAACCCGAACACCGCCATTCTGGTGGATAACTGCTATGGAGAGTTTGTGGAGGAACAGGAGCCCACTCATGTGGGGGCCGACCTGGTGGTGGGCTCGCTGATCAAAAATCCCGGCGGCGGGCTGGCCCCCACCGGGGCCTACATCGCCGGCCGGCGGGATCTGGTGGAGGGGGCCGCCATGCGGCTCACCTGCCCGGGGATCGGCCGGGAGTGCGGGGCCACCCTGGGAAATAACCGTCTGCTGTACCAGGGGCTGTTTCTGGCCCCCCATACGGTGGCCCAGGCGGTGAAAACTGCGGTGTTTGCCGCCCGGCTCATGGAGTTGCTGGGCTATGAGGCGGATCCGCCGTCCGACGCGATCCGCCACGATATCATCCAGATGATCCACCTGAAGAATCCGGAGGCGGTGAAGCGGTTCTGCAAGGGCATTCAGTCAGGGGCCCCGGTAGATTCCTACGTCACCCCGGAGCCCTGGGATATGCCGGGGTATGACTGCCCGGTGATCATGGCGGCGGGGGCCTTCATCCAGGGGGCGTCCATCGAGCTGTCCGCCGACGCGCCCATGCGGGAGCCCTACACGGTCTACCTGCAGGGCGGGCTTACCTACGAGTCGGGCAAGACCGGTGTGATGCTGGCGGCGGAGGAGCTGCTGCGGGAGTGACATAGGCCGAGCTGTTTTGTGCATACAGTGACAATGGAGGTGACTGTATGCCTGTAAAGTTAAAACGCCTGTCATATTACCTGCGGCAGGAGGGGCCGCTGGCGGTGGTGCTACCTGCGGCGATCGCGTTGGCGGCGGTGGGGCTCCTGCTGCATACGCTGAACGGACGGTTGCGGCCGGTGTTGGAGGCGGAGGCACGCAGCCAGGCCACCAACCTGATGACCCAGGCCATCGCCGCGGCGGTGGACAACTGCCTCCAGGAACACTATATGGACTATGGCGATTTTGTGAGTCTGGAAAAGGACGGGGCGGGGAAGGTGACCTCCATCACCAGCAATACCGCCGCCAACAGCCGGTTTAAGCGACAGGTGGTGGAGGCGGTGGTGCGGCAGCTGAGCACCCTGGACAGTGAGGCGCTGGGGGTGCCCCTGGGGACTCTGACGGGCCAGCCCCTGCTGTCCGGCGCGGGGCCCCGGGTGCGGGTGTCGGTGGATTCCGTGGGGGACGTGACGGCGGACTATGCCAACTCCTTCACCTCCGCGGGGGTAAACCAGACCCTGCACCGGGTCTGTCTGGAGGTCAACGCCACGGTGCGCCTGTTTCTGCCCGGAGAGGTGCTCCCCGTGTCGGCGAGCAGCAGCGTCTGCGTGGCGGAGACGGTGATTGTGGGCGAGACGCCCGATACCTATTTGAATTTGGACAAAGGGGAAGGCTGAAATGGACAGTAAAATCCAGGCGGAACAGCTTCGAGGGGCTCTGAACGAGCACAATTATCGGTATTATGTGCTGGACGCGCCCACCATCTCCGATTTTGAGTACGACAAAATGCTCCGGCAGCTGGAGGAGCTGGAGGCGGCCCACCCGGAGCTGATCACCCCGGATTCTCCCACCCAGCGGGTGGGGGGAAAGGCGTTGGACAGCTTCCAGCAGGTGACCCACCGAGTGCCGCTGCAAAGCCTTCAGGACGTGTTTTCCCCCGAGGAGTTGCTGGACTTCGACCGCCGGGTGCGGGAGAGCGCGGGCAGCCCGGAGTATCTGCTGGAGCCCAAGGTGGACGGCCTGTCAGTGGCGCTGGAGTACGTGGACGGCGTGTTCATCCGGGGGGCCACCCGGGGGGATGGACAGGTAGGGGAGGATGTGACGGAAAACCTACGCACAATCAAGTCCATCCCCATGAAGTTGAAAAATGCCCCCTCGGCGCTGATCGTCCGGGGGGAGGTCTATATGCCCCGGAAAACCTTTGAGAAGCTCAACGAGGAGCGGGAGCTGCGGGGGGAGGCCCTTCTGGCCAATCCCCGAAACGCCGCCGCCGGATCTATGCGGCAGCTTGACCCGAAAATCGCGGCCGCCCGGGGGCTGGACATGGTGGTGTTCAACATCCAGTACACCGACCGGGAGCCCTTCACCACCGACAGTGCGGCGCTGGATTGGCTGCGGGAGCTGCGGTTTAAGGTGATCGACTACCGGCTGTTCCGGACTATGGAGGAGATCCAGTCCGCCATCTTTGAACTGGGGGATCAGCGGGAGAAATACCCCTTTGACATTGACGGAGCAGTCGTAAAGGTAAACTCCCTTACACAGCGTGATGGGCTGGGGGAGACGGCCAAATTTCCCCGGTGGGCGGCGGCCTATAAGTATCCGCCGGAGCAGAAGGAGAGCGTGGTGGAGGACATCGTGGTGCAGGTGGGCCGCACCGGGGTGCTCACCCCCAAGGCGGTGGTGGCCCCCGTCCGGCTGGCGGGCACCACCGTCACCAATGCTACCCTCCACAACCAGGACTTCATTGCGGAGAAGGATATCCGCATTGGGGACACGGTGATCGTGCAGAAGGCGGGGGAGATCATCCCGGAGATCGTCTCCGTGGTGAAGGAGAAGCGGCCCGAGAGAACGATGCCCTACCATCTGCCCACGGTCTGCCCGGTGTGCGGTGCGGCAGTGGCCCGGGATGAGGATGGCGCCCACATCCGCTGCACCGGGGCGGAGTGCCCCGCCCAGCTGCTTCGCAACCTGACCCACTTTGCCAGCCGGGACGCCATGGATATCGAGGGGCTGGGCCCCGCGGTGGTGGAGGGGCTGGTGGACGCGGGGCTGGTGAAAACCCCGGCTGACCTCTACCGGTTGGATCGGGACGAGGTGGCCAAGCTGGAGCGGATGGGGAAAAAGTCCGCAGACAATCTGCTGGCCGCCATTGAAAAGTCCAAGGGGAACGACCTGTCCAAGCTGCTCTTTGCCTTCGGCATCCGTCAGGTGGGGCAAAAGGCGGGGAAAACTCTGGCCGCCCGGTTTGGCTCTTTGGACGCGTTGGCCCAGGCCACCGAGGAGGAGCTCACCGCCATCAACGACGTGGGCGGGATCACGGCAAAATATCTCACCCAGTGGTTCGCCGCCCCCCAGAGCCAACACCTCATTGCCGCGCTGAAGGAGGCGGGGGTGAACATGGACAGCCAGGCCGCCCCGGTGGGGGACAAGCTGGCGGGGCTCACCTTTGTCCTTACCGGGGAGCTGTCCGCCTGCTCCCGAAAGGAGGCGGGGGACAAGTTGGAAGCCCTGGGGGCCAAGGTGTCCGGGTCGGTGTCCAAGAAAACCGGGTGCGTGGTGGCTGGAGAGGCTGCCGGATCCAAGCTGCGGAAGGCCCAGGAGCTGGGCGTGCCCGTGCTGGACGAGGGGCAGTTCCTGATTCTGGTGGGAGAGCGGGAGGGAGACTCCGACGCTCTTCTGGCGCAACTGAAGAAATAGAGAGGGGGAGACCTATGGCAAGAAGCTTAGGGGCCCGGGCCGGGGAGGGCGGAGGATGAGCGCGCGCGCAGAACGGCGGCCCCGGCTGACCCGGGAGCGGCTGATCGTGATTTTGCTGATCGCGCTGGCCGTGATTGTGGTGGCCACCGCGGCGGGGTTGTTCTTTAAGGGTTCGTTGACGCTGGACAACCTGCTGGTAGAGCTGGGGCTCAAGGAGCCGCCTATTTCCATGGAGGAGATTCCGGGCTACTCCGGCGATCCCTATGTGATACTCAACGACAACTGGCCGGAGTTTGACGCAGAGGATCTGACGCTGGAGCCCTTTGAGACCTACAGCGAGCTGGATTACCTGGGGCGGTGCGGGGTGGCCTACGCCAACATCTGCTTGGATATTATGCCCACCGAGCCCCGAGGCGACATCGGACAGGTGAAGCCCTCCGGCTGGCAGACGGTGAAATATGACTGTGTGGACGGCAAGTACCTCTATAACCGGTGCCACCTGATCGGCTATCAGCTGGCGGGGGAGAACGCCAACAGGCAGAACCTGATCACCGGGACACGGTACATGAATGTGGAGGGGATGCTCCCCTTCGAGAATATGGTGGACGACTACGTGGAGGAGACTGGAAACCACGTGCTCTACCGGGTGACCCCTGTGTTTGAGGGGAGAAACCTGCTGGCCTCCGGGGTGAAGCTGGAGGCGTTTTCCGTGGAGGACGAGGGAGAGGGGCTCTGCTTCAACGTGTACGTCTACAATGTGCAGCCCGGGATCTCCATCGACTACGCCACCGGGGAGAGCTGGGAAAACTGAACAGGTACGAGAAAAGCCCGCTCCAGTTGGAGCGGGCTTTTTCGGAGATTTACGGTTAGGTGAAGTCTGTTTTAGAACAGCAGACCCCAGCCGAGGAAGCCCAGAATGGCAACCAGGCCGGTGAACAGCAGAACCACAACCAGGTAGCCCATAATGTCCTTGGCCTTCAAACCGGCCACACCCAGGGCGGGGAGAGCCCAGAAGGGCTGGATCATGTTGGTCCACTGATCGCCCCAGGCAATGCCCATGGCGGCACGGCCATAGTAGTTGGCCGCGTCGATACCAGCACGCTCCGCGATAGCGGTGGCGGCGGGCATGACGATGGGGCCCTGAACCGCCCACTGGCCGCCGCCGGAGGGCACGAAGAAGTTGATGATACCGCCGGAAAGGAAAGTCCACATGGGGAAGGTGATATCGTTGGAGATATCAGTGAAGAACTGAGCGATGATCTTGGCCAGGGACACGCCATCGGCGTTCTGCGCCACCATCAGGCCCATGATACCGGCGTAGAAGGGGAACTGGAGCAACACGCCGGCGGCGCCGCCGGCGGCGTCACCAATGGCGTCCACGTACTTGCGCAGATCGCCGTGGGCCAGCAAACCAAGGAACAGGAAGATGGCGTTGACAGCATTCAGATCCAGCTTGGCCACGCCAACACGAATGAAGAACAGTACGATGTACACAAAGCCCAGGATAACGGTGATGATCCACAGAATCTTGCTGTGCTCGATCTTCTCGGCGGGGGTCTCGATCTTGTACTCCTTCTCCTCCTCATCCACCAGAAGGGCAGGGTTGACGACGATGGTGTGATCCTTGTCGGGATGCATGGCGTAGTTCAGGAAAGGCATGCCCACCAGGACTACCAGGCACATGATCAGGTTCATGGGGTGGAAGATGGTCTGGGTCAGGTCGGCCTGATAGGTGATCTCCAGGAACTCCTTACCGGTAGCCATCTGCAGGGGGATGGAACCGGACAGGCCGGCGTGCCAGATTACGAAGCCGGAGTAGGCGGAGGCGATGAGCAAGGGATAGTCCAGGTCACGGACGCGGCGAGCCACTTCCTTGGCCAGCAGGGCGCCCACGATCAGACCGAAGCCCCAGTTCAGCCAACAGCAGATGGTAGACACCGCGGTGACAACCACGATGGCGCTCATTTTGTTCTTGGCCAGACCGGCAATAGAACGGAGGATCTTTTTACAGATTTTGGCGGAGGCCAGGGCGGAACCCAGCACCAGCACCAAGGCCATCTGCATGGAGAAGGCCAGCAGGCCCCACATACCGTCGCCGGAGGTACCCTTGCCGCCCCAAGCCCAGACCAGCTCGATGGGGTTCTGCCATGTACCGATCATGGCGGCGATAAACACCACGATGGTCAGAATGATGGCGAACAGGAACGGGTCGGGCAGCCAGCGGTTCATGACCCGAACGCAGCCGTTGGAAAACTTTTTCAGCATAAAAGTTTACCCTCTCTTTCTTCAAATAAATTTGACAGCTGGAACCGTGAATCTCAACAGACATATTATAGCTGTTCATTCACAGTTTGTCAACAATTCCGCATAAAAACTCCCAAGCAAATGAACTTATAATAAAATTATATTGTGTACAACTGCTGAATATGTTCCACAAAACGGAATAGATCCCAGTATCCCAGACAGTTCTGACTGGGATACTGGGATCTATGAAAAAGTTTTTTCGCTTATTTATCGAAGGCCGGGTTGGTAAAATAGATGTTCTTCTGATCGAGTCTCTGTTTGGCCAGCTCAATGGCTTCGCCGAACCGCTGGAAGTGGACGATTTCCCGCTCCCTCAAAAAGCGGATCACGTCATTCACATCCGGATCATCGGACAGGCGGAGGATATTGTCGTAGGTGAGGCGGGCTTTTTGTTCTGCCGCCAGATCCTCGGTCAGATCCGCGATCACGTCCCCGGTGACCTGCATGGTGGAGGCGGACCAGGGATAGCCGGAGGCGAACTGGGGGTATACGCCGGTGGTGTGATCCACGAAGTAAGTGTCGAAGCCGGCGGTCTTGATCTGGCTGTCGCTGAGGTTCCGGGTGAGCTGGTGCACCAGGGTGCCCACCATTTCCAGGTGGCCCAGTTCCTCCGTACCTACTGAGGAGTCAAAAGATGACAGCAAAAAACCGTGGAAATTTAATATAGATAAAGGGAGAATGCTTTACTATATTTTACAGAGGGTGGGAGGCATCGCTTGACTTTCGGGACAAAAGCTACTATCATAAAAGACACAACAGAGATGCCGACAAACCATCTGAAAGCGGTGTTTTGCCATGAAAACAGCGGAAGAGCTGCGCTCTGCCCTGCGTGCCGTCGATCACAGGAGCTACCCGGCCTATAAATCCCTGGCGGGGAGCTGGTTCTTTGAAACTTACACCCTGAACATTGAACACGTCCAGGGCGACCCCTTTGCCGCCCCCTCCCAGATCAGCGTGACGCTTGACCGCAAAACCGCGGGCTTCCCGGCCGGCTGCTGGGAGGCCCCATGGAACCGGACGGCGCTGGAGGATTACCTGCTCCGGCGCTTTGCCCGTCAGGCGGGGAGGTTTTCCCGTCAGGCCAAGGGCTCCGGCAAAAGCGGAGTTCTGGCCGTCACCGCCCCCGGGCAGGAGGTGCTGGAGCGAACCGACTGCCAAGTGCGTGCCGGGGCGGTCACGCTGCGCTTTGAGGTGGGGTTCCCAGCCAACGGACGAACCATCAACGCCCGGGAGTTGGAGAAAATCCTCTTTGAGTTTCTCCCCGTCTGTGTGGAGCAGGGCCTGCTGTATGCCAGCGCCCCCAAGGGGGAGGTGACGCAGGTCATCGCCTTGGCGGAGGATCAGCACTTTATCCGGGAGGAGTTGGAGCGGTTGGAATTGGCCGCATTTGTGGCGGACGGCTCCATTCTGCCCCGGGAGAGCGGCGTGTCCGATCGGCCCATGAAGGGGGCGGTGCCCTTCCAGTCTCCGAAAGAGTTGGCGGTGACCCTGGAATTGCCCCACCGGGGTACTGTCCGGGGGATGGGGGTGCGCCGGGGGATCACCCTCATTGCCGGCGGGGGCTATCACGGCAAATCCACCCTGCTGAAGGCACTGGAGCGGGGCGTCTACGACCACATTACCGGGGATGGCCGGGAGTACGTCATCACGGATGCTTCCGCCGTGAAGATCCGGGCGGAGGATGGCCGTAAGGTGACGGGCACCGATATCTCCCTATTTATCAACCACCTGCCCAGTGGGCGGGACACCACCCACTTTTCCACCCTGGACGCCAGCGGAAGCACGTCACAGGCGGCAAACATCGCCGAGGCCCTGGAGGCGGGGGGCAGGGTGCTGCTCATGGACGAGGACACTTCCGCCACCAATTTCATGATACGGGACGAACTGATGCAGGCGGTGATCGCCCGGGAACAGGAGCCTATCACCCCGTTTTTGGAGCGGGCCATGGATCTGTGGCAAAAAGCCGGGGTGTCCCTGATTCTGGTGGTGGGCAGCTGCGGAGCCTATTTTCACATCGCTGACAAAGTGGTGCAGATGGACGCCTACCAGGCCCGGGACATCACAGACCAGGCCAAGGCGGCGCTGGCGGGGCGGCCCGTTCCCTCCCTGACAGCCCCCGGCTTCCACCTGCCCGCCGGAAACCGGGTGATCGATCTGTCCGGCGACAGCCAAATCCGAAAAAATTACCGGGGGGACGGCTACCGGCAGGAGCGGTTGAAGGTGAAATGTTTCGGCAAGACCACATTCTCTGTCGGCGACCGGGAGCTGGATCTGCGCTATGTGGAGCAGTTGACGGACGCAGGCCAAACCCGGGCGCTGGCCTATATGGTGCGCTACGCCCGGGAGCATCTGGCGGGTCAGACGGTGGAGGCCGTTGTGGCGGCGCTGATCAAACTGATGAAGGAGAAGGGGCTGGGGGCGGTCTGCGGCGGCGGGGTCGTCCCCGCAGGGCTGACCATGCCCCGGATCCAGGAGATTTTCGCCTGTTTTGACCGATATTGATATCCGGTTCGTCAACAGTTCCCGGTGTAGACATAGTTCAGCCAGTTCCTGGCCTCCTCTGCCAGCCGGTAGACCCGCTCCACCGGGGTGGGCGGACGATCCTGCATCTGATACCGAGGGAAGAACCGGGACAGGTGCAGGGGGATATCCTGGCGCACCGACGCCAGCCATTGCGCCAGAGCACGGATCTCCTCCACGCTGTCGTTCTCGCCGGGGACAAGCAGGGAGGTGACCTCCACGTGGCATTGCTCCGCCGCCAGGGCGATGGAGCGCTTTACCGTGTCCAGGTCGCCGCCCAGGCGGCGGTACCACGCTGAGGTGAAGCCTTTCAGGTCGATATTGGCCGCGTCCAGATAGGGAAGGAGCTCCCGCCAGGGCTGTTCCTCAATCGTACCATTGGAAACCAGCACATTGACCATGCCCCGGTCATGGACGGCGGCGGCGCAGTCCCGGACGTACTCGTACCCCACCAGCGGTTCGTTGTAGGTATAGGCCACGCCGATGTTCCCGCGAGGGATCAACTCCGCCGCCTTGTTTGCCAACTGTTCCGGAGACACGTCCACCGTCTGAATTGAGCCGTCCGAAGCCATGGAGATCTCGTGGTTCTGGCAGAAGGGGCAGCGGAGGTTGCAGCCGAAGCTGCCCACAGACAAAATCAAGCTCCTGGGCCGGAAACGGCGCAGGGGCTTTTTTTCGATGGGATCCAGCGCCAGGCTGGTGAGCCTGCCGTAATTTAGCGGCATAACGATCCCATCCCGGCACATCCTGGCCCGGCAGAAGCCGATCTGCCCCTCCGCCAATTGGCAGTGGTGGAAGCACAGTTCACAGTTCGCGTTCATGTGTGACGTACCACCTCAAACCGCTCCAGGGTATAGGGTTCCCGGGAACTGATGCCGCCCTTTTGCCGGGCGATATCGATCTGCTGCTCCACCGTGTCCACGCCCTCCAGGTCGGGAAGCAGCAGCCCCCGGCGGCTGCCGTGGGACACGATGACGCCGTACCGCTTCACATCCAGCTGATCCGGGGAGGAGATGGGCTCCGGCTCACCCAGCACGTCCACGCTGTACTCCAGCTGATCCAGTTCCTCCTTGCCCACGGGAGGGAAGCGGGGGTCACGGGCCCCGGCAGATACGGCGTTCTGCACGATCTCCCAGGCCACGCTGCCGGTGGTGGGGCCGGTGGTGCCGATGCAGCCCCGAAGCTGCCCGTGGGCGTGAAGGGAGACGAAGGCCCCGGCGGTTTTGTCGGTCAGCTCCTGGGGCAGGCCGTCCGGCAGAGCGCGCAGCCGCCGACCGGTACGGACATAGGTCTCCAGAGACAGCCGGGCCAGCCGCACCCAAGAGTCCTCGACAGCTTTGCGCTGGGCCAGGCGGGTGCGCTCCAGTTCCTGGCACTGGGCGGCGAAGCGGCGGTTTTCATCCGGGCCGGTGACGATGAAGGTAGCTACGCCATAGCCCACGCCGGTGACGCCCTCGTGGCTGAGCAGCGTTGGCTTCACACCCAGGCCGTCCAACGCCCCGGCCATAATCTGAAAGGAGCGCAGGCCGCACTCCGCCGCCCGATCACACAGGGTCGGATCCATGGTGAGAAATTGGAGAAAGTCCCCGGATTCCATGGCGGCAGTGACCCGGCGGTCGAACACCGGACCTTCGGGCGCGTAGCCGTAGGGGCCGTTATCCCGCAGCTTGTGGGACAGGTCGCCGCTGGCTACAAAGACAACCCTGCGGCCCAGCTTGTCCGCCGCTCTGGCAACATACTGCCCAAGTTGATAATGATGTAAAGGAGAAAGACCTGATAGGCCAATACGCAGAACAGGGCAGTCAATCCCGGCCTCATGGAGAAAATAAAGAGGCAGGAAGGTACCGTGATCCAGGGCTGGATCCCGCTCTCCCAGTGTCCCGGCCTGAAGGCCCGCCGCCTCCGCCTGATGGACAATCTCTTGGCGCAGTTCGACATCATAGGTTACCTCAAGGCGGGTCTGGGGCGCGCCGAAAGCGGCCATACTGCCGGACGCGCCCGCACCGGGGGAGATGTGGAAATAGTCGGCGTACATAATTGTGTGGGGCGACGAGATCACCAGAGCCTCTGGATTCCAGTCTGACACCTGCTTTGCGGCGGCGCGATAGGCGTTAATGGTGGCCTGAACCTGCCGCTCCTGGCCCCGGCCAACGGTGGGGATGATGAGGGGCGGATGGGGCACAATGACGGCTCCGATCATTGGCATAGGGACTACTCCTTCTCAAAATATGGTGATAAATGGAATCGGTTCACAGAACCATGATCAGCGTCCCCGCCCCGATGAGGATGCACCCGATGACGGACTTGGGTGTGAACTTCTCGTGGAGGAACACCGCCGCCATTACCAGCGTGATGACCACGCTGAGCTTGTCGATGGGCACCACCTTGGACACCTCGCCGATCTGGATGGCCCGGTAGTAGCACAGCCAGGACGCGCCGGTGGCCAGCCCGGACAGGATCAGGAACAGCCAACTTTTTCGGCTGATTTCCGTAATGCCGCCCTGGGCGTTGGTGACAAACACCATGACCCAGGCCATGGCTACCACCACCATAGTTCGGATGGCGGTGGCCAGGTTGGAGTTGACGCCGTCAATGCCCACCTTGGCCAGAATGGAGGTGAGGGCCGCGAACACGGCGGAGAGCAAAGCAAAGAGAAACCACATCATAACTGCCTCCTTATACTATAACCTTTCTGCACACAGTTTAGCATGGGGCGGGGCGATTTTCAATGGAAACCATCGAAGTAATTGGATTTTTTCCATGCCCGATGAGAAGGGGGCAAACCAAAGGGCAAAGTAGGTCTGTCCGATGCATACCCTTGGAACAAGGGGGGCACGCGGAATGGAGGAACGGGCGCGTCTGATCGGGATCGAACACGACCGCATGATCACCAAAGAGATGGACAGCCAGTTCCTGTTTGAGTACCAAAGGGCTATCCTGCTGTCGCTGAAGGACAGCGGAACGCTGGATGAGGCACAGTACCGGTACGCGGAAGGGAAGCTGCGGAATCAACTTCAAGCGTACATCAGGACACAAAACAGCGCGGAAAAAAAGGGGGAGAAGTCATGAGGAAGGTGGCGTCCTATTGCCGGGTGTCCACCGACCGGGACGATCAGGCCAATTCCTTTGAGAGCCAGCAGCGCTATTTCAAGGAGTTCATCGACCGCCAGCCCGACTGGGAGCTGTATCAGGTCTATGCCGACGAGGGCATCACCGGCACCTCCACAAAAAAGCGGGCGGCGTTCAACCGCATGATCGCCGACGCCCACATGGGGAAATTTCAACTCATCCTCACCAAAGAGGTAAGCCGGTTCTCCCGGAACATTCTGGACACCATCTCCTACACCCGGGAGCTGAAGACCCTGGGGGTTGGGGTGGTGTTCATGAACGATGGCATCAACTCCCTGGAGCCGGACGCAGAACTGCGGCTGTCCATCATGGGCTCCATGGCCCAGGAGGAGAGCCGAAAGACCTCCAGCCGGGTGAAGTGGGGCCAAACCCGGCGGATGGAGCAGGGGGTGGTGTTCGGCAGATCGCTACTGGGCTATGATGTAAAGGGAGGACACATTACAGTAAATCCGGCAGGGGCGGAGCTGGTTCAGCTCATTTTCCACAAGTACGGCATAGAAAAGAAGGGCACTTCTGTTATCGCCCGGGAACTGCGGGAAGCGGGATACAAATCGCTGACCGGGAACACAAAATGGCCCAATACCTACATTATCAAGGTGCTGAAAAACGAAAAATATGTGGGCGATCTGGTACAGAAAAAAACCATCACACCGGACTATTTGAGCCACGCGAAAAAGTACAACCACGGGGAGGAGAAACTGGTGATCCTCCGCAACCACCATGAGCCGATCATCAGCCGGGAGCTGTGGGATATCGTCCAGGGCGAGCTGAAAAAGCGGGATCGGAAAGGGGACCGCGACGGCGGACACTCAACCCGATATGTGTTCAGCGGCAAGATCAAATGCGGGGAGTGCGGGGCCAGCTTTGTCTCCCGGAAAAAAATCCGGAAGGATGGCACGGCCTATAAGCGCTGGAGCTGTTTCACCGCCACCACGGAGGGGAAGCGACATGAGGATGTCCAGGGAAATGAGGTGGGCTGTGATATCGGAAAGATGCTCCGGGACGAGCTGGCCATGGATATTTTGAAGCAGTCCCTGGCATCACTGCAAATGGACGTGGACGAAATCATCCAAAATGTCACCGATATTGCCATGGAGGCGATTCACGCAGGGGCGGGACAGGAAACCGACCGTCCGGAGGCGCTGGAATATCAGATTGAGCAGCTCACAAATAAGAAAGCGGATGTGCTGGACGCCTTCTTCTCCCGGCAGATCACCAAGGACGAAATGAAGCTGGTGAATGAGCGGTATGACAGGGAACTGGATGCCCTGCGGGTCAAGTTGGATGCGGCGCACTCCAGGGAGGGGATCGCTTATGAGCCGAGGGATCTACGAAAGGATGTGGAGCGGCAAATAGCGGCCATCGTAAGAGGTGAGACAGACAGTGAACCATTCTATAAAAACCTGCTGGATCACATGGTAGTCCAAAAGGACAAACGGGTAGAGGTATATCTGAGCCGTTTGCCACAGAAATGGATGTTTATCCTGGAAAATCTGCGGAGAGCGCCGGTGTGTCAAAACGACCCCTCCGTACCGATATCGGTAAGCAGCCCCTTCAGCTCGGGATAGGGCATGGCATACCGCTGGGACAGGTAGCGCAGGGAAGCGCCCAGCTCGCCGTCCGGCCCACCATACTGGGAGATGATCACGGAGGCCAGCTTCGGATTGCAGTTCTTGATCCGAACGGGGTACTGCAGCTTTTTCTCATAGACAAACATCAGTTGCTGCCTCCTTCCTGAAACTCCCAGGGCCAGGGATCGTCCAGCCAGCGATAGGCGGCCTCCTGCCCGGCGCTGAGCTGGGTCAGCGGGCCGTGCATCTCCTCATAGCGGCGCTTGCCCTCTTTGGCCAGCTCCGCATACTGGCGAAACAGCTGAAAGGCCTCTGCGTCATCCTTATGGGTATCCAGATACATCCCCAGCTCAGTGACCACAAAAAACAGGGCCTGAAGCTGGGTGGAGTGGTTGTCGGGCAGCTGGCCGGCGTCCACCTTCAGGTGGAAGGGGAGGTTCAGCCCGGGAAACAGGGTACCGTTGGCCAAAGCGTCGGCCTGGCTGTATTTCTGGCTGCCCTGCTGCTGAAAGGGTACATATGGTACCGCCAGGGGGGCGCAGGACGGCATGGTGCCGCAGGCGTCCCCACAAGGGCGGGGGGTAGTTCCTGTATCAGAATTCAAGTGGATAGCCTCCTTGAAGGAAAGTCTGGCATTGGCTGCCACTCCATACTATGCGGAAACCGCCGCAGGTGCGCCTAAAAAGTCGAAGAAAAGAAAAAGCCGCCGCCATATTGAATTTAAAAAAGGAATGTGCTATAATGCCCACAGTTGCTGCTGGAAGCAGCGGCATTGACGCAGATCAGTTGAAACGGAGGGAGATACCCATGACCCACATTCAGACGCTGAACGGCGCCACCTTGAAGCAGAGCGCCGCCCATGGCGGCTGCGGCGAGTGCCAGACCTCTTGCCAGTCTGCCTGCAAGACCTCTTGCACCGTGGCCAACCAGAAGTGCGAAAACAAGAAGTAACTCCAATACACAGCGCGCCGAAAAGGGTGGGAGCCTCCCACCCTTTTTCTGCGTATGAAAGGAAGGTTGACCGGAATGGTTCATACATTCATCTGCCTGGGGGTACCTGTAGCGGTGGACGTAAACAGCGGCGCCGTCCACGTGCTGGACAAGACCGCCTATGACGTCCTGGCGCTGCTGGACGGCCCCCTGGCGGATACCTGCCCTCAGGAGATCTACAACAAGTTGCCCCAGTACGCCCCCGAGGTGGTGGACGAAGCTTGGTCGGAGCTGCTGGAGCTTCAGAAAAACGGGCTGCTGTTCACGGAGGACAGCTACCTCGACCCCGCCGCGGCCACGCTGATGCAGCAGGACGCCCCCATCAAGGCCCTGTGCCTCCACGTATCCCACGACTGCAACCTGCGGTGCCAGTACTGCTTCGCCTCCACCGGCGACTTCGGCACCGGCCACCGCATGACCATGGACGTGGAGACGGCGAAAAAGGCCATCGACTTCGTGATCGAACGCTCCGGCAGCCGCCGGAACATCGAGGTGGACTTCTTCGGCGGCGAGCCCCTGATGGCCATGGACACGGTGAAGGCCACGGTGGAATACGCCCGCTCCCTGGAAAAGAAGCACAATAAAAATTTCCGCTTCACCATCACCACCAACGGTGTACTGCTCAACGACGAGAACATTGAGTACATCAACCGGGAGATGTCCAACGCGGTGCTGTCCCTGGACGGCCGGCCCGAGGTCAACGACCGGATGCGGAAAACCGTGGCGGGGGGCGGCAGCTATGACGTGATCCTGCCCAAATTCCAGAAGCTGGTGGAGGGCAGGGGGGAGAAGGACTACTACCTCCGGGGCACCTTCACCCGATACAACGCCGACTTTGCCGCGGATGTGCTCCACATCGCCGACCAGGGCTTCCGCCATGTGTCGGTGGAGCCGGTGGTGGGCGGCCCGGACTGTGACTACACCTTCCGGGAGGAGGATCTGCCCGGTATCCTGGAGGAGTACGAGCGGCTGGCGGCGGAGCTGCTGAAGCGGGACGACGTGAACTTCTTCCATTTCAACGTGGATCTGTCCCAGGGGCCCTGCGTGATCAAGCGGATGCGGGGCTGCGGCGCGGGGTGCGAGTACGTGGCCATTACGCCGGAGGGGGATATCTACCCCTGCCACCAGTTCGTGGGCAATGAGGCGTACAAGCTGGGCAATCTCTACGACGGCGCCTTTGATATGGAGCTGTCCCGGAGCTTCGCGGGGCTGAACATCTACACCCGGCCCGACTGCAAGGACTGCTGGGCGCGGTTTTACTGCAGCGGGGGCTGCTCCGCCTCCAACCTGCTTGTCAACGGCGACATAAAAAAACCGAACCGGTTTGGCTGCGATATGCAGCGCAAGCGTCTGGAGTGCGCCATCGCCATGCGGGCCATCCGGGCGGGCATGGCAGGGGAGCGCGCCCAATCCGGTGAAACTTGAGAAAAAACGCAAAAAGGGCCGCAGTTTCAACATTTTGAAGCTGCGGCCCTTTTGGGCACAAGATGCTGTGTTTTTACCGAAAAACGCAGCGTCCCGTTTCGCATGTTTACATAATATAGAATACATAATAACTGGACATAACGAAAAAATTCAGAGAAATTTCCGCTTTCCTCTTGCGTTTCCGGAAAAAGAGGTTTATGATAAATCTTACCGATTTTAAGGCGGAGTTTCCCGCCGCCGCGCACCCCTTGTCCGGATTTTCCGCATAAATTCCGTCCTGCCGCCATAGTATTCCTGTGGGGTGATGGGTGTGGCGGTTCGCAGAACAGGAAAACGCATAGGCTCCGCAACGTCGTGGGACGGGGTGACCCGGCTGGCGATACTGGCCGTCTGCTTTGGGCTGGGGGCGCTGGGCGGGTTCTTGTTTTCCGCCCTGGGCGGAGAGAGCGGCGAGCTGCTGGATTATCTGCGAGGATATTTCCAGGCCGCGGGACAGGACGGCGGTCTGGAACCGTCCCTCCCGTCCACCGTCTGGGATCTGATCCGCTGGCCGCTGGCGGCGTTTCTGCTGGGGCTGGTTCCCCTGGGCGCGGTGGGCGTGCCCCTGCTGATGGGCGGGCGGGGGTTCCTGCTGGCCTTTGCGGCGGCCACCTTCGCCCGGCTGTTCCATCTGCCCGGGGTGGCGGCGGCGCTGGCCGCCTTTGGGATGACCCTGCTGATAGCGGTGCCGGTGCTGTTCGTGGTGGCGGCGGACGCCTTCCGCCAGTCCCTGAGCCGTCTGCCCGGGGCGGCCTCGGCCCCCATCCACTGGACGGAGCGGGCCAGAGCGCTGGCCCCCTGCGCGGGGCTGCTGGTGCTGGCCACGGCCCTGCAGCAGACGGTGATGCCAGCCCTGTTTTCCGCCGTCTGCGCGAGATTGCTGAACTTGTAATCTTCAATAAGGAGTTGAGGACATTGGACTATATCGCGGGCTATGAGACCTGGCTGACCCGGGAGAAGCGGGCCGCCGCCAATACCCTCAGCTCCTACGTCCGGGATGTGCGCCAATTTGCCCTCTGGGCGGAGGAGGACGGCCTGGATCTGCTCCAGACCTCTCAGGATGACGTAAAACGATATGCCCGCCACCTGGAACAGATGGGCAAATCCAACGCCACGGTGGTGCGCTCGGTGGCGTCGCTGAAGTCCTTCTACACCTATATGACCGCCGCCCATTTCGTGCGCTTCAACCCGGCCAAGGGGTTCACCCCCAGCCGGATTGAACGGAAGCTGCCCGCCATTCTCACCAACCGGGAGGTGGATCTGTTCCTGGAGCAGCCCAACATTGGGGACGCCAAGGGCTGCCGGGACAAGGCCATGCTGGAGCTGCTGTACGCCACCGGCATCCGGGTGTCGGAGCTCATCGCCCTGGACACGCAGGATATCAACCTGTCCGCCGGGTTTGTCCGCTGCCGGGGGCGGAACAAGGAGCGGGTGGTGCCCCTCTACAAGGCGGCGGTGCGGGCGCTGGCCTCCTATGTCAGCGACGTGCGGCCCCAGCTGCTGGAGGATCCCGACGAGCCGGCGCTGTTTGTCAACATGAACGGGGAGCGCATGAGCCGCCAGGGGTTCTGGAAGATCGTAAAGTGCTATCAGGAGAAGGCGGGAATTGTGAAGGACATCACCCCTCACACCCTCCGCCATTCCTTCGCCGCCCATCTGCTGGAGAACGGGGCGGATCTGAAATCCATCCAGGAGATGCTGGGCCACGCGGATATCTCCGCCACCCAGATCTATACCCAGGTGGTCAACCAGAAGCTCCGGGACGTGTACGCCAAAGCCCACCCCCGGGCCTGAATTTGCACACAGAGGGCCGCGGAACCCGCAAGGAAGGTTCCGCGGCCCTTTTTTCACGTGGGACAAGACGCATAAATCCCCCCGCCGGGACATACAGTAGGGTATGCAAGGGGGGATTGGCGTGGACACGACCTATGGGCGCAGGACGACAAAGGGCAGCCGCGGAACGAGCCGCAGGACAAGGCGGCCCGCCCGGCAGGCGAAAACCGGCGACCGGCGCAGGCTGGCGCAGCTGCTGATCAGTCTGGCGCTGTTTCTGCTGGTCTACATTGGGCGGGGAGTGTTTCCCGTCCAGTTTGAGGCGTGGCGCGCCGCCATGGACGAAACTGTGGATTTCACCGCGGCCTTTCGGGCCTTCAGCCAGTCCGTCTCCGACGGAGCGCCGCTGGGGGCGTCCCTGGAGGCGCTGTGGGTGCGGATTTTAGGGGGCGAGCCGGAGCCGGACATCCCTGCGCCGGAACCGGAGGCGCCCCGGTCGGTGGTACTGCTGAGCCAGACCCCTGGAGCGGGACGGGCCTACCTGAGCACCCACGGGGTGATGGAGGGGCGGAGCGGCGGAACACCGCCGGACGAGCCCGCCCCGCCTGCCTCTCCGCCGCCTGAGACGGACAGCCCCTCGCCGGAGCCCACCCAGCCCGCCGTTGTGACGGCGGTGGCCCAGGAGTACACCGACGACGGGATCAAGCTGCCCTCCAACGTGAGCTTTGCCTTCTATGAGCTGGGGCTGCCCAAAACGGTGGATCCGGTGACAGGCCCGGTGACCTCCGCCTTTGGCTACCGGGACAGCCCGGTGAACGGAAAAAATGAGTTTCATCTGGCCCTGGACATCGGCGCGGCGGAGGGGGCGGAGATCGGGGCCTTTGCCGACGGCGTGGTGGAGTACATCGGCAAAAGCGATGAATTTGGCCTGTATTTGAAGATTTCCCACGCCAACAACGTCAGCAGCTTTTACGCACACTGCAGCAAACTGCTGGTGCACAAGGGGGATCCGGTGACCTGCGGGCAGACGGTGGCGTTGGTGGGGGACACCGGAAACGCCGTCGGCGCCCACCTCCATTTTACTATTGAAAAAGATAAGATCCGGCTGGATCCGGCCTATTATGTGGCGAAATCCTGACCGGCCCCGGCTGGAGGTCAGCCCCGGGTTCCTGCTGCTGCTGGGGGTCCTGTACTGGCTGGACGAGGGGGTGGGGCTGCTGCCCTGGGGTCTTCTGGCCTGCGTTGTCCACGAGCTGGGCCATGTGGCGGCGGCGCGGTGCTGCGGGGGGAGGGTGGAGCGGCTGTCCCTCACAGCGGTGGGAGCGGAGCTGTCCTTCTCCTACCGGGCGCCGCTGACCTACGGGCGGGACAGCCTGGTGGCGCTGGCAGGGCCCGGGGCCAATCTGCTGCTGGGCGGGCTGTTCTACTGGCAGGGCCGGCACCTGCCGGCGGCGCTCAGCCTGGGGCTGGGGGTGTTTAACCTGCTGCCCATCCTGCCGCTGGACGGCGGGCGGGTGCTGTACGGCCTGCTGGCGGAGCGGCTGGATCCGGACTGGGCCGATCGGCTGCTGACGGCCTTTGCCGGGTGCCTGGTGGGGGTGCTGGCAGGGGTGGGAATCATCGCCGCCGTCCACTATGCCAACGTGTCCCTGCTGCTCACCGCCCTGTGGCTGCTGGCGGGGGTGATCCGCCACGGCGGGAGGGGGCAGGGGGAAAGCTATCAAAATTAAAAATTTTTCCGGGAACCCCCTTGCAAATCGTTTCACAATATGATAGACTACCATAGTCTGAAAACGGGTGGTCCTCTGCGCGGCGAATGGGCTTGGACGCATGAACGCCTGACTATAGGAGGAAATACAAATGGATCTGCTGCATCAGTTCAGCGAGAAGTACATGAAGGACGAAGCTCCTTCTATCCGCGTGGGCGACACCGTCCGCGTGCACATCCGGGTCAAGGAAGGCAACCGTGAGCGTATCCAGGTGTTCGAGGGCACCGTGATCGCCAAGAAGCACGGCGGTGTGGAGGAGAGCTTCACCGTGCGCCGCATCTCTTACGGCGTGGGCGTGGAAAAGGTGTTCCCCCTGCACGCTCCTACCATCGAGAAGGTGGAGACCGTCCGGAAGGGCAAGGTTCGCCGGGCCAAGCTGTACTACCTGCGCGACCGCGTGGGCAAGGCGGCCAAGGTCAAGGAGGATCTGTAAGCTGTGAAATAAAAAAGGAGCGGGGAACCGCTCCTTTTTTATTCGAGAAAACAGGGCAGCAGCGGATAAGGAGGCGCACCTGTGAATATTCAATGGTATCCGGGACACATGACCAAAACCCGGCGGCAGATGGAGGCCGACCTGAAGCACGTGGACATTGTGGTGGAGCTTGTGGACGCCCGCATCCCTATCTCCAGCCGGAATCCGGACATTGACGCCATCTGCGGGGACAAGCCCCGGATCGTCATGCTGAACCGGGCCGATCAAGCGGATCCCCAAATGAATCGGGTCTGGGCCGACTATTTTAATAAAGTGAGAAAGATCCCGGCCACAACGGTGGACTCCCGGACGGGAACCGGGGTAGGGCAGATGGCGGCGCTGGCCCGGAACGCGCTGAAGGAACAGATGGCCAAATGGAAGGAGCGGGGACAGGTGGGCCGCCCCATCCGGGCCATGGTAGTGGGGGTGCCCAATGTGGGTAAGTCCACCTTTATCAACAAGGTCGCCAAGCGCAAATCCGCCAAAACAGGGGATCGGCCGGGTGTTACCCGGGGCAAGCAATGGGTCAGCGTAGACAGCGGCCTGGAGTTGCTGGATACCCCCGGCATACTCTGGCCCAAGTTCGAGGATGAGACCACCGGGCTTCACCTGGCCTTTACCGGCGCGGTGAAGGACGAGGTGACGGATTTGGAGGGGCTGGCCTGCGCCCTGCTGGAGCTGCTGCGGGATCGCTATCCCCAGGCCATACAGGATCGGTACAAGCTGACGGAGTTGGACGGCAGGCAGGGCTGGGAGCTGCTGGAGGACTGCGCCCGGAAGCGTGGAATGCGGATTTCGGGCGGCGAGGTGGACACAGAGCGGATGGCAAAGCTGCTGCTGGACGAGTTCCGAAGCGGCAAGTTGGGGCGCTTTACGCTGGAAGTGCCGGAGGATATAAAACCGTAACAGGGGAGGGAAAACCATGCCGGGCTGGGACTATGAGCGGGCGGCCGTCAAGCGGGGGTTCCCTGCGGTGTGCGGCTGCGACGAGGCCGGGGCCGGGCCCCTGGCGGGGCGGGTGTACGCGGCGGCGGTCATCCTCCCGGATGGGTTGGAGCTGCCCTGGCTTAACGATTCCAAACAGGTGACGGAGCGCCGGCGGGAGATCCTGTTTGACCAGATTCAGGAGCAGGCTGTGAGCTGGTCGGTAGCGTGGGTGGAGCCGGAGGAAATCGATCGGATCGACATCCTCAACAGCCGGATAAAGGCCATGCAGACCGCCATTGACGGTCTGCATCAGAAGGCAGACTTCGCCCTCATCGACGGCAACCGGGATCACGGGAGCCAATGCGCCATCGTTCTGGATCATCAACTTGTTGTAAAGGGAGATAGCTTGTCATATTCTATCGCTGCGGCGTCCATTTTGGCCAAGGTCAGCCGGGATCGCTATATGGTAGAAATGGCCGCGCTGTATCCTCAATATGAGTTTGAGCGCCACAAAGGTTACCCCACCAAGCGGCACTATGCGCTGCTGCGGGAGCTGGGGCCCTGTCCCATCCACCGCCGCTCCTTCTTGAAAAAGCTGTGAGGGGCGGGGAGGGAGCCCGCACCCTGGGACGGTGGGGCGAGGATCGGATGGCGGAGTGGCTCCAGGAGCGGGGCTGGCGGATCGCGGCGCGGAATTTCCGCTGCCGCATGGGTGAGATTGACCTGATCGCGGAGAACGGCAGATACTTAGCCTTTGTGGAGGTCAAACTGAGGAAGGACGGGAGGTATGGGGCAGCCTGTGAAGCGGTAACCCTTTCCAAGCAGCGCAGGCTGCGCGCTGCCGCGGAATACTATTTAATAAGCCATCCCACGGCGCTTCAGCCCCGGTTTGACGTGGCGGAGGTCTACGCGCCCCAGGGTGTACGCACAGAGAAGCCGGACATATACTACATCGAGAATGCGTTTTAGCAAAGGGGAGCGGCTATGAAGCGGATCTGTGTGTTTGACGCCCACTGCGACACCATTTCCCGCTGCTGGAGGGAGTACGAGGGGTTGGATTCCAACTCTGGGACGATTTCCCTTGAGCGGACGGCAGGCTTTGGGAGATACTGTCAGTTTTTTGCCCTGTGGACAGCTGATGGCTATACTGGATTCCCGGCAGGGGGAGATTCGGTGGAACGGGCCTATTTCGCCCTACTGCGCTGCTTTCGGGATCAAATGGCCCGCAATGCGGGGAAAATCGTCCAGTGCCGTACCGCCCAGGAGGTGGAGTGCGCCCATCGGCAGGGGAAGGCTGCGGCCTTCCTCACGGTAGAGGGGGCGGAGCTGCTGGGCTGCGATCCGGCCCGGCTGGGGGAGGCCGCGAGAGAGGGCGTGGTGGCCATCAACCTGACCTGGAACCACGCCAACGCCCTTTCCGGCTCCTCAGGGGAACAGCCTGAACGCGGTTTGTCCCCGCTGGGACGGCAGTTTGTGGAAAAGATGGAGGACTTGCGTATCCTGGTGGATGTGTCCC
Organism: bacterium; assembly: GCA_004560375.1. Taxonomy (GTDB): domain Bacteria; phylum Bacillota; class Clostridia; order Oscillospirales; family Oscillospiraceae; genus Enterenecus. Next base: position 58,852 of record SFVC01000003.1, read on the forward strand.
ACCTGTCGGAGGCCGGGTTCTGGGACGTGGCGGAGCTGGCCCGCAGGCCCTTTATCGCCAGCCATTCCAACGCAAAATCTGTGTGGGATCACACAAGGAACTTGACGGATGGACAAATAAATGCGATAATAAAAAATCAAGGTGTGATCGGACTCAATTTTTATGAGGAGTTTGTGGGCAGAACCCGGGATCTGGACGCCCTTCGGGCCCATCTGGATCACATCCTGAGCCTGGGCGGTGCGTCCAATGTCGCCCTGGGGGGCGACTGGGACGGCTGCGACACCATTGCCGCCCTGCCGTCCATTGACCGGCTGGGGGATTTTTACGAGTATCTGCTTTGTCATGGTTATCATGAAACAGTCGTGCGCGACCTGTTTTATAACAATTTAATGAGAGTAGTGAGACAAAGATGAATTATCTGAGCACGAGAAATAGAGACCTGCGGATGAATGCGCCCCAGGCCATCGCCCAGGGGCTGGCTCCGGACGGAGGGCTGCTTACCCCGGCGGTGCTGCCCCGCCTGCCTTCTTCGGCGGTGGAGACCATGAAGGAGATGTCCTACCAACAGCGGGTAGTCTATATCATGAACAGCTTTTTGGAGGGCTTCGCCGCCTCTGAGTTGACTACCTATGCCAACGAGGCCTATGGCGGAGGCAAGTTCGATGCGGAGGATGTGGCCCCGGTGCGGAAGCTGGACGACAGCACCTATTGCCTGGAGCTGTGGCACGGCCCCACCTGCGCTTTTAAGGATATGGCGCTGCAGATGTTGCCCCATCTGCTCACCGCATCGCTGGAGAAAAACGACGAGAAAAAGACGGCGTGCATTTTGGTGGCCACCTCCGGCGACACAGGCAAGGCAGCGCTGGAAGGCTTCCGCAACGTGGATAAAACAAAAATCCTGGTGTTTTATCCCAAGGACGGCGTGTCCGACATCCAAGAGCTCCAGATGGTCACTCAGGAAGGGGGCAATGTGGGGGTGTCCGCAGTGGCGGGCAACTTCGACGATGCCCAGACCGGAGTGAAGCGGCTCTTTGCCAGCAAAGAGCTGGCCGGCACGCTGGCAGATCGGGGCTATTTCCTGTCCTCCGCCAACTCCATCAACTGGGGCCGGGTGCTGCCCCAGATCGTCTATTATGCCTCCGCCTACTGCGATCTTCTGAAATCCGGGGCGATCACCAAGGGGCAGGCTATCAACGTCTGCGTGCCCACCGGGAACTTCGGCAACATTCTGGCGGCCTACTATGCCAAGGAGATGGGCATACCCATTAACCGCCTGATCTGCGCGTCCAACCACAACAACGTGCTCACCGATTTTATCCACACCGGAACCTATGACCGCAACCGTACCTTTTACAATACCCTGTCGCCCTCCATGGACATCTTGATCTCCAGCAACCTGGAGCGGATGATCTTTGAACTGTCCGGCCGGAACGATCGGCTGGTGCGGGAGTATATGTCCCAGCTGGCGGAGTACGGCAGCTACCGGGTGGACAGCCCAATCCGCACCAAGCTCAAGCGTCTGTTCAGCGCCGGGTACTGCGATGACAGTCAGACGTTGACCATGATCGGGCTGATGTGGAAGGAGTTGGAATACCTCATCGACCCCCACACCGCTGTGGCCTTCCATGTGCTGGATGAGTACCGGGCGGAGACGGGAGACGATACCCCCACCGTGGTGGTTTCCACCGCCAGCCCGTTCAAGTTCTGTGCCAGCGTGCTCACCGCCCTGGGGGTGAAGGATCATAAGCCCGGGGTGGAGATCCTGGATCAGCTCAGCCAGCATACCGGCGTGCCCGTCCCCATGCCCCTGGCCCGACTGAAGAACAAGCAGCGCCGGTTCAGTGGCTCCATTCAGCCCGCCGGCATGATGGACTGTGTGCTGGATTTTCTGAAATAAGAGGTGAGGGGATGGCACTCTACGCCATCGGCGACACCCACCTGTCCCTGCGCTCAGACAAGCCTATGGACGTGTTCGGCGGAGGGTGGGCGGGCTACGTGGACAAGCTGCGGCAGGGCTTCTCCCCGGTGGAGGACGGCGACACAGTGGTGCTGTGCGGTGATCTGTCCTGGGGGATGAACCTGGAGGAGGCCAAGGACGATTTCGCCTTCCTGAACCATGAGCTGCCCGGGGAAAAGTGGCTGTTGAAGGGGAACCACGACTACTGGTGGACAACCGCTTCTAAAATGAACACCTTTTTTCAGGTCAACGGCTTCACCCGGCTCCATATTCTTCATAACAACTGCGCCTTTTACGGCGACCTGGCTCTGTGCGGCACCCGGGGCTGGTTTTTCGAGGAGAACGGCACGCCCCACTGGGAAAAGGTGTTCAACCGGGAGCTGATCCGGCTGGAGGCATCGCTGAAGGCGGCGGGGGAGCGGGAAAAGCTGTGCTTCCTCCACTACCCGCCCCTCTACCGGGGCTACCGCTGTCAGGAGATCCTGGATCTGCTGGAGCGGTACGGCGTCCGGCTCTGCTGTTACGGCCACCTTCACGGGGCCAGCCACCGGCTGGCCATCGAGGGCGTGCAGGGAACTGTGGACTACCGGCTGGTGTCTGCGGACTTTGTCGGGTTCCGTCCGAAAAAAATTTTAGATTGAGCAAAAAAACAGTGGAAATCTCTGCGCCTATCTGATAGAATAGGTTGGATTATTTAGAAAGAAGGCCCGGGAGCTTATCAGGGGCCGAGCTTGGAGGAGCAACCATGAACATCAAGAGCAACGAGAAAAAAGAAAACAGCGCCTATGAGTTGGTGATCGAGGTGGGGGCCGACCAGTTCCAGGCCGCCATCGACAAGGTCTACAACCGCCAGAAGAACCGCATCAACGTCCCCGGCTTCCGGAAGGGCAAGGCCCCCCGGAAGATGGTGGAGAAGATGTACGGCGCCGAGATTTTCTTTGAGGACGCCATCTCTCTGGCCTATCCCGATGCCTACGAGGCCGCGCTGAAGGAAACCGGGCTGAAGCCCGTGGCCTATCCCCAGCTGGAGGTGCTGGACGTCAGCGCCGACGGCTTTACCTTTAAGGCCACCGTTACCGTCAAGCCCGAAGCCTCTATCAAGGACTACAAGGGCTTGCCTGTGGGCAAGGCGGACGTGAAGGTGTCCGCCGCCGACATCAAGGCGGAGCTGAAGCCGTACATTGACCGGGCGTCCCGCCTGGTGAGCGTGGATCGGAAGGCCAAAAAGGGTGACACCGCCGTCATCGACTTTGAGGGATTCAAGGACGGCGAGCCCTTCCAGGGCGGTAAGGGAGAGAACTACAGCCTGGAGCTGGGTTCCGGTTCCTTTGTGCCCGGTTTTGAGGAGCAGGTCATCGGCATGAAGGCGGGGGACGAGAAGGATCTGGACATCACCTTCCCGGAGAACTACAGCCCCGATCTGGCCGGCGCCGCCGTGGTGTTCAAGGTCAAGGTTCACGAGGTGAAGGAGAAGCAGGAGCCCGAGGTGGACGACGAGTTTGCCAAGGACGTATCCGAATTCGACACCCTGGACGAGCTCAAGAAGGATCTGGGTGAGAAGCTGAAGACCCGCCGCCAGGAGCAGGCCGACCGGGACTTTGAGGCCGCCGTCATCGACGCCCTCATTGAGAAGCTGGAGTGCGACGTGCCCCAGGCTATGGTGGACTACCGGGCCGACAAGATGCTGGAGGATTACGCCAACCGGGTTCAGAGCCAGGGCATTGGCTTTGAGAACTACCTCAAGATGATGGGCATGACCCTGGACGAGCTGCGGGTTCAGTCCAAGACCGCCGCTGAGCGCAACGTGCGTAGCGATCTGGCCCTGGAGGCCGTGGCCGCCGCCGAGGGTATTGAGGCCACCGACGCGGATGTGGACGAGGAGATCGCCAAGCTGGCCGAGCAGTACAAGATGGAGGCAGATAAGGTTCGGGAGCTGGTGAGCGTAGAGGATCTGCGGGTCGATCTGGCGATGCGGAAGGCGCTGGAACTGGTGAAGGGCGCGGCCAAGAAGCCCGCCAAAAAGGCCAAGAAGGCAGAGGGAACCGAGGACGGGGCGGAGGAGAAGCCCGCCAAGAAGAAGACCGCCTCCAAATCCAAGGCAAAGGCCGAGGCAGAAGGCGAGAACGCATAATCTGCCTTTTTGAGGATGGGAGGGAATAAGTTCCCATCACCGGTGGGTATACTGTTGTCTGCCGGCATTTGGGGGTTGCAATTTTCCCATCGGAAAGGAGAGTTTCTCATGAGTTTAGTACCTTATGTTGTGGAACAGACCAGCCGGGGCGAGCGCTCCTATGACATCTTTTCCCGGCTTCTGAACGACCGGATCGTGTTCCTGGGCGAGGAGGTCAACGCCACCACCGCATCCCTGGTGGTGGCCCAGCTGCTCTACCTGGAGGCCCAGGATCCGGACAAGGATATCCAGTTCTATCTCAACAGCCCCGGCGGTTCCATCACCGACGGTATGGCCATTTATGACACCATGCAGTACATCAAATGCGATGTGTCCACCATCTGCATCGGGATGGGCGCCAGCATGGCGGCGTTCCTGCTGTCCTCGGGAACCAAGGGGAAGCGGATGGCCCTGCCCAACGCGGAGATCATGATCCACCAGCCCTCCGCCGGAACTCAGGGCCAAATTACCGACATGGCCATTCACATGAAGCGGCTGGAGATCATCAAGAAGCGAATGAATGCCATTTTGGCCGACAACTGCGGCAAAAACGTGGAACAGGTCACCGCCGACTGTGAGCGGGACAATTTTATGACCGCCCAGGAAGCCTTGGAGTACGGTCTGATCGACAAGATCATCACCAATCGCTGATTATACGGTTCAAAGAGCGGAGGCTGCCGTCTCCGCTCTTTGGCGCTTTTCCTGAAAGGAAGATGAACCATGGCAAGAGACGAGTATAAGTCGGTGCGTTGCTCCTTCTGCGGCAAGCACCAGGAGCAGGTGGAGCGGATCATCGCCGGGCCCGGGGCCTATATCTGCAACGAGTGCGTCCGTCTGTGCATGAACATCCTGGGAGAGGAGTATGACGACGGGCCGGAGGAGACGCCGGAGATCCCCGATGTGATCCCCACCCCCCAGGAGATGGTGGCAGTGCTGGACGAGTATATCATCGGCCAGGACAACGCCAAGATCGCCCTGTCCGTGGCGGTCTACAACCACTACAAGCGCATCTATTTCGGCGGCGGGGCCGACGTGGAGCTGCAAAAATCCAACATCCTCATGGTGGGTCCCACCGGCTGCGGCAAGACCCTGTTTGCCCAGACCCTGGCCCGAATCCTGAAGGTGCCCTTCGCCATTGCCGACGCCACCACCCTCACCGAGGCGGGCTATGTGGGCGATGACGTGGAGAATATTCTGCTGCGGCTGGTTCAGGCCGCCGACTATGACATTGAGCTGGCCCAGCGGGGCATTATCTACGTGGATGAGATCGATAAGATCGCCCGCAAGAGCGAGAATACCTCCATCACCCGGGACGTGTCCGGCGAAGGCGTGCAGCAGGCCCTGCTGAAAATCCTGGAGGGCACCGTGGCCAACGTTCCCCCTCAGGGCGGGCGCAAGCACCCCCATCAGGAATTCTTGCAGATCGATACCAAGAATATCCTGTTCATCTGCGGCGGGGCCTTTGACGGGCTGGAGAAGATCATCGAGCGCCGGTTGGATCAAAAGACCATCGGCTTTGGTTCTGACGTGAAGACCTCGGCGGAGCGGGAAAAGGACGACGTATTCCAGCATGTTCAGCCCCATGATCTGCTGAAATTCGGCATCATCCCGGAGCTGGTGGGCCGTCTGCCCATCCTCACCAGTCTGAAGGCGCTGGATCGGGAACAGCTGGTGCGTATCCTCACCGAGCCGAAGAACGCCCTGGTGAAGCAGTACAAGTGCCTGATGGACTATGACAACGTGGAGCTGGAGTTTGCCCCCGGCGCACTGGAAGCCGCCGCCGACAAGGCGCTGGAGCGCAAGATCGGCGCCCGGGGCCTGCGGGCCGTGCTGGAGGAGGTCATGACTCCGGTGATGTACGAGGTACCCTCCGACCAGAGCATTGCAAAGGTGACTATCACTGCCCAGTCCATCAAGGGCGAGGGAGAGGCCGAGATCCTGCGGGAGGAGGGCCGGCCGGCCCGGCCGCGGCTTGGCGCCGCTGAGCTTCGGGCGGAACGGGGCGGACAGCAGGCCCATCCCCGGGGAAATGTGTCCTGAGCGAAGGGCACAATAGACAATAAATTGAAAAGGGGCGGGCGCATCGGCCCGCCCCTTTGCCCGATATAAAGGAGGTATCCCATGACTGATACGCTTGAGAACGGGCCCGTCCGGCTGACCATCCCGGTGCTCACCCTGCGGGGACTCACCGTGTTTCCCCAGCTCCTGCTGCACTTTGACGTGGGGCGGGCGGCATCCATCCGCGCTCTGGAGGAGGCCATGGAGGAAAAACGGGAGATCTTCCTGGTGACTCAGCGGGATCTGACGGTGGAGAGTCCGGAGGAGCGGGATCTCTATGCCATTGGCACGGTGGCGGAGGTCAAGCAGATCCTCCGCCTGCCGGAAAACGGCGTCCGGGTGATGGTGGCGGGGCGCAGCCGGGGCCGGCTGCTGCATCTCACGTCGCTGGAGCCCTATCTGACGGCGGAGGTGGAGCTGATCCCGGAGCTGACCGCCGCAAAGGGGAATTCTCCCAGAACCGAGGCGGCCATCCGCCAGGTTTACAACTATCTGGAGCGGTACACCGAGCTATCCGACCGGGTGGCGCCGGAGATCTATCTCAAGCTGCTGGCCAGCGACGATCCGGCCTATATCGCGGACTACGCCGCCCAGCACCTGCCCCTGCGGTTCGAGGACAAGCAGGCGGTGCTGGAGGAGCTGCGGCCCGTCCGCCGGCTGGATCGGCTGTGCCGGATTCTGGGCCGTGAGGTGGAGATTTTAGAGGTGGAGAGCGATCTGGCGGCCAAAGTCCATGAGCAGGTGGCGGCCAGCCAGCGGGACTATTTCCTCCGGGAGCAGCTTCGGGTGCTCCAGCGGGAGCTGGGGGAGCCGGAGGAGGACGACGAGATCTCCGAGTACCGGGAGCAGATCGCCAAAGCCAAGCTGCCCGACGAGGTGCGGGAAAAGCTGCTCAAGGAGGTTCGGCACCTGGAGAAGCAGCCCTACAGCTCCTCTGAGGCGGCGGTGCTGCGGGGTTACCTGGACACCTGCCTGGAGCTGCCCTGGAGGACAAAGACGCGGGAGCGGGTGAGTGTGGCCGCGGTATCCAAAGTACTGGACGCGGATCACTACGGGCTGGACAAGGTAAAGGAGCGAATCCTGGAGTTTGTGGCGGTGAAGCAGCTGGCCCCCCAGCTCAGGGGACAGATCATCTGCCTGGTGGGCCCGCCGGGGGTGGGCAAGACCTCCATTGCCATGAGCGTGGCCCGGGCTATGAACCGAAAGCTGGCCCGGATCTCCCTGGGGGGGATCCGGGATGAAGCGGACATACGGGGCCACCGCAAAACCTATGTAGGGGCTATGCCGGGGCGCATCATCGCGGGGATCAAGCAGGCGGGGAGCGCCAACCCGGTATTGCTGCTGGACGAGATTGACAAAGTGGGCAGCGACCATCGGGGCGACCCGGCGGCGGCCCTGCTGGAGGTGCTGGACGGGGAGCAGAACAGCACCTTCCGGGATCATTTCCTGGAGCTGCCCTTTGACCTGTCCGACGTAATGTTCATCACCACTGCCAACACCACCGACACCATCCCCAAGCCTCTGCTGGATCGGATGGAGGTCATTGAGCTGCCCAGTTACACGGATAAGGAGAAACTGCAGATCGCGAAAAAGCATCTGCTGCCCCGGGAACTGAAGCGCCACGGCCTGTCCCGCGCCCAGCTGAAGCTCAGCGACGGGGGGATCAATGAGTTGATCACCGGTTACACCAAGGAGTCCGGGGTGCGGCAGCTGGAGCGGAAGCTGGCCGCTCTGTGCCGGAAGGCGGCGGCAGCCATCGTGAAGGGAGAGATCAAGCAGATCTCCCTGACCGAGAAAAACTTGGAGGAGTTTCTGGGCCCCCGGCGCTATCTGGACGAAGCCCCGTCTCTGGAGCCGCAAGTGGGGGTTGTGAACGGGCTGGCCTGGACGTCGGTGGGCGGGGAGCTGCTGGAGGTGGAGGTGAATGTGGTGCCCGGTTCGGGCAAGCTTGTCCTGACCGGCAACCTTGGGGATGTGATGAAGGAATCCGCCCGGGCGGCGCTGTCCTATATCCGCAGCAGGGCAGCCCAGTTGGGAGTGGATCCGGAATTTCACACCACCAAAGATATCCACGTCCACTTCCCGGAGGGGGCGGTGCCCAAGGACGGCCCCTCCGCCGGCATCGCCATTGCCACCGCCATGGTGTCCGCCCTCACCGGAGTTCCCGTCCGTCGGGACGTGGCCATGACGGGAGAGATCACCCTGCGGGGGCGCGTGCTGGCCATCGGTGGTCTGCGGGAAAAAACAATGGCTGCGCTCCGCAACCATAGCTCCACGGTAATCCTCCCGGCGGACAATATGAAGGACTTAAAGGAGATCGACCAGACGGTACGCGCCGCGCTGAAGTTTATCCCGGTTCATCAGGCAGATGAGGTGTTGGCCCAATCGCTGACAGGTGGTTTTCCATTACAGGTTGACAAGCCTCTGCCCCCCGCGGTTGAGCAGCCCAAGGCTATGGGGCGGGCCGTCAGCCTGCGGCAGTGAGGTGGGGTATGACAATAAATTGGAACATGGCGGAGTTTATCCGCTCGGCGGCAAAACCCGCCGACTTCCCCAGAGACGGCCTGCCCCAGGTTGTGTTCGCAGGCAGATCCAACGTGGGTAAGTCGTCGGCCATCAACCGACTGCTCAACCGGAAGAACTTTGCCCGGGTGGGCTCGGCTCCGGGAAAAACCACCCACATCAACTACTTTTTAATTGAGAAAAAGCTGTATCTGGTGGATCTGCCCGGGTATGGCTATGCCAAGGTATCCAAGCAGGAGCGGGATCGCTGGGGGCGGCTCATTGAGGCATGGTTTGCCGACAGATCGCGGATGGCGGTGGGCGTCCTGATTGTGGATGCCCGCCACAAGCCAACGGCGGACGACTGCACCATGGCCCAGGTCTTTTTGAGTGCGGGGAAGCCCTTCCTGGTGCTGGCAAACAAGCTGGATAAGCTGAAGAAGAGCGAGATTGAGGGCAATCTGCTCCGCATCCGGGAAACGCTGGATCTGCCGGAAACAGCCGCTGTGATTCCCTTTTCTGCGGAAAGGGGAGATGGAAAGGCGGAACTCATCGGGGAAATCTTGAACTGTTTGGAGGCTCGGGTATGAGATATGTGCGAATTGATCGGCCGGAGGGCCCCTGCTGGGGCGTGGTGAAGGGGGAGGAGGTGCTCACCCTCTCCAGGCCGCCCTTTGACGGGCTGGACTACGATGGCGGGCGGCTGCCCTTGAGCCAATGCAGGCTGTTGGCCCCCTGCGCCCCCAGCAAGATTGTCTGCGTGGGCAAAAACTATGTAGAGCACGCCCGGGAGATGGGGTCGGAACCTCCCGGCTTTCCGGTTCTATTCCTGAAAGGGCCCAACACGCTGAACCGGCACGAGGGGGCTGTCCACGCGCCGGCCTTTGTGGGCCAGCTGGACTATGAGGGAGAGCTTGCTCTGGTGATCCGGCGAAAGGCAAAAGATGTAAAGGAAAAAGACTTCGCGGACTATGTGCTGGGCTATACCTGCCTGAACGATGTCACCGCCCGGGATGTGCAGCGGCATGACGGCCAGTGGACACGGGGAAAGTCTATGGACGGCTTTTGCCCGGCGGGGCCTTTTGTGGTGGACGACGTGGATCCGTCGGCGTTGAAGGTGGAGACCCGTCTGAATGGCAAGGTGGTGCAGCAGGGGAGTACCTCCGATTTCATCACCCCGGTGGGGAAGCTGATCGAGTTCATTACCGCCGCCATGACCCTGGAGCCCGGAGACGTGGTGGCCACCGGCACCCCGGCCGGGGTAGGCTCCATGATCCCCGGCGATGTGGTGGAGGTCGATGTGGAGGGTGTGGGCGTTCTTAAAAATCAGGTGATCTAAATGAAACCCCGGCGGGCGGGGGAGTGCCCGTCCGCCGGAAAAATGGTAGGGCACCGCAAAAAAATAGCTTGCTTTTTCCAATAGGGTCTGCTATAATGCTAAAAGCAGATGCAGGTGTAGTTCAATGGTAGAATGTCAGCTTCCCAAGCTGAACACGGGGGTTCGATTCCCCTCACCTGCTCCAGCTCAGAAATTCCCGCCACCGTTCCGTTTCCGGCTTTGCCGAAAACTGCACTCTGGCGGGAATTTCTTCGCTTCCAGCCGCGACCCGCTGCGCTGGGCTCACGGCTGGGGGAGGCCGCCCTGCGGGCGGCTGTGAGCCGGGCTTCGCCCGGATTTTTTTGTCACAGCGACAGCCTGGCAGTTTTTACTGCTGTGCCGGTTTTGCGGATGGAGGGCGGTTCCTGCGGCTTGTCTTTTACGTTGGGCTGTGGTACAATAGCTTTTGTTTGGGCGTTGCCGTCTCAGACAGTACACTGGGAGGTGCCCGCAATGCTGATACTTGGAATTGACCCGGGCTATGCCATCGTGGGCTTTGGGCTGGTGGAGGCGGTTCAGGGCAAGTACCGCCTGGCGGCCTGCGGGGCCATCAATACCCCGGCGGGGGTGCGGCTGCCCGCCCGACTGTGGCGGATTGCCACCGATCTGGAGGAGCTGATCGGACAATTTCACCCGGATGTGATGGCCATTGAGGAGCTGTTTTTTAACCACAACGTCACCACCGGCATCGGCGTGGCCCAGGCCCGGGGCGTGATCCTGATGACGGCGGAAAAGCTGGGCCTGCCCATCTGCGAGTACAACCCGTCCCAGGTGAAGCAGGCGGTGGTGGGCTACGGCAAGGCGGAAAAGCGGCAGGTGATGGACATGACCAAGCGGCTGCTGAATCTGAACGCCGTGCCCAAGCCGGACGACGCCGCCGACGCGGTGGCCATCGCCCTGTGCCACGCCCGGTCGTCCACCTCGCTGCTGCAAACCATACGGTAAGATTTGGGGGATCAACGTGTATTATTATCTGAACGGAACGGTAGCCCATGTGGAGCCCTATCTGGCGGTAATCGACTGCGGCGGGGTGGGGTATGCCTGCCGCACCACCCACCACACCATCAGCAAACTCACCGTGGGGAAAGCTGTAAAGCTTTACACTCATTTGTATGTGCGGGAGGAGATCTTCGAGCTCTACGGCTTTGCCAGTGAGAGCGAGCTGGGCTGCTTCCGGATGCTTATTGGGGTGTCCGGGGTGGGGCCCAAGGCGGCGCTGGCCATTTTGTCCTCCAACACCCCGGAGGGACTGGCGCTGGCCATTGTCTCCGGCAACGAGAAGGCCCTGACCTCCGCTCCGGGGATCGGTAAGAAGATCGCCCAGCGGATCATTTTGGAGCTGAAGGACAAGCTGGCCAAGGGGCAGCTCACCACGGCAGGGGGGGAGAGCTTTGCCGGGGGGATCACCGTCATCCCGGAGAACAAGGCCAGCGAGGCGTCGGCGGCGCTGGCGGTGCTGGGCTACAGCCAGAGCGAGATCGCGGTGGCGCTGAAGGGAATCGACTTGGAGGCGCTGGCCCTGGAGGACGTCATCAAGCAGGCGCTGAAAAAGATGGTGAAGGGATAGCCGCAAAGAATGAAAAGGAGGCGTTCCGTATGCTGATCGTCCACGGGTGCGCTGCTCTGTTGTTTGTGATCCTCGGGATTGTATTATTCTGCGGGAAGGGGAGCTTCCTGATCGCGGGCTACAATACCGCCAGCCCGGAGGAGAAGGCGGAGTTCGACGAAAAGGCGCTGTGCCGCGCCGTTGGATGTATGATGTTCGCCTGCGCGGCCTGCTTTGGCCTGCTGATGCTCAGCGATGTGCTTCTGAGCATGGCATTGCTTTGGGTTGGCTTGGCCGCGTTTATCCTTGTGATCGTTGTCGGCGTGGTTTACATGAACACCTCCAAAAAGGTAAAGAGGAAGTGATCCCTTGAGCATTGACTTTTCCGAGAGCGGCGGCTTTGAGACGGAGGCCCCGCTGGTCACCACCTCCCTGACCCGGGACGACGAGGGGGAGGGTTCCCTCCGCCCCAAATCCCTGGCGGAATACATCGGCCAGGAGAAGGCCAAGGGGAACCTGTCCATTTTCATCCAGGCGGCCAAGCTGCGGGGGGAGCCCTTGGATCATGTCCTGCTCCACGGCCCCCCGGGGCTGGGGAAAACCACCCTGTCCGGCATCATCGCCAACGAGATGGGGGTGAATATCCGCATCACCTCCGGCCCCGCCATCGAAAAGCCGGGGGATCTGGCGGCGCTGCTCACCAACTTGCAGGAAAACGACATTCTCTTTGTGGACGAGATCCACCGGCTGAACCGCTCCGTGGAGGAGATCCTGTATCCCGCCATGGAGGACTACGCCATCGACATCATCATCGGCAAGGGGCCCTCCGCCAACTCCATCCGGCTGGATCTGCCCAAATTCACCCTCATCGGGGCCACCACCCGGGCGGGACAGCTGTCCGCGCCCTTACGGGATCGGTTCGGCGTCACCCTGCGGCTGGAGCTGTACACGCCGGAGGAGCTGGCCCTCATCGTCACCCGGTCCGCCGGGATCCTGGATGTCCCCATCGAAGGGGAGGGGGCCTTGGAGATCGCCCGCCGGAGCCGGGGCACCCCCCGGATCGCCAACCGGATGCTCCGCCGGGTGCGGGATTTCGCCCAGGTCACCGCCGGGGGCGTGGTCACCCAGGGAGTGGCGGATCGGGCGCTGAAGGCGCTGGAGATCGACGAGCTGGGGCTGGACAACGTGGATCGGCGGATGCTGAGCAGCATCATCACCAACTACGGCGGCGGCCCGGTGGGGCTGGACACCCTGGCCGCCACCATCAATGAGGAGTCCGTCACCCTGGAGGATGTGTACGAGCCCTATCTCATGCAGCTTGGATTTCTCACCCGCACGCCCAGGGGGCGGTGCGTAACTCCCCGTGCCTATCAGCATCTTGGCCTGACGGCTCCCGGCGGAGCCGGGGCAGGGCAGATCCCGGAGCAGCTCACTTTTTGAGCAGTCCCGGAGGGGCTGCTTTCGGCAGGCAAATTGAGCAGATCCCATAAAGTGAAAAGAATTTTTCGGGAAATTTCTAAAAAATTGCCGAAAGAGATTGACAAGCCTTTGCTTTTGTGATTATAATATGTAGGGTTAAAGTATGAGTACATTTGATTCACAACGATGCGAATACAGTGATGAAGAATTGTGCCGCCTCACCGCTTCTGGCAGCAGAGACGCGGAGGAAGCCTTGGTCAAGCGGTATCTTCGGATGGTGCGTATGTGCGCCCGCCCCTACTTTCTGGCAGGCGGAGACAGCGAGGATCTGATTCAGGAGGCCACCTTCGGCCTGCTAAAGGCGATCCGGGAGTTTGAACCTGGACACGACGCAACCTTCAAGACCTTTGCGGAGGTCTGTATTCGCAACCGAATCCGCTCCGCGGTGGCCACCGCCTCCCGGAGCAAGCACGCCCCGCTGAACAACAGCATCCCTTTTGAATCCCCTATGCTGGGCAGCGGCGCCAGCCCTGAGGAATTGTATATCAGCAGGGAAGAAGAGGCGGAGCGGCTGACTATGCTGGCCCAGAAGCTGTCTCCGCTGGAGCGGAACATTATGGCGCTCTTTTTGCACGGCCTCTCCTATCGGGAAATCAGCGAACAGGTGGGACGTCCCGCCAAATCGGTGGACAACGCGATTCAACGCATCCGGCGCAAGGTAGTCGGCGATCTTGGCGTTATCAGCGAAAGCTGACGCAAATATTACAGTCCCAGCAGGTTGCAGTTCCGATTCTGGGCATCAAAAGAGAGGGTATTTCCAATGTACGAAGACAAGACCTTAGTTTGCAAAGAGTGTGGTCAGGAGTTCGTGTTCACCGCCGGTGAGCAGGAGTTCTATGCGGAGCGCGGCTTCCAGAACGAGCCCCAGCGCTGCAAGGCTTGCCGCGACGCTCGCAAGGCTGCCGCCCGCGGTCCCCGGGAGTACTTCACCGCTGTGTGCGCCGCCTGCGGCGGCGAGGCCAAGGTTCCCTTTGAGCCGAAGACCGACCGCCCCGTGTATTGCAGCGAGTGCTTCGCGAAGATGCGCGGCGAGGGCTAATAAGAAAAAACGGAAAGGATCGTGCCGGCTTGCCGGCACGATCCTTTTTTACGGTGCAAGCAGTGTTTTACCTTGTCCCGCTCAGAAAACTATGCTATAATAAGATAACACTACGCCCGAGCCGGCAGGCTGTCTCGCTCCGGGCCGAGGCATAAGGAGGAACGCTTCGCGTGAATAAATCCGCATATGAGAGCCCGTTGTCCTCCCGCTACGCCAGCGACAGGATGCAATATATTTTTTCTCCGGACAAGAAATTTTCCACCTGGCGGCGGCTGTGGATCGCCCTGGCCCGGGCGGAGATGGAGCTTGGCCTGCCCATCACCCAGGAACAGATTGAGGAGATGGAAGCCCACATCACCGACATTGATTATGAGCTGGCCGCCCGGAAGGAGCGTGAGCTCCGCCATGACGTGATGGCCCACATCCACACCTATGGCGCCCAATGTCCCAAGGCCATGCCCATCATCCATCTGGGGGCAACCAGCTGCTATGTGGGGGACAACACCGACGTGATCCTCATGCGGGAGGGGCTGGAGTTGATCCGGGATAAGCTGGTGCGGGTGCTGGACGCGCTGAGCCGGTTTGCCCATCGCTATAAAGCCCTGCCCACCCTTGGCTTCACCCACTTTCAGGCCGCCCAGCTTGTCACGGTTGGCAAGCGGGCCACCCTGTGGATGAACGATCTGCTCCAGGATCTGGACGAGGTGGAGTGCCGCATCTCTAAGCTGAAGCTGCTGGGCTGCAAGGGCACCACCGGCACCCAGGCCTCCTTTCTGGAGCTGTTTGAGGGAGATCATGAGAAGTGCAGGGATCTGGATCGACGCATTGCCCGGGAAATGGGCTTCCAGGACACGGTTCCCGTATCCGGGCAGACCTATTCCCGCAAGGTGGACGCGGCCATTTTGTCCACGCTGTCCGGGATCGCCCAATCCGCCTGCAAATTCGCCACCGATGTGCGGCTGCTGTGCCACCTGAAGGAGGTGGAGGAGCCCTTTGAGCGCAGCCAGATCGGATCCTCCGCCATGCCCTACAAACGTAACCCCATGCGGTGTGAGCGCATCTGCGCCCTGGCGCGGTATGTCATCGCGGACGCTGCCAATCCTGCCTATACCGCCGCCACCCAGTGGTTTGAGCGCACTCTGGACGACTCTGCCAACAAACGGCTGTCCGTGCCGGAGGCGTTCCTGGCGACGGACGCCATCCTCGGCATCTATGAGAATGTGGCGTCCGGTCTGATCGTTCATGAAAAGGTGATTGAACAGCATATTCTGGAGGAACTGCCTTTCATGGTCAGCGAGAACATCCTGATGGACGCGGTGAAGCAGGGGGGGGATCGTCAGCAGCTTCACGAGCGGATTCGGGTGCTTTCTTTGGAGGCTGGAAGAAATGTAAAGGAACTTGGCTTAACAAATAATCTGATTGATCTCATTGCCAGTGACGAGCAGTTCCATCTGAGCAGGGAAGAACTGGCCGCCCACCTGGAGCCGTCCCGTTACATCGGTCGATGCCCGGAGCAGGTGACGGACTTTCTGACGGAGTGCGTCCAGCCGGTTTTGGCTGGTCACCCCGACGCTCTGTCCGGCGAGACTGCGGATCTGAAGGTATAACCCCGCCCGAAACAATATTTTGGAAAGGATTTGACTACATATGAAAGCTGTCCATCGCATTGGAGTATTTACCAGCGGCGGAGACGCCCCGGGCATGAACGCCGCCATTCGCGCCGTGGTTCGGGCCTCCCTGCATTATGGAATTGAGTGCATTGGCATCCGTCGGGGCTATCACGGCCTGCTCAACGGCGACTTTACCAAACTGGATTTTGAGAGCGTCAGCGATATCTCCCGCCGGGGCGGCACCATGCTCTATTCCGCCCGCAGCCTGGAGTTCATCGAGGAGGCCGGACGGAGCAAGGCCCTGGCCACCTGCAAGCTGCTGGGGCTGGACGCCCTGGTGGGCATTGGCGGCGACGGCACTTTTAGGGGCTTGCTGAGTTTGGCCAACAACGGTATCTCCGTGATTGGCATACCGGGCACCATCGACAATGACATCGCCTGCTCCTCCTACACCATCGGCTATGACACCGCCTGCAACATCGCTTTGGAAAGCATCGACCGCCTGCGGGACACCATGAAGTCCCATGAGCGCTGCTCTGTGGTGGAGGTGATGGGACACCGGGCCGGCTATCTGGCCTATTCGGTCGGCATTGCCTGCGGCGCCACGGTGGTACTGGTGCCGGAGCGCCAGGTGGACTTTGAGCGGGATGTGATCGAGCCCATCCGCCGGGCCCGGTTGGGCGGCCGCACCCACTTCATGATCATCGTGGCGGAGGGCGTCCCCGGCAGTGCGTACGAGGTGGCGGATCAGATCCGGAACGCCACGGCGCTGGATACCCGCGTCACCGTACTGGGCCATGTGCAGCGCGGCGGATCGCCCACGTCCCGGGATCGTATGGTGGCCACCTATATGGGCTACGAGGCCGTCAAGCTGCTGTCGGAGGGAAAGAGCTGCCGGGTGGTGGCCATGAAGGGCGACGATATTGTGGATTATGATATCACCGAGGCCCTGTCCATGACAAAGGGCCTGGACGAGATGAGTGAGGTCGTGGCCCGGGCGATGACCGGCGTTTCCGACGAGCGGATGTGACAAATAACAAAAGCACCGGGTTCCCCAAGGAATCCGGTGCTTTTTTGCTGCCGTTTTTTACTTCGCCAGAACCTTCTTCAGCCGTGCGAACCGGGGCAGGCCGTTCTCCTTGGCCTGATGGTTTTCACCCTGAATCAGGGGCAGGGCATAGTCGATAAACGCCTGGGTCACGCCGTTGCCCTCCTTGTTGATCCACTCCAGGGGCACCTTCTTCTCAAAGTTGGCCACCTCGGAAAGGTGGAACAGCTTGGTCTTGCAGGTGTACTTGCCGCCCTCCCGGGTGCACTCGAAACCCACCATCTTGTCCGTCTCGCCGGCCACGGCGGCCTCCACAGCGGTCTTGCCCGCCAGGAAGGACTCGTCGATATCGGTCTGGGAGGCCAGGTGGGAGCCACACCGCTGGAGCAGGGACAGCTCGATGCCCCGCACCTTGGCGCCGGTGCGTTCCTTGACAACATTGGCCAGCAGCGCCGCCAGGCCGCCCAACTGGGCGTGGCCAAAGCCGTCGGTGGCGGAGGTCTTGGCCTCGGACACGAAGGAGCCGTCGGCGTAGTGGATGCCCTCAGAGACGGCCACGATGCAGTTGCCGTTCTTCTTGTAGATGGCGTCCACATCGTTCAGGAACTTGTCCATGTCGAAGTCCACCTCGGGGAGATAAACCAGATCGGGAGCGCAGCCCACTACGCCTGCCAGGGCGGCGGCCCCAGCCAGCCAGCCGGCGTGACGGCCCATGATCTCAATGACGGTCACCATGCCGGTGTCGTACACCCGGGCGTCCTTGTACACCTCGGCGCAGGAGGTGGCGATATACTTGGCGGCGGAGGCAAAGCCGGGGCAGTGGTCGGTGCCGAACAGGTCGTTGTCAATGGTCTTGGGCACGCCCATCACCCGGCACTCATAGCCGGACTTGGCCATGAAGCGGCTCACCTTGGCGCAGGTGTCCATGGAGTCGTTGCCGCCATTATAGAAGAAATAGCGGATGTTATACTTCTTGAAGATCTCCAGGATCCGCTTGTAATCGGTGTCGTCCACATCGGGATCGGCGATTTTGTAGCGGCAGGAGCCCAGCTCGGAGGAGGGGGTGTTGAGCAGTAGCTCCAGCTCCTTGGCGTCCTCCTGACCCATATCGTACAGCTGATCGTTCAGCATTCCCTTGATGCCGTGGGACATTCCATAGACGGCGGTGATGTCCGGACAGTCCAACGCGGTGCGGATCACGCCGTACGCGCTGGCGTTGATCACGGAGGTGGGGCCGCCGGACTGGCCGATGACGCAAGCGCCCTTTAACTGTGACATAGTCTAATATCTCCTTATATTTATCATTTCACTGGAGTTCCCCGCCTCCGGAGGAGACGGGGAACTGAATCGGACAATGTGTTACGCCTTGCCGGCGCAGCCCAGCACGTCCACCAGCTTGTGACGGACGGTCTCCTTGATGTTGGCGCGGGCGGGCTTCAGGTACTCGCGGGGGTCGAACTTGTCGGGGTGCTCGTCAAAGAACTGGCGGATGGTGCCGGTCATCGTCAGCCGCAGATCGGAGTCGATGTTGATCTTGCACACGGACAGGGTGGCGGCCTTACGCAGCTGCTCCTCGGGGATACCCACCGCGTCGGGCATCTTGCCGCCGTGCTCGTTGACCATCTTCACATAGTCCTGGGGCACGCTGGAGGAGCCATGGAGCACGATGGGGAAACCGGGCAGGCGCTTGGAGACCTCCTCCAGCACGTCGAAGCGCAGGGGAGGGGGCACCAGGATGCCCTTCTCGTTCCGGGTGCACTGATCAGGGGTGAACTTGTAGGCGCCGTGGCTGGTGCCGATGGCGATGGCCAGGGAATCGCAGCCGGTCTTGGACACGAACTCCTCCACCTCCTCGGGCCGGGTGTAGGAAGCGGCATGAGCGGCCACCTTCACGTCGTCCTCGATGCCGGCCAGGGTGCCCAGCTCAGCCTCCACCACCACGCCGTGGTCGTGGGCGTACTCCACCACCTTCTTGGTGATCTCAATATTTTCCTCGAAGGGCTTGGAGGAGGCGTCGATCATGACGGACGTGAAGCCGCCGTCGATGCAGCTCTTGCAGGTTTCAAAGTCGGGGCCGTGATCCAGATGGAGCACGATGGGGATCTCGGGGCACTCAATCACAGCGGCCTCCACCAGCTTCACCAGGTAGGTGTGGTTGGCGTAGGCGCGGGCGCCCTTGGACACCTGGAGGATAACGGGGGCCTTCTCCTCTTTGCAGGCCTCGGTGATACCCTGGACGATCTCCATGTTGTTGACGTTGAACGCGCCGATGGCGTAGCCGCCCTCGTAGGCTTTTTTGAACATTTCAGTAGAGGTAACCAGTGGCATGATTGTCCAACTCCTTATCAAAATTTGATTTTGGTGGTTTCCGTTATGATTTTAACATTCAGCACCGGAAAATGCAAGCAAAAGCTCCGGTTTTTGGCGGTCAAAACCTACAAAACAGAAAAGGCTTTTTCCTGCCGGTGTCAACAAAATGACGGCGTACATAGGATGGTGGGAAAGGGGGGAGGCGGCATGATCCAACTGCTTCCATATAATCGCCGGGCGGCGGTGGCCTACGCCCACAAATGGGCCTATACCCGCAACCCGGCCTTCTATGATTTCAGCGAGATCGGCGGGGACTGCACCAACTTCGCGTCCCAATGCCTGTACGCCGGCGGCGGGATTATGAACTTCACGCCGGACTTTGGCTGGTACTATATCGACGCCACCGACCGTTCTCCGTCCTGGACGGGGGTGCAGTTTTTCTGGGACTTCATGACCCGGCCCCAGCTTACTGACGGGCCGGTAGGCATCCAAGTGCATATGAACTTCCTGCGTCCGGGTGATTTTATCCAGCTCCGGTTTGAGAACAGCGGGGAGGTATTCGCCCACACGCCGGTGGTGGTTTCCGTGGGGGCCGTGCCCAGGCCGGACAATATCCTCATCGCCGCCCACTCCAACGACGCCGACTACCGGCCGCTGGACAGCTATCAAAACGTGGTGGAGTGGCGGTTTCTCCACATCGTCGGGATTCTCAAGGTGACCAACGGGCCGAATTCCGGCCTGGAACGGATGAATGACAGCGCGGAGGGTTGAACTCTCCGCGCTTTTGCTGATTATTTTGATATAACTTTTATATTTCGAAATCAGGAAATACACCATTATTAACACATTTTACGATATTCAATGCCTCTTTTTCTACTCTGTCGATGCCTTCAGGCGTATTCATCCAATTATCCTTTTTTTCAATCTTCTTTCTGCTTCGGCGGCCGCCCCCGGCGGGGCTTGGCCTTGATCTGCCCCAGCGGGTTGGATTCGGCCGCGTTCTGGAGCGCGCCACTGTCCACGTGGGTGTAGATCTGGGTGGTATTCAGGTGCTCATGGCCCAGCACCTCCTGGAGCGTTCGCACATCTACGCCGTTTTGCAGCATCAGGGTGGCGGCGGTGTGGCGGAGCTTGTGGGCGGAGTATTTGCTGCTGTCCAGCCCCGCGGCGTTAAACCGAGTTTTCAGCATTTTATGGATTCCGGCCTTGGTGACACGGGTATGCCGCCGGGTGATAAACAGAGCGTAAGGATCCGCCGCTCCGGACTGAGCACGCACCGCCAGCCAGTCTTCAATGGCAGCCTGACAGGCGGCGTTGAGGTAGACGATCCGCTCCTTGTTGCCCTTGCCCAGCACCCGCAGGCGGTCGCCCCGCACATCGGCCAGGTTGAGCCCCACCAGCTCCGAAATTCGCAGGCCGCAGTTCAGAAACAGCGTGATGATGCAGAAATCCCGCTCTGCGTTGTCCCCGTCGATGGATTCCAGAAGCTGGATGCTCTCTTCCAGCGTCAGGTAGCGGGGCAAGGTCTGCCGAATCTTAGGCGAATCCAGCTCCTGGATGGGGCTTTCGTCCAGAAGCTTGGCCTTTGTCACCAAATACTTGTAAAAAGACCGGATTGTGGCAACTTTTCTGGCCCTGGAGGACACTTCAAGGCCGTGCCGGGAGTTGGGATCATTGGCGTTCTTCACCCGATCCCGGCTCAGGAAGCTGAGATAGGCGTAGATATCCGTCAGCGTCACCGAGCGGATCAGCGCCAGATCCACATCGGTGATGGAAATCTGCTCCAGGGGCGTCGCACGGGGAACGCGGCCTTTTTCTATTTTAATGTAGCGGAAAAAGGTGCGTAGATCCAGAAAGTATTCGTCCACAGTTTTTTTGGAATGGCCCTGGATCGTCTCATGGTAGGTCAGAAAATCCCGCAGGATAGGCGGCGCCTCAATGCGGTAGTCAATCATGGTTTCGGATCGGCATTCATAACTTGGGGACAGTTGGGCAGACTACAGTGGCAGACAGCCGGAGCGGCCGGCAGGCTTCGGCCGAACTCTTGAGTCAAACGGGAAAACCAGACGTTTCCCCGTTTTCCCCTCCCCTCAAGTCAACAAAATTTTTATTTTGTTGACTTGAGTATGCCGATCCACACCTCCTCTCGCTTTCCCCTGTGTTAAACACGGTTAACTACTTCGATAGATTATGGGGTGATCTCTGTGAGCCTGATTCCATGCACACAGAACTGCAAATACCAGGACGAGGGCCTGTGCACCCTGGCACAGGCCCAGCCTTCCGCCCAGGCTGTCCCCAATGAGGCCTGCCTGAATTTCACGCCGCGACCGTCAAACCAGCACAGCGATGGCCTCTCGGATATTGCCCACCCGGATCAGCTCTAAGCCATCGGGCGGCAGCAGCTTGCCGCTGCTCCTGGCGGGCACCAGGCATTTGGTGAAGCCCAGCCGACGCACCTCGCTGAGCCGCTGGTTTAGCGTGTTCACGGAGCGCAGCTCCCCGGTGAGGCCCACCTCCCCAATGGCCGCCAGGTCAAAGGGCACGGGCTTGTCCCGGAAGCTGGAGGCCAGCGCCACGATCAGGGCCAGATCCGCCGCCGGCTCGTCCAGGGTCAGGCCGCCGATGACGTTCACGTAAAAATCGCAATTGGACAGCACCAGCCCACCCCGCTTCTCCAGCACCGCCAGCATCATCATGGCCCGGTTATAGTCGAACCCGTTGCTGGAGCGCCGGGAGTTGCCGTAGGCCGAGGGCGACAGCAGCGCCTGCACCTCCGCCAGCACAGGCCGCACCCCCTCCATCACGCAGGTGACGCAGGAGCCGGGCATATTCTCCGGCCGTCCGGACAGCATGGCCTCCGATGGGTTGGGCACCTCCACCAGCCCCTTGTCCACCATTTCAAACACGCCGATCTCATTGGTGGCCCCGAAGCGGTTCTTTGCCGCCCGGAGAATCCGGTAGGAGTTGTGCTCCTCCCCTTCAAAGTGGAGCACGCAGTCCACCATATGCTCCAGCACCTTGGGCCCCGCCAGCGAGCCCTCCTTATTGATGTGGCCCACCACGAACACGGTGACCCCCATCCCCTTGGCCAGGTGCATCAGCGCCATGGTGCACTCCTTCACCTGGGCCACGCTCCCTGGCGAGGAATTGGAGTCCCCGTTGTAAATGGTCTGGATGGAGTCCACAATCAGCACGTCCGGCTTCTGCTCCTGAACCGCTTCCACAATGTCGTCCAGGTTGGTCTCCGAATAGAGGTACAGCCCCTCGTCCCGGACGCCAAGCCGCTGAGCCCGCAGCTTGATCTGGCGCTCCGATTCCTCCCCCGATACATATAATACATTGGCAAAGCGGCACAAATTGTCACAGATTTGGAGCATCAGCGTGGATTTTCCGATGCCCGGCGCACCACCCACCAGCACCAGGGATCCCTTCACCGCGCCGCCCCCCAGCACCCGATCCAGCTCGCTCATGCCGGTGTTGAAGCGCAGTTCATCCACCGCCTCCACCTCGGCGATGGGTCTTGGCCTGCGCGAACCGCCTCCCCGGGGCAACGGCCCGGAAGCCTTCTTTTTTGCCTCCGCCGCGGGCTGCTCCACAATGGTGTTCCAGGCCCCGCAGGCGGGACATCTACCCTGCCACTTCAGCGACTCATTTCCGCATTCCGTGCAGTAAAACAGGCTTTTCGCCTTTGCCATGGTCATTCTCCTCCCCAAACGGTGGGTATCATTTGCAGCTCCCGCACATACGATCCGGCCAGCGCCACGGCGATTTTCCTCTGGTATCCATCGGTCATCAGCAGGGATGCCTCCTCCCCATTGCTGAGAAAGCCGCACTCTACCAGAATGGCGGGACAGCTGATGTGCTCGAACAGATAGATCCCGTCCGGCATGGGCTTTGCCCGGCGGTCATTATTCCGATCCAGTACCTCTCGCAGCACCTCCTGGGTGCTCTCGCCCCACTGGCGGCTCAGATCCCCGCCATTATAAAAGGCCTGTGCCCCGCTGTACCGCGTATCTGTAAAGTGATTTTGGTGGACACTGATGACCATGGCGTTAGGAAAGCTGGAGATAAACGCCACCCGGTTTTTTAGATCCGACACCTTCTTCTCCCGGATGGTGTGTGCTCCCTCACTGTGTATGGAGCGATCCTCGCTCCGGGTCAGCTCCGTCCTGACGCCCAGAAAGGCCATCAGCGCCTCCGTTTTTAGCACGATGTCCAGATTGATGCCGCTCTCCGTGGTTCCGCTGGCGGCGCTGGCCCCGCCGTCCTCCCCGCCGTGCCCCGGATCCAGAATCAACACCCGTTCTGTGTCCAGTGGAGCGGATACGGCGGACAACACCCGATCCCGCCCCATCCAGGCGGCGCCCCCCAGCACACAGAGACATAAAAACAACAGCAACAGATCCCGTTTCATAAGCCAGTCCCCCTTCCCTTCAGCATATGAGGGCGGGGGATGCTTCATACCGGATCAGAGGTAAGAAAACACCTCGTGGTGACGGGCGGACACGGCGACCGACACCTGGGGGAACCGCTGGGCCAGCCAGTCCCGCAGCACCGGGCACACCACGTCCTCCGTGGGAAAATGTCCGGCGTCGATCAGATTCAAGCCTTGGGCCTTGGCGTCCAGAAAGTGGTTATACTTTACATCTGATGTCACAAACGTGTCGCAGCCCTTGGCCAGCGCGTCCTCCATCATGCCGGCACAGGCGCCGCCCCCCACCGCGATCTTATGGGCGGGCCTGCCCCCATCCACCAGCCGCAGACCGTTGGCGCCCAGCAGGCGCTTTACGCCCATGGCGAAATCATACAGGGGCTGTTCCGTCACATAGCCCACCCGACCGATCCCGTAGGGCCTCCCCTGTCCGTCCACGCCGCTCTGCTTCAGCAACTCAAGGCCGGTGAGCCCCAGCCGTAGGGCCAGGGCGTCGTTTACGCCCCCTTCCACCGCGTCCAGGTTGGTGTGGGCGCAGATGGCGGCAATGCCTTGCTCCGCCAGGGCCAGCAGAATCCGCCCGGTCACCGTCTGATCCGTCACAGCGTTTGCCCCGCCAAAGATGACCGGGTGGTGAGCCACAATCAGCTGCGCCCCCAACTCGGCGGCCTCCTCCACCACCTGCTCTGTGATGTCCAGGGACACCAGGATTTTGCTCACCTGCGCCCCTTTTCGCCCCACCAGAAATCCGGCGTTGTCAAAATCCTCCTGCAGCTCAAAGGGCGCCTTTTCCTGCAAAAACGCCAGCACTTCGCCCACAGTTGTCATGGTGTTCAGCTCCTTTTCCATCCCTTCCAGGCCGGACAGCACCGCTTTTAGCTTCTCAATAACGGTTTGATCCGGCGTGCGGGCGGCCCGATGGCCTGACAGGGATTTTTCCACCTTGCCCCGGATCATCGCCAGGTACTCCCGCCGCAGGGGATCGCCGCTCTGCCGCCCCGCCCACTGCTCCGCCGGGGTGAGTGTGGGCATCTCCCCACCTGTTACCAGCAATATACTGTATAGTCGTTTCCCTTCACAGGCTATGCGTTCACTTTGAATTTGATACCCATTCCCCTGAAGCCAGTTCCGCAGCTCCGCAAACCCGGTCATGGGCTGGAGCAGCAGGAGCGCCCCCTCTTTCGTCCAGGGGGCGGCCTTCAGAATGGAGGCGATGGTCTCCCCCCCCATCCCGGCGATCACCACCGTGTCCGCCTCCTCCGGGTGGACGGCGGACAGGCCGTCACACAGGCGAAAATCCATTTGCCGCTCCACTTGAAAGCGTCTCGCCGTCTCCCGGGCCCGCTCCAGCGGCCCTGCCCGCAGATCTGTGGCGATGGCGTGCTCCGTCCGTCCCGCCAGCAGCAGCCACACAGGGAGGTATCCGTGGTCGGTGCCGATATCCGCCAGACAAGCCCCCTGGGGCACCTGCTCCGCGATGGCCCGCAGCCTGGGGGTCAGCTCCATAGAATCCTCCTCCCTTCCGTTCAAAATAAAGGAAAAGAGCGGAAAATCCGCTCTTTTCAGGGTTTCAATCAGGCGACGGTGGCGTTCAGCTTCTCCAACAACGCCTCCACATCCACGCCATGCACCATGCAGGCCTGCTCCACAGTCTCCCCACGGGAGGACGGGCAGCCCAGGCAATGCATCCCGATGGAAAGGAAAATGGGGGCGGTGTCGGGCGCGATGTCCAGAATATCGCCGATGATGGTATCCTTTGTAATTTTTTCCATTCCAGGATAACCTCCTTGCAGTTTTTGTCGAACAACCTATAGTATACCCAAAACCGCGGCAGTTTGCAAGTGTTTCCCACAAATTTCAGCCAATAAGCCGATCAGCTTTTCAGGAACGCCTCCAGCCGATCCATACCCTTTTTGATGTTCTCCATGGAGGCAGAATAAGACCAGCGCACGAAATTGGGCGCGCCGAAACCGCTCCCCGGCACGGTGGCCACCAGCCCATGCCTCAAAAACGCCGCACAGAACTGATCAGAGGTTTCAATGAGCTCCCCATGGATGGTTTTCCCAATGAGCCGCTCCATGTTCATCATCACATAGAACGCCCCCTCCGGCCTGATGCAGCTTACGCCGTCCATCTGGTTCATCCGCTCCACAATATAGTTCCGGCGCTGCTCAAAGGCCTGGCGCATCTCCTCCACACAGTCCTGGGATCCGCTGAGGGCGGCAACCGCCGCCGCCTGGGAGATGGCGCAGGGAGATCCGGTGGAATGGCTCACATAATTGCTCATTATCCTGGCGATTCTCTCGCTGGACAACAGATAGCCAATCCGCCAGCCGGTCATGGCATAGGATTTGGACACACCGTTGACCAAAATGACCCGATCTTTTACATTCCTCCCCAGGGCGGCCGCTGAGACAAACGGCTCACCGTCATACATCAGCCCATAATAGACCTCGTCGGAGATCACATAGAGGTCGTGCTCCACGCACACCCGGGCGATGGCCTCCAGCTCCTCCCGATGATACACCATGCCGGTGGGATTGCCGGGATTGTTCAGGATCAGAGCCTTGGTTTTGGGCGTGATGGCGGCGGCAAGCTGCTCCGCCGTTATTTTGAATCCGTCCTTCTCCCCTGCCGAGACCACCACCGGACGGCCGCCCACCATCTTGATCAGCTCCAGGTAGCTCACCCAGTAAGGCGCGGGCAGGATAACCTCGTCGCCGGGGTTGACCAGAGCCCGCAGGGCCAGATAGACACAGTGCTTGGCGCCGGTGGATACCACCACCTGGGAAGGCTTGTACTCCACCCCGCAATCCTCGCGCATCCTCTGGCAGACCGCCTCCTTCAGCGCCAGCGTGCCGGAGGCCGGGGTATACCGGGTCAGATTGCCGGCAATGGCCCGATCCGCCGCCGCCTTGATGTGATCCGGGGTATTGAAATCAGGTTCGCCGGCGCCAAAGCCAATGACATCCACGCCGTCCGCCTTCATCTGTTTAGCCAGCGCGTCAATAGCCATGGTGCTGGAAACCTGTACCGCAGACGCAATTTGGGCAAGTTCCTTCAACGTAATCCCTCCAAAGAAACGATTCTGTAAGGCTCAGCGCCGGACGTTTTTCCGGTACAGCAGGTACAGCCCCTTCACCAGCAGGTCGTGATCATACCGGATCTCCCGGCGGCAGTGGCGGTAGATCTCCGAGGTCTGGCTCCCGGTTGCCACCACCGTGGCGGCCGGAGCCCCGGCCGCCTCCTCCAGGGCCTGGATCACTCGGTCAAAGGCGCCGCTGTAGCCATACAGCACCCCCGCCCGCATGGAATCCACCGTGTTCCGCCCCAAGGGCGTATCCACCTGCGCCATGGAGATCTGAGGAAGCTGAGCCCCGTGCCGGGACAAGGCCCCCAGGGCGATATCCATGCCGGGCATGATGGCGCAGCCCTCAAAGGCACGGTCGCTCAAATAGGAAAAAGTGACGGCGGTTCGGGAGTTGATCACAATGGCTGGGGTGGGATAGAGGGCGGCAGCGGCCACGGCAGCGGCCACAATGTCGCTGCCCAGTTGGTCATGGATCTCCGCCTTGATGTTCAGCCCGGTTTTCAGCCCCGGCCCCACCACCAGCGGGGAACGGCCTGTCAGCCGTCGCAGGGTACGCAGATAGGCGGCGGTGATATTGGGCACAACACTGGACAAGATGGAACCCTTGACATTGGAAAGTTCTGCCCGGTACAGTTGAAACACGCCCATCAGATCAATGGCACAGCGGTCATCGGTCATTTTGAGGTCGGTACCCAGCTCGGACTGGAACGACAGCGTACCATCCTCCTGAAACAGTGCGATGGTAGTGCCCAGGTTTCCGATATCAATGGCCAGAATCATGTACCTTCTCCCCTTCCCTTTTTGACTCATATTGTACCATGAGCCGCTCCGCTTTGCAAGACGGACAGGCCGGAGCCGGGACACACCGGCCCCGGCCCCTCTGCTCAAATATGATCCCGAATGATCTCGCCCATCCGCCGGGTGCCAATCACGACTTCCCCTGGCTTGGCGATGTCTGCGGTGCGCCAGCCCTCCGCCAGCGCCTTGTCCACAGCGGCCTCAATGGCGTCCGCCTCCTGTGCGAGCTGGAAGGAGTAGCGGAACATCATGGCAGCGGACAAAATGGTGGCGATGGGGTTGGCCTTATCCTGCCCCGCGATATCCGGGGCGGAGCCATGGATGGGCTCATACAGCCCCGGGGCTGCGTCCCCCATGGACGCGGAGGGCAGCAGGCCGATGGAACCGGTGATCATAGACGCCTCGTCGGACAGGATATCCCCGAACATATTCTTGGTCACCACTACATCGAATTGCCCCGGATCCCGCACCAACTGCATGGCGCAGTTGTCCACCAGCACGTCCTCATAGGCCACATCACCGTATTCTTCTGCCAGCCGGTGCATCACCGAGCGCCACAGCCGGCTGGTCTCAAGCACGTTGGCCTTATCCACGCTGGACACTTTTTTTCGGCGCAGGCGGGCCATCTCAAAGGCCCGGCGGCCAATGCGCTCAATCTCCTTCTCAGAGTAGGCCATCAGGTCGGTGCACTCCACGCCCCGATCCGGCGTGTCATACCGGTCTCGCTTGCCGAAGTAGATGCCGCCGGTGAGCTCCCGTACCATCAGCAGGTCAATCCCCTGCTCCGCCGTCTCCTTTTTTAAAGGGCAGGCGTCCATCAGGGCGGGCCGCAGAACCGCGGGGCGAAGATTGGCGTAAAGCCCCAAATCTTTACGGATAGCCAGCAGGGCCGTCTCCGGCCGCTGCTCCGCCGGCTTGTCGCTGCCCCACTTGGGACCGCCCACCGCCCCCAGCAGCACCGCGTCGCAGGACTTGCACAGCTCTGCCGTCCCCTCGGGATAGCTCACCCCCACCGCGTCGGTGGCGCAGCCTCCCAGCAGCACGTCCACGTACTCAAAGGTGTGGCCGAACTTCTCCCCCACCCTGTCGATGACCTTTACCGTCTCATCTACGATCTCGGGGCCGATGCCGTCCCCCCGGATCAGCGCGATTTTATACTTCATTTCGCCACCCCCCGCGCCTTCAGCGACTTCAGCAGCCCGCCGTGCTCAATGATGCCGTTGACAAACTCCGGGAAGGGCGCGGCCTGGAACCTTGTCTCGGCGCTCTCATTGACGATCACCCCGGTGCCGAAATCCACCGACACCTGATCCCCCGGGGAGATGCCGTCCACCGCCCCTGGGCACTCCAAAATGGGGAAGCCGATGTTGATGGCGTTGCGGTAAAAGATCCGGGCGAAGCTTTTGGCGATGACGCACTTCACCCCGCAGGCCTTGATGGCCAGAGGTGCGTGCTCCCGGGAGGAACCACAGCCAAAATTGTTTCCGCCGATGATGATATCCCCAGCCTCCACCGTAGAGGCGAAGTCCCCGTCGATGTCCTCCATACAGTGGGAGGCCAGAGACTTCTCGTCCGGAGCGTTGAGATACCGGGCGGGGATGATCACATCGGTGTCTACGTTGTCGCCATATTTGTAAATCTTCATTGCTTTACACTCCTCTCAAAGGCTGGCCGGATCGGTCAGGACACCGGTGACGGCACTGGCCGCCGCCACCGCGGGGCTGGCCAGAATGATCATGGAGCTGGTGGGCCCCATGCGGCCCACAAAATTCCGGTTGGTGGTGGATACCGCCCACTCTCCATCGCTCAGCACTCCCATGTGCCCTCCAAGACAGGGCCCGCAGGTGGGAGTGGACACCACCGCGCCCGCCTGAATGAAGTCCGCCACCAGACCCTCGGCCATGGCGTCCAGGTAGATCTGCTGGGTGGCCGGGATGACGATGCAGCGCACCCCGTCGGCCACCTTCCGGCCCCGGAGGACGCCGGCGGCCTCCCGCAGATCCTTCAGCCGCCCGTTGGTACAGGAGCCGATGACCACCTGCTGAATGGGCTTCCCTGCCGCCTCATCCACGGTCTTGGTGTTGGAGGGCAGGTGGGGGAAGGCCACCGTGGGCCGCAGGGCGGACAGATCGATGGTGATTTCCCGAGTATACTGGGCGTCCGGATCCGCCTCAAAGGCGGTAAATTTCCTGTCAACCCGGCCCTTTAAGTAGTCCAGCGTCTTATCGTCCACCGGGAAAATTCCGTTTTTCGCCCCGGCCTCAATGGCCATATTGCAGATGGTGAACCGGTCGTCCATCTCCAGCGAGGCTACCCCCTCCCCGGCGAACTCCAGGGACTGGTACAGCGCCCCGTCCACCCCGATCATGCCGATGAGGTGCAAAATTACGTCCTTGCCGGTGACATACCGGCCCAGCTTCCCCACCAGGTTCACCTTGATGGCGGAGGGCACCTTGAACCAGGCCAGCCCGGTGGCCATCCCCGCCGCCATGTCGGTGGAGCCCACACCAGTGGAGAAAGCCCCCAGTGCGCCGTAAGTACAGGTGTGGGAGTCCGCGCCGATGATCACCTCGCCGGGGGCGGTGAGCCCCTGCTCCGGCAGGAGGGCGTGCTCAATCCCCATCCTGCCCACGTCATAGAAGTGGGTGATGGCGTGCTTTTTCGCGAACTGGCGGCAGGCGGCGCACAGTTGGGCGGACTTGATGTCCTTACAGGGGGTGGAGTGATCCAGCACGATGGCGATCTTGTCCCGGTCAAATACGCTGGACAGCCCCGCCTTTTTAAACTCCGTGATAGCTACCGGGGTGGTGATGTCGTTGCCCAGCACCAGATCCAGCTTTCCCTCGATGAGCTGGCCGGCCTCTACCGAAGTAAGCCCGGCGGATCGGGCCAGAATTTTCTGGGTCATTGTCATTCCCATTTGCGGTTCCTCCTCAAAATGGCCTCATGCCCCACGGGCGGCCATGACGTTTATGCTTTGATTATGCCAGAAGTTCTGGACGAAAAATGCAAACTGTGATACAATGTCAGGGACGAAACTTTAGCAGCGAGGTGATGGGCATGGCGGTATGGGATCCGCTGGCGGAGGGCCGGGCCCCCCGAACCTACCGGGCGGGACAGCTGGTCTATTTGCAGGGCGCCAACCCGGACTGCTTTTACTATCTGGTGTCCGGCTCGGTACGCAGCTTTATCAGCACCCCCGCCGGCGAGGAGCGGGTGCTGGCCGTCCACCGCGCCGGGGATCTCATGGGCGAGGCGTCCTTTTTTGACGGCTGCCCCCGGGTCACCTCCGCCATGGCGCTGGAGGACTGCCGGATTCTCACCGTCAACCGGGAGCAGCTGGACGCCGCCTTCCAGCGCCACCCGGAGCTGGCCCTGCCCATGCTCCAGTATCTGGCCCGGACGGTGCGGCTGCTGTCCGACCACGTGGGGGCCTCCTCCCTGCCCGCCCGGCAGCGCATCGCCCGCTGGCTGCTCAGCCAGCCCGCCGGGCCGGACAGCGCTATCCGCGTCACCCACGAGGGGATCGGTCAGGCGGTGGGCCTGTCCCGGGTGACGGTGAGCCGGGTACTGGGGGAGCTGGCCGATCAGGGGCTGGTGGAACTGGG
>SFVC01000043.1 GCA_004560375.1 bacterium
CGGCCCGGAGCCGAACCGGCGGGCCTCCCCCTAAGCGTGTCTTTCGGTTCCTTTCTGCACGAGCAGAAAGGAACGCCCCCGGCAGGGAGCACCCCTGCCAAGGAAAGGAATCCTACTATGAAAACAGTGACCCTTTACACCGATGGCGCCTGCTCCGGCAACCCCGGCCCCGGGGGCTGGGGGGCCATCCTGATCTATGGCGAGCACAAAAAGGAGCTCAGCGGCGGCGAGCGCGGCACCACCAACAACCGCATGGAGCTCACCGCTGTGATCCGGGGGCTGGAGGCCATCAAAATGCCCTGCGTGGTGGAACTTTACTCCGACTCCAAATATGTGATCGACGCCCTGGAAAAAGGTTGGGCCAGGGGGTGGAAGGCCCGGGGCTGGATCAAATCCGACAAGAAGCCCGCCCTCAATCCCGACCTGTGGGAAAAGCTGCTGGCTCTGTGCGACATCCACACCGTCAACCTCCACTGGGTCAAGGGCCACGCAGACAACCCGTTCAACAACCGCTGCGACGAGCTGGCGGTGGGGGAGTGGCAAAAGCTGAAGGAGCTGTCTTGACCTGGGATCCTTCCGGTGGTAAACGTCCACAGCCGGGGGATCGAAAAACTCAAGAAGTCCAATCATATCGCGTAAATAGAGAAAACGCCGGGAGGCTCTCCCGGCGCTTTCTCAGTTCTGATTTTTTTCCAGCTGCTCAAAGTGCTTTTTCATGACGAGGTTGATATAGCTGGAGACGGAGCGATCCTGGTGCTCCGCCCGGTCTTTTATTTTTTCCAGAATTGGATCATCAATGGTTATGCTGATCCTTGTCTTTAGAGGTTTCATCGAATCACCCTGACATATGATACCATTTGTTATCATAAAATATTGACATATCATACTTAGTGATATAAAATATGATTATAAGGGGGTGAATCAAGAGGTGAATGAACTCGAGTTTGATCTGGCCTTCTCCAAGTTCCTGGACGATGAGCACTGTGAAATGGTCAGCGAGACCCTGTACCAGCTGATCCGTTCCGCTTTTGCCGCGGGGTGGAAATCGGCCCTGGGTTCGGGTGGCGAAAGGTCATGAACATAGAGGCACAGGAAGAGTGATCCGGATGAAACCGGATGAAACAAGCCCCTCGCCGCACGGCGGGGGGCTTGACCGCGTCTTATGGATGTTATTCTTCCTCTTGGGCGGTGCAGGCAATGTTTAGCTCATCCAGCTGCCGCTGATCCACAAAGCTGGGGGCCCCCATCATCACGTCCTGGGCGTTCTTGTTCATGGGGAAGGGGATGATCTCCCGGATG
The DNA here is from genome assembly GCA_004560375.1 of bacterium. Classification (GTDB taxonomy): domain Bacteria; phylum Bacillota; class Clostridia; order Oscillospirales; family Oscillospiraceae; genus Enterenecus. The sequence goes on from SFVC01000043.1 coordinate 1,300, forward strand.
GAGTCCTCCCCGGCCAGCAGCATCACCATGCGATCCACCCCGGGGGCGATGCCCGCGTGGGGGGGCGCGCCGTAGGTGAAGGCGTTGTACATGGCGGGGAACTTGGCCTTTACGTCGGCCTCGCCCAGGCCCACCAGCTGGAAGGCCTTGATCATGATCTCCGGGTCGTGGTTCCGCACCGCGCCGGAGGACAGCTCCACACCGTTGCACACCAGGTCGTACTGGTCGGCGGTGATGGTCAGCGGGTCGATCTCCCGGTTGATGGCCTTTTCAATGGTGGCCAGCCCCCCGGAGGGCATGGAGAAGGGGTTGTGGCAGAACTCCAGCTGGCCGGACTCCTCCCCGATCTCGTACATGGGGAAGTCCACGATCCAGCAGAACTCGTACCGCTCCACGTCCATATGGCCGGGGCAGAAGGCCCCCAGCTTGTTCCGGAGCACGCCGGCGGTCTTCTGGGCGGCCAGCAGCGTGCCCGCCGTTAACCCCACGAAGCAGCCGGGGGTGAGGGACAGGGCCTCCACCACCTGATCCTGGATGGGCTGGATAAACTTGGCGACGCCGCCCACGATTTCACGGTTCTCGTCGTAGCGGAACCAGTAGGCCTTCTCGCCGGACTGCACCTCCACGTCGGCGCACAGCTTGTCGATCTGCTTCCGGGTGCCCTCGAAGCCGGACACCACCACGGCCTTGACCGTGTTCCCCTCGAAGGGGCCGAAACCACAGCCGGCCAGCAGCGCGGTGGCGTCGGTGAGGGTCAGGTCGATCCGCAGGTCGGGCTTGTCGGAGCCGTACTTGTCCATGGCCTCCAGATAGGGGATGCGGGTAAAGGGAGCGGCGGAGGCCACGTTGTACTTGCCGTACTCGGCGAAGATGGGGGGGAGCACCCGCTCCAGCACGGCGAACACGTCCTCCTGGGAGGCGAAGGACATCTCCATGTCCAGCTGATAGAACTCGCCGGGGGAGCGGTCGCCCCGGGCGTCCTCGTCCCGGAAGCAGGGGGCGATCTGGAAATACTTGTCGAAGCCGGAGGCCATGAGCAACTGCTTAAACTGCTGGGGGGCCTGGGGCAGGGCGTAGAACTTGCCGGGGTGTTTCCGGCTGGGCACCAGGTAGTCCCGGGCCCCCTCCGGGGAGGAGGCGGTGAGGATGGGGGTGGTGATCTCCAGGAAGCCCTCGGCCAGCATGGCGGCCCGGAGGGCGGCCACCACGTTGCACCGCAGGATGATGTTGTTCTTCACCTCCGGGTTGCGCAGGTCGAGGTAGCGGTACTTCAGCCGCTGGGTCTCGTCCGCCTCCCGGGAGCGGTTGATCTGGAAGGGCAGCTCGTTGTGCTGGCAGCGGCCCAGCACCTCGATCTTGGAGGGCACCACCTCAATGTCGCCGGTGGGCAGCTTGGGGTTCTTGCTGTCCCGCTCCCGGACGACGCCCTCCACCGAGATGGTGGACTCCTTGTTCAGGCCTTTGACCGCGGCCATCATGTCCTCGGTTTCCAGGACGATCTGGGTGGTGCCGTAGAAATCCCGGAGGACGACAAAGGCCAGGTTCTGGCCCACCTCCCGGACGTTCTCCATCCAGCCCACCAATTTGACCTGCCGGCCCACGTCGGAAAGGCGCAGGTCGTTGCAGGTATGGGTGCGGTATGCGGTGTGTGTCTCGCTCATAGAATCAACTCCGTTTTGTAATATCCTTGCGTAAAATAGCAGATAGTCTATTTGGGGGCGCGGCTCCCACTACCCGGCCGAATGGCCTGATCGGCGTGTATAATGTGCCCGGCCAGCCACTCGTTCAGAAGCTCCACGAACTGCACTACATCCTCCCGGGCATATCCGCTCTCTTCCAATCTCTTTTCCCACTCCAGAATGGTCTGCTTAAAACTCTCATGCTTCTGCTTATGCTCCGGAAACCCCTCGTAGCCGATGGCCTGCTGATAGGCTTCCTCCTGCGCGAAGTGTTCCATGGTATAGTTTTTCAGGTACTTCACAGCTTCGGTAACCGCTCGCTGATTTCTCTCCTGGTCTTTGTTCTGGAAAATCTCTATGATTCGCCAGCAAATCTGAAACAGCCCGTGATGCTGTTCATCAATCACCGGCTCCCCGATGCGATAGCGCTCGTCCCACTCGCACATATCATTTGCCCCCCCATTTAGTAGTTTAGCGGACGAGAAAACGGTCCCTGTTACGGCCCGGAGGCCTCCGGCTCCCGGATGGGCGGGGCGGAACGGGCCGTCGCCAGTCCGGACAGGATCCGCTCCGCCGCCTCCTGGGCGGTGAGCAGGGCCTGTTCCCCGGTGGCCATGTCCTTCAGGGAGGCTTTCCCCTGGGTAATTTCATCCTCGCCCAATAACAAGATGTAGGGCACGCCCAGCTTGTCGGCGTAGGACATCTTCTGCTTGAACTTCTTCTGCTCGGTGTAGAGCTGGGTGCGGATCCCCGCCTCCCGCAAGCCGGTGGCCAGGGCGATGGCGGGGGAGAGATCCTCCGTCATGGGCAGCACCAGCACGTCGGCGGGGGCGGTGGTTACCGCGCTGTTCAGGTAGTTCTGCTCCTGGAGCACGTAGAACAGCCGGGTGAGGCCGATGGAAATGCCCACGCCGGGGAGTTGTTTATCGGTATAATATTCCGCCAGGTTGTCATACCGTCCCCCGGAGCAGATGGAGCCGATCTCCGGGTGATCCAGCATAAAGGTCTCGTACACAGTGCCGGTGTAGTAGTCCAGCCCCCGGGCGATGGTGAGATCCACCGCGAACTTGTCCTGCGGCACCCCGAAGGAGCCCAGATACTTCACCACGGTGTTCAGCTCGTCCAGGCCGGCGTCGAACAGCTCGTGGCGGCCCTTGTATTCCTCCAGGGCGGAAAGCACCGTTTGATTACTGCCCGTAATGGAAATAAACTTCAAAATCTCGTCCGCCTGCTCCCCGGTGAGGGCCAGCACCTCGTCCGTCAGCAGCTCCCGCACCTTGTCCGGGCCGATTTTGGGCAGTTTGTCCACCACCCGCATGATGTCCCCGGACTTGTCCGACAGGCCCAGCATGGCATAGAACCCGCTGAGGATCTTCCGGTTGTTCACCCGGATCTGGAACCGCTCCAGCCCAAGGGCGGTAAAGGTGCGGCAGATGACGGCGGGGATCTCCGCCTCGTTGACGATGTCCAGCTTGCCGTCCCCGATGACGTCGATGTCCGCCTGATAGAACTCCCGGAACCGGCCCCGTTGGGCCCGCTCCCCCCGGTACACCTTGCCGATCTGGAACCGGCGGAAGGGGAAGGACAGCTCGGCATAGTGGAGGGCCACGTACTTGGCCAGGGGGACGGTGAGGTCAAAACGGAGGGACAGGTCGCTGTCCCCCTTGTGGAAGCGGTAGATCTGTTTTTCCGTCTCGCCCCCGGCCTTGGCCAGCAGCACCTCGCTGGCCTCGATGATGGGGGTATCCAGCGGGGCGAAGCCGTACAGGGCATAGGACTGGCGGAGCAGCTCGGCCATCCGGTCAAATTTCATCTGATCGGCGGGGAGCAGCTCCATAAAACCGGACAGCGTCCGGGGTTTCTGTTTGGCCATGGGTAGGTCTCCTTTATAGGATGAGCAAATTATTTTTGGGACGTTATACACTAATGGCACAATCAACGCAATGTGTAGGGGAGGGGCTTGCCCCTCCCGGGAACAGAGAGCATATCGGTGCGGCGGGAGGGGCAAGCCCCTCCCCTACAGATCAAACCTTGAGCGGCTTGGTGGGCTTGATGATCTCCCGCCAGTCCAGGTCGCCCCGGGCCAGGCCGTGGATGAGCATTTCGGCGGTGGCGGCGTTGGTGGCCATGGGTACGTTGTGCTGATCGCACAGGTTGTTGATATAGTGGAGATCCTTGTCCAGATCCTCCGAGCTGGGATCGTTGAAGAACAGCACCATGTCGATCTCGTCGTAGGCGATCCGGGCGCCGATCTGCTGGCTCCCCCCCTGGGCGTGGGCCAGGAACAGCTGCACCGGCAGGCCGGTGGCCTCGGCAACCTGACTGCCGGTGTCGTGGGTGGCGCAGACGGTGTGCTTGGACAGGATGCCGCAGTAGGCGATGCAGAACTGTACCATCAATTCCTTTTTGTTGTCGTGGCTCATCAGCGCGATGTTCATGAAACCCTTCCTTTCCCAGAGGTGCTGAGCGCCCTGCTGCGGCTCCCAGGCGTGTGTTGAGCGGACAATCGCAGGGGGGATATTTCAAGTCAGCGGATGCGCAGCAGGGGCACGCGCTGGCCCAAAATTCGTTTGGAGATGTTGAGATAGGCGTGGGCCGCCCGCTTGTGGGAGGCCAGCACCAGGGGGATCCCCGCCGCGGCGGATATGGTGACGGCGGCGTCCTCGGGCACCACGCCCAAGAGGGGCAGGCCCGCGGTGTCCATGGCGTTGTCGATGGAGGTGCGAAGTTTTCGGATGAGCCGGGGCTGCACCCGGTTCATCACCAGGTGGAGCTGGGGCAGATCGTGGAGCTCGGTCACCGCCCGCTGGGCGTCCCGCAGGGCGGCGGGATCCACGGCGGACACCACGATGGCCCGGTCGGCGGCGGCCCGGGCCAGCTGAAAGCCCACCCCCAGCCCCGCGGGGGAGTCCATGAACACGTAGTCAAAGGTTTCCTTGGCCTCGTCCACCAGTTCCCGGAACCGCTGTAAGTCCAGGCCATCCCCGTCCAGAGGGGCGGTGAGCAGGAACAGGCCCTTGATCTCGGGCTGCTCCACCGCGGCGGACAGCAGGGAACAGCGGTAGGCCATCACATCGGAGAAGTCCATTACCGCCCGGTCGGACAGGCCCAGCACCAGATCCAGATTCCGCAGGCCCACGTCCAGGTCGATGCACAGCACCCGGCGGCCCAAGGCGGCCAGGCAGGAGGCCACCCCCGCGGTGAGGGAGGTTTTCCCCGTGCCGCCCTTTCCCGATGTGATCATGACGGCGCATCCCATGGGGCCTCCTCCTTTCAAAAGCGCTATGCAAAGCATATCACAATTTAGGAAAAATGACAACAAATTTTTGAATGGAATTTTCAAAAATGGAGATTTCTTGAAAAATTACGATCTATGATTTGGAAAAATGGGTGTGGCCGCGTACCATCCCTCAGCGGGGCGTAGAACCCGCTTTTTGCCCTTCTTTTTGAATTTTTGCCCACCGCCGGGGATATTGAGACGGGGTGGCCGCAATTTTTTCGATCCGCACCACCCGATGGGTCACCTGGGTGTGGGGGATGGCGTAATCCTCCACCCCTGCCAGCCGTCCGCCCAGAGCCGCGATCAGCGGCTGGGCCTGCTCCAGCTCCCGGCCGCAGTCCGGCCCCTTCATGGCCAGGAACCAGCCCCCTACCTTCACAAAGGGCAGGCACAGCTCCGCCAGCACCCGCAGGTCGGCCACAGCCCGGGCCGCGGCGAAGTCAAACCGCTCCCGCAGATCCGCATACCGGCCCGCCTCCTCCGCCCGAGCCTGGATGGCGCAGGCGTTGGAAAGGTTAAGGGCTTTACAGACTTCCCCCAGCCACTCCACCCGCTTGTTCAGCGAATCCAGCAGGGTGACCCTCAGGGAGGGGGCCAGCACGGCCAGGGGCACGCCGGGGAACCCCGCCCCGGTGCCCACGTCGATGAGGGTTTTGCCCTCAAAGCCGGCGCAGTTCAGCAGGGCGGCGCAGTCCAGCATATGCAGGGTGGCCACGTCCCGGGGCTCGGTGATGGCGGTGAGGTTCATCACCCGGTTCTTCTCCACCAGCAGCTCGCCGTACCGGGCCAGCAGGGCGGGGGCCTCCTCGGGGACGCGTCCGGCCTGACCCAGCTGGGCCAGGCCGGTTTGAATCAGCGATTCCATCTGTCACACCCCCAGGGCGGCCAGCAGGGCGGGCAGGCCCAGGGCCAGCCCCAGCCCCACCCCGGCGGCGCACAGGATCAGCCCCAGCACGCCGCCGGCGATCCCGCCGGGGCAGGCGCCCAGCTTCATCCGCCGGATGAGCACCACGGCCAGGGTGACGGACACGGGCGCCAAAAACAGGGGGAAGGTGCCGGGCAGCTCCCGCCCGCCGGTGTAGATGGCGAAGGTGATCACAAAGGAGGTCATGAGCACGTACACGATGCCCATCCAGGCGGCGGCCCGCTTCTCGAAGGAGGCCGGGGTATAGCCGCCCTGCTCGTTGTTCTGCTCAGCCATTGCCCTTCTCCTTCAGCAGATCCCGGATCTCGGTGAGCAGCTTTTCCTCGTTGGAGGGCTCCGGCGGGGGAGGGGGCGCGGCCTCCTCCTTTTTCTTTACGCCGTCCATCACCCGGTTCACCGCCTTGACAATGCAGAACACCACCAGGGCCAGGATCAGAAAGTTGATGACGGCGGAGAGAAAGCTGCCGTAGTTCAGGGTGTTGGGGGGCGCGTCCGCCGCCACCGCGTGGAAGGTGGGCAGGGCCACGCTCATGGCGGAGAAGTCCACCCCGCCCAGGAAGATGGACACGATGGGCATGATGATATCGTTGGTCAGGGAGGTGGTGATGGTGGAGAAGGCGCCGCCGATGATCACGCCCACCGCCAGTCCCAGCACATTGCCCTTGTTGATGAATTCCTTGAATTCATGGAAAAACTTTTTCATAAGGCCTCTCCTTAAAATTCCGGCTCAAAATCGTCGATGCTGGCCTCGTCGGCAGCGGCCTGGGCTTCATCCGCCGCGGCCTGGAGTTCGTCTGCGGTGGCCTGGGCCTCGTCCGCGGCGGCCTGGAGGTCGTCGGCCACGGTCTGGAGCTCCTCCGGATCCAGGGCGGCCTCGGCGGGGTCGTCGGTGAACATCTCCGACTCCCGGACGGCCCCGGCCAGCTTGCGGCCCAGGTCGGTGAGCAGGCCCTCGCCCAGATTGATGCCGATGTCCACGGTCTGATCCTCTGGGTCGGTGTCCACATCTACCGAGAGCAGCAGGGACTGGTATTTCTTCTTGCCAGTCTCCTCGTCCTTCAGGAAGCGGACGGGGACAACGGCGGCCAGTGCGGCGATGCCAAGGGCTTTCCAGAACTTTTTCATGGGAATCTCTCCTTAAAAATTAGTGTTCCGGGCAGATGGGGCAGGGGAGCCCGCCGGCAGGGCGGGATCCCGCCCCTGTAAGGATATGCGGTGGGCCGCTCACTTTTTCGGGATCAGCACCTGGGTGCCCCCCATGTAGGGCTGGAGGACGGCGGGGATCTTCACCGAGCCGTCGGCCTGGAGGTTGTTCTCCAGCAGGGCAATGAGCATACGGGGGGGCGCGGCCACGGTGTTGTTCAGGGTGTGGGGCAGGTAGGTGCCCCCCTCGCCCCGGACGCGCATCTTCAGGCGGCGGGCCTGGGCGTCCCCCAGATTGGAGCAGGAGCACACCTCGAAATACTTCTTTTGCCGGGGGCTCCACGCCTCGATGTCGCAGGACTTCACCTTCAGATCCGCCAGGTCGCCGGAGCAGCACTCCAGCTGCCGCACCGGGATGTCCATGGAGCGGAACAGCTCCACGCTGTAGCGCCACATCTTGTCGTACCAGGCCATGGAGTCCTCCGGCTTGCAGACGACGATCATCTCCTGCTTCTCAAACTGGTGGATGCGGTACACCCCCCGCTCCTCGATGCCGTGGGAGCCCTTCTCCTTCCGGAAGCAGGGGGAGTAGGAGGTCAGGGTCTGGGGCAGGGTGTCCTCCGGGATCATCTGGTCGATGAACTTGCCGATCATGGAGTGCTCGCTGGTGCCGATGAGGTAGAGATCCTCCCCCTCGATCTTGTACATCATGGCGTCCATGTCGGTCTGGGACATGACCCCCTCCACCACGTTGCCGTGGATCAGGAAGGGGGGGACGCAGAAGGTGAAGCCCTTGCCGATCATGAAGTCCCGGGCGTAGGCCAGCACCGCCTCGTGCAAGCGGGCGATATCCCCCAGCAGGTAGTAGAACCCGGCGCCGGACACACGGCCCGCCGCGTCCATGTCCACGCCGTGGAAGGACTCCATGATCTCGGTGTGGTAGGGGATCTCAAAGTCGGGCACCACCGGCTCGCCGAACCGCTCCACCTCCACGTTGGCCGAGTCGTCGGGGCCGATGGGTACGGAGGGGTCGATGATGTTGGGTATGGTGAGCATGATGTGCCGGATCTGGGCGGCCAGCTCGGTCTCCAGCGCCTCCAGCTCCGCCAGCCGGTCGGCGTTGGCCTTCACCTTGGCCTTGGCCTCCTCCGCCTCCTGGAGCTTGGAGGGATCCTTCTTGGCCTGCCCCATGAGCATCCCCACCTGCTTGGACAGGGTGTTCCGGGCGGCCCGCAGGTTGTTGGCCTCGGTCATGGCGTCCCGGTTGCGGCGGTCAAGCTCGATGACCTGATCCACCAGGGGGAGCTTGCCCTCCTGGAACTTCTTCCTGATGTTTTCCTTGACGATCTCCGGGTTGTCCCGGACAAATTTGATGTCTAACATAATATCACCTTTTTCTGTTTGATTACCTGTTGGTTTGTCCGGGCAGGGTAAAGGGCAGGGGGTAGTAGATATCGAGATGGTCATAGCCTGGATTCCAGCCCATCGCGCCGTTGGGGGCCCGCTGGAGGCATCCGGCGCTGATCAGCTCGGAGAGAAGGCCCTCATACAAGCTGTAGGTGGATTTGCTGACCCCGTTCCGGAGTAGCTCCGGCCAACCGGTGTCTGGATTGGACAAGGGGGTCTCCACCAGAAACTGCGTGGCCGCGTCTTGACCACGCTGCACATAGTACTCATCCAGCGCGCACCACAGGATGCCCAGGGCTGCCGTCTCCGGGTTCTCACTGGGGCCGGTGCCGGAGGGCCAGAGGGGCGTGGTGCCGTTTTGCTTGGCCATGCCGCTGCTGTACAGCACGCCCTTCTCCTCCAAAACCCGCCGAACCTCGTCGTACCGCTCCTGCTGGACGGAGTTCAGCGGGGGGGCCGCGGTGCCGCCATTGGGTATACGTTCCGGCTCGTCTTCCCCCGGCGGGCGGAGCACGCCGTCCTCCAGCGTTATCACCAGCGCCGCCATGGCCAGATCCCCGCTGGCCGCGAACCGCTCCATATAATAGAGGTATTCGCTCTGCCGAAGCCGCAGTTCCAATCTGGTGTCCTGCATAGAAGCGCGCCATTGCTCATAGACGCTGTCCAACTGCTCCTCTAAGGATTCCACTTGGTTTTGGAGCGTGTCCATGTCCCGCTGAAGCAGCTTCTTCTCATTCAGCAGGGTGTCCGCCGCCTTAATTTCCCCCACGGCGGCCTGAAGCCCGTCCAGCCTTGCGTTCACCGAAAAGAGCTGGAACCCCAGCACCAGCGCCGCCAGCACCGCCCCGCCCAGCAGAATGCCCAGCCAGGGCAGCAGCCGCTCCGCCAGCGGGGGCTTTTCCGCCGCCGGGGCCGGTGGGGGGCTGTCCTCTGGAGGCGGCGGGTCAGATTTGGGCGGATAGGAGACGGGGGAGGGGAGGGGTTGTTCCGACCGGCTCATGATCTCGTCCAGAATGTCCGCCGGGGGCTTTTTTTCGTCCATGGGGGTCTCCTTTCCCGACGCTTGGAACAAATCACTCCGGCTGCTCCTGCCCGGGGAGGGTGATTTCCCCCGGCTCCAGCACCCCCCGTCGCTCCAGCAGGTCGACGATCTCGGCCAGCCGCGCCTGATTGTCAAACAGGACGCCGTCCAGGTCTACGAGGCCCAGATCCGGATTGTCCTGGGCCAGGAAGCGGACGTATTTGACGGCGCGCTCATAATTCCTGTCCCGAAGGGCCTGCTCCAAAATGGCGAAAGCCTCCAGGATGGCGTGGCGTTTTGTGATCTCCTCCCGGGTGGATTCGGAGGTCTGAAGCTCCGTCTCCAGCCTGTCGTACTCCTCTTGAAGCTCCGCCAGCTCGTCCGTCAGGGGGGACAGCTCGGCCACCTGCTCCTCCAGCGCCGCCTTCTCCTCCTTCAGTCCATCGATCTCCTCCATCAGCTCCGCCCGGGACAGGTTCATGGTGTCCCGCAGGTCGCTGATGGCGGTCTCGCTGCTGCGCTGCTGGATGAAGTAGGCCAGCAGCAGCAGGACAAAGGCCGCCCCGAACAGCACCAGCAGATAGCGGTAGACGGAGGTGCGCTTGTTGGCCGGGGTGGAGGGCTTTTCCGCCTCCGGGCCGGGGGAGGAGGGAGGGGCCTCGCCCTCCGGGGTCGCTGCGGGCGTGTCCGCCGGTTCTTCCCGGTTGGGCTTATTCCGGGCGCCCTCCTGTTCAGCCAGGGATTTGTCAATGATGGATTCCAGCAGATCCGTCTCCGGTGTTTCACGTGAAACGTCGGGCCGTGGCTCGGTGGATCGGGGCTTGTCGCTCATCCCTCAACGCCCCCTTCCTCAGGCCGCTGGGCGGGCTTGAGCTGGGCCAGCTGCTCCAGCAGGTCGTTCAGGTCGTCCACATTATAATATTCCAGCTCCAGCCTGCCCTTCTTCCGCCCGTTGGAGATGGTCACCTTCCGGCCCAGCCGCTGGGACAGATCCTTCTGGGCGCTCTCGATATACAGGCGGTTCTCGTCGGCGGGCCTGGGTTTCTTCTCCTTGGGGGGCTCCAGGGTGAAGTGCTTGGCGGCGCTCTCCGCCTGCCGGACGCTCAGGCCCTCGTCCACAAGCTTTTGGGCAAAGGCGGTCTGTGCCTGCTCTCCCTCCACCATGAGGACGGCCCTGCCGTGGCCGGCGGACAGCTTCCCCTCCGCCAGCAGCTCCCGCACGGCGGGGGGCAGGGCGGTAAGCCGCAGTGCGTTAGCGATGGCGGGCCGGGACTTGCCCATCCGCCGGGCCAGCTCCTCCTGGGTCAGCCCGTAGTCGGTGAGCAGGGCCAGGTAGCCCTCCGCCTCCTCCACCGGGTTCAGATCCTCCCGCTGGAGGTTTTCAATGAGGCCGATCTCCATCACCTTGCGGTCGTCCGCCTCGATGATAACCACCGGCACCTCCTTCCGGCCGGCCAGCTTGGCCGCCCGCCACCGCCGCTCGCCGGCGATGATCTGATAGTAGCCGGTGGACAGCCGCCGCACCGTCAGCGGCTGGATAATGCCGTGCTCCTCAATGGAGGCGGACAGATCCGCCAGCGCCTCGTCGTCAAACCGTTTTCTGGGCTGGTTCAGCCCCGGCTCCACCTGGGAGATGGGCAGCATCACGGAGCCCGCCTCCTGGCTTTGCAGGGTGGCGGCGTCCCCCATGAGGGCGTCCAGCCCCTTGCCCAGACCTTTGGCCTTTCCCATCTGGTTCACTTCCCAACGTTTTTATTTCTGTACAGCAATCGGATTCCTCGTCAAAAACTCCTTGGCCAGCGCCACATAGGCGTCCGCCCCCCGGGAGAGGGGATCGTACACCGTGACGGGCACCCCGTGGCTGGGGGCCTCGGACAGCCGGACATTCCGGGGGATCACCGAGGCGTACACCTTGCCGGGGAAGTGCCGCTTGACCTCCTCCGCCACCTGGAGGGACAGATTGGTGCGTCCGTCGTACATGGTCAGCACCACCCCTTCCAGCTCCAGGGTGGGGTTGAGCCGCTGCTTGGCCAGCCGGACAGTGTACATCAGGTCGCTCAAACCTTCCAGGGCGTAGTACTCGCACTGCACCGGCACCAGCAGGGTGTCGGCGGCGCACAGCCCGTCCAGGGTTAGCAGCTCCAGGGAGGGGGGGCAGTCGATGAACAGGAAGTCATAGCGATCCTTGACCTCCTCCAGCGCGTCCCGCAGCCGGAATTCCCGCCGATCCAACCCAATGAGCTCCACCGTGGCCCCGGACAGGGCCTTGTTGGAAGGGGCCACGTCCGCCCACTTGGTGGGCACAATGGCCTTGGAGATGGGCACGCCCCCCAGGATCACGTCATAGACGCTGGGGGAGCGGGTTTTGTCCAGCCCGAAGCCGGAGGTGGCATTGCCCTGAGGGTCGAAGTCGCACACCAGCACCCGTGCGCCCTGGGCGGTGAGGGCGGCGGCCAGATTGACGCAGGACGTGGTCTTGCCCACGCCGCCCTTTTGGTTGACAACGGCAATACGTTTGCCCATAGGAGGATCCCCCTTTGTTTCACGTGAAACGTTCGCCGCGGCAGCGGCGGGTAAAATTCATTATATCCTGTTTGAGGATTGATTGCAACCGTTTGGGGAAAAAAGATGGGGCGGGGCCCCTTCTGAGCCCCCGAAGGGGAGGGTGGTGGGGGTGCGCCCCCCTGGGCCGCTGGGGAGGCAGGGGTGCTCCCTGCCGGGGGCGTTCCTTTCTGCTCGTGCAGAAAGGAACCGAAAGACACGCTTAGGGGGAGGCCCGCCGGTTCGGCTCCGGGCCG
>SFVC01000078.1 GCA_004560375.1 bacterium
GATCCACGTGGTGCTGAACAACGAGGCCCACGAGTCCGTGGGGGGAATGCCCACGGTGGCGGGCAGGGTGGATCTGTGCGCCGTCGCCCGGGCCTGCGGGTATCCCTGCGTCCTGGCCGCGGCTGATCCCGAAGGGCTGGACAAGGCGCTGGAGGCGGCCAAGGCCGCTCACCAGCTCGCCTTCCTGGAGGTAAAGTGTGCCTTGGGGGCCCGGGACGATCTGGGCCGGCCCGCCACCACACCTCAGCAGAATAAGGCCGCCTTTATGGAAAACCTGGAGGGATAGATATGAGTATCTTGGATGGTGCCGAACTTCATATCAAGCCGCTTGACAATGGGGCGGTATCTTCTGATACCGCCCCGCAGATCCCGGTGGAACGGGATCTGCGGCCCTCCTACTATGATGATTTCCACTGCCTCGCCGAAGGCTGCCGCCTGTCCTGCTGCAAGGGCTGGAGCATCACTTTTGACAAAAAGGACTATCTCTCCTTAAAGCGGGAGAAGGGGTCGGCGGAGCTGAACGCCCGGCTGGAGTCTGGCGTGCGCCGAATCAAAAAAGGCCCCTTGACAGGGGTTCACTACGGCGAGTTCGTGATGGATCACATCGCCTGCCCCCTGCTGCGGGAGGACGGGCTTTGTATGCTCCAGGCGGAGAATGGCCATGGTGCGCTGCCCTTCGTCTGCCGGAGCTTCCCGCGGATGGAATCCTACCAGCCTTCCGGATATTTTGAGCGCTCCCTCACCCCCGCCTGCGAGGGGGTGCTGGCCCTGCTTTGGGATCTGCCGGAGGGCGTGGAGTTCTGCTCCGATCCCCTGCCCCGGGAGAAGTGCCGGACGGCAGCGCCAAAGGACTGGCTGTCCGCCAGCTTTCAGGATATCCGCAGCCAGTGCATCGACCTCCTCCAGGATCGGCGCTTCACCCTGCCCCAGCGGATTCTGCTGATGGGGCTGGCCCTGAAGGAGCTGACGGAGGGGGAGGCCGACGTGGAGCGCTGGCTGGCCAGGGCCCGGGCCCTGCCGGAGCTGCCCGGGATCACGGGATACCTCCAGGAGGCGGAGCCGGGCCAGGCCCTGCCGCTGTTCCTGTCCAACTGCATCCGTGTGCTGCTTGGTATACCGGGGATCGGCGATTTTCAGGCCGTCCAGAACGAGCTGATCCAAGGGCTTGGCATCAAGGTTCAGGAGGGCACCACCCTGGCTACCGTTCCCACGGCTCCTTACCTGGCGGCCCGGGAGCGGTATCAGGAGCGGTTTGCCGGTCGGGAGTATTTTATGGAGAACCTGATGGTCTCCCTGTTCTTCGAGCTGAAGATGCCCACCCTCACCTCCGCGGAGGAGCTGTGGAAAAGCTATGTGAACTACTGCAATCTGTACTCTATTTACCGCTTCATGGCGGTGATGAGCTGCCGGGAGGGGGCGGAAGGGGATCGGGACGAGCTGTTCCGGCTGCTGGTATACGCCGGCCGGAGCCTGATCCATGACAGGGCCAGCCAGACCGCCCTGCGGGATAATTTCTTCCAGAACGACAGCGCCACGCTGGCCCATATGTCCGTGCTGCTGAGCGGCTGACGGCAGGTCTGGGCGGGCCCCATCAAATTGTGCCGAAGCATCACCAGGAGGGACGAGCCGTGAACAAAACCTGCGATCTCCACACCCACACCACCGCCTCCGACGGGCAGTACACGCCCACGGAGCTGGCGGGGCTGGCAAAAGCCCGGGGCCTGGACCTGCTGGCGGTGACGGATCACGACACCATCGCCGGGGTGGCAGAGGCCCAGCGGGCCGGGAATACGCTGGGCCTGACGGTGATCCGTGGGGTGGAGCTGAGCGCCAAGGACTACCCCAACTGCCACATCCTGGGCTACGGCTTCCGGGATGGGGACACGGAGCTGGCCCGTCTGTGCGAGCAGTTCCGGGCGGGCCGGGATGAGCGGAAGTATAAAATCGTGGAGTTCCTCCGGGAAAAGGGCGTGGAGCTGGATCTCACCGAGGTGGAGGAGATCGCGGGGGGCGAGGTGATCGCCCGACCCCACTTTGCCCAGGTGATGGTGAAGCACGGGTACGTGAGCACCAACCGGGAGGCCTTTGACCGCTATCTGGACACGGAGGAGTTCCGCCAAAGGGTGAAGCGGTTCAAGGCCGATGCCAAAACCTGTGTGGAGGCCATCAAGGCCGCGGGCGGCAAAGTGTCCCTGGCTCACCCCTACCAGATGGGGCTGCCGGACGGGGAGCTGGAGGAGCTGGTGGGGCGGCTCAAGGGTTGGGGGCTGGACGCCATCGAGTGCTACTACCCCAAGTACACGCCGGAGCAGCAGGCGTTTTACCTCCATCTGGCGGAGAAGTACCATCTGCACCAGACCGGCGGTAGCGACTTCCACGGCGAACGGGTGAAGCCGGACGTGGAACTGGCAGCGTTGGAGTTGGAGATGGGCTGGCTGCTGAGCCGGTAAAAGCGAATTGCTTTTTGCAGTTGATCAGTTATAAACTGTCTGGAATGTATGGATAGGATCAACGAATAGCCCTTTCAATAAATTTCCACCCAATTCCTCCGACGCAGCTTCCGACACAGCTATGGTTACCTCTGACTGAAAACTATGCTGGAAGAAGTTCGATTTGCAAGCATCCGTCCTCACCCTGATTTCAGGCTTCTCGCGCCTTTACCAAAGCGGGTGAGGACAGTAATGATAGTCTATAACCCGTAAAACAAGTGTATATGGGGCTTGGAGTTAGATAACGTTATGATATAGATAGAGATGATCAAAACGTGCATATGAATAAAAATTTGATGATTGTTACAGGGACATCAGGTTGTCCTATCGAAGCACAAAACATTTTGAAACAGTCAAAGATCAATGTAATATGTGCAAAAGATTTTTCTGAGG
>SFVC01000079.1 GCA_004560375.1 bacterium
GCCGCCAACGGAGACAGCCCTGCCGCCGCGCTGCCCCTCCTCTGCGCCGCCCTCCGGGGCGGAAGGCTGCTGAGCTGGAGCAAGCTGGGCGAGGGCATGGAGGCGGAGCTCTATGTGAGCGAGGAGGAGCGGCTGCTGGTGGTCTTTGACGGGGCCATGACGCCCCTCTCCGCCGTCCTCGTCTCCCGGGGGCGGGCGGCGGTGACCATCGAGATCGAGGGCTTTGCCCAAAAAGGTGGGGAATAGATATGGATGAAAAAAGAAAGAGAACCTGGCTGGAGATCGATCTGGACGCCATTGAGCACAATGTGCGCGAGATCCGCCGCGTGCTGCCGGAGGGCTGCCGCTTTCTGGGCGTGGTGAAGGCCGACGCCTACGGCCACGGGGCCGTCCCCGTGGCCCGGCGGCTGGAGCGGTGCGGCGCGGCGTATCTGGCGGTGGCCTGTCTGGAGGAGGCGCTGGCGCTGCGGGAGGCGGGGATCACCCTGCCCATCCTCATTCTGGGGGCCACGGAGGCCGGGGACGCGGCCGTCATGGCCCGGCAGAACATCACCGCCGCGCTGGAGTGCGAGGAGAAGGCCCTGGCCTACGCCGCCGCGCTGCCCCGGGGGCTGCGGCTGCGGGTCCATGTGAAGCTGGACACGGGCATGGGGCGCATCGGCTTCGCCGCCGGGGAGGAGAGCGGCTGGGAGGCCGCGGCCCGGGCGGTGCGGCTGCCGCAGCTGGAGGCGGAGGGCTGCTTCACCCACTTCGCCGTGTCGGACATGCCCGACGGCGGGGACTACACCCGGCGGCAGTACGCGCTCTTCACCCAGGCCGCCGGTGAGATCGAGCGCAGAAGCGGCGTGACCTTCGCCCTGCGCCACTGCTGCAACTCCGGGGCGGTGCTCTCCTACCGGGAGTACGCCGGGGATATGGTGCGCCCCGGGCTCCTCACCTACGGCTGCTACCCGGACAAAGCGCGGGGCGGTCTGGAGCTGCGCCCGGCCATGAGCCTGCGCAGCCGGGTGGCGGCCGTGACCCACCACAAAAAGGGCGACGCCATCAGCTACGGCGGCGTCTGGGTGGCGGAGCGGGACTGCACGCTGGCAGTACTGCCCATCGGCTACGCCGACGGGCTCCACCGCTGCCTCTCCGGGAAGATGGAAGCGCTGCTCCACGGACGGCGGGCGCCCCAGGTGGGGCGCATCTGCATGGATGTATGTATGCTGGATGTGACGGACATACCCGGGGTGCAGGTGGGCGACGTGGCCACCGTCTTCGGCTCCGACGGGGAACAGGTGCTGCCCGTGGAGGAGGTGGCCGCCAAAGCCGGCACCATCAACTACGAGATCTGCTGCGCCCCATCCGGCCGGGTGCCGCGGGTGTATAAAAATGCCCAGTGAAAAAAGCGTCGCTCCCGCCGTATAAAAGCGGCGTGGATGAGGGAGAATGTTAGCAGCCCTACATAGAATGGAATGGGCGAGCAACCTTCATCGGAGAGTGAATCGCATGAACACAGTGAAACGGGGAGATATTTACTACGCGGATCTGAGCCCGGTGGTGGGCAGCGAACAGGGCGGGATGCGTCCGGTGCTCATCGTGCAGAACGACACCGGCAACCGGCACAGCCCCACGGTGATCGCCGCCGCCATCACCTCCCAGACGGGCAAGGCGCGGCTGCCCACCCACATCGCCCTGCCCTCGGAGAGCTGCGGACTCAGCCGTGACAGCGTGATCCTGCTCGAGCAGATCCGCACGCTGGACAAATCCCGGCTGCGCGAGCACATGGGCAAGTTGCCCAAGTCGGTGATGCAGGAAGTGGACAACGCCATCGCGGTCTCCTTCGGTCTCGGCCCCACCGCGCAGTAAGCGCCCCCAAAAAAGCATACCGTCGCCGCCCCGTCCATAGATTAGAGACGGGGTGGTGTTTTTTATGGATGTACCGATCAGGATCAACGGAGAAGTGACCGGGAAGCTGGAGATCATGCCGGAGGGAAACTATACCCTCTTTCTGGGCCGCTGCGCCGACCCGGGGCGGCTGCTGCGCCTCTCGGTCTACGGCGGGGGGCGGGAGGGCTACATCGGCGTGATGATGCCCGAGGGAGGCACGGTGACGGTGAAAAAGCGCTTCACCCGCTACGATCTGCGCGCCTTCCCCGCCACCATCGAGTACGCCGGGGAGGCCGGGATGGCGGAAAAGGAACCCGCGCCCCCGGAGATCGCCCCGCCGTCCCCCTCCCGGGAGAGAGAGCCGGACTGCGGCGCGGCGGCGGAGACAGCGGCGGCGCGCGAATGTTCCGCCGCGGAGGAGGCGGCGGGGGAAACCGGGGAAGTGGGCGAGGCCGCGGAGGAGGGCGGCGGCACGGAGGCGGACGGGGAGCCGCCCGGCGGCGGGGAGCTGTTGTGGTACGAGGCCGGGGACGGCACCCTCTACACCCGCTGGGAAGGGCGCGTCTATGTGGCCGTGCCTCTGGCCGGGCACGGGCTGCCCATACGGAATATGCTGGAGCAGCGGCGCATCGAGGGCACGGACTACGCCATCTTCGCCGCAGAATAAGCCGGGGACGGATGACGGGATCATCCGTCCCCCTTTTTCCCTCCATGGAGGGCGGAGAGAGGGGGTTTTTTCCGGGGGAAGTATTGAAAAGAAAGGGGAAAGCGGCTATAATGAACCCAACATTTGTCTATCCAGAGGATCGTACGGTATGGTCTTTTCCAGTCTTTTCTTTCTCTACGCCTTTCTCCCCGCCAATCTGCTGGTCTATGTCCTCTGCCCCACGCAGAAAGCGAAAAACATCTCTCTGCTGGTCTTTTCGCTGATCTTCTACGCCTGGGGCGAGCCGAAGTATGTGCTGCTGCTGGCGGCCAT
>SFVC01000018.1 GCA_004560375.1 bacterium
ACCTCCAAGGAGTGGGTGGGCCTCGATCCCAGCCGCCTGTACCCCTCCGTGTTCGCCGGCAACGAGACCACCCCCGCCGACGACGAGGCCTTCCGCATCTGGAACGAGGAGATCGGCATCCCCGCCGACCGCATCTTCAAGTTCGGCAAGGAGGACAATTTCTGGGAGCACGGCTCCGGCCCCTGCGGCCCCTGCTCCGAGATCTACTACGACCGGGGCGAGCAGTACGGCTGCGGCAAGCCGGGCTGCACCGTGGGCTGCGACTGCGACCGCTATATCGAGGTGTGGAACGTGGTGTTCTCCCAGTTCGACAACGACGGCCACGACCACTATACCGAGCTGAAGCAGAAGAACATCGACACCGGTATGGGCCTGGAGCGGCTGGCCTGCGTGTGCCAGGGGGTGGGCTCCCTGTTTGACGTGGACACCGTCATGAACATCACCAACAAGGTGTCCGAAATCACCCACGCCCACTACGGCGAATCCAGGGAGAAGGACGTGTCCCTGCGGGTGATTACCGACCACATCCGCTCCTCCGTGTTCATGATCTGCGACGGCGTGCTGCCCTCCAACGAGGGCCGGGGCTATGTGCTGCGCCGCCTGCTGCGCCGGGCCGCCCGCCACGGCAAGCTGCTGGGGGTCAACGAGCCGTTCCTCTATCAGGTGTGCGACACCGTGATCCATGAGAACGAGGGCCACTACCCCGAGCTGCGGGAGCGGCAGGACTATATCACCAAGGTCATCCGGGTGGAGGAGGAGAACTTCGCCAAGACCATCGACGGCGGCCTCAAGATCTTCAACGAGATGCTGGCGGGCCACAAGGAGAAGGGGGAAAAGACCTTCTCCGGCGCGGACGCCTTCAAGCTGTACGACACCTATGGCTTCCCCATGGATCTGACCCTGGAGATGGCGCAGGAGCAGGGCCTGGAGCTGGACGAGGCCGAGTTCCACAAGCTGATGGACGGGCAGCGCCAGCGGGCCCGGAAGGCCCGGGAGGCCCTGGGCGACCTGGGCTGGGCCGGTGTGGAGTTCGGCAAGGACGTGCCCGAGACGGAGTTTGACGGCTATGAGCACACCGCCATCGAGGGCGTGAAAGTAGTGGCCCTGGTGGTGGAGAACGAGCTGGCCGAGGAGCTGATGCCCGGCGTGGAGGGCATTGTGGTGCTGGACAAGACCCCCTTCTACGCCGAGATGGGCGGCCAGGTGGCCGACCATGGCGTGATCTTTGCCGACAAGGTGGGCTTCGAGGTCACCGACGTGCAGAAGAACAAGGGCGGCAAGTATATGCACTACGGCAAGATGACCGAGGGCGTGCTGAAGGTGGGCGATACCGTGTGCGCCCAGATCGATTTGGAACGCCGGAGGGCCGTGGCCCGTGCCCACACCGCCACCCACCTGCTGGACAAGGCCCTGCGGGAGGTGCTGGGGGATCACGTCCACCAGGCCGGATCCCTGGTGGAGCCCGACCGGCTGCGCTTCGACTTCACCCACTTCGAGGCCATGACCCCGGAGCAGGTGGCCCAGGTGGGCCGCACCGTCAACGACGCCATCCTGGCGGGCTATCCGGTGGACACCCAGGTGCTGCCCATCGAGGAGGCCAAGAAGAAGGGCGCCATCGCCCTGTTCGGCGAGAAGTACGGCGACACCGTCCGGGTGGTGGACATGGGGGACGGGTACTCCGTGGAGTTCTGCGGCGGCACCCACCTCAGCAATACCGCCATGGCGGGGGCCTTCCGCATCAAGAGCGAGTTCTCTGTGGCCAGCGGCGTGCGCCGCATCGAGGCCACCACCGGCCGGGAGACCCTGGCCTTCTTTGAGGAAGTCCAGGAGCGGGTGGCTCTGGCGGCGGCGGCGCTGAAGGCCAAGCCCGGCGAGCTGCGGGAGAAGGCGGAGGCCGTCATGGGCGAGATCCGGAGCCTGCACCAGATGGTGGAGAAGTTCAAGGCCAAGGAGGCCGCCGGCGAGACCGACCGCATCCTGTTCGCCGCCCACGACGTGGGCGGGCTGAAGGTGCTCACCGCCACCGTGCCCGAGGCGGACGGCCAGCGGCTGCGCCAGATGGGCGACCTGCTCCGGGAGAAGGACGCCAACGTGGTGGCGGTGCTGGCCACGGTCAACGACGACAAGATCACCTTCCTGTGCGCCTGCGGCAAGGAGGCGGTGAAGAAGGGCGTCAAGGCCGGGGACATCATCAAGCAGGTGTGCGCCATCGCGGGCGGCTCCGGCGGCGGCAAGCCGGACAGCGCCATGGGCGGCGGCAAGGACGTGCTCATGCTGGACAACGCCCTGGCCATGGTGGATAACGTGGTGGCCATGAAGCTGGGCCTGTAAGGGGGCGCGTTCATGCTTCCCCAAGATCCTTATATTCTGCTCAGCTATGTGAACACCAAGCTCCGGGACGAGTACCCCAGCCTGTCCGCCCTGTGCGGCGGGCTGGATGTGAGCGAGGGGTCGCTGGCGGAGAAGCTGGCCGGGGCGGGGTACGCCTACGACCCCGCCGCCAACCAATTCAAACCCCTTTGAGAGGAGAACCATCATGCTCATCGACTTTTCCAAGATGGATGTGGAGACCATCCCCCACTTCCTGGGCGGCGAGGGCGAGATCCACGCCCAGATGCACGTGGACGGCCTGAACCGGATCCTTCACGGCGTCCTGCCCCCCGGCTCGTCCATCGGCTGCCACACCCAC
The DNA here is from genome assembly GCA_004560375.1 of bacterium. GTDB lineage: Bacteria > Bacillota > Clostridia > Oscillospirales > Oscillospiraceae > Enterenecus. Next base: position 2,690 of record SFVC01000018.1, read on the forward strand.
GAGACCAGCAGCGAGATCGTCTATATCCTGTCCGGCACGGGGAAGGTGAAGGTGGAGGGCGGCGAGGAGCCGCTGAAAGCCGGGGACTGCCACTACTGCCCCAAGGGGCAGGCCCATTCCCTCGTCAACGACAGCGACAGCGACCTGGAGTTCTTCGCCGTCGTACCCCAACAGTAAAGGAGGATTCACTATGTCCGACTGCCTGTTCTGCAAAATTGTCAAGGGGGAAATCCCCTCCCAAAAGGTCTATGAGGACGAGCAATGCCTGGCCTTTTATGACATCGATCCCCAGGCCCCCGTCCATTTCCTGGTGATCCCCAAAACCCACATTGGGTCTTGCGGGGAGATCACCGGGGAGAATTCCGCTGTGACGGCCCACATCTTTGAGGTCATCGCCAAGGTGACCAAGGAGCTGGGCGTCACTGATTTCCGGGTGGTGTCCAACTGCGGCGAGCGGGCGGGCCAGTCCGTGCCCCATCTGCACTTCCATGTGCTGGCGGGCCGGGATATGACCTGGCCTCCCGGCTGACGTCGGGGCAAAGTCCGCTAAGCTCCGCTTCCGCCTGCGGCGAAAGCTGCGCCCGCTCCCTTGCCCCTCCTCTCCCCACAAAGCCTGAAGGACGGCTTTGCGGGGGCCCCGTTTTGGTAAAGGCCCGCGCCCACTGGGGCGCGGGCCTTGCTGACACAAATTTAAAAAATTTTTTAGATTTCCTTTCGCATTTTTCAACTGGGCCTGTGCTATGCTGACAATATGAAGCCACGGCCCATCCCAAGGAGGAATACCATGATCAGAGAAGCCGCCCAACAGCGTGAAAAAGAGAACGCGCTGAATACCGGACACGGCCCCCTTACCCTGTATTGGGTGTTCTGGCTGTTCCTCATCGCCGGGGTGGTGGGCGATCTGGTGGAGGTGGTGTTCTGGCTGGTGACCCGGGGAGAGCTGACCAGCCGCAGCAGCCTGATCTACGGCCAGTTCAGCATTGTCTGGGGGGCCGGGGCGGTGCTGCTCACCCTGGTGTTCCGCCGGATGGATCAGCGTTCCACCGCCCGGATCTTCCTGACGGGAACGGCGCTGGGCGGCGTATACGAGTACATATGCTCCCTGATCCAGGAGGTGCTGTTCGGGGCCTGCTTCTGGGACTACCGGCATCTGCCGCTGAACCTGAACGGGCGGGTGAACCTGGTGTTCTGCCTGTTCTGGGGCGCGGCGGCGGTGCTGTGGGTGCGGACGGTCTGCCCCGCGCTGTGCCGCCTTGTGGGCTGCATCCCCCGGGAGCGGGGCCAGCGGATCGCCCTGGGCGCCGCCGCCTTCCTGATGTTCAGCACCGTTGTCACCGCCGCCGCCCTGGGCCGCATGGATCGCCGCCGGGAGGGGGAGCCCGCCCTGGGGGCCGTCAGCCGCTTTCTGGACGCCGCCTTCCCCGACAACGTGCTCCGCGCCCGCTATCCCAACATGGGGATACTCAGCGAGATCGGGTGGTATGACTGAGAAGCGCGATAGAATCGTCCCGGATCCGTCCGGGACGATTTTTCCTCCTTAAAGGGATTTTAAAGATTTTCCCGGTTGCAACTTAATTGGCCGGCGGGTACAATAAGGATAACGGCAGGGGAGGGGGCGATGTGTGCCGGCGGCACACGTCCATCGCCGACCGAGTCGGAGACGAGAATCTTGCCCCTCCCCTACGATACATATAACAGGAGTGAGGCGCCAATGTATACGGTTCTGATCTGCGATGATGACAAAGACATCGTCTCGGCGCTGGAAATCTACCTCACCAGCGAGGGCTACCGCACAGTGTCGGCCTACAACGGGGAGGAGGCCATCGCTGCGGTGCGCGCGGAGAACATCGACCTCATCCTCATGGACGTGATGATGCCCAGGCTGGACGGGATCCGGGCCACCGCCAAGCTGCGGGAGGAGGGCAACATCCCCATCATCCTGCTCACCGCCAAGAGCGAGGACACCGACAAGGTGCTGGGGCTGAACATCGGCGCGGACGACTATATCACCAAGCCCTTTAACCCCATCGAGGTGCTGGCCCGGGTGAAAAGCCAGCTGCGGCGGTACACCACCCTGGGGGGCAAGGCCGCGGCGGAGACGGAGGACGGCGCCCTGCGAAACGGGGCCATTGTCATGGACGACGAGGCCAAGGCGGTGACGGTGGACGGCGAGCCCGTCAGCCTCACCCCCATCGAGTATAACATCCTGCGGCTGCTGATGAAAAATCTGGGCCGGGTGTATTCCACCGCCCAGATCTACGAGCAGGTGTGGAACGACCCCGCCCTGGGCAGCGAGAACACGGTGGCCGTCCACATCCGGCACCTGCGGGAGAAGATCGAAATCGACCCCGCCAACCCCCGGTATCTGAAGGTGGTGTGGGGGCTGGGGTACAAAATGGAGAAAATGTCATGAAGTGGCGGGAAAATATGGCGATGAAGGCCCTGGCCTTCATGGCGGCGGTGGCGGCCTTCACCGCCACCGCAATCATGGGCTGGTACCAGATGGCCAACTTCGACGCGCTGTGGTCTGATGCGTTCTATGACGCCACGGGCTACACCGGGGGCTATGCCCGGAGGTACCTGGTGCGGCAGGACTATTTTATGGTGCGGCAGCTGGTGGATTTGAAGGATCAAAAGGCGGCGGGGAAGCCGCTGGATCTGTCGGATCGGCGGGCCATTGAGCGCTATGAGGCGGAATTTGACGCCGGGGCCACCAATCTGCGCTGGCAGCTGCTGGACAAGGAAGGCCAAATCATCTATGGCAACACCCAGGAGGACAGCGCCCAGGCGGACATCGACTACTGGGTGGAATTCCGCCGGAGCGAGCTTAAAACTCAGAGCGCAAGCGCCGAGTGGGAATACTTTGATCCAGACTCTCCCTCCAGTGCCGTCAATGCCGGGGATTATATCAGCATCTGCCGCAATTCCGGTTGGCGAAGTCTGCTGCCTGTTTGGGTGGAACTGTTGAACGAGCCAGATGCGGAGAGCGCGGGGCAGTATGAAGTGACGGACAGCAACGGCGACATTGTCGCCATATCGGAAAATCAGCTGCTGGCAGACGACGACGGCTATACCAAGGTGCTGCGGGTGGTGGACGCGGACGGTAATCTCTATATCTACTATCCCACCATCCGGGCCTGCCTGGAGGCCAATGAGTTCGGCTACATTTTCGAGCCGGAGAGCCTGACCTGGACGCTCACCCCGGAGGCCGCCGAGGAGCGGGAGGAGACCAACGCCAGCCTCATCTTCTGGGTGGATAAAGCCCTCCGGGTGGATGATCAGTACAAGCGGGCCGCCGACAAGCTGGCCGAGTGGCAGGCCGCCCGGGAGGGGTACCTGGCCGCCACCATCGTGCTGGGCGTGACGGGGGTGCTGTTGACGGTGTACCTGTGCTGCGGCGCGGGCCGCAAGCGGGGGGTGGAGGGGGTCTATCTCAACTGGTTCCACCGGATGCCCGGGGATGTGCTGCTGACCCTGCTGCTGCTGGGCGGCGTGGGGGCGGTGGCCGCAGGGGTGACCGTGGTGGCCACCGCCTACGGGGACTTCCCCATGTTCATGCAGCTCATCGGCGTGGGGCTGGGGGTGGCCGCGGCGGCGGCCATGGGGCTGGCGGCGCTGGTGACGGTGTGCGCCCGGGCCAAGGCCCACACCCTGCTGCGGAACACCTGGACATGGGCCATCTGCGCCTGGTGCTGGCGGATGCTGGGCCGGATCACCGGGGCGCTGGGGCAGGCAGTTCAGGCTATCCCTCTGATTTGGAAGGCGGTGATGGGCTGTATGGCGTACGGGCTGTTTACCATTACGACATTCCAGCGGGGCGCGGGGCTGTGGCTGCTGGTGAGCGCCGGTGTGGCGGTGTATCTATGCCTGTGGGCCTACCAGTGGAAAAAGATCCGCCGCGGCACCCAGGAGATCATCGGTGGCAACCCCAACTACCACATCGACACCCACCGGATGCTGCCCGATCTGCGGGGCCATGCCGACGAGCTGAACAATCTTGGCCATGCCATCTCCACGGCGGTGGACGAGCGGATGAAGAGCGAGCACTTCAAGGCGGAGCTCATCACCAACGTGTCCCACGATCTGAAGACGCCGCTGACCTCCATCATCAACTATGTGGATCTGCTGAAGAAGGTGGAGATCGGCGACCCTAAGGCCCAGGAGTATATCGAGGTGCTGGATCGGAAGAGCCAGCGGTTGAAGAAGTTGACGGAGGATTTGGTGGAGGCGTCCAAGGCGTCCACCGGCAATCTGACGGTGAACTGGGAGCGGCTGGACTGGGCCCAGCTCACCGACCAGGCCCTGGCTGAGACCGGCGAGCGGCTGGAGGCCCAGAAGCTGACGGTGGTGCGCTCCCTGCCCACCGAGCCCATATGGGTGGAGGCGGACGGGCGGCACCTGTGGCGGGTGCTGGACAACCTGCTGACCAACTGCGCCAAGTACGCCCTGCCGGGCACCCGGGTGTATGTGGAGCTGCGGGGGAGCGGGGGCCAGGCGGTTCTGTCGGTGAAGAACATCTCCCGGAATCCGCTGGACATCCCGGCGGAGCGGCTGATGGAGCGGTTCGTCCGGGGGGACGAGTCCCGCAACGCCTCGGGCAGCGGGCTGGGGCTGTCCATCGCCCAGTCGCTGACAGAGCTGCAGCACGGGAAATTTGAGATCGGCATTGACGGAGATCTGTTCAAGGCCACGGTAATTCTGCCCCTGGCGGGGGAGGATCCGGCGGGACTGCCCATCCTGCGGCTGTGAGCATAGGCCCGCGCGGCAAAGCGCCGCGCGGGCTTTTTTTATGGGAGGGGATTGACAAAGGATGGGGTTTATGCTATCATATCCAGGCTGACATTTGCGGATGCGCCCTTTATGCGGGTGTAGTTCAATGGTAGAATCCCAGCCTTCCAAGCTGGTCGCGTGGGTTCGATTCCCATCACCCGCTCCATACGCGCCTGTAGCTCAGGTGGATAGAGCAACTGCCTTCTAAGCAGTGGGCCAGGGGTTCGAGTCCCTTCAGGCGTGCCAAAAGGCGGTTTTGCGGGGCCCCCTCGGGCGGCCCTTCTCCGCCGCAAAATTGTATATGGTGGGTATAGCTCAGCTGGCAGAGCACCGGATTGTGGTTCCGGGTGTCGTGGGTTCGAGCCCCATTACCCACCCCATACCGTGGCTGAGGGCCGGAGCGTCCGCTCCGGCCCTTGCCTCACTTCTATATTGGGGTGTAGCCAAGTGGTAAGGCACGGGACTTTGACTCCCGCATTCGCTGGTTCGAGTCCAGCCATCCCAGCCACGTCGGAAGGGATTGCGCTCTGTTCCGTCCCCGCCTTCGGCGAGGACTCCACCCGCTCCATCCCTTCCTCCTTTCCCCACAAAGCCTGAGGGGCGGCTTTGCGGGGGCCCCGTTAGGGCAAAGTCCATTCCCTCTCCTTGTCCCAGACCGCCTGAAGGATTGCGGCCCGGGGATCCGTTAGGGTAAAGTCCCGCTTGGTTCCGCTTCCCGCAAAGCCGATAGGACGGCTTTGCGGGGATCCAAAACTGAATTTGACCCAGTAGCTCAGTTGGTAGAGCAACGCCCTTTTAAGGCGAAGGTCCGGGGTTCGAGTCCCCGCTGGGTCACCAGCTCAGAAATTCCCGCCACCGTGACCTTTTCGGCTTCGCCGAAAACTGCACTCTGGCGGGAATTTCTTCGCTTCCAACCGCGACCCGCTTCGCTGGGCTCGCGGTTGGGAGGGCCGCCCTGCGGGCGGCCGGGTTCCGGGCTGCGCCCGGATCTTTTTTGCTGGCTTAGTCAGCTCGGAGGTTCTCGACGCGACGCGCTACGCTGAGGCTGCGGGCGGCGGAGGCCCCGGTTGATCTACGCCTGCGGGAGGGTAACGGAAATCACGGTGCCCCTTCCCGGCTCGCTCTGCAAGTCGATGGTTCCGCGGTGGTACTGCACAATGTGCTTCACGATGGACAGACCCAGCCCCGTGCCGCCGGATGCCTTGGAGCGGCTTTTGTCCACGCGGAAGAAGCGTTCAAAAACCCGGCTCTGGTACTCCGGTGGGATGCCGATGCCGGTATCCCTGACTGTGAGGGCCGCCCCCTGCCCCGTGTGGGAGACGGATAGCTCCACCGAGCCATGCTCCACGTTGTATTTAACGGCATTATCGCACAGGTTGTAGACCATCTCGTACAGGAAGGTGCGAACGCCGCTGACGGAAACCGGTTCCCCGGTGACGGAGATCCGGACGCCCCGCTTCCCGGCGCTGCCGCGCAAGGCTTCCGCCGCATCCTCCGCCAGCTCCAGAAGGTTCACCGGTTCCCGGGTCAGCCCGGCGCCCTCGTCCAGCTGGGAGAGGTGGATGATGTCATCCACCAGGGTCACAAGCCGGGCGGCCTCCGTATGGATCAGGCCGGAAAAGCGGGGGATGTCCTCCTGCTTGACCAGCCCGTTTTTCAGCAGTTCCGCGCTGCCCAATATGGATTGCAATGGCGTTTTCAACTCGTGGGATACGTTGGCGGTGAACTCCCGGCGGCTGCGTTCCGCGTCCGCCTGCTCCGTTACGTCGAAGACCAGCAGGACAACGCCCACCGCAGCCCCCGACCACTGGATTCGGCTCAGGTCAAACTGATATTCCCGACCCTGATACTGGGCGCGCATGGAGCCGTGGCCCTCGTTTAGGGCGGCACAGAAGGCCTGGCTCGCCTCAGGGACGCCGTTCACCGACAGAAAACTTTGCCCGACACAGGAGCGTTCCGCGCCGAAAACAGCCTGCGCCGCCGGGTTGACGCTCAGCACACGGCCCTCCCGATCCAGCACCACCAGCCCCTCGCTCATGTGGCCGGTGATCTGCTCGAATTCGTCGGTTTTGGCCCGCAGCTCCCGGAGCTGGGCGCTGATCTGTCCCCGCTGCTGGTGGATGCGGCGCAGGAGGGGGGCCAGTTCCTCATAGGCGTCCTGCTCCAGGGGATGCTCCAGATCCAGACTGTTGAGAGGGCAGACGATCCGCTTGGCCATCCGGTTGGCCAGAACGGCGGAGAGGGCCACGGCCAGGATGCCGATGACCAGGATGGGCTGGAGCATCCCCAGCACCAGGGCCAGCTCGGTGGCCTGGCCGGCGGAGACGCGCAGCACCGTGCCGCCTTCCAGGGCGCAGGCATAGTACAGCGTCCGCTGGGTCAGGGTATCCGAGTAGCGAACGCTGCTGCTCTCCCCGTGGAGAAGGGCCTCCCCGATCTCGATGCGGCCCGCGTGGTTCTCCAGCTCCGCCACGGGGACGTGGGTATCAAAGAGCACCGTCCCATCGGCCGCCACCCAGGTCAACCGGTAGTCGGGGGGCCTGTCGGAGCGGAAGCTCCGTGAGGCCAGCCGCTCCAGGTAGTCCAGCCCGCCCTCCTCCACCCCGCAGGCCGCCAGCCGCAGTTCGTCCTTCAACTGCTTTTCCTGCACGACTCCAAAGTAGTCGTACAGGCAGCCCAGCATGATCACCAGGCTGGCGGCCAGCACCGCCGCGGCCACCATCAGGGTGGATCGGAAGATTTTCTTCGTCATGGCGTCGCCTCCAGCCGGTAGCCCACGTTGCGGACGGTCTCGATCATGCTTCCATAGCGGCCCAGCTTCTGCCGCAGGGTGCGTATGTGCATATCCACCGTCCGGGTCTCGCCGGTATACTCCATCCCCCAGACGATGGAGAGCAGCTTCTCCCGGGTAAAGGCAACGCCGGGGGAGGACAGGAACAGCCGCAACAGTTCAAACTCCTTGTAGGTGAGGGCAATCCGCTCTCCCCCCGCCATGACGGTGTGCTCCACCAGATCCACCACCAGGCCGCCCGCCGCCAAAATCTCCCGGTTCTGCCGGGGCCCGCACCGGCGCAGCACCGCCTTGACCCGGGACACCATCTCCATCATGCCGAAGGGTTTGACCAGATAGTCGTCCGCCCCCAGATCCAGGCTCTGGATCTTGTCATACTCCGCCCCCTTGGCCGTGGCCATGATGACGGGGATGCCGCCGGTGCCATCGGACGCCCTCAGGCGGCGGAGCAGCTCCACGCCGCTCTCCCCCGGCAGCATCACGTCAAGGATGACCAGCTCCGGACGCTCAGTCCGCAGCGCCTGGAAAAATCCCTGGCCGTCCGCAAAGCCTCTGGCCTCAAAGCCGGCGGAGCGCAGGGCGTAAAGCTCCAGACTCCGGATGCTCTCGTCGTCTTCTACGCAAAAGATCATGGGCCATTCCTCCTTCCCATCGACGATATCGTATCACAAGTTGGGCCTCCCGGCAATGGCCGAATCACCGCCGCCTCGGGCGGGGGAGAAGGGCGACCCGTTCCATCAGCCCAGGGCATATTTCTGCCGGTATTCCTGAAACCGCTGCCGGAACTCCTCGCTGTCGTTCCGGGTATCCCGCAGGGACTGGTGCAGGTTCAGGCTATCGTGGGCCACGTCGATGACGCACCCGGCGATGTTGGAGCAGTGATCCGCCGTGCGCTCCAGGTTGGTGAGGAGATCCAGCCAGGCGAAGCCCGTGCCGATGGTGCACGCCCCCTTTTGCAGGCGCAGGATGTGGCGGGTGCGAAGCTGCTCCTTCAGCTGATCGATGACCTGCTCCAGCGGTTCCACCCGGGCGGCGGCATCCAGGTCGTTTTCCAGGAAGGCGGCCAGGGACAGGTTCAGAATATCCCGGATGGCGGCGGAGATCACCGCCAGTTCCGCCGCGGCGGCGTCGGTGAGGGCCAGGCCCTTGTCCCGCAGCTCCTCGGCGGATCCCAGCAGATTGACCGCGTGATCCGCGATGCGCTCAAAGTCGCCGATGATTTTCAGCAGCTTGGCCGCCTCCCGGCTGTCCGCCTCGCTGATCCGGTGGGTGCTCAGGTTCACCAGGTAGGTGCCCAGAATGTCCTCGTAGTAGTCGGTCTTATCCTCCCGCTCTCGGATGGAGGCGGCCAGATCCGGGGAATACTGTCTCAGGACGTCCAGCGCCTCGTCCAGGGCGGCCACAGAGGTCTGGGCCATGTGGCTGGCCACGCTCTGGCACCGCTCCAGAGCGATGGAGGGGGTGGCGAACAGGCGCTCGTCCAGCTCGGAAAAGGTCTCGGGCTGCCTGGCGTCCGGGACGAGAACGGTGACCAGCCGCTCCAGGAAGCCGGACAGCGGCAGCATCAGGATGGTGCACAGCACGTTGAATACGGAGTGGGCCACGGCGATGCCCAGCCGGGAAGCCCCCTCGTCCAGCAAAGCGGGGTGCAGGAGGGCCTGAAGCAGGCAGAACACCGTCAGCCACACCGCCGTTCCGATGAGGTTGAAGGAGAGGTGAACCAGGGCGGTTCGTTTGGCGTTCTTGTTGGCTCCCACGGAGGAGAGCATGGCGGTGACGCAGGTGCCGATGTTCTGCCCCATGATGATGGGGATGGCCGCGCCGTAGGAGACCTGCCCGGTGGCGGACAGCGCTTGCAAAATACCCACGGAGGCGGAGCTGGACTGGATGATCGCCGTGAGCACCGCGCCGGCCAGCACGCCCAGCACCGGGTTCTTGAACAGGAGGAACAGCTGCTGGAAGGCGGGCACGTCCCGCAGGCCGGACACGGCGCCGGACATCGTCTCCATCCCGAACATCAGCGTGGCGAAGCCCAGCAGGATCAGGCCGGTGTCCTTCTTCCTGGCGTCCTTGAGGAACATATAGTAGATGATCCCGACAAAGGCCAGCACCGGCGTGAAGGACGTGGGTTTCAGCAGCTGCACAAACAGGCTGCCGCCGTCAATGCCCGCCAGGCTCAGCACCCATGCCGTGACGGTGGTGCCGATGTTGGCGCCCATGATGATGTTGATGGCCTGCCGCAGGGTCATCAGGCCGGAGTTGACAAAGCCCACCACCATGACGGTGGTGGCGGAGGAGCTCTGAATGACCGCCGTGACGCCCATACCCGTCAACAGCCCGGCCAGCCTGCCCCGGGTCAGCTTTTCCAGCAGGGCGCGCAGCTGGCCCCCCGCTCTGCGCTCCAGGGCCTGCCCCATGACGTTCATGCCGAACAGGAACAGGCTCAGCCCCCCGATCAGCGTGAGAAAATTGAATAGATCCATGATGTCAGTCCTCTCGCAGCAGTCTCACAAGTAAGAGTTTAGCAGGCCAATGTAAAATCCGTCATCAAGGTCATGTAAAATCTATGTAAAGTCGGCGGTCACTGTAGTCATTCACCGGTCAACCGGCTTTCATGCGGGGAAACCGACAATTCTGATTGGAAATTTTGTCCCGGCCGCCAAGAGCATACCTGCGGGTAAGGCCGTCTGGAGCGCTGGGGGGGGGGATCCGGGCGGCGGTGAGCCGTGCCGGGGGAAAAGAGTGACATTGTCACGGAAGGGCCCGGGGACTTTGGCTATCATAAGACCATCCAAATCAAACGAAAGAGAAGGAGAAACCAGTATGGGATTCTTTGATTTTCTGAGAGGGCCGGACATCAACCAGGGCGTGGCCGAATGGGGGGCCACCCCCGGCGGGGTGCTGTTGGACGTACGCACCCCCCAGGAGTACCGGGAGGGCCACATCCCCAACAGCGTCAATCTGCCCCTGGAGACCTTGGGCGGGGGTTCGTCCGTCCCCGCGGGGAAGGACGCGCCCCTGTTTGTCTACTGCTACAGCGGCGCCCGGAGCCGTCAGGCGGTGGGGCTGCTGGGGCGGATGGGCTATGCCAACGCGAAAAATATCGGCGGCATCGCCGCCTACAAGGGAAAGGTGGAACGCTGACATGAAGGTTGTGATCATCGGCGGTGTGGCGGGAGGCGCCACGGCGGCGGCAAGGCTGCGCCGGCTGGACGAAGGGGCGGAGATCGTGGTGTTCGAGCGGTCTGGCTACATCTCCTATGCCAACTGCGGCCTGCCCTACTATATCGGCGGCGCCATTGAGGATCCCGAGGAGCTGACCCTCCAGACCCCGGAGAGCTTCTACGCCCGCTTCCGGGTGGATATGAAGGTGCGCCATGAGGTGACGGCCATCCACCCGGAGCGCAAGACGGTGTCCGTCAAAAACCTGGAGACCGGGGCGGAGTTTGAGGAGTCCTACGACAAGCTGATCCTCTCCCCCGGGGCCAAGCCCACCCGGCCCCCCATCCCCGGCATCGATCTGGAGCAAATCTTCACCCTGCGGACGGTGGAGGACACCTTCCGCCTCAAGGAGTATCTCAACGCCAACCGGCCCAAATCCGCGGTGCTGGTGGGCGGGGGCTTCATCGGCCTGGAGCTGGCGGAGAACCTGCGGGAGCTGGGGCTGGAGGTCACCATTGTGGAGCAGCTCAACCAGCTGATGAGCCCCTTCGACCCGGACATGGCGGCCTTCCTCCACAACGAGGCCCGGGGACACGGGATCAAGCTGGCTCTGGGCCGGGCCGTGGCGGGCTTTGAGGCGCGGGAGGGCGGCGTGGACGTGCTGCTGAAGGACGGCTCGTCCCTCCACGCCGACCTGGTGGCTCTGGCCATCGGCGTCACCCCGGACACCACCCTGGCCAAGGAGGCGGGGCTGGAGCTGGGCCTGCGGGGCAGCATCGTAGTCAACGACCGGATGGAGACCTCCCTGCCGGACATCTACGCCGTGGGGGACGCGGTGCAGGTGAAGCACACAGTCACCGGACAGGACACGCTCATCGCCCTGGCGGGCCCCGCCAACAAGCAGGGCCGGATCGCGGCGGATAACATCTGCGGCGGGGACAGCCGGTATTCCGGCAGCCAGGGCAGTTCGGTGATCAAGGTGTTCGACATGACCGGGGCGGCCACCGGCCTCAACGAGACCGCCGCCAAAGGGGCGGGGCTGGATGTGGACACGGTGGTGCTCTCCCCCATGAGCCACGCGGGATATTACCCCGGCGGCCAGGTGATGACCATGAAGGTTGTCTTTGAACAGGGCACCTACCGCCTGCTGGGGGCCCAGATCGTGGGCTACGAGGGGGTGGACAAGCGGATCGACGTGTTGGCCACCGCCCTGCGGGCCGGGCTGACCGCCCTCCAGCTCAAGGATCTGGATCTGGCCTACGCGCCGCCCTACTCCTCCGCCAAGGATCCGGTGAACATGGCGGGCTTCCTGGTGGAGAATCTGGCCCGGGGGGTTGTCAAGCAGTTCCACCTGGAGGAGCTGGCCGCCCTGCCCCGGGACGGCAGCGTGACCCTGCTGGACGTGCGAACCCCGGAGGAGTGCGCCCAGGGCCGGGTGGAGGGCTTCCGGGAGATCCCGGTGGACGAGCTGCGGGAGCGGCTGGGCGAACTGGATCAGGGCAAGCCGGTGTATGTGATCTGTCAGAGCGGCCTGCGAAGCTATATCGCCTGCCGTATCCTGGCGGCCCACGGCTTTGAATGCTACAACTTTTCCGGCGGCTTCCGGTTCTACGACGCGGTGACAAATGACCGCCGCCTCATCCGGTCGGCCACGGCCTGCGGAATGGATCAATGAACAAAGCCCCTCCCCGCTTCCCATGGGAAGCGGGGAGGGGCTTTGCTTACGCACGGCCCAGGGCCTTCAGTTTTTTGGGATCCAGCAGCTCCACCGTCCCCCGGGACAGCTTGACCATCCCCTCCCCTTGGAGGTAGCGCAGCATCCGGGTCACCACCTCCCGGTGGGTGCCCAGGTGGTTTGCGATGGTCTCATGGGTGATGGCCAGCCGGGGGCCGCCCTCAATGGCGGACTCCTCCAGCAGAAAGGCGGCCACCCGCCGATCCATGCTTTTCCACATGACCTGCTCCAGCAGCCACATGACCTCGGAGAACCGGGCGGCCATGATCTCGTTGGTGTAGTTGGACAGGGGGGCGGACTCCGCCATGATCTGCTGATAGACCTCCGTGGGGATGACCCGCAGATCCGTGTCCTGCTCCGCCTGTATGGTGACGTCAAATTGGACGCTGCGGAGCATACAGGAGGCGGAAAACAGACAGATATCCCGGTCAAACAGCCGGTAGATGGTGATCTCCCGGCCCCCGTCCGACAGGATATAGGCCCGGAGCCGGCCGGACTCCACCAGCAGCAGCCCCGCGCAGTCCGCGCTGCCGTTGTGGATCACCGTGCCCGCCCGGATCCGGCGGGGGATCAGGCTGTCCAGAATGCGGCCCTGCTGGGCCTGTGTCAGCTGATCCCAGATGGGGAACCAGTCCCGTACGTCCATATTCACCGGCCGCCGCCTCCCTGTTCCCGGAGCTCATGGCCCCGTCCGCTTGTTCCGCTCAGTAACAGCATACCCTTTTGCAGGCGAAAAGTCAAGCCGCGGGGCGGAGTGCCTGAGATCATCCTGCCCACCGGCAGCTTCTTCGTCAACGCCTTCAGCGGCGACGGCAAGCCGAATCTGTGAGTTCCGGGCCGCCGTCTTGGGCATACTACGGGGGAAAAGGAGCGTGATTGTATGATTGAGCCGGACACCATAAAGCTGCTGCGGGAGTGCGACGCGGGGATCAAGATGGGGGTGGCCTCCATCGACGACGTGCTGGAATACGCCCGCTCGGATAAGCTGCGGCGGCGGCTGGCCGACTGCAGATCGGAGCACGAAAAGCTCCAGCGGGAGACGGAGCGGCTGCTGGGGGAGTACCATGACGACGGGAAGAACCCCAATCCCGTGGCGAAGGGAATGTCGTGGATCAAAACCAACGCCAAGCTGGCCATGGACAATTCCGACGCCACCATCGCGGAGCTCATGACGGACGGCTGCAACATGGGCGTGAAATCCCTGAACCGGTATCTGAACCAGTACCAGGCCGCCGACGAGGTGTCCAAGGATATCACGAAGCGGCTGATCCACCTGGAGGAGGATCTCACGGAGGATATCCGCTCGTTCCTGTAACCGCCGCCGGCCCATAGACAGGACAAGCCCCTTCCCGCCAATTCAGCCCGAATTGGCAGGAAGGGGCCTTGCTGCGCCGGAGAGGCCCTCCCGGCCGCTCCGGGTCGTCAGCCTCCCGCAGTCTCCTTGTACCGCTCCCCCCAGATCTGCAGGGCGTCCAGCACGGGCTTCAGGCTGAGCCCCAGCTCCGTCAGGGTGTACTCCACCCTGGGGGGTACCTCCGGGTACACCGTCCGGGTCAGCAGCCCGCTGTCCTCCATCTGCCGGAGCTGGGCGGTGAGCACCTTCTGGCTCACACCGCCGATGGACTTTTTCAGCTCCCCGAACCGCTTGGTGCCCGTCAGCAGATCCCGGAGTATGAGCACCTTCCACTTGTCGCTGATGAGGGTCAGCGTGGTCTCCACCGGGCAGGCGGGCAGGGTCTTTGTCTCCATGGCGGCAGCCTCCTTTTGTTCCATTGTACCCCATCTTTCCGCCCAGGTCAAGGCAGGCGGGGCCGACGGTTACCGTCCGGTGCCTATGCCACAACCTTGTGCGTACTTTACAGCGCGCCAAGGCTTTGCTATCATAGAGGCTGTGAAAGGGGGGTGGCCTTGATGGAGCGCATCGAACGGATCCGGCGGCTCAACGCCATGCTGCTGGCGGAGCTGCCCCAGTACCGGGCCCGGGCCCGGGACGTTCCACCGGACGGGGCCAGCCAGCGCCGGCTGCTGCGCAGCCTGATGAACGTCCGGCCCCCTATGCCGCTGGGCCGGGAGTTTCTCGCCGCCCAGGACGAACTGCTGTCCGCCGAGCGGGAGGAACGGGGGGGGGGTGGACGGGGCGGCCCTGCCCGCCGCCGGCCCCCGTCCCCAGCTCTCCCTCTGGAGGGGGGATATCACCCGGCTGAGGGCGGACGCCATCGTCAACGCCGCCAACTCCGCTCTGCTGGGCTGCTTCCACCCCTGCCACGGATGCATCGACAACGCCATCCACTCGGCGGCGGGCCTCCAGCTCCGGGAGGCATGCCGCGGGATCATGGAGGCCCAGGGCTGCCCGGAGCCCGCCGGGGGGGCCAAGCTGACCCCGGGGTACAACCTCCCCGCCCGGTACGTGCTCCACACGGTGGGCCCCATCGTCCGAGGCCCGGTAACCCGCCGGGATCGGGAGGAGCTGGCCTCCTGCTACCGCGCCTGCCTGGAGCTGGCGGGGTCGCACGGGCTGGAGAGCGTGGCCTTCTGCTGTATCTCCACCGGAGAGTTCCACTTCCCCAACCAGGAGGCCGCGGAGATCGCCGTGGAGACGGTGACACAGTTCCTCGGTTGGAAAACATCCATCAGGAAGGTGATCTTCAATGTGTACAAGGAGCTTGACGAGGGAATCTACCGCCGCCTGCTGGCCCCGGACGGAGGAGCTGCGGGAGGCGCTTGAGGGGGCCGACGCCGTGGTGATCGGCGCGGGGGCGGGCCTGTCCGCCTCGGCGGGGCTCACCTACGACGGGGCGCGGTTTGAGCGGCAGTTCGGCGACTTTCAGAAAAAATACGGCATCCAGGATATGTACTCCGGGGGCTTTTACCCCTTTGAGACGCTGGAGGAATACTGGGCGTGGTGGAGCCGCCACATCATGGTGAACCGCTATGAGCGGGCCCCCAGGCCGGTCTACGAGGATCTGCTGGAGCTGGCGGCGGACAGGGACTATTTTGTGCTCACCACCAACGTGGATCACCAATTCCAGCTGGCGGGCTTTGACAAAAAGCGGTTGTTCTACACCCAGGGGGACTACGGCCTGTGGCAGTGCTCCCGGCCCTGCCATGCCCGCACCTACGACAACGAGGAGAGGGTGCGCCGTATGGTGGCGGAGCAGCGGGACATGAGGATCCCGTCGGCGCTGATCCCCCGCTGCCCCGTCTGCGGCAGGCCCATGACCATGAATCTGCGCTCGGACAACACCTTCGTGGAGGACGAGGGCTGGCATCAGGCCCGGGAGCGGTATCAGGACTTCCTCCGGCGGCAGGAGGGGCGGCGGGTGGTGTTCCTGGAGCTGGGGGTGGGCTACAACACCCCGGGCATCATCAAATATCCCTTCTGGAGGCTGACGGCCCAAAACCCCAGGGCGGTGTACGCCTGCGTCAACCAGGGGCAGGCCGCCGTCCCCCGGGAGCTGCGGGAGCGCTCCCTGTGCATTGACGGGGACATCGGGTCAGTGCTGGCCGGACTGAAGTGACAACAACGCCCTGGACAAGGCCGTGGCCTTGCCCAGGGCGTCTGTTCGTTGGTAAGGGAGAAGGGGTTAATCCAGCCAGCCCTCCCGGGGGCGGACGCCGAACTTGTCCGCCAGCAGGCGCAGCTGCTCATCGGTGATGGTGTTCAGCCGGGGCAGGTGGGCGATCTTCAGGTAGATCTCCGCCGCCTTCTCCGCCGTCTCGATGAGGCCGAAGGCCTCGTCCAAATCCCGGCCCACGCCGTAGATGCCGTGCTGGGCCCACACCACCAGCCGGGCGGTTTTCATCTGCTCCGCCGTGGCCTGGCCGATCTCGTTGGTGCCGCACAGCATCCAGGGCAGTACGTTCACCCCCTCCGGGAACACGGCCACGCACTCGCTGCACATCTGCCATAGAGTGCGGGTGAAGGCGCGGCTGTCCAGGTCGTGGACGTAGGTCATGGCCAGCAGATGGTTGGGGTGGCAGTGCATCACCACCCGGTGGGCGGGATCCACGCCCAGCCGGGCGGCGTGGCTCATCATGTGGGCGGGAAACTCGCTGGTGACGCTGCCGCCATTGGAAAATCCCCAGAGGAGCCGGGCGGTTCTGCCCCCGTCCAGCAGATGTACCAGCCCCAAGCTGTCCGCCGGGTCGTACTGTACCTTCCTGAAATATTTGCCTGTGCCGGTGACCAGGATATAGGCCCCGTCCAGCGCCGGAGCCTCAAAGCCGGTGGGGATGTCCCGGATGGGCCTGTTGGGATCCACATAGTCCGCCACCTGATCCTCGTCCAGCAGGACGCTGACGTTGCCGCCGTTGCGCTCGTCCCAGCCGTGGGCGTACATGGTGGAGATGGTGCGGATCAGCTCCGTCAGGAAGGGGGCGTTGGTGATGTCGTTCATGTTCCTCGTCCTTTCGCCGGCCGGTGCTGTCAGCTGCGTTTCTCCCGATCCCGGGCAATGAGCAGCTTGACTGCCTCAATTCCCACCCGGATGGCGGAGTCCGTGTCCTCGTCCCGGGTCTGATCCAGGCCGGCGGCGTTGCGCTCCTGGTTCCAGATCACGTGGAAGGCGGAGCCGCACCGCACCCCCCGGTGGGCGGCCACGGTGAACAGCGCCGCGCTCTCCATCTCGGAGGCCAGCACGCCCAGGCGCTTCCACGCCTCCCATTTGTTTTGCAGCTCGTAGGACACCGGCATCACCTGGGGGGAGTGCTGCCCGTAGAAGGAGTCCTTGCACTGCACCACCCCGGCGTGCCACCGGCGGCCGGAGGCCTTCGCCGCGTCCACCAGGGCGGTGAGCACCTCGTAGTCCGCCACGGCGGGGAACTCGATGGGGGCGTACTCCCGGCTGGCCCCTTCCATGCGGACGGCCCCGGTGGCAACCACGATGTCGCCGCTGGTGACCTCCAGCTTGATGCCGCCGCAGGTGCCCACCCGGATAAAGGTATCCGCTCCAATGTTGGCCAGCTCCTCCATGGCGATGGCGGCAGAGGGCCCGCCGATGCCGGTGGAGGTGACGCTCACCGTTTCGCCCAGGAGGGTGCCGGTATAGGTGACGTACTCCCGGTTGGTGGTGACGTGGGCGGGGTTGTCGAAGTATTGGGCGATCTTCTCGCACCGCCCCGGATCCCCGGGCAGCAGGCAGTACCGCCCCACGTCCCCGGCCTTGCAGTTGATGTGAAATTGACGCTCCGACGCGATCATGGCCGCACCTCTTTTCCTTAAACTACCTCCATGATAGCATAGTTTTCCCGGAAAGGCAAGGCGAACGCGTCCGGACTCAGCCCGCCTCGTCCGGATCCGGCAGATGATCGCTGGTGAGGAGGGTCAGGCCCGCCGTCCCGTCCCGGGCGGTGACGTACCACCGCTCCCCCTCAGGCGGGGCCTTCGGGATGGTGAGCTGGGCCAGCGCCCCTTCCGCCACATCGCCCACGGCCTTGTCGTACACATATACCGTCACCGGGTACTCCCCCGCCTCGAAGCCGAAGGATTCCCCCCGCTTCAGGGGGGAGCTGTCGGCGTTCCGGGTTCCCCCGCTCTGATCCTGGAACGCCACCACCACCTCCACGATCACCGCGTCCGACTGGTTGACGAACACCAGGTCGGCCTCAAGGCCGCCGCCTTGGCTACAGCCGGCCAGGACGGCCAGCCACAGGGCCGCCAGCCCCGCCGCCGCTGCTTTTTTCATCGCTAATTCCTCCTATGTGTCAAATCTGTAGAAATAGAGCCGTCCGCGCCCGCTGTCGTACACCGCCGCGGTGAAATTCCAGGAGTACCGCTGGTGCAGCGGGGAGTCGTCATAGGGATCCGTGCTGTCGCTGTGGCGGTCATAGAGGTAGCAGTAGCCCTCCTCCGGCAGCTCCTCCAGCCCGCACAGCCGGAGGGCCTGGGCGGTGTTCTCCGACGGGGGCAGGGGCCGCCAGCCCGGGGCGGCGGCCAGGGTCTCCGCCAGCCCGCCGATCTCCACCTCCGCGGCGGTGAGGCCGTCGCCGAGGAAGCCGCCGTGGCTGTCCTCAAACCGCGCCACCGTCCCGCCGGACAGATCCAGATCCAGCGCCCGGCCGATCCGCTCCAGCTTGCTGGAGGGCCTGCCCACGGCGCAGCCCGCCGCCAGAAGCAGGAGCAGGCACAGCGTCAAAAACCGTTTCATATTCGGTTCTCCTTTCCAAATTGGGCCGCAAAAAACCGCCCCATGGCCGGGGCGGTCATGCGGTTGCGTCTGCTGGGTTGTCAGTCCTCCCCGTCGGGGACATACTCCAAAATGTCCCCCGGCTGGCAGTCCAGAGCCTTGCAGATGGCCTCCAGGGTGGAAAAGCGCACCGCCTTGGCCTTGTTGTTCTTCAAAATGGACAGGTTGGCCATGGTGACGTCCACCCGCTGGGACAGCTCCCCCAGGGACATCTTCCGCCTGGCCATCATCACGTCCAGGTTGACGAGTATTGCCATACGCTCCGCCCCCTAAATCGTCAGGTCGTTTTCCGCCTTCAGCTCGGCGGCCTGCCGGAACAGGGCGGACATCACCAGGAACAGCAGCCCGCCCATGAGGAAGATGGGGACGAACAGGGCGTTGTAGGTCAGCAGGGGCGCGATGCTCTGGTAGTAGGCAAATCCCCAGATCAGCCGCGCCAGCGCCGCCCCGGAGATCCCGAAGCAGCAGATGGCCGCCCGCTTCATGCTTTTGGCGTTGTCCATAGCAAAGGGGCTCCCCTTTAGAATGGTGTCCAGCACCCGCTTGCCCTGCCAGAGGATGACGGCGGTGCATACGCCGCAGGACAGCAAAAACAGGGACAGCATCGGCCAATACAGGTCGTCCGCCGTCAAGGCCAGCATCCAGATAACAGGATTCCAACTGTGAATGGTGAAGCCCAGCCAAAACCCCACGCTCTCCCCGGTCATGAGCCGCTCCATGGTCTGTCCGTCCCACCGGTTCTCCGTCAGCATGGCCGCAAGGGTGGGTACAAAGAACAGCATGATGATGTTGCACACAAATGTGATAACCACCAGTACCCGCAGCACCCGGGCCAGCTTCTGTACGGAAGTTCGTTCCATCTCAACCACCTCTTGCCCCAGAGCATACCACGGGCAATATCGTTTGTCAAGTATTTTTTATTGTTTTTCGATAAAATCATGGCAGCAGAACGCCCCGCTCCTTTCGGAGCGGGGTGCGGTTCACTCGTCCCAGGGGTCGTAGTCATAGGTTCCCGGCTGGGTGGGCAGATCCCAGTCCGGGGCGGGCAGGGCCGCCTGCCTGGGCTTGCGCCGGAACAGGGCCGCCACGCCCCTCCGGTTCAAAATGGGGGCCGCGATGGCGACAAGAATCAGCACCACCACCGCCGCCCCCTCCCCCTCCTCGGGCACGAAGGACAGGATCTGGCTGATGGCGTTGAAGGCCACATGGCCCAGAATGGAGGGCAGGATGGACTGGGCCCGCAGATCCAGCAGGGCGAAGAAGGCCCCCAGCACAAAGGCGTAGGCAAACCAGACCGGGTGCCCGTGGCACACCCCGAAGGCGGCGGAGGACAGCACCACCGCCAGCCACCCGGGCATCACCCGGCTCAGGCGGTTCAGCATCAGCCCCCGGAAGATGAGCTCCTCCACCACCGGGGCCACCACCGCCACCGCCAGCACCCCGGTGAGGGTGCCGCTGTCAATGCCGGCGGAGGCCTCGTTGTAGCTCTCCAGCCACGCCTCCGGCAGCAGGGCCAGCGCCCCGCCCACGATGAGGTACAGCGCCGGGGCCAGGGCCGCCCCCGTCAGCAGGGTGGGGCCGTCCACCCCCCGGAGCCACAGCGCCTCCGCCATGGGCTGGCGGCGGAAGCGGTAAAAAGCGATCACAATTGCGATGGTCAGCAGGCCGGAGATCATGGTGTAGGTCATGGTGTTGGCCAGGAGCTGGTCATACAGCTCCTCCACGTCGCCCCCCAGGGCGGCCAGTACGCCGATGTACACCGACTCCGGCAGCATGATGGCCACCTGCATCCCCACGAACAGCGCCAGGTAGCACACAGACTTGCCCAGGGCGGCCAGCACCGGCATGGCCCGGGCCACTCGCTGGTCTCTCACAGCCCGATCCCTCCCAGCACCCTTCCGATGGAGTCGTGGATCACCAGATCCGCCTGCCCGTCATAGGGGGTGGGATCCCGGTTGATGAGGGCCAGCTTGTTCCCCCGGTAGTAGTTGATGAGCCCCGCCGCCGGGTACACCACCAGGGAGGTGCCCCCCACGATGAGCACGTCCGCCCGGCTGATGGCCAGCACCGCGCCTTCCACCGTCTCCTGATCCAGCCCCTCCTCGTAGAGCACCACGTCGGGCTTCACCAGCCCGCCGCACACGGGGCACCGGGGCACGCCCTGGCCATCGGCGATGAAGTCCACGCCGTAGAAGGCGCGGCACCTGGTGCAGTAGTTCCGGTGGACGGAGCCGTGGAGCTCGTACACCGTCCGGCTGCCCGCCGCCTGGTGGAGGCCGTCGATGTTCTGGGTCACCACCGCCTTCAGCTTGCCCGCCTGCTCCAGCTCCGCCAGCTTTTTGTGGGCGGCGTTGGGCTGGGCGTCCAGGCACAGCATTTTGTCCCGGTAGAAGCGGTAGAAGTCCTCCGTCCGGGTCTGGAAGTAGGTGTGGCTGAGGATGGTCTCCGGCGGCTGGTCGTACTTCTGGTTGTAGAGGCCGTCCACGCTGCGGAAGTCCGGGATGCCGCTCTCGGTGGACACACCCGCCCCGCCGAAAAAGACGATGTTGTCGCTGTCCGCAATCCATTGGGACAGCTGCTGCTGAGGAGTCATGGGCCTCCCCTCCTTTTGAGGGGATTATATCACACCCTGCGGCAAAAGGAAAGCCCCCATCCCAAGGGATGGGGGCTTGAACGCAGGGAATCAGCCGAACACGGCCAGCAGGAAGCCCGCCGCGATGGCGGAGCCGATGACGCCGGCCACATTGGGGCCCATGGCGTGCATCAGCAGGAAGTTGTTGGGGTTGGCCTCCCGGCCCACGTCCTGGGACACCCGGGCCGCCATGGGCACCGCGGACACGCCGGCGGAGCCGATGAGCGGGTTGATCTTGCCGCCGGACAGCTTGTACATGAGCTTGCCCATCAGCAGGCCGCCCACGGTGGAGAACATGAAGGCGATGACGCCCAGCACCACGATCATCAGGGTCTGGAGGGACAGGAACCGGGCGGCCACGGTGGTGGCGCCCACACTGATGCCCAGGAACAGGGTGACGATGTTCATCAGGGCGTTCTGGGCGGTGTCGGACAGGCGCTCGGTGACGCCGGTCTCCTTCAGCAGGTTGCCGAACATCAGGCAGCCGATGAGGGGGGCGGTGGACGGGATGAGCAGGATGACGAAGGTGGCCACCGCGATGGGGAACACGATCTTCTCCACCTTGGACACCGCCCGGGCCTGCTCCATCTTGACCTTCCGCTCCTTCTCCGTGGTCAGCGCCCGCATGAGGGGCTTCTGGATCATGGGGATCAGGGCCATGTAGGAGTAGGCGGCGATGGCGATGGGGCCCAGGAAGGCCGGGGCCAATTTTGTGGTCAGGTAGATGGCCGTGGGCCCGTCCGCGCCGCCGATGATGCCGATGGAGGCGGCGATGTTTCCGGCAAAGCCCAGCAGGCAGGCGCCGAAGAAGGCGAAGAACACGCCCATCTGGGCCGCCGCGCCCATGAGCATGGAGGAGGGCCGGGCGATGAGGGGCCCAAAGTCGGTCATGGCGCCCACGCCGATGAAGATCAGGCAGGGGTACACGCCGGCTTTGACGCCGATATACAGGATATCCAGCAGGCCGCCCAGGTGGATGATGTCGGTGAAGGACAGCGCCCCCTTCAGCTTGCCCGCCAGGTCGTTGGCGGCCTCCTGGTCGCAGGTGGCGTACAGGGCCAGGAAGTCGTTGGTGACGTCCGCCCCGGCCTGCTTCTCGAAGTAGTCCTCGATCTGCTCCGTGGTGTGGCCGCTGGCCCGGGCTACGATATAATAGTTCATCTCCATCTCGTCATAGGCCCGCTCCTCCGCCGTATTGTAGAGGGCGTAGTCGTTGACGGGATCATAGGCGCACTCGTACACGTAGGCGTCCCACATCCCCATGTGGTACAGGTTTGCGCCGGGGATATTGGTCAGCAGCACGCCGAAGGCGATGCCCACCAGCAGCAGGGGCTCGAACTTCTTGCCGATGCCCAGGTAGAGCAGCACGCAGGCCAGCACGATCATGATCAGGTTTTTCCAGCCGCCCGCCGCGAAGAACCCGGCGAAGCCGGAGTCGGTGGCCAGCTTGGACAGGGTTTCCAAGATATTCATAGAAGCCCCTCCTTACGCCAGGATGATCAGCGGCGAACCGGTCTCCACATGGCTGCCCTTCTGCACCACCACCTGGGCGACGGTGCCGTCCTTGGGGGCGAGAATCTCGTTTTCCATCTTCATGGCCTCCAGCACCACCAGCAGCTGGCCCTCCTTGACGGCGGCGCCCTGGGCCACCTCCACCCGGAGAATGGTGCCGGGCATGGGGGACTCCACCGGCTCGCCCGCGGCGGTGACGGCGGGGGCTGCCGGGGCCGCGGGGGACGCTGCGCTGGGAGCCGCGGCAGGAGCAGCGGCAACGGGCGCGGCGGGCGCAGCGGGGGCCGGGGCGTAGGCCTCGTACTCGTCGGTCAGCATAGCCTTTCCGGCGTCCACCTCCACCTCGTAGGTGCGGCCGTTCAGGGTCACTTTATATTTCATTTCACTTGACCTCCTTAATGGACTTGAAGCGCAGCTCGTTCAGCGGCTTGCCCATCTGGTCGGCCACAATCGCCATGATCATGGCGGCCTCCTTGTCGGGCACGTCGAACAGCTTGACCTCGCCGGCGGAGCCGGGGGCCGGGGGCGCGGTGGGCGCGGTGGGGGCGGTCGCCGCAGCAGGAGCCGCGGCGACGGGGGTCTTGGCCTCGGCCTTCCTGTTGGTGCCCGCCAGGGCCTTGCCCAGGAGAATCACCACGCACATCAACAGCACCAGCCCGAAGAACACCACCGCATAGCCCAGCACGGCGTTGATACCGGCTTCACCCAGGCCCATCTTTGCGGCAGTCAGCGCGAGAGTTTTCATACCGCTCCCCCCTTACGCCTCGGTGATGGTGTAGGTGGCCACGTTCTCCTCCTTGGCCTTGCGATCCTGGAAGAACTTCTCGGCCTGGTCGGGGAAGCAGATGTAGCTCATCACATCCTCCTCGGAGCGGCACAGGTCGCCCAGAGCGGCCTTGGCGTCCTCAAAGTCCTTGCCGGTGCGCTTGGCGTCCTCAATGCGGCAGTCGGTGGGCTTGCCGCCCTCGCCCAGAATCTTGGTTTCCAGCTCGGGGCTGACGGGGGCGGGGGCGATGCCGTACTCGCCCTTGAAGTAGTTCTTGATCTCCTTGGAGATCTGCTTGTACCGCTCGCCCATGAGCACGTTGGTGACGGCCTGGTTGCCCACCATCTGGGACAGGGGGGTCACCAGCGGGGGATAGCCCAGGTCGGCCCGGACGCTGGGGATCTCGGCCAGGGCGGCGTCGAACTTGTCCATGGCGTTCAGATCCTTCAGGTTGGCGATCATGTTGGACAGCATCCCGCCAGGCACCTTGTACACCAGGGCCTGGGAGTCGGTGGCCATGCTCTTGGGGTTGATGAGGCCGGAGTCCACGTACTTCTGCTTGATGGGCTTGAAGTAGTCGTTGACCTTGTTGATCACGTCCTCGTTCAGGCCCGTCTCCACACCGTACTGCTGGAGGGCGTAGAACAGGGTCTCGGTAGCGGCCTGGCTGGTGCCGTTGGAGAAGCAGGAGGTGGCGGTGTCGATGATATCCACCCCGGACTGGACGGCGGCCAGCAGGGTCATATAGGCCATGCCGGTGGTGCAGTGGGTGTGGAGGATGATGGGCATATCGCCGATGGCGTCCTTGATGCCCTTGATGAGGCCCTCGGCCTCGTTGGGGCTCATGGTGCCCGCCATGTCCTTCAGGCAGATGGTGTCGAAGCCCATGGTCTTGAGCTCCTTGCACATCTCCACATACTTGGCCACGGTGTGCACCGGGCTCTGGGTGTAGGAGATGCAGCCGGAGGCCACGGTGTTCTTGGTGGCGTACTTCTTGGTGGCCTCCAGGGCGGTGGTGATGTTGCGGAAGTCGTTGAGGGCGTCGAAAATGCGGATCACGTCGATGCCGTTTTTGATGGACAGCTCCACAAACTTCTCCACCACGTCGTCGTGGTAGTGCTTGTAGCCCAGCAGGTTCTGGCCCCGGAGCAGCATTTGCAGCCGGGTGTTGGGCATATTCTTGCGGATACCCCGCAGCCGCTCCCAGGGATCCTCCCCCAGGTAGCGCAGGCAGGAGTCGAAGGTGGCGCCGCCCCAGCACTCCACCGAGTAGTAGCCGGCCTTGTCCATGGTGGACAGGATGGGCTCATAGTCGGAGTAGGGCAGGCGGGTGGCCATCAGGGACTGGTTTGCGTCACGGAGCACGGTCTCCGTGAACTGAACCTGTTTCTTCAAATTGGATACACCTCCAAATTTCTCTTGGCTTGGTTCCGGTCGGGGGCGGGAAAACGGAGCGCCGCGCCGAAGCACGGCGCCCTCGTTCGCCCGGTCTATGTGGTTTTCCGTAGGGGCGGAGAATGGCTCAGGGTGCGATTACACCTTCGGGCCAGCCTCCACCAGGGCCTTGCCGGCGTCGTTGCCGGTGTACTTCACAAAGTTCTTCACGAAGCGGCCGGCCAGATCCTTGGCCTTGGTATCCCACTCAGAGGCGTCGGCGTAGGTGTCCCGGGGATCCAGAATGGCGGGGTCAACGCCGGGCAGGGAGGTGGGCACCGCCAGGTTGAAGTAGGGGATGGTCTTGGTCTCGGCCTTCAGGATGGAGCCGTCCAGGATGGCGTCGATGATGCCGCGGGTGTCCTTGATGGAGATGCGCTTGCCGGTGCCGTTCCAGCCGGTGTTCACCAGGTAGGCCTTGGCGCCGGACTTCTCCATCTTCTTCACCAGCTCCTCACCGTACTTGGTGGGATGCAGCTCCAGGAAGGCCTGGCCGAAGCAGGCGGAGAAGGTGGGGGTGGGCTCGGTGATGCCCCGCTCGGTGCGGCGGACAGGAAGATCACGTTCTTGGCGTCGGGGCCGGCGGACACGGGGCGGACGATCTTCTCGATGTGATCGATGGGGTAGGACACCCGGGTGTTCTCGGTGACGGACTTGTCGTGGAAGTCGATCTTGCCGTCCTTGTCCACGGTGACGTTCTCCAGCAGGGCGTTGCGCTTGATGGCGTTGAAGATGTCGGGCTCAGACTCCTTGTCCAGGTCGATGACCTTGGCGTAGCAGCCGCCCTCGAAGTTGAACACGCCGTTGTCGTCCCAGCCGTGCTCGTCGTCGCCGATGAGCAGGCGCTTGGGGTCGGTGGACAGGGTGGTCTTGCCGGTGCCGGACAGGCCGAAGAACAGAGCGGTGTTCTCGCCGTTCATGTCGGTGTTGGCGGAGCAGTGCATGGAGGCCATGCCCTTCAGAGGGAGGAAGTAGTTCATCATGGAGAACAGGCCCTTCTTCATCTCGCCGCCGTACCAGGTGTTGAGGATGACCTGCTCACGGGAGGTGATGTTGAAGATGGCGGCGGTCTCGGAGTTGAGGCCCAGCTCCTTGTAGTTCTCCACCTTGGCCTTGGCGGCGTTGTAGGAGATGAAGTCGGGCTTGAAGTTCTTCAGCTCCTCCTCGGTGGGGGCGATGAACATATTCTTCACGAAGTGGGCCTGCCAGGCCACCTCCATGATGAAGCGCACGGCCATGCGGGAGTCGGGGTTGGTGCCGCAGAACACGTCCATCACGTAGAGCTTCTTGTTGGACAGCTCCTTGACGGCCAGGGCCTTACAGGCGTCCCAGGCCTGCTGGGAGGCGGGCTTGTTGTCGTTCTTGAACTCGTCGGAGGTCCACCACACGGTGTCCTTGGAGTTCTCGTCCATCACGATGAACTTGTCCTTGGGGGAACGGCCGGTGTAGATGCCGGTCATCACGTTGACGGCGCCCAGCTCGGTGAGCTGGCCCTTCTCAAAGCCTTCCAGGGTGGGATCCATCTCGGCCTCAAAGAGCTGCTCATAACTGGGATTGTATACGACTTCCTTGATACCGGTGATGCCGTACTGCTCCAGACCATAGGTTTCCATAGACGTTTCCTCCTCAAAAAATTGGTTTATTTCTCAGCGCCCGAGTCCGAAGCCGGAGACAGACGCGGGCTGGCGGTGGAAGTGGGAGACAGCCATCTCTCCTCAACTACGGAGTATAGCATAGATTTCCCTCCATTTCCATGGCTATTTCCGCCACTATGTTAAATTTTACACAAAATCAGCGTTTTCACCAATGGGGCAAAAAAGAGCGGGGGAAATTTGGCACAATGACGAAGCCCCCGCCCGATGGGCGCAAAAGAAAGCCCCCGCGTCCCGGAGGGGGAAGCGGGGGGCTGGGGTCTGTCCCGATTACTCGGCGGCGATGGCGCCCATGGGGCAGGAGCCCTCGCAAGCGCCGCAGTCGATGCAGGCGCCGGCGTCGATGACCATGTGATCCTCGCCCATGGAGATCGCGCCCACGGGGCAGGAGCTCTCGCAAGCGCCGCAGGAGACGCAGGTATCGTTGATAACGCGTGCCATGTAACATACACCTCCAAATGCAGAATATGTTTGAACCGTCCTCTATTGTACCACATTGCCGGAAAATTGCAAGTTGAAATTTTTGCTCAGAAAACAGGTATAATTCCCGTTGAAAATTCCCATCCTCTCCAAAGAAAGACAGGAGATAAAGACAGGAGCTGGGGCAAAATGGAACGACTGGGATTCTTTCAGCGTTTGCGAGGTTTTTTTATGATGGATTGGGAAAAGAAGCAGCCTCCCCGGGACGCGACCGGCCGGCCGGCCGGCGATCCCCAGGCCCTGTGCCGGGAGGATCGAACCCGGGCGCGGGAGGGGGCGGACACCCGTCTCACCGACCGGTTCTCCCGGGATCTCACTCGGATGGCGGCCATGGGGGCGCTGGATCCCCTGGTGGGCCGGGAGCGGGAGGTGGGCCGGGTGATCCAGATCCTGGCCCGCCGCACCAAGAACAACCCCGCCCTCATCGGCGAGCCGGGGGTGGGCAAGACGGCGGTGGCGGAGGGGCTGGCCCTGCGGATGGCCTCCGGCGCGGTGCCCGAGCCCCTGCGGGGCAAGCGCCTTCTGAGCCTGGATCTGGTGTCCATGGTAGCGGGCACCAAGTACCGCGGCGAGTTTGAGGAGCGGGTGAACCAGGTGCTGGCCGAGGTGCGCCGGGCCCGGAACGTGATCCTGTTCCTGGACGAGCTCCACAACATCGTGGGGGCGGGCTCCGCCGAGGGGGCCATCGACGCCGCCAACATCCTCAAGCCCGCCCTGAGCCGGGGGGAGATCCAGGTGGTGGGAGCCACCACCCTGGAGGAGTACCGGAAGTATATCGAGAAGGACGCCGCCCTGGAGCGCCGCTTCCAGCCGGTGAAGGTGGACGAGCCCACCCCGGAGCAGGCCAAGGCCATCCTCCGGGGGCTGCGCCGCCGGTATGAGGAGCACCACGGCCTGACCATCTCCGACGGGGCCATCGACGCGGCGGTGGAGCTGTCCCAGCGGTATCTGCCCGACCGGTTCCTGCCGGACAAGGCCATCGACCTCATCGACGAGGGGGCGGCCCGGCTGCGGATGGAGGAAAAGGTGCCGGTGAGCCTCCAGGCGCTGGCCGACCGGGCGGATCGGGCGGCCCGGGAAAAGGCCCAGGCCATCGCCATGCAGGACTTCGAGCGGGCGGCCATGCTCCGGGACGCGGAGGCGGACTTCCGCCGGGAGCTGGACCGGAAGCAGACCCGTCCCGCGGCGGGATCGGTTCGGGAGCTGGGGCGGGAGGACGTGGCGGCGGTGCTGTCCCAGTGGACGGGCATCCCCCTGGAGTCCATCACCAAGGGGGAGGCCAAGCGCCTGCTGGAGTTGGAGGGGGAGCTCCACCGCCGGGTGGTGGGGCAGGACAAAGCGGTGTCCGCGGTGTCCGCCGCCATCCGCCGGGGGCGGGTGGGGCTGAAGGAGCCCAACCGGCCCATCGGGGTGTTCCTCTTTCTGGGCCCCACCGGGGTGGGCAAGACGGAGCTGTGCCGCGCCCTGGCCGCCGCCCTCTTTGGCAGCGAGGAGGCCCTGATCCGCTTTGACATGTCGGAGTATATGGAGAAGCACGCCGCCTCCCGGCTGGTGGGCTCCCCCCCGGGCTACGTGGGCCAC
Source organism: bacterium (assembly GCA_004560375.1). Lineage (GTDB taxonomy): Bacteria > Bacillota > Clostridia > Oscillospirales > Oscillospiraceae > Enterenecus. Next base: position 31,390 of record SFVC01000018.1, read on the forward strand.
GAGGAGGGGGGCCAGCTCACCGAGCAGGTCCGCCGCCGCCCCTGGTCGGTGGTGCTCTTCGACGAGATCGAGAAGGCCCACGACGATCTGCAAAATATTTTGCTCCAGGTGATGGAGGACGGCCAGCTCACCGACGGCCAGGGCCGGAAGGCGGACTTCCGCAACACGGTGGTGGTGCTCACATCCAATGTGGGGGCCCAGAAGCTGGTGAGCAAGTCGCCTCCCCTGGGCTTTGCCGGGGGGAACTCCGACGACAAGCGGAGGGAGGCGGTGCTGGCGGAGCTGAAGGGCCGGTTCAAGCCGGAGTTTCTCAACCGGCTGGACGAGGTGATCCTGTTCGACCGGCTGGAGCGCCGGGATCTGGAGCGCATCGCCCTGCGGATGCTGGGGGGCGTGCGGGAGCGGCTGTCCGGCCTGGGGGTGGATCTGGATGCCCGGTGGGAGGCGGTCACCCTGCTGGCCGACCCGGGGGCGGAGACGGAGCAGGGGGCCCGGCCCATCCGCCGGGCCGTCCGCCGCCGGGTGGAGGAGCCCGCCGCCGACCTGCTCTTGTCCGAGCAGCTGACGGCGGGGGACACCCTGTGCCTGGCGGTGGAGCAGGAGGACATTGTGCTCCGGACGGAGAAGCGGCAGGTCTGAGTAAAAAAGCGCGGAACCGCGATCCATGGGAAATGGATCGCGGTTCCGGTCTGTGGTTATTGTCTCAGTTGGACGCGGTATCCAGGTCGGAATCCCCGCCCCAGATCATGTTGCGGCGAAGCTCGCCGCCCACGATCTCCATCTGGTGCTTCTTGAGCTGGGCACGCTTGGAGTTGAAGAAGGTGCGGCCGTTCTTGTTCTCCGCGATCCACTTGCCGGCGAAGGTGCCGTCCTGGATGTCGGAGAGCACCGCGCGCATACGGGCCTTGGTCTCCTCGTGGGGGATGACCCGGGGGCCGCTGACGTACTCGCCGAACTCGGCGGTGTCCGAGATGGAGAAGTTCATGGCAGCCACGCCGCCCTTGTTGATCAGGTCGATGATCAGCTTCATCTCGTGGATGCACTCGAAGTAGGCGTTCTCCGGCTCGTACCCGGCCTCCACCAGCACCTCGAAGCCGCAGCGCATCAGATCCACCACGCCGCCGCACAGCACGGTCTGCTCGCCGAACAGGTCGGTCTCCGTCTCATCGTGGAAGGTGGTCTCCATCACGCCCGCCCGGGCGCCGCCGATGCCCGCGATGTAGGCCAGGGCGATCTGGTAGGCGTGGCCGGTGGCGTCCTGCTCCACTGCCACCAGGCAGGGCACGCCCTTGCCCGCCACGTAGGTGGAGCGGACGGTGTGGCCCGGGCCCTTGGGGGCCGCCATGAACACGTCCACCCCGGCGGGGGGGACGATCTGCTGGTAGCGGATGTTGAAGCCGTGGGCGAAGGCCAGGGCCTTGCCCTCGGTCATGTAGGGGGCGATGTCCCGGTTGTAGACCTCGGCCTGCACCTCGTCGTTGATCAGGATCATGACGATATCCGCCCACTGGGCGGCGGCGGGGACGGTTTTCACCGCCAGACCGGCCTTCTCGGCGGCGGGCCAGCTCTTGGAGCCCTCCCGCAGGCCCACGCACACGTCGCAGCCAGAGTCCTTCAGGTTGAGGGCATGGGCGTGGCCCTGGGAGCCGTAGCCGATGATGGCGATCTTCTTGCCCTTCAGCCAGCTCAGGTCGCAGTCTTTCTCATAATACATTTTTGCCATGGTGAACACTCCTCATAAAATTTCTGTGGCTCTCCCGCCCCCGCGGGGGCGGGAGAAATAGCTGTATTTTAAGCATCATAGCACAGCGGCGGGAAAAAGAATGATAACCAGGATACAATTGCTCAGAGGTTTATTCAGCGCTCCGCCCCGCTCCGCGGGGCGGAGCGCTGAATTTTACAAAATGTTCTTGCCCAGGTCGAATTCCTCCCGCACCTTGTTGCCGGAGTTGTTGCGGATGGTGGCTTCGCCCCGCTCCAGGGCCACCATGCCGGTGCGAACCAGCTCCAGGATGCCGAACTCGGCCAGCAGCTTCTCCAGGGCGTCGTCCTTGGACTCCTGGCCGATGATGGCCAGGGTCAGGCTCTGGGTGGACACATCGATGATGGAGGCCCGGAAGATGTTGGCGATCTGGATCACCTCGTTGCGAACCTCCCGGCTCTCCGCCTTCACCTTGATGAGCACCAGCTCCCGGCGAATGGACTCCTCCGGGGGAAGCAGCCGCACCGAGTAGACGGAGAACTGCTTGCGAAGCTGGTTGATGATCTGGCCGATCTGCTGCTCCCCGCACAGCACCTCGATGGTGATACGGGACACCGCCGGGTCGTCGGTGGTGCCCACCGCCAGGGACTCGATGTTATACCCCTTCCGGGAGAACAGCCGGGACACCTGGCTGAGCACGCCGGCGGTGTTCTCCACTAGCACGGACAGGGTGTGGCGCTTGATCACAGTTAACATGGAGATCTCTCACTCCTTCTCTGAAAAATTTAAACAACGTCGGTTGTCGTGGGAAAACCTTCCGAATTGGATCGCTTTGGTAGCGAATTCAAGCTCTTTTTGGTTACTTTTTCTCTCGAGAAAAAGTAACTTAATGAAGCAGGAAATCGGTGACGGGGGTGCCGCCGTTTACCATGGGGTGCACCATGGCGTCGATGTCGATGGCGCAGTCGATGACGCAGCCGCAGCCCGCCGCCAGGGCCTGCCGGAAGGCGTCCTCGAACTCCGCCTGGTTGCGGGCCCTAAAGCCCCGCAGGCCGTAGGCCTCCGCCAGCTTCACGAAGTCGGGGCCCCGATCCAGGGTGGTCTGGGAGAACCGCTTGTCGTAGATCAGGTTCTGCCACTGGCGCACCATGCCCAGGGTGTGGTTGTCGAAGATGACGGTGATGACGGGCAGGTGGTAGTGCTCCACCGTGGCCAGCTCGTGGCAGTTCATGCGGAAGCAGCCGTCCCCGGTGCAGTGCACCACCACCTTGTCCGGGCAGCCCACCTTGGCCCCCATGGCGGCCCCCAGACCGAAGCCCATGGTGCCGAAGCCGCCGCTGGTGAGCAGCTGGCCGGGGCGGGAGAAGTGGTAGTACTGGCAGGACCACATCTGATGCTGGCCCACGTCGGTGGCGATGATGGCGTCGCCGTCCGTCAGGTCGGAGATGGTTTCCAGGATCTCGTGGGCGTGGAGGATGTTGTCCTTCTTCAGGGGCAGCTCCTTCCGGGCGAACACCTGGGCCTTCCAGCCGGTGTAATCGTGCTGGGGCAGGGTCTCGTTGAGCAGCTCCAGCACCCGCCTCGCGTCGCCGATGATGTGGTGGTAGGTGAGCACGTTCTTGTCGATCTCCGCCCGGTCGATGTCGATATGTACGATCTTGGCGTTCTTGGCGAAGGAGGCGGGGTCGGTGGCCACCCGGTCGGAGAACCGGCAGCCGATGGCGATGAGCAGGTCGCACTCGGCGGTGGCCATATTGGAGGCGTGGGAGCCGTGCATCCCCACCATGCCGGTGAACAGAGGGTGGTTGCCGGGACAGGCTCCGCCTCCCATGATGGTGGAGCCCACCGGGGCGTCCAGCCGCTCCATGAATTTGCGGAACTCGGGCACCGCCCCCTTGGAGCGGATCACGCCGCCCCCCACCAGCACCATGGGCCGCTGGGACTGGGCGATGAGCTCCAGCAGCTTGTCAATGTCCTCCCGGTTGGGCTCGGGGTTTTTCAGATCCCGGTTGGAGCGGCGCAGCAGGGTGGCCAGCCGGCCGTGGTTGGGGTGCTCCGCCAGGGGCAGGTACTCATACTCTCCCTGGACGGCGGTGACGTTCTTGGCGATGTCCACCAGCACCGGGCCGGGGCGGCCGGAGCGGGCGATGGCGAAGGCCTCCCGGATCACGTCGGCCAGCTCGTTCACGTCCTTCACCAGGAAGTTGCACTTGGTGATGGGCATGGTGATGCCGGTGATGTCCACCTCCTGGAAGGAGTCCTTGCCGATGAGGTGCTCAGCCACGTTGCAGGTGAGGAACACCACGGGGGAGGAGTCGTAGTAGGCGGTGGCGATGCCGGTGACCAGGTTGGTGGCGCCGGGGCCGGAGGTGGCGAAGCACACCCCCACCTTCCCGGTGGCCCGGGCGTAGCCGTCGGCGGCGTGGGACGCGCCCTGCTCGTGGGCGGTGAGGTAGTGGTGGATCTTCTGGCCGTAGCCGTGGAGCTCAAACTCATCGTAGATGTTGAGAATGGTGCCGCCGGGGTAGCCGAACACCGTGTCCACCCCCTGCTCCAGCAGGCACTCCATGACAATCTGGGATCCGCGCATCAGCATAGTGGGAACCTCCTTTTTGAATCGCGTATGACAAAAAGCACAGCCGCGCCCCATAGGACGAGCCATGCTCCGCGGTGCGTCTTGAAACGCGCTTACATAATTTAGCGTATTGAAGATATAATAGCTTTTTACGGCGGATTTGTCAATGTAAAATGCTTGGCGGGCTGGAAATTTCGCCGCTCAGACAAAAACCCGGCGGAAACCGCCGGGTTTTTGTCTGAAACTGTCAACTGCTGGACGCTGTTGTCACGCTGCGAAGCCTCCGCGACGGGCCATAAGTCCTCCGACTGCGTGGAAACCCATCCGGGGGCCTGCGGCCCCCTCCTTGGGCTTTCCACTCCGCTCCGGACTTATGTCCCTGCTCCCGGCTTCTCCGCGCTTCTCAGTTGCAGCCGCAGGTGGTGCCGTGGTCGCCCAGCTTGAAGGACGCGCACTCCGTCTCCTTGCAGTCGCACACGCTGTTCTGGCAGTGGCCCACCTGGATCTCGTTGAGGGTGCAGCGCTGATCCTTGTGGTAGGTGCAGCTGTTCACGGAGCACTTGATGCTGGGATTGGTCTGGTTCATCATGATCGTTTCCTCCTTGTGTCGCTTGGGATTCCCGAGTACAAGAAGGAGTATACCCGTTCCCGGTTGGATTATGCGCCGGGAGGGTCGGGGGGCGCATCCTCCTCCGCCGGGGCGGCGGGCCTGCGCTGGAAGCGGGGGATGAACCGGGTGGCGAAGCTGCCCTTGCCCCGGCCCTTCACGTAGAAATAGCCGATGACGGAGAACACCACCGCCCCGATGAAGTTGACGAACAGATCCTTCATGGTGTCGATGATCCCCACGTCCAGGTAGCCGCCCAGGCCCAGGGGCATCTGGGTGCCGTCCGCCAGCACCAGGATCACGTCCTGGATGCCCTTGACGACGACGGCGGTGGTGCCGCGGCTGGGATCCAGGTTGACGGTGGAGATGGTGTTGATCACGGTGTCCTTCTGCATATCGAACAGGAGGAACTGATCCATGGAGAACTCGAAGAACTCCCACAGCACGCCGATGGTCATGGAGAAGCAGAAGGCGGTCACCGCCATGAAGAAGGGGGACAGGTGGAGGGACACCTTTTCCTCGCGATTGAGTATGTCCACCAGGGCGAAGCCGATGGCGGCGCACAAAAAGCCGTTCATGGTGTGGAGCATGGTGTCCCAGCCGTGGAAATGGGTATAGTAGGACTGGATTTCGCCTAAAATCTCGGCGGCGTAGATGAACAGCAGGATGATGATCTCCAGCGTATCGGGCAGGTCGATGTGGAGCCGCCGCTCAAAGATGGAGGGCAGCAGGAACAGCACCAGGGTGAGCACGCACAGGAGCACGTTCTCATAGTTCCGGTTGAAGAACTGGGCCACCAGCATCCCCACCACCGACAGGCGCAGGACGAAGTAGACGGTGTATACCAGCTTCTTGTTTTCCACGTGCCGCCATTCCTGGCCCTTCCGCGTCTTTTTCTTCTGCTTTGGCATGGGGCGCTCCTTTCTGTACGGCGGGGCGGCGTTGTCAAGCAATCATGATGTCAGCCGGCGCCCCCTGGCGCATAGTATGGTTCTGGAGGTGATTTTTATGGATTTACGCAGCAACCAAATCACGCTGGGGGAGCTCTGGGACGACCCGAAAAGCCGGGCGGTGTTCCAGAAGCGCATCCCCATGCTGGCCAAGCACCCGGTGAAGGGGGCGGCCCGGACGGTGACGCTGGAGCAGCTGTGTGACTTCATGTCCAGCTGGGTGCCGGGGATGATGATCAACGGCGTGATGGCGGATCTGAAGAAGCTGTAATCCACGGGATACATCACAGCAAGTATACCAAAAAACGAACCCGCTGTCAAATGACAGCGGGTTCGTTTTTGTATACCAACGCCTTCGCACAGCCCGGGGTCACGCCTCCGGAAGGGCTTCCTCCGCCTTCTGCTCCGGCCTGGACACCAGCGCCCACTCCACCCGCCGGTCGGCGAAGCCCAGCACCTGGATGTGGAGCCCGTGGGCGTCCACCTCGATCTGGGCGCCGTCCTCCGGGATGACGGACAGCTGGGCGAACACCAGCCCGCCCAGGGTGTCGGACTCCTCCTCCTCGGGAAATTCCACCCCCAGGGCTTCCGACACCTGCTCCAGGGGGCAGGAGCCGGACACCTTCCATACCCCCGGCCCCGCCGGCTCAATGTCCTTCTCCTCCGCCGGGTCGAACTCGTCGTAGATGTTGCCTACGATCTCCTCCAGCAGATCCTCCATGGTCACCAGGCCCGAGGTGCCGCCGTACTCGTCCACCACGATGGCCATATGTACCTTTTTGCTCTGCATATCCCGGAACAGCACGTCGGTGCGAACCGACTCCGGCACGAAGTAGGCGGGCCGCAGCAGTTCGGGGAGGGGCTTGGGGTCGTCCTCCTGGGCGTTGAGCAGAAAGTCCCGGGTGTTGAGTATGCCCACGATGTCGTCCGCGTCCTCCCGGTACACCGGGAAGCGGGAGCGGCCGGAGGTGAGGATGGCGTTGAGCACGTCCTCATCGGTATCCTCCACCCACACCATCACCATGTCGGTGCGGTGGATCATCACGTCCTCGGCGGTGGTGTTGTTGAACTCAAAGATGTTCTCAATGAGCTCCTTTTCCGACGTCTCGATGGCGCCCCGCTCCTCGCCCAGATCCACCATCATGCGGATCTCGTCCTCGCTCACGTCCTCGGTGTCCGCCTTGGGGTCGATGCCCAGCAGGCGCAGCACCCCGTTGGTGGACTTGGACAGCAGCCAGATCACCGGCCGGAACACCGCCGCCACCCCGGACACCACCCCCGCGGTAAACCGGGCCACCCCCTCGGTTTTTTTCATGGCGATGCGCTTGGGCACCAGCTCGCCCAGCACCAGGCTGAAGTAGGACAGCACCACGGTGATGAGCACCACCATCAGGTTGTTGAGGGCGGCGGGGGAGAGGGCGGTGACGCCCAGATCGTCCACCAGCCAGCGCACCAGCGGGTCGGAGAAGCTGTCCGCCGCGAAGGCGGAGGACAGGAACCCGGCCAGGGTGATGGCGATCTGGATGGCGGACAGGAAGTGGTCGGGGGCCTGGGTGAGGGCCAGGAGGCGGGCGGCCTTCTTGTCCCCCTCCTCGGCCTGTTTCCGCAGCTTGGCCTCGGACAGGGAGATGACGGCGATCTCGGCGGCGGCGAAAAAGGCGTTGATCAGGATCAGGATAATCAGGATGATCAGCTTCGGTAATAACGGGTCGTCGGGCAAGATGGATAACCTCCCATGAAAACAGCGGTCTGTTGAATTTGCCGCTCCATTCTATGCGGCGCAGACGCCGATAAGTTACAGTATACCAGCTTTTCACAAAAAAGCAAGGGCCGCCCGTGGGGGCGGCCCGGAAAAGGCGCTGCCTTTTCGGCGTTTAGTCCAGCAGCTTCAGCAGCTCCGCCTTGGGCTGGGCGCCCACCGCCTTGTTGGCGATCTCGCCGCCCTTGAACACCAGAAGTGTGGGAATGCTCATCACGCCGAAGCGGACGGCCAGCTCGCTCTGCTCATCCACGTTCACCTTGCCCACCACGATGTCGTCCCGCTCCTCGGCGATCTGATCCACCAGGGGGGACACCATGCGGCAGGGACCGCACCAGGGGGCCCAGAAGTCCACCAGCACGGGCTTGTCGGCCTGGAGCACCACCTGGTCAAAATTTTCCTTCGTTATGGTTTGCACGGACATGATCTCAGCTCTCCTTTTGTTTGAATTTAGTTGAATTTATAGATCTTGCGGGCCAAACGGTACAGCCCCACGGACAGCTTCCGCCCCTGATAGCCGGGGATATTGGTGCCCAGGTTGGTGGCCTTGTAGCGGCAGCGGCGGTAGAGGGCGGCGTCCTTCTGCCGCAGGTACTCCCACAGCTCGGTTCGCAGGCCCAGAGACTGGGGGGTGTTGGCAATCACCGAGAAAATGGACGAGATGGACATCATCATGGACAGGTAGTTGAGCATATACCGGCCCAGCCGGGGCTGGGTGGCCTTGATGGCCATGACGTCGTGGGCGGCGATCATCTGCTTGGTGACCCGCACCTGCTGATCGATGCGGCCCGCCATCACCGCCTCGTTGACGCTCTGATCCGCCCGGCCGATGAAGTAGCGGTACAGATCCAAGTCCATGTAGTACAGCGTCTTGACGTAGGGCAGGGGCTGGTAGACGAAGATGTTGTCCACATAGAAGGTATGCTTGGGCAGCTCCAGCCCGCAGTCCCGCAGCAGCTGGGTGCGGTAGATCACCGAGTGCATCAGCAGGTACTGGGAGGTGCGGAAGTGGCGGATGGACTCCCAGGTGAAGATCTGGTTCAGGGGGAACACGTTTTTGTAGCCCATCACCTTCCGGGTGTTGTCCTCCACGTGCTCGTAGACATAGTTGGCGATAAACAGATCCACCGGGGCGGGCATGGCGGCAAACTCCCTCAGCTTGGCCATCACCTGCCCAAGGGCGTCGGCGTCCAGCCAGTCGTCCGAGTCCACCACCTTATAGTAGAGCCCCCGGGCATGGCGGATGCCCTGGTTGACGCCCTCGCCGTGGCCGCCGTTCTCCTGGTGGATGGCCCGGATGATATCGGGGTGCTTTGCCGCCCATTCGTCGCACTTGGCGGGGGTGTCGTCTTTGGTGGAGCCGTCGTCCACCAGGATGATCTCCGCGTCCTCCCCGGCACACAGCAGGGTTTCAATGCAGTGATCCATGTAGGCCGCCGAATTGTAACAGGGGACGGCGAAGGTGATCAATTTATCCATTTTTATCTCTCCAGTCCTGTTTCATTTCCTGTAGGGGAGGGGCTTGCCCCTCCCGGGGAACAGAGAGCACATCGATAAGGCGGGCCGGGCAAGCCCGGCCCCTACGGTACTCCAAAGGCAGCGGGATCATGTGTCAACCAATTCATCGCCCAATTCCAGCGCTCGGGCCGCGATGGCGTCCATGTTGTAGTATTTGTACTCCGCCAGACGGCCCAGCAGGCGCAGGGTGGGGTACTGGGCGGCCAGATCGGCATATTTGGCGTACAGGGCGTTGTTCTCGGGGTTGATGATGGCATAGTAGGGGATCTCACCGTCCGCTCCGGTGTAGGCCCTGGAATACTCCTTCATGATGGTGGTGGCTCCGGGGAGCTCCTGCCCGGTGAGGTGTTTGAATTCGGTGATCCGGGTGTAGGGCTGATCCACGGTGTAGTTCACGGTGCCGTGGGTCTGGTAAACGTCCCGGGGCAGGGTTTCAAACCCGAACTCCAGCGTGCGGTAGGGCAGAGGGCCGAACCGGAAGCCGAACAGCTCGTCGGCCTGGCCGGTGTAGATCACAGGGCCGTGGAACACCTCGCCGTCCAGCTTGATCACACCGTCCGCCAGCTCCAGGCGTTTCAGCGCGTCCGTGTTCAGCTCCACGGTGATGTTGGGGTGATCCAGCATCCGCTGGAACATGGGGGTGTAGCCCTCCAGCGGCATCCCTTGGTACGCGTCCTGGAAGTACCGGGGATCCCGGGACAGGAACACCGGCACCCGGGCGGTGGTGTTGGGGTCGATCTCCTCCGGGGTCTGGCCCCACTGCTTCATGGTGTAGTGGACAAACACGTGCTCATACACATAGTCCGCGATGGCGGCGATCTCGGGATCCGGGTTGTGCCGCAGCTCCAGAATCGTCACCTTTTTCTCCGGGCCGTAGGCGGCGACGAGCTTTTCGCCCAGGCGTGTGCCCTCCTGGGGGCCGAAGGCGATCTCCAGCGAGTCCAGGTTGAAGGGGACGGGGTATTGCAGCCGCTGGTTGGGCGTTCCGCTCTCGCCAGGAATGTTGGCCACCACCGTGTGCTGGTAGTCCCGCCAGCTTGTGAATCGGGACAGGTAGTCGAACACCCGCTTGTCGTTGGTGTGGAAGATGTGGGGGCCGTACTGGTGGATCAGCACCCCGGCGCTGTCCGGGCAGTCGTAGGCGTTGCCCGCCACGTGGGGGCGGCGCTCCAGCACCAGCACTTTTTTGTTCCCGTCCTCCGCCAGCCGCCGGGCGGTCACCGCGCCGGCATAGCCCGCGCCCACAATCAGCGCGTCATATTGTTTCAAATGGATCCCAGCTTTCTCTCTCGGACGGGCGGGGCCCGTCTGCCTTAGTTTGCCAAAAGATACTATAATTATAACATACGCGGCCCGCTGTGGGAAGAGCGAGTTTTTTAAGAGTTACGAAAGAAAGGGGGCCGCGGCAGGCTTTGAACCGCGGCCCCCTGTTTGAGTTGTATGGCTCAGTACGCCGCCACAATGCCCCCGGAGTTGGCGTAGAAGGAGCTGATGCCCCGGGTCTCCTCGATGCGTACATCGGCGAAATCGCAGGTCTTGAAGGCCAGCGCCCGCAGGTACTCCGCCCGCTCCCGGCACAGGCAGTGGGAGATGCACAGCAACTGCCCCCGGTGGCGCTCGTCCGCCGCCATGATGGCGCACAGCTTGTTCAGCGCCTGCTTGATGGACAGGGCCTGCCCGTGGCGCATGATCTCCCCCTGGGGGGTGGAGCCCATCACCAGCTTCACCCGCAGCGCCCCGGTGACCAGGGACTGCACCCGGGTGAGCCGCCCCGCCTTTCGCAGCACGTCCAGATTTTCCAGCACAAACAGGGTGTTCATCTGAGCGATGCGCCGCTCCATCTCCGCCACCACCTGATGGAAGGGCATCCCCGAGCCCGCCAGCTTGGACAGGGCCAGGGCGATGTGGGTCTCCCCGGCGGAGGCGGAACAGGAGTTGAACACGTGGAGGTTCCGATCCGGGTGCTCCTCCCGGAAGATCTGGGCGGCCTGCCAGGCGCTGTTGTGGGAGCCGGACAGCAGGGCGGACAGGGTGACCACGTACACGTCCCCCTCCGCCGCTTCATAGGCCGCCAGGTACTCCGCCGGAGCGGGGCAGGCGGTGTGGGACGCCTCCTTGCACATGGCCATGGCGTCCACCAGCGCCTCGGTGCGGAGGGTCTCGTCGTCCCGGAACTCGTTCTCCCCCACGTGGATGGTGAGGGGGATGCTTCGGTACACCCCGGTGGACAGCACTTCGGGGCTGAGATCGCAGCAGCTGTCGACAATGATCTTGAAACTCATACAAAAAAACCCCAAACATCATTTTAATAATTACATCATAGCAGAGCCCCCTGGGAAAGTCAAGGGGAAACCGCCGGGATCCGGGCAAATTAGCGCTTGACGGGAGGGGCCGTCCATAGTAAGATCAGGGGAGGAATCCAAATTGTAGAAATAAGGAGGCTGTGATACATATGAACGCTGCATTTGACCTGGCAATCCGCCCGGTGGGGTGCTTCGACGGAGATTTGGATCTGTTTGAGAGCCAGTACGCCGTCCCCAACGGCGTAAGCTACAATTCCTGGGTGATCCTGGACGAGAAGATCGCCGTGCTGGACTCGGTGGATCCCCGGAAGACGGAGGAGTGGTTGGCCAACCTGGAGGGGGCGCTGGAGGGCCGGGAGCCGGACTACCTGATCATACACCACATGGAGCCGGATCATTCGGGCAGCATTGTCACCCTGGCGGACAAATACCCCGCCATGACCCTGGTGGGCAACGCCAAGACCTTCCCCATGCTGACCGCCTTCACCGGCCGGGACTTTGCCGGCCGCTCCCTCACCGTGAAGGAGGGGGAGGAGCTGGCCCTGGGCGGGCACACCCTGGCCTTCTACATGGCTTCCATGGTGCACTGGCCGGAGGTGATGGCGTCCTATGAGAAGAGCAGCGGGACGCTGTTCTCCGCCGACGGCTTCGGCCGGTTCGGGGACGCGGATCCCGCCTCCCCCTGGGTGGACGAGGCCCGGCGGTACTATCTGAACATTGTGGGCAAGTACGGCGTGCAGGTGCAGGCCCTGCTGAAAAAGGCTGCGGCGCTGGACATCAAGCGGATCTGCCCCCTCCACGGCCCGGTGCTGTCCGGGGAGGCGCTGGCCCTGGCCCTGGAGAAGTACGACGTGTGGAGCCGGTACGTGCCGGAGGAGAAGGGCGTGCTGGTGGCCTACGCCTCCATCCACGGCAACACCGCCCGGGCGGCGCTGGAGCTGGCGGACAAGCTGCGGGGAGAGGGACTGGCCGTGGACACCATCGACCTGGCCCGGCGGGACTGGGCGGAGGCGGTGGCCGGGGCCTTCCGGTACAGCGGGCTGATGCTGGCGGCGTCCAGCTATGACGCGGGGGTGTTCCCGCCCATGGCCCAGTTCCTGGCCCGGCTGAAGTCCAAGGGACTCCGGGATCGGACGGTGGGGCTGATGGAAAACGGATCCTGGGGCCCCTCCGCCCTGAAGACCATGCTGGGCGAGCTGGAGGCCATGAAGGGGCTGACCATCCTGGATCCGAAGATCACCATCCGATCCGCCGCCACGGAGGAGAACCGGGCGCAGATGGGTGAGCTGGCAAAGGCGTTTGCGGCGGCGCTCTGATCCACTCCTGCAAAGGGGGAAAGGCCCATGGAAAAGACCCGGAAAAAACGCCGGGGGCTGAAGATTGCCCTGATTGTCCTGGCAGTCCTGCTGGTGCTGGGGGCCGGGGCGCTGGCCTTCGCGGGGAATTACTTGTTCCACTTTGCTTTGGATCCCCGGTTCGGAGGTATGCTGGGCGCCTATGACCCGGAGGGTGTGACGCTGGAGGGGGACGCCGCCTGGTTTGACGAGAACAGCGAGGATCGCTGGCTCACCAGCCAGGACGGGCTGAGGCTCCACGGCCTGTACCTCCCCCGGGAGGGCAGCCACAAATACGCGGTGATCTGCCACGGCTACGGCAGCATTCCCCAGTACGGGGGCCGGTTCGCCTTGAAATTCAATGAGATGGGGTTCAGCATTCTCGCGCCAGCCGCCCGGGCCCATGAGCGCAGCGAGGGCCGGTACGCCGGCATGGGCTGGCCGGAGCGCCGGGACATTGTGGCCTGGGTAAACACCCTGGTGGAGCAGGATCCCCAGGCGGAGATCGTGCTGTTCGGCGTGTCCATGGGCGGGGCCACGGTGATGATGGCCGCCGGGGAGGCGGATCTGGCCCCCAACGTGAAGTGCGTCATTGAGGATTGCGGCTATTCCTCCGTGTGGGACGAGTTCGCGGGGCAGCTGAAGGAGATGTTCGGCCTGCCCACCTTCCCGGTGCTGGACGCGGCCTCCCTGGTGACCCGGCTGCGTGCGGGATACGGGTTCAAAGAGGCGTCGGCGGTGGAGCAGCTGAAAAAGACCGCCCTGCCCATCCTGTTCATCCACGGGGAGGACGACACCTTCGTGCCCTACGCCATGCTGGATGTGGTGTATGACGCCCGTCCCAGTACGGACAAGGAGCGGCTGTCCGTCCCCGGCGCGGCCCACGGGGAGGCGTCCTGGGAGGCCCCGGAGCTGTACTGGGCCACAGTTGAGGCGTTTTTAGACAAACATATGGGGTAAAAAAATCCCGTCCGGCCCAGCCGGACGGGATTTCTGCGCTTCAGGCCAGCAGGGCCTCCACCTCCGCCCGCTCCGGCATGGAGCGGATGGCCCCCTTCCGGGTGGTGACCAGGTAGGCCGCCGTGTTGGCGAAGCGGAGCATCTCGGTGAGATCCGCTTGGGTGAGGCCGTCCAGACCCCGCTCCAGCACGAAGCTGAGCACGCAGGCGCAGAAGGTGTCCCCTGCCCCGGTGGTTTCGATGGCGCCGCCCAGCTGGCAGGCGGGAACGAACACCCGCTTGTCCTCATAATAGGAGTAGCTGCCCTCCGCCCCGGCGGTGACGTTGCACAGCCTGATGTTGGGATAGCGCCCCCGCAGCAGGGCCGCGCCCCTGTCGAAGTCCGTCTCGCCGGTCATGAACTCCAGCTCGTTGTCGGCGATTTTCAAGATATCGCAGTGGGCAAGGCCATAGGAGATCTGGGCCCGGGCATCCTCCAGACTGTCCCACAGGGGCGGGCGGAGGTTGGGGTCGAAGGAGATCAGCGCGCCGCCCTCCCTGGCGCAGTCGATGGCGCTGGTGGTGGCCTTCCGCACCCCCTCGTGGGTCATGGACAGGGTGCCGAAGTGGAAGATCCGGCTGCCGGCGATGATGTCCAGGGGTAGCTCGTCCGGCCTCAGCAGCATATCCGCGCCGGGGTTGCGGTAGAAGGAGAAGTCCCGGTCGCCGTTGGCAAAGGTTTTCACGAAGGCCAGGGTGGTGCGGGCATCCCGGTCGAACACCAGGTGATCCATGCAGATCCCCGCCTCGGCGGCCACGTCCCGGAGCAGGTGACCGAACAGATCCTCCCCCACCTTGCCCACAAAGGCGCAGGAGCGGCCCAGCTTCTTCAGCATGGCCAGCACGTTGCAGGGCGCGCCGCCGGGGTTGGCCTCAAAGAGGGTGTTGCCCTGGCCGCTGAGCCCGCTCTCCGTAAAGTCGATGAGCAGCTCCCCCAGGGCGGTGACGTCGAAGCGGTGTTCAGTCATAGCGGATCCTCCTCAAAGGGGTTTTGTCAGGGCTATCATAGCCGCTTTCTCCAGGTCTGTCAATGCCCCGGCGGACGCGGGATCTTCCGAATCCGCGTATGATCTCCCGGCGGTGGGGCATACTGGAAGGGAGGTGAAGCGAGCATGGACATGAACAACCAGGAGTACAATCGATATGTGAGCGACCGGGCGGATCCCTCCCCGCTGTGGAAGGATCTGCTGTGGGCCTTCTGCGTGGGCGGCGCCATCTGCGCCGGGGGCCAGGGGCTGTCCGCCCTCTACCAGAGCTGGGGAGCGGGGAAGGAGGACGCGGGGACGTGGGCCTCCGTCACGCTGATCTTCCTGGCCTCCCTGCTCACCGGCCTGGGGGTGTTCGACAACATCGCCAAACACGCCGGGGCGGGCACGCTGGTGCCCATCACCGGCTTCTCCAACGCCATGGTGTCCCCGGCGCTGGAGTTCAAGAGCGAGGGGCTGGTCACCGGCACCGGCGCCAAGCTGTTCACTGTTGCGGGCCCTGTTTTGGCCTACGGGATCTCGGCCAGCGTGGTGTACGGGATCATCCTGTACGTGCTGGGGCTGTACGGATGAGAAAAGCGGACGGGGGCGCTCCCACCCCTGTCCGCTTTTTCTTTGCGCTGAGGGGAATTTTATGGTATACTATCCCCACATCCCAATCAGCAAAGGAGATCAACATGGAGCGCATCACAGAACTGCTGGCCCGGGAGCTGGATCGCCCGCTTCAGCACATCGAGAATATCATTGCCCTGCTGGACGAGGGCAATACGGTTCCCTTTATCGCCCGCTACCGCAAGGAGCTCCACGGGGCCATGGACGATCAGCTCATCCGGCAGCTGGCCGACCGGTTACAGTACCTGCGAAATTTGCAGAACCGCCGGGACGAAGTGAAGCAGGCCATCGAAAACCAGGGGAAGCTGACGGACGAGCTGGCCGCCGCCATCGACGGCGCCGCCACCCTGGCGGAGGTGGAGGATCTGTACCGGCCCTATAAACAAAAGCGCCGCACCCGGGCCACCATGGCAAGGGAAAAGGGGCTGGAGCCCCTGGCAGAGCTGGCCTTCGCCATCGGCCCGGCGGTGGACGTGGGCGCGGCGGCGGAGGAGTACATCGACCCCGAAAAAGGGGTGGAGACAAGGGAGGACGCCTTACAGGGGGCGTCCGACATCATCGCCGAGTGGATCTCCGACGACGCCGATATCCGCAAACTGCTGCGGGAGCTGTACTGGCGGCGGGCGTCCATCGTCTCCAAAGCTGCGGCCAAGGATCCGGAGGATTCGGTGTACAGGCTCTACTATGAGTTTTCCAGCCCGGCGTCCAAAACCCAGGGGCATCAGGTGCTGGCCATGAACCGGGGGGAGCGGGAGGAGATCCTGAAGGTGTCCGTGGAGATGGATCGGGAAACCGCCCTGGTGGCCCTGCGGCGGAAGGTGGTGCCCGGGCGGGCGGCCATGGAGTTTGTAAAAACCGCCGCCGAGGACGCCTATGATCGGCTCATCGCCCCCTCCCTGGAGCGGGAGGTGCGCTCCGAGCTGACCGACAAGGCCAACGAGGGGGCCATCGGGCAGTTCGCCCTGAATTTGAAGCCTCTGCTCATGCAGCCGCCGGTGAAGGGCTTCGTCACCATGGGGTTGGATCCGGGATACCGCATGGGCTGTAAAGTGGCGGTGGTTGACCCCACCGGCAAGGTGCTGGACACCACGGTGGTCTACCCCACCCACGGGGAGCGGGGCAAAAACGAGGCCATCGACAAACTGGCCGTCCTCATCAAAAAGCACAAGGTGGCCCACATCGCCATCGGCAACGGCACCGCCAGCCGGGAGACGGAGCAGATGGCGGTGGAGCTCATCCGCAAGGTGGGGGGCGGGGTCAGCTACGCCATGGTGAACGAGGCGGGGGCGTCGGTGTACTCCGCCTCCAAGCTGGCGGCGGAGGAGTTCCCCGACTTCGACGTGAACCTGCGCTCCGCGGTGTCCATCGCCCGGAGATTGCAGGATCCCCTGGCGGAGCTGGTGAAGATCGACCCCAAGTCCATCGGCGTGGGCCAGTATCAGCACGATATGCCCCAGGCCCGGCTGGGCGAGGCCCTGGACGGGGTGGTGGAGGACTGCGTCAACGCCGTGGGGGTGGACGTGAACACCGCCTCCGCGCCGCTGCTCACCCGGGTGGCGGGGCTCAACGGCACCACGGCGAAGAATATCGTCAAGTACCGGGAGGACAACGGGCCCTTCACCACCCGGAAGCAGATCTTGAAGGTGCCGAAATTGGGGCCGAAAGCCTTTGAGCAGTGCGCGGGCTTCCTGCGGGTGCCGGAGAGCAAGTCCCCCCTGGACAACACCGCCGTCCACCCGGAGAGCTACGGGGCGGCGGAACAGCTGCTGGCCCTGTGCGGCCACGGCATGGCGGACGTGCGGGCCGGGAAGCTGGGCGGCTTGAAGGCGGAGCTGGCCGCCTATGGCGAGGACAGGGCGGCGGCGGAGTGCGGGGTGGGGGTGCCCACCCTGCGGGACGTGGCGGCGGAGCTGATGAAACCGGGGCGGGATCCCCGGGACGAGCTGCCCGCGCCGGTGCTGCGAACCGACGTGCTGGACGTGAAGGATCTGAAGCCGGGGATGGAGCTGAAGGGGACGGTTCGCAACGTCATCGACTTCGGGGCCTTTGTGGACATCGGCGTCCACCAGGACGGGCTGGTGCACATCAGCCAGATCTGCGACCGCTACCTCAAGCACCCCTCCGAGGTGCTGAGCGTGGGGGACGTGGTGACGGTGTGGGTGAAGGAAGTGGACGAGAAGAAGAAGCGGATCTCTCTGACTATGCGGAAAGATCGGCTGTGATACGATTTTTGAGGAAAACCGTAGGGGAGGGGCTTGCCCCTCCCGTGGGAAAGGGTATCTGCCCCTTCAAGGCGGGAGGGGCAAGCCCCTCCCCTACAAAATATTTTCCTTTTTTCAAAAAACCTCTTGACTGTGAAGGGACTTGACAGGTTAGCATAGCCCTGGGAGGTGGTTCCATGACCATCAAGGAGCTGGAAGAAAAGACGGGCATGACCCGGGCCAACATTCGTTTTTACGAGGGGGAGGGCCTGTTGGCCCCCAAACGGCTGGACAACGGCTACCGGGACTACTCGGAGGAGGACGCCCGGACGCTGGAGAAGATACGCCTGCTGCGGCAGCTCCAGCTGGACATCGACACCATTCGCAAGGTGCAGCAGGGGACGCTGACCCTGGATCAGGCCCTGTTCGTCCAGCAGACAAAGCTGGAGGGGGACAGGATCCTCATTGAGCGGGCGTCGGAGGTGTGCCGGGAGCTGGGGGAGAGCGGCGTGGAGTACGGCGCGCTGGATCCCCAGCCCTACCTGGCGCGGCTGGACGCGCCCCCGGCCCGGCCGGTGCTGCCCAACCCGCCGCCTCCCACCCCAAAGGAGGAGGCGGCCATGGACACCGCGCCCAAAGCGTGCTACCACCCTTGGATGCGGTGGCTGGCCCGGACGCTGGACATGATGCTGTACCAGACGGTGTTCCACGTGCTGTGGCTGGTGCTGACCCGGAACCGGAGCCTGATCGGGCTGTGGGCGGTCGGCGGCATACCCGGGCTGATTTTGGCGTGGCTGCTGGGTCTGGTCTGGCTGGCCTTCACTCTGGCGGTAGAGCCGCTGTGGCTCCACTTCTGGGGCTGGACGCCGGGGAAATGGGTGTTCGGCCTGAAGCTGCGGGACAAGGACGGGAAGAAGCTGCCCATCGCCTGGGGGATCGACCGGAGCAAAACGCTGGCCTGGGAGGGGTACGGCTGGAACATCCCAATCTACAGCCTGTGGGTGTTTTGGAGGAACCGCAAGGACGCCCTGGACGGCTGGAACGGGAGCTGGAACGGGGAACACGCCTGCCGCTACATCAAGGAGGAGCGGCGGTTCAGCGGCTGGGTGTTTGCCGGGATGTACGCGCTGTGCTTTGTGGCGCTGTTTCTGGGGCTGCGGTACACCGAGCTGCCGGTGAACCGGGGGGAGCTCACTGTGGCGGAGTTTGCCCAGAATTATAACTACTACATCCGTCTTTTAATGGACGAGTATGATGAGGACTTCTGCCCCCGGATGGATGAAACCGGGTGCTGGGTGGAACGGGAGGACGGCGAGGGTTATACGATCATCTCCTCTGGAGAAACCTTCAACGGCGTGCCGGTGAGAGGGGAAACTGTCTGGAAACAGCCGGAGTTTACCGTGGAAAACGGCCGGGTGACGGCGGTGACCCTGTGCTGGGTCAGCGATCGCACCTACAACTTTTCCAGCGGAACCCGGGAGACGCTGGCCCTGCTGGCCCTGTCCGGTTCGGCGGAGGGGACGGGGCTGTTCTCCTATGACCTGCGGGGCTGGGTGAAGGCCGCGGAGGAGGATCACCTGTTCACCCGGTGGGGGGATTCGGAGGCAGACTACCGCGGCCTGCACATTGTCCAGGTGCTGGACTACTCCGGCTACCACGACGACGGCACCTTCCTCCTTGCCAACGAGGGGGAGGAGCAGCACTGTGAAAAGACGGTGACGATCTCCCTGGCGGAATAACATGATGGGGCTGTCCCCACCTGGAAAGGGCGGGGACAGCCCGCGAAGGAGTGCTTGAACTATGGCCGGGACGCTCTACTTAGTGCCCACCCCCATCGGCAACCTGGGGGATATCAGCCGCAGGGCGGCGGAGACACTGGAACGGGCGGACTTCCTCGCTGCCGAGGACACAAGGGTGACGGTGAAGCTGCTCAACCACCTGGGGCTGAAAAAGCCCATGGTGACCTACCACCGCCACAACTGCGAGACGGCGGGGCCCGCCATCCTGCGCCGGATTGAGGCGGGGGAGAGTTGCGCCCTGGTGACCGACGCGGGCACCCCCGCCATCTCCGACCCCGGCGAGGAGCTGGTGGCCCTGTGCGCCGCCGCGGGGGTGGTGGTGGAGTCCATCCCCGGGCCCTGTGCCCTGACGGTGGCCCTGTCCGCGTCCGGGCTGCCCACCGGGCGGTTCACCTTTGAGGGCTTCCTGCCCCTGAACAAAAAGAACCGCCGCGCCCGGCTGGAGGGGCTGGCGGACGAGGAGCGCACCATGATCTTCTACGAGGCCCCCCACAAACTGCGCTCCACCCTGGACGATCTGGCGGACACCTTCGGCCCAGACCGCCCCCTGGCGGTGTGCCGGGAGCTGACCAAGCTTCACGAAGAGGTGCTGCGGCTCACCATCGGCGAGGCACAGGCGCACTATGCCGCCCAGGAGCCCCGGGGGGAATTCGTGCTGGTGGTGGGGGGCCGCCCCGCCGGAGCGGAGCCGGTGGAGGGGAGCGAGGACGCCGCCCTGGCCCGGGTGGTTCAGCTGCGCCGGGCGGGAACGCCCCTGAAGGCGGCGGCGGCTCAGGCGGCGGAGGAGTTCGGTGTCAAACGGCGGGCATTGTACAATCGGGCGCTGAAGGAGGAGGCCGAGGCGGAACGATAACAAATAGTATATAATATTTGGTAAATTATGGAGCTGACGAAAGAAGGGGATTTTGTCGAAAAAAGTTCAAACCACAAAAATTGTGGAATTTCTGTTGGAAGGGAACAAAACCTTGAAAAAGCTCCCCAGAGGAGGAAGAAAATACCTATTTCAAGATGTAAACTGGAATAAAATAGGAAAACTGGGAAAAAGCGTACAAAAAAGAGCCTTCCGGTTCTCCGAAGGCTCTTTCTGCCGTTCTATCCATCCATCACTTGCCGCTGAGGTCATTCAGACACACATTGCAGATGTTTTTCCCCTTGTAGGAGACGATGTCTCGAGAATCCCCACAGAAAATACAGGCGGGCTGGTACTTGTTGAGGATGATCGAGGAGCCGTCGACATAGATCTCAAGGGGGTCGCGCTCCGCAATGTCCAAAGTCCGGCGGAGCTCGATGGGCAGAACGATACGTCCCAGTTCATCGACCTTACGAACAATTCCGGTTGCTTTCATAAGTGAATCCTCCTTGCGCTTTCGCTGATATAGTATCACGGCACCTTCATTATAACACATGGTATACCGTTGTCAATCAAAATAATGGAGATTTCAAGGTTTTTTTGGGATACCTGTCAAAGCGTCCCGAAACTGGGGGAATTTCCCTGGCCCCGGGGCCGGAATGGGGGCATATCCCCGGCCTCTGGCCCGTATAGATAGGGGGACAAGGGGGGCTTTGGGATGGCGATGTCCTGGATCTGGACGGTAATGGTGGCCGCGGCGGTGCTGTGCGGCCTGGCCACGGGGAACGGCCCGGCGGTGGCCAAGGGGGCGCTGGACGGCGCCGCGGCCGGGGTGGAGCTGTGCCTGTCCATGATGGGGGTGCTGTGCCTGTGGATGGGGGTGATGGAGGTGATGGAGCGGTCGGGGCTGGCAGCGGGGCTGTCCCGGCTGCTGCGGCCCGCCCTGCGCCGGCTGTACCCGGACTTCGCCCGGGACAAAAAGGTGATGGACGCGGTGAGCGCCAACCTGTCCGCCAACCTGCTGGGGCTGGGCAACGCCGCCACCCCCCTGGGGCTGGAGGCCGCCCGGCTCATGGCGGAGCGCACCCCCGGGGTGGCGTCGGACGGTCTGTGTATGCTGGTGGTGACCAACACCGCCTCCCTCCAGCTCATCCCCACCACGGTGGCCTCCCTGCGCTCGGCGGCGGGCAGCGCCAACCCCTTCGACATCCTGCCGGCGGTGTGGCTGGCGTCGGCAGTCTCGGTGGCGGTGGGGATCACGGCGGCCAAGCTGCTCTCCCGGGTGTGGAGGTAGGGCCATGGATCTGCTGTTCACCATGCTGGTGCCCTTCCTCATGCTGGCGGTGGCCCTGTGGGGGCTGGTACGCCGGGTGGATCTGTGGGGCGCCCTCACCGACGGGGCGGAGAAGGGGCTGAAGGTGTCCCTGCGGATCATGCCGCCCCTCATCGGGCTGCTGACGGCGGTGTATATGCTCCGCTCATCCGGGGCGCTGGAGCTTTTAGGGGAGCTGGTGGGCCCGCTGCTGTCGGCAATGGGCATCCCGGCGGAGACCATCGGCCTGCTGCTGGTGCGGCCGGTGAGCGGCTCGGCGGCTTTAGGCGTGGGGGCGGAGCTCATCCAGACCTACGGCCCCGACTCCCCGGTGGGCCGGACGGCGGCGGTGATGCTGGGCTCCACTGAGACCACGTTCTATACCATCGCGGTGTACTTCGGCGCGGCCAAAATCGGCAAGACCCGGTATGCCGTGCCGGCGGCGCTGTGCGCGGATGTGGCGGGGTTTTTGGCTGCGTCCTGGGCGGTGCGGCTGCTGTTTGGCTATTAAAAAGTCGGTTGACATTTCGGCGAAATTGGATTATACTAAAAGATAGAAACAGGGTGCTACCGGCAAACGGTTGCCCCCCTGCGTTTGGTTAAGAAGTAACCGCGGGCCGGGAAGCTGGGCGGTTACTTCTTTTTATTGGCCTGTAAAAACAGGGCAATAATGCCGACGATCAAAATACCTGTCTGAATCAGATCAGAGTATGTAACCATTTGGCAGCCCCCCTTTCGTAGGATCAGGGGGCCAAGAAGCGCCCCTGACAGAGCAGGGGGACAAACCGCTTGCCGTTTATCGGTAGCACCAGGGACAGCATAGCACAAAAACTGCCAAAATACAACTGATTTGGGATTGATTCCACTGACTTCCTGGCCGCCTCCTGGGCGGCCAGATTTCTTTTCACCACCCCGTAGCCCCCGGGCGCGCCGTGCCTCCCCGCGGCGGGCCGTAGGGGGGGAGTGGTTGGCACGGCCCAGAACGGGGAGGCGCGGCGTGACCGGGGGCGGGTCAGTCCGAACCACCGTCCGTGGATTCCTCCCGCTCCAGGACGGTCAGCTTCGTCTCGGGGGCGCTGATATACAGTTCCTCGCAGTCTCGCTGGGCCTGGATCAGGATCCGAATGGCGTGTTCTGTGCTCTGCATAAGATGGATGTACATTTTTTTATAGTCTGCCATGTTGCTCACCTCTATTTGATAAATAAAGTTTATCAGAGATAACCATATTTTGTCAAGCGATTGTTGTATAATGTTTAGCATCGTTAAACAGATAGGTGATGCACATGGAGAAAACTGATGCTTATATTGGCATACGGGTGACCAAGGAGTTCAAGGCCCGCCTTGAGGCACAAGCCGAGAAGGAACGCCGCCCCGTTGCGAACTTAATCCGTCTGGTAATGGAAGAATACCTGGAACAGCACGAAAACCAGGAAAACCAGCCATAAAAAATCCCCACCCGGAGTCGGGTGGGGATTTTTCGTATCCGGATTATTCCTCCGCCATAGCCTTCGCCGCGGCGATGGCCTTCTCCTGGGCGGGGCCGGGGCACTCCTCGTACCGCACGAAGTGCAGGGTGAAGGAGCCCCTGGACTGGGTCATGGCCCGCAGGTCGATGGCGTAGGTCATCAGCTCGGCCATGGGGGCCTCGGCAGTGATCACCTGCTGGCCGCCGCCGATGGGCTGCATATCCATGACGCGGCCCCGGCGCTTGTTCAGGTCGCCCAGCACGTCGCCCATGTAGTTGTCGGGCACCGTGACCTTCAGCTCGCCCACCGGCTCCAGCAGCACGGGGGACGCCTCGGGCAGGGCGGCTTTATAGGCCAGCTGCGCCGCCGTCTTGAAGGCGATTTCGGAGGAGTCCACGGGGTGGTAGGATCCGTCGTACAGGGTGGCCTTCAGATTCACCATGGGGTAGCCCGCCAGCACGCCGTGGACGCAGGCCTCCCGCAGGCCCTTTTCCACCGCGGGGAAGAAGTTCTTGGGCACCGCGCCGCCCACCACTTCCTCGCAGAACTCCAGGGACTCGCTGTCGCAGGGCTCGAAGCGGATCCACACGTCGCCAAACTGGCCGGAGCCGCCGGTCTGCTTCTTGTGGCGGCCCTGCTTGGACACCGGCTTGCGGATCTTCTCCCGGTACGCGACGCGGGGCTCGGACAGCTCCACGTCCACGTTGAAGCGGGACTTCAGCTTGTTCACCAGCACGTCCATCTGGATGTCGCCGGCGGTGGTCACCACCATCTGGTGGGTCTCGGCGTTGTTCACCACGGTGAAGGTGGGATCTTCCTCGTTCAGGCGGCCCAGGCCGGCGGCGATCTTGTCCTCCTGGCCCCGGGTCTTGGGGGCGATGGCCCGGGAGAAGTTGGGCTCGGCGAAGGGGATGGGA
The DNA here is from genome assembly GCA_004560375.1 of bacterium. GTDB lineage: Bacteria > Bacillota > Clostridia > Oscillospirales > Oscillospiraceae > Enterenecus. The sequence goes on from SFVC01000018.1 coordinate 55,280, forward strand.
TCCAGCTTGATGAACTTCCGGGCGTCGCACAGGGTGTCGCCGGTTCTGACCTTGTCCATCTTGCCGATGGCGCCGATGTCGCCGCACAGCAGCTGCTTGACCTCCTCGCTCTTTTTGCCCTTCATGATATACAGGCGGCCCAGCTTCTCCATCTGGCCGGTGGTGGCGTTCACCATGGTCATGTCGGAGGTGATGTCGCCGGACAGCACCTTGATAAAGGAGAATTTGCCGTACTGATCGGCCACGGTCTTAAAGACGAAGGCGGCGGGAACCGCGCCCTGGGAGGTGATGAACTCCTCCCGCTGGCCGTCCTTGTTCACGCCGGTGGGGGGCACGCCCTCCAGGGGATCGGGCAGCAGATCCACAATGAGATCCAGCAGCATCAGGGTGCCCAGCCCGTTCAGGGCGGAGCCGCACACCACGGGCACCATGGAGCAGTCCTTTACGCCGGCCCGCAGGCCCTGCATGATCTCGGCGTAGGTGAAGGCCTCGCCGCCGAAAAATTTCTCCATGAACTCCTCGCTGGTCTCGGCCACGGACTCCATGAGCTGGTTGTAGATCTCGTCGATGACCTCCACCTTGTCGCCGGGGATGGGGATCTCCTTGCGCTTGTTGCCGGCGGGCTCAAAGGCCCGCTTGTGGAGCACGTCCACCACGCCGGTGACCTTCTTGTTCTCGTCCCAGATGGGCACCACCAGGGGGGCCACGCTCTTGCCGAAGTACTCCCGCAGGGTATCGAAGGCGGAGTTGAAGTCGATGTTGTCCTCGTCCATCTTGGAGATGTAGACGATCCGGGGCATTTTGCGCTCGTCCAGCAGGCGCCAGGCCCGCTCGGTGCCCACGGACAGCCCGCCCTTGGCGGCGCACACCAGCACGCCGGCGTCCGCCACGGACAGGCACTCGGCCACCTCGCCGGCGAAGTCGAAGTTGCCGGGGGCGTCCAGCACGTTGATCTTGCAGCCGTTATACTCCACCGGAGCCACGGCGGCGGAGATGGAGATCTGACGCTTGATCTCCTCGGGGTCGTAGTCGCAGACGGTGGAGCCGTCGGTGGTTTTGCCCATGCGGGCGATGGCGCCGGTCATGTGCAGAAAACTCTCAACCAGGGTGGTTTTACCGTTGCCGCCGTGGCCTAACAGACAGATATTTCGGATGCTGTGGGGAGAATAGCTCATAGTTGTTCCACTCCTTAACGAATTGCGGTCTGGCGCACAAGCGCCGCTAAAAACAATTATACAATAATTACCGCCGCTTGGCAACGGCTATTTGAGGAATTTGACGAATTATTTTCCTGCCGCCGTCAGCGGCCCGTCGGACAGATCCCGTTTGATCCCCGCGATCACCGCCTCAAAGTCCGCCCCCGTTTGAATTTTGCAGGCCTGCTCCTTCCAGTAGGAGGCGTAGGGCACCCCTTTCAAGTACCAGGCCAGGTGCTTTCGCATCTCCAGGCAGGCGATCTTCTCCCCCTTGTGGATGCGGGCCAGGGCAAACTGCCGGGCCGCCGTGTCCATCCGTTGGGACAAAGGGGGCAGATCCGGGATGTCCCGCCCCTCCAGGGCGGCGGCGCACTGCTCCAGCAGCCAGGGGTTGCCGAAGGCCCCCCGGCCCACCATGGCCATGTCCGCCCCGGTGACCTTCAGAATCCGCACCGCGTCCCGGGGGGAGAACACGTCCCCGTTGGCGATGACCGGGATGGACACCGCCTCCTTTACCTGGCGGATCCAGTCCCAGTTGGCGCTGCCCGAGTACATCTGGGTCTTGGTGCGGCCGTGGACGGCCACGGCGGACACGCCGGCGTCCTCCATCCGCTTGGCGAACTCCACGCAGTTGATGGAGCCCTTGTCCCAGCCCAGCCGGAACTTCACGGTGACGGGCTTCCCCTGGGCCCCCCGCACCACGGCGGCCGCCGCCTGCTGGGCCTTGTCCGGATCCCGCATCAGGGCGGAGCCGTCCCCGGAGTTGGCCACCTTGGGCACGGGGCAGCCCATGTTGATGTCGATGATATCCGCGCCGGATCCCTCCAGGGCCAGGGCCGCCCCTTTCTCCAGAAAGGGCTCGTCGCTGCCGAAGATCTGGACGGCGGCGGGGTGCTCGCCCTCCCCCAGCTTGAATAAGGTGGGGGTCTTTTTGTCCCCGTAGCACAGGGCCTTGGCGCTCACCATCTCGGTGACGGTGTAGCAGCCCGACAGCTCCCGGCACACCGCCCGAAAGGCCAGATCCGTCACCCCCGCCATGGGGCCCAGGGCCAGCCGGGTATTCAGTTCCACAGTACCGATTTTCATGGAATATGCTCCCGCTTCGTAGATTTGCCCTATATCATACCAAATTACGCCCCAAAAGGCAAGACAGGTTCCGACTCCCTTTTTGCCCCCGCCGCCCTATAATAACATAGTTACCATAATATGGTTATTATACCCATGATATCTTCCACGGAGGGATGCGGCATGACGGCAAACGAGGGTACCAGGCGGGAGAAGCGGGGACGGCGGCTGTCCGTCTCCATGGCCATGCGCCTGTCGGACTGGGCGGTGCGGTTCCTGCTCACGGCGGTGCTGGCCGGGGCGGAGCTGATGGGGGGCCACGCCCCCTTCGCCCTGGCGCTGGTGGGGGTGTGCCCCCCGGGCGGGGAGGGCCTCGCCGCCCTCTTAGGCGCGGCCCTGGGCTATCTGTCCTTCCGGGGGGTCATCGGCGGGCTGCGGTACATTGCCGCGGCCATGATGGTGTACGCCGTGGCCCTGGCCCTGGGCGAGTTTGAGCTGTACCGCCGGCGGTGGTTCATGCCCGGGGTGACCGCCTTCGTCAACGGGGTGGTGGGGTTTGTCTACCAGTCCGCGGCGGGCTGGGGCCGGGGGGACTGGGTGGGCTTCGCCACCGAGGTGGCGCTCACCGCCGGGACGGTGTACCTGTTCCGGGCGGGCTTCGACGCCTGGGAGAAGCGCCGCCCCGGCGGAGGCTTCACCGTGTCCCAGGGGGCGGGGCTGCTGGCCCTGGCGGCGGCGCTGATGATGGCCCTGGCCCGGGTGACGGTGGCAGGGGACTACTCTCTGGGGCGGGTGCTGTGCGTGCCGGTGGTGGCGCTGTGCGCCTGGAAGGGAGGGCCTGGGGCGGGGGCCGCCGCCGGGGTGGCGGCGGGGCTGGCCATGGGCTTCACCGCCGGGCTGCCCGCCTGGTATACCCTGATGTACGCCCTGCCCGGGCTGTTCACCGGCATCTTCTGCAAGCAGGGGCGGCTGATGTGCGCCGCGGCTTACGGCCTGTGCGGGGCGGCGGCCATCCTGTGGACGTGGGAGAGCGGCACCGGGGCGGCCTTCGGCTGGGAGACGGCGGCGGGGCTGGCGGTGTTTCTGGTGCTGCCGGACAAGCTGCTCCGGCGGCTGTCGGGGCTGGCCAAGCAGGAGGAGCCCGAGGGGGAGGACGCCCGGGCCCGGGAGCTGGCCGCCAGGCGGCTGCGGCAGACCGCCGAGGCCTTCCGGTCGGTGTCAACGGGGCTGCGGCTGGCCTTCCAGCCCGTCCCCCCCAACGACGGGGACGCGGCCCGCATCTTCGACCGGGCGGCGGATCGTGTGTGCGCCAAGTGCAAGCAGAAGGAGCGGTGCTGGCAGCGGGAGTATCAGGCCACCAAGACCGCCCTGGCCGACGCCCTGCCCGCCATGCTGGATCGGGGGGCCGGGGCCATGGAGGACTTCCCGCCCCACTTCTCCAGCCGGTGCATCCGGTTCGACACCTTCCTGGTGGCGGCCAACGGGGAGCTGTCCGCCCTGCTCAGCCGCAGGCAGTATGACAGCCGGGTGCGGGAGAGCCGGGCGGCGGTGTGCGCCCAGTACGGCCACATGGCGGCGGTGCTGGATCGGACGGCGGCGGAGCTGGCCCGGGAGCCCGCCCTGGACGTGCGCCGCCAGCGGCTCATCAAGCAGCGCATGGCGGCCCTGGGGCTGGAGGGGCGGTGCACCGTGTACTCCGATCCCTTCGGCCACCTCCAGATCGAGGTGGAGGGCCAGGGGGCGGAGCAGCTGTGCCGGGAGGGGGAGATCGGGCGGCTGTCCGCCCTGGTGGGCTGCCCCCTCCGGGAGGTGGACAGCGGCCGGGGCCACGCCCATCTGGGCCAGCGGGAGCCGCTGATGGCGGTGGCGGGGGTGGCCTCCTCCAACCGGGAGGGCCAGAGCGTCAGCGGGGATGCGGGGGTGTGGTTCAAGGACGGCGGGGGGAAGCTGAACTTCCTGCTGTGCGACGGCATGGGCAGCGGCCCCGCCGCCCGGGAGGACAGCGACGCCGCCCTGCGCCTGCTGGAGAAGTTCCTCCGGGCGGGGCTGGAGCCGGAGGAGGCCCTGGAGACGGTGGGGGAGGCCCTGGCCCTCCGGGGGGAGGAGCAGGGGGGCTTCACCACGGTGGATCTGCTGCAAATCGACCTGTTCAGCGGCAAGGGCGCGGTGTACAAGCTGGGGGCGGCCCCCACCTACCTGCGCCGGGGGGGCGCGGTGGAGCGGCTGGCCGGGGAGTCCCTGCCCGCCGGGGTGCCCGCCGGATCGGGGAGCGGGCCGGACGCCTTTGAGCTGGCCCTGGACGCGGGGGACTGCGTGCTGCTGGTGAGCGACGGCATCACCACCGGCCGGGACGACCGCTGGGTGCGGCAGCTGCTGTCGGACTTTGACGGCCTGTCCCCCCAGGAGCTGGCGGGCCGGGTGCTGAAGGAGAGCGGCGGCAAAGGGGGCGGCGGCGATGACCGCACGGTCATCGCCATCAAGCTGGACGTGCGAAGCCGGCCCGCCCAGGCCCAGGTGTGACAACAGGTTCTAAGCCCGCGGTTGACTTTGGGGGAAGGGCGGGGTAAAATGGGGGAAAACGCCCCGTTCCGCCTGGAATGGGGGAGAGGAGGCGCCCCCGATGGTGTGCAATGTGATCTCCCTGGGGCTGTACGGCGTGGAGGGCTACCCTGTCACCGCCGAGTGCGCCCTGTCCGGCGGCCTGCCCGCCTTCGACGTGGTGGGCCTGCCCGACGCCGCCGTGAAGGAGGCCCGGGAGCGGGTGCGCTCCGCCGTGAAGTCCAGCGGCTTCGACTTTCCCGTGTCCCGGATCACGGTGAACCTGGCCCCCGCCGACCGGCGGAAGGGGGGCACGGTGTACGATCTGCCCATTTTGGTGGGCATCCTGGCGGCGGGGGGACAGCTCGCCCTGGGGAACGAGCGGGACGCCGCCTTTTTGGGGGAGCTGTCCCTGGACGGGCGGCTGCGGCCTGTGTCCGGGGTGCTGCCCATGGCACTGGCGGCCCGGCGGGCGGGCATCCGCCGCCTGTTCGTCCCCGCCGACAACGCCCCGGAGGCCACCCTGGCGGACGGGCTGGAGGTGTTCCCGGTCAACTCCGTGGAGGAGCTGGCCGCCCACCTGTCCGGGGAGAAGCCCATCGTCCCCGCTCCGGTGTGGCAGGGGGAATTTGTCCCCGTCTCCGGCCCGGACTTTGCCGAGGTGAAGGGCCAGGAGCACACCAAGCGGGCGCTGGAGGTGGCGGCGGCGGGAGGGCACCACGTGCTCATGTCCGGCTCCCCCGGCTCGGGCAAGTCCATGATGGCCAAGCGCCTGCCGGGGATACTCCCCGACCTGACGAGGGCGGAAGCCCTGGCCTGCACGGAGATCTATTCCGTCATGGGGCTCACCTCCCGGGAGCACCCCATGGTGCGCCGCCGCCCCTTCCGGGCCCCTCACCACACCATCTCCGCCGCGGGGATGACCGGGGGCGGCTCCACCCCCCGGCCGGGGGAGATCTCCCTGGCCCACAACGGGGTGCTGTTTCTGGACGAGCTGCCCGAGTTCCACTCCGACGTGCTGGAGGTGCTCCGCCAGCCCCTGGAGGACGGGCAGACCCAGATCTCCCGGGTGTCCGGCTCGGTGACCTATCCCAGCCGGTTCATGCTGGTGTGCGCCATGAACCCCTGCAAGTGCGGCTGGTACGGCCACCCCTCGGGGCGGTGCACCTGCACGGAGCAGGCGGTGCGGCGGTACTTATCCCGGCTGTCGGGGCCCATGCTGGACAGGATCGACATCTGCGTGGACGTACCCGCCCTGGATTATGAGGAACTGTCCGGTGCCTCCGCCCCGGCGGAGCCGTCGGAGGCCATCCGGGCGCGGGTGAACGCCGCCCGGAGGATCCAGACGGAGCGGTACGGCCCGGACGGCCCCGCCTGCAACGCCCAGATGGGGCCCCGCGAGCTGCGGGCGTACTGCAAGCTGGACGAGCCCTGCCAGAAGCTGATCCGGGGGGCCTACGACCGGCTGGGGCTGACGGCCCGGGGGTACGACCGCATCCTGCGGGTGGCCCGGACGATTGCCGACCTGGACGGGGCGGAGGATATCCAGGTGCACCACCTTGCCGAGGCATTGCAGTACAGGCCGCCGGAGCATCTCAGAACATAAAAACGCCGCCCCCGGATCCTGCCCGGGGGCGGCGTTCTTTTAGTTTAACAGCTCCTCCAGCGAGGCCACGTACCGGCGGCACACCGCCCTCAGCTCATCCTGCCGGTGGGCGTAGTAGGCGTCGTACACCCCCACCGTGTCCATCCCCGCTTTGGCGGCGGTGGCGCAGTTGTCCGGGCTGTCGTCAAACAGGGTGCAGTCCGGCAGCGGCGCGCCCACCAGCTGGCTCAGCCGGACAAAGCACTGGGGATCCCGCTTTTCCAGGCCGATCTCCTCGGCGAAGATCACCCGGTGGAACAGTTTAGTCAACTGGAACCGCTCCAGCACGATCCGGCACAGGGCGGGGCGGCAGGCGGTGAACAGGGCCATGGGGCGGCCTTCCGCCTGACACTGGCGGAGGAACGCCTCCGCCCCCGGCTTCAGGGGAGCCAGATCCCGGTAGTGGTGGAGGGCCAGCTCGTCCCACTCCGCCATAATCTCCTCCGGGCTGTCGGGGAGCTGGTAGTAGTCCCGGGTGAATTGGGCCGCGATGGGGTAGATGGAACAGGAGACCACCTTTTCATACTCCGGGGTGTTGGCCAGCCCCCGGCGGGCCAGGAACTCCCGATCCACCTCCGCCCACAGGCCGTTGGTGTCGGTGATGGTGCCGTCCAGATCGAATAAGTACACGGGATCAACTCCTTTATGTCTGAGGATAGCATACCAGATCCCAGCCCGCCCGGCAAGCCATTTTTTCCGCCGTTGACTTGTCCTCCCGGATTGGATAAAATAGGAGGAGTATTTCAGGAGAGGGGGCGGCGATATGCGGAAGCTGGCATGGTTCGCGGGGGGCTTCGGGGCCGCCTGCCTGTGGGCGTGCTATGGGGATACGGGGATGGGCGCCCTGATCGCCGCCGCCCTGCTGACGGGGCTGGCGCTGGCGGGGTGGCTCCCCACCCGGCCCAAAGCGGGGGAACACCCCGTCCTCCTGCGCCGGGGAGAGGACAAAAGGCGGTACGGGCTGTATCAGATCTCCCGGCGGGCGCTGGCCCTGTGCCTGGGGGCGCTGGCGGCCGCGCTGTGGGCGGCCACCTACTTCTCCCTGTTCCGCGCCCCGGCGGAGCGCATGGCGGGGGAGGAGGTTGCCATATCCGGGGAGGTGGCCTCCTATCCCGTGGCCACCTCCATCGGCGGGTACTCCGTCACCCTGCGGCTGGGGGAGGGCCTGCTGGCCCCGGACGCCCTGGCCTTCGGGCCGGAGGACTGGGTGGGGCTGAAGCCCGGGGACAGGCTGTCTTTCACGGGCCGTCTGCGGCCCTCTGATCGGGCCTTTGGGGACGAGACCACCTATTACACCGCCAAGGGCGTCTACCTGATGGCCTACTGCCGGGGCGAGACAGAGCTGGTTTCCGCCCCATCCGTGCCGCCCCGGTACTGGCCCGCCCTGTGCGCCCACGCCCTCCGGGACGGGATCTACGCCGCCTTTGACGAGACCGCCGCCCCTATCGCCGCGGCGGTGACCCTGGGGGACAAGAGCGGGCTGGACGACACGCTGTACTCCGCCCTCAACCGGGCGGGGCTGATGCACGCCGCGGTGGTGTCCGGCCTGCACATCTCGTTTTTGATGGGGGCGGCGCTGGCCCTGTTCGGCCGGAACCGGAGGACGGCCCTGGCCCTGCTGCCCCTGCTGGTGTTTTACGCCCTGATGGCCGGGGGCACGCCCTCCGCCTTCCGGGCGGTGATCATGGACAGCGCCCTGCTGTTCGCGCCCCTGGCCCGCCGGGAGGGGGACGGGCCGTCGGCGCTGGCCTTTGCCCTGCTGATCCTGCTGTTCCAGAACCCCTTTGCCGCGGCCAGCGTGGGGTTGCAGCTCTCCTTCGCGTCGGTGGCGGGCATCCTGCTGGCGGCGGAGCCCCTGTTCCGGTGGATGTACCGGCCCCTCAGGGCCCGGAAGCCGGGAAAGGATCGGCGGATCGCCAGAAAGCTGTGGGAGGCGGGGCGGTACGCCCTGTCCAGCGCCTCCGTCTCCCTGGGGGCCATGCTGTTCACCGGGCCGATCATCGCGCTGTACTTCGGGCAGATTTTGCTGCTGTCGCCCCTGTCGGGGATTCTGGCCCTGTGGGCGCTGTCCCTGCTGGTGGTGTGCGCCCTGGCGCTGGGGACGCTGGCGGTGTTCCTGCAGGGGGTGGCGGCCCTGCTGGGGACGGTTGCGGGGCTGCTGGCCCATTATGCCCGGTGGGTGGCCCTTGCCCTGGGCAGGTTCCCCTTTGCCTCCCTCAGCACGGACAGCGTGTACTGTGTGATCTGGCTGGCGGCGGTGTATCTGGTTCTGGCCGCAGCCTTCCTGGGGAAGGAGCGGCCCCGGCGGCCCCTGCTGGGGGTGGGGGCGCTGGCCCTGCTGCTGTGCGCCGCCATCGGCCTGGGCAGGCTGGAGGCGGACGGGGCGGATCTGTCCGTGGCCGCCCTGGACGTGGGGCAGGGCTCGGCCACGGTGTTACAGTCCGGGGGCCGGACGGCCCTGGTGGACTGCGGCGGCAGCGGCTCCCGCAGCGCCGGGGATGTGGCCGCCGACTACTTCGCCGCCCAGGGGCGCACCCGGCTGGACCTGCTGGTGCTCACCCACTTTGACAGCGATCACTGCAACGGGGTGGAGCAGCTGTTCTACCGGATGCGGGTGGAAACGGTGGCCGTTCCCGGCGGGGAAACCGATCCCGAGGGACTGGCGCGCGTTGCGGAGCTGGCCGGTTGGGAGGGGGCGGAGCTGCTGGTGGTGGATGACACGCGGGCCCTGCCCTTGGGCGGGGCAGAGGTCACCCTGTTCCCGCCGCTGGGCGGGGGAACGTCCAACGAGTCGGGGCTGTTCGCCCTGTGCTCGGCGGGGGAGTTCGACGCGCTGATCACCGGGGACGCGGACGCCTTCGTGGAGAAGATGCTGGTGAAATACTGCCCCATCCCGGACGTGGAGCTGCTGATCGTGGGCCACCACGGCTCCAAGAGCTCCAGCTGCGAGGAATTTCTGCGGGCCGCGGCCCCGGAGATTGCCCTGATCTCGGCGGGGGCCAACAACTCCTACGGCCACCCGGCCCGGTCGACGCTGGAGCGGCTGGAGGCGCTGGGCGCCCGGATCCGCCGCACCGATCAGGAGGGCACCGTCACCGTCCAGGTGCGGGACGGCCGGGTGGGGATTTCATGAGAGGAAAGGGGGGCGGGGCCATGCCGCCCAGGAAGAAAGCGGTGGACAACACCGCCATGCGGGAGCTGAAGCGGGCCATCAAGGAGGGCGCGCCCAAGGGGCTGTACCTCTTTTACGGGGAGGAGGCCTTTTTGCGGGACGACTGCCTGGCCCGGCTGAAGGCGGCCCTCCTGCCCCCGGGGCTGGAGGATTTCAACCTCCACACCGCCCAGGGGAAGGAGTGCTCGGTGGACTGGATCGAGCAGGCGGTGGACTGCCTGCCCATGATGAGTGAGCGCACCCTGGTGGTGGTCACCGACTTCGACCTGTTCGGCCAGGGGGACAAGGGCAAGGAGCGGCTGGTAGAGATCCTGTCCAACCTGCCGGACTACTGCTGCCTGGTGTTTGTCTACGATCTGCTGGCCTGCAAACCGGACAAATCCAAGTTGGCCGCCCTGCTGAAACAGGAGGGGGCGGCGGTGAACTTCCAGCGGCAGGAGCAAAAGACGCTGGCGGCGTGGATCTGCCGTCAGTTCGAGAAGGCGGGGAAATCGGTGGACTCCGCCGACGCGGAGTACCTGATCTTCCTGGTGGGGGATCTGATGCACGACCTGTCCGCCGAGATCGGCAAGATCGTTGCCTACGCCCCCAACCAGCGGGTGACCCGGGGAGACATGGACGCGGTGGCTATCCCCAAGGTGGAGGCGGTGGTGTACCAGATGACCGACGCCATGGCCCGGAAGGACTTCGACAAGGCTGCGTCGGTGCTGGCCGACCTGCTCCACAGCCGGGAGCCGGCGGTGATGATCCTGTCGGTGATGGGGAAGTATTTCCGGCAGCTCTACACGGCGCGGCTATTCCTCTCGGCGGGGAAGGGCCGGGAGGAGTTCATGGATGTGTGGGCCATGAAAAGCGGCTACCAGGCGGACAAGCTGCTGGGGGCAGCTCGGGGCTTCTCCCTGCCCTGGTGCCGGTACGCCGTGCGGCGGTGCGCGGAGACGGATATCCTCCTAAAGAACTCCTACGGGCAGGAGGGCGAGGTGCTCACTGGCCTGCTCATGGAACTGGCCTCCGGTAGGAGAGTTACTTTTTCTTGAAAGAAAAAGTAACCAAAAGGGTCTTAGACCCGCGAACTTGAAGCCGTTACCGCCGGGGGTTGTGATCGTGCCGTTTCCGGTCGGCAACGGAACGGGTTGATATCTGGGGGATTGCTATGAAAATCCAGGAAGCGATTGTGGTGGAGGGGCGGTATGACAAGGCGGCGCTGGCGGGGGTGGTGGACACCCTGATCCTGGACACCGCCGGGTTCGGCGTGTTTAAGGACGGGGAGCGGCTGGCCCTGCTGCGGCGGCTGGCGGCCAAGCGGGGGCTCATTGTGCTCACCGACTCCGACGGGGCGGGCTTTGTGATCCGCAACTATTTGAAGGGGGCCATCCCCAAGGGGCAGGTGAAGCACGCCTACATCCCCGACGTGTACGGCAAGGAGCGCCGCAAGCGCGCCCCCGGCAGGGAGGGCAAGCTGGGGGTGGAGGGGATGTCCCCGGAGGTGCTGCGGCAGGCGGTGCTCAACGCCGGGGCCACGGTGCTGGACGGGGAGGCGCCCGCCCGGGAGCAGGGGAACCTGACCCCGGCGGATCTGGTCGCTCTGGGGCTGTCCGGGGTACCGGACGCGGGGTCGCGGCGGGCGGAACTCCTGCGGAAGCTGGAGCTGCCCGAGCACATGAGCGCCAAGGCCCTGCTGGCGGCGCTGAACGCGCTGTATACGCCGGAGGAGCTGGAGGAGCTGCTGGGGAAATAGAACACAGCAAGGAGTGCGCCGAACAGGCACACTCCTTGTTGTTTGATGGGAAAATATAACTGTGTATCTACCTGGAACGGGAGCGTTCACCGCTCCGCCTCCATCAGCTTGTCGATGCGGCGCTGGTGGCGGCCGCCCTCAAACTCGGTGGACAGGAACACGTCTAAAATCCGCTCCGCCAGATTGCCCCCGGTGACCCCCGCCCCCATGGCCAGCACGTTGGCGTCGTTGTGGCGGCGGGTCATCTCGGCGGACAGGGGCTCGTGGCACAGGGCGCACCGCACCCCCCTCACCTTGTTGGCCGCCATGCTCATGCCGATGCCGGTGGTGCACAGCACCACGCCCTTGTCACACATCCCGTCCGCCACCAGCTTGGCGGCGGCCACGCCGAAGTCGGGGTAGTCGCAGCTCTCGGTGCTGTGGGTGCCGCAGTCGGTGACCTCGTGGCCCTGCTCCAGCAGACGGGCCTTCAGCCGTTCCTTCAGCGCAAAAGCCCCGTGATCGCAGGCAATGGAAATCTTCATTTCATCAAGTCCTTTCCCTTTACAATTTGTGGAGCACGGGCTTTCGCCCGGCGAAGGTGGTGACGGAGGCGAACCCCGCCGCCCGGATCATCTCCAGGGCCTGGGGGATGCCCTTGCCCACGTCCTGGGGCCGGTGGGCGTCCGCCCCTACGGTGACAAGCTCGCCGCCGCACTCCTTGAACCAGCGCAGCAGGGGGGGCCAGCAGTCCAGATCCCGGCCCCGGCACACGTTCACCTCCAGGGCGTGATCCGTTTTGGCCACCTCGGTGAAGATCCGCCGCACCTCTCCTTCGTAGTCCGCCAGGGTGAGGGAGACCCCGTCCCGGTGGATGTACCGCAGGGGATAGACGATGTGGGCCAGGCTGTCGTAGCAGTCGGGGTACTGGGCCACCAGCGTCCAGGTGTGCTTTAGGGTGCTCTCCACCGCTTTTCGGGCCAGGGCCGGATCCCTGCCGTAGTCGGAGAAGTAGAGATCCCGCCCCCCCTCCACGCCGATCCAGTTGTGGAGGGAGCCCAGCACGAAGTCCAGCTCGCCGCCGCCCTGGGCCAGGATGGCGCGGGCCCCCTCCGGGTCGGCGGGGGCGGAGCCCAGCTCCAGCCCAAGGCGGAGGGTGAGGCCGTCCCCCAGCTCCGTTTGGACGGCCTGAAACTGGGCCTTGGCGGCGGGCCAGTCAAAGGAGACCTGGGGGTTGCCGTCCATGTCCAGAAGATCACAGTGATCGGTGACGCAGAACTCCTGGAGACGGTTGGCCCGGGCGGCCCGGGCCATGTCAAGGAGTTCGGCTTCACTGTCCGGGGACAGCTTGGTGTGGCTGTGAATATCGCACAGATACATGAAAATCACCTTCGGTATTGATTCTTTAGCCTTCTTGGGCAGGCGACCCACTGCCTTGGGGGGATGGGGGTGCGCCCCCCTGGGCCGCTGGGGAGGCAGGGGGGTCTCGCCTTCGGCTCGGTCGGCGCTGGACGAGCGCCACCGGCGCTCAGCGCCCCTGCCGGGGGCGTTCCTTTCTGCTCGTGCAGAAAGG
>SFVC01000080.1 GCA_004560375.1 bacterium
CCCGGGCGAGCAGCTCCTCGTCCATCTCCCCGTTCGCTCCCGTCCGGAGGTCGGCGCTGACGGCGATGGGCTGAAAGACTGCGTTCAGAAAGACGAAGGAGTAGTTCATCTCCTGCCGCCCCTCCTCCAGCAGGTCGTGGAGCTGGGTCACAAAGTCGAACAGGCCGCCCCGGCCAGCCGCCGCCTGCTGACCGGCGTAGGTATACAGGGCGATGAGGTTCTCCTTCCGGGCGGCTCCGCCCTCCATGGCCCCGAACACCGCCAGGGCGTGGCACTCCGTATAGAGCTTCCACAGCAGGCGGTCCGCCGTCATGTCCCGGGCCGCCAGCCGCAGCTTCTCCAGCAGCCGCCGGAAGTCCGCCGTGTCCGCGCCGTCGTCCAGGCACAGGGCGTCGTAATAATCCCCCTCCGGCTGCAGCGCCCGGATCAGGGCCAGGCGGTCCGCCGAAAAGCCGAACAGCGGCGACCGCAGCACGGCGATCAGCGGCACATCCTGCCGGGGGTTGTCGATGATCTGCAGAAACGACACCATCACCGCCGCCTCCGGGGTGCTGAAAAAAGCCTCGCTTTCCCCGCTGGTGCAGGGGATGTTCTCCCGGCGCAGAGCCGCCGTATAGGCCGCCAGCCTGGCCCGGGGGGAGCGCATGAGAATGACGATGTCCTCCGGCTCCACCGGCCGGGGCCGGCCGTCCTCCCCCTGCACCGGGAATTTCTCGTCCAGCAGCTGCCGGATGCGGCGGGCCGTGAACCGGGCCTCCATCTCCGTCCGGTCGAAGCTCTCCTCCTGGGTGTTCTCCACGCTGATGAAGTGCAGCTCCGGCTCCATGCCCGGCCGGGGCGGGTACGCCGCCTCCGCGCCGAAGTACAGCTGCTCGTCGTCGCCGTAGTCCATTTCTCCCATTTCCCGGGACATAACAGACCGGAACACGAAGTTGGTGCCGTCCAGCACCTCCCGGCGGGAGCGGAAATTCCGGCTCAGTAGCACCTTCCGGGGCTGGCCCTCCTCCGCTTCCGATGCCGGGACATAGGACAGGTATTTTTCCAGAAAGATGGTGGGGTCCGCCAGCCGGAAGCGATAGATGCTCTGCTTCACGTCGCCCACGGCGAACAGCCGCCGCTCCCGGTCGGACAGCGCCCGGAAAATGCAGTTCTGCACCTGGTTGCTGTCCTGATATTCGTCCACCATCACCTCCCGGTAGCGGGAGGCCACCTGCCGGGCCAGGTCCGTGGGCTGGCCCTGGCCGTCGGTCAGCAGGTCGATGGCGTAGTGCTCCTGGTCGGAAAAGTCCATCACGTTCCGCCGGACCTTCTCCGCCTGATAGCGCAGGGTGAACCGGGCCGTCAGGCTCAGCAGGGCCAGCATGGCCGGGGCCATCTGGCGCAGGTCCTCCAGCAGCTCCGACTCCGGCACGGAAAAGGTGGCCCGGATGTCCTTCAATGCCTTTTTGCACTGCTCCAGCACCGCCTTGGACCGGTCCCGGCAGGCGGCGTTTTCATCGCCCCGGACGGCTCCCATCCGGCGGAATACGGGGATCGCCTGTCCCAGGCTGTCCCAGCCCTGTTCCGCCTTGTCCCGCAGGTGTTCCAGGGCCTGGGCTGCCTCCAGGAACCGGTCGCCGTAGGCTTTGTACACGGCGGGGTAGTCCTCCATGTCCTCCACGGCCTGCTTCAGCCGCCGGGACCAGAAGTCCGCCTTCCGCAGGGCGTCCTCCATGAGATACCGGCCGCAACCGGTGTCCGGCAGGTGCTCCGGCGTTCTGGCCCAGTCCCGCTTCAGCTCCTCCAGCCACCGCAGGGGGTGGGGGTGGCTCTGGGTCTTCTGGTGCAGGTCCAGCACCAGGGCCTCCAGGGCCCGGTCGTCCCGGCCGGCCCCCAGGGTCTCCGCCAGCAGGCGGGCGTTTTCGTCCTCCTCAATGCCGGCGTAAAAATCCTCCAGCACCCGGCCCAGCACCCGCTGGCGCAGCAGGGCGGCCTCCTGCTCGTCCAGCACCCGGAAATCCGGGGTCAGGCTGTGCTCCTCCACCGGCGGCAGCAGGTGGACGTTCTCCCGCAGAAGCCCGGCGCAGAAGGCGTCCACCGTTTTGATGTCCGCCTGATACACCCGCAGCATCTGCCGCCGCAGGTGGCCGTCCCCGGGGTGCTCCGCCACCCGGCGGGTCAGCTCCTGGGCGATCTTGCCCCGCAGCTCCGCTGCGGCGGCCTTGGTATAGGTGATGATCAGGAAGTCGTCCACCTGGCAGCCCTCCTGCTCCATATAGGAAAACAGGCGCTCCACCAGGACCTTGGTTTTGCCGGAGCCTGCTGCGGCGGACACCAGCAGGCTTCCGCCCCGGTTATATACGGCCGTTTCCTGCTGCGGCGTCAGCGGCATGGCGATCCCTCCTCTCGGCTTTCTTCCTCCACAAATTTCCAGAATTCTCCCGGGTCCACGCTTCTGATGTACCGCACCCGGTCGCCGCCCCGGCCCTCCTGGAATCCGCAGGCGGCGGCAAAGTCGCAGTGCTGGCAGGCCCGGTCCTGGGGGCCGTGGGCCACCGGGTCGGCGTCGATGCTGCCGGAGCCGATCTCCCGGGCGATCTGGTGCAGCAGGCGGTCCACATAGCGGCCCAGCTTGCCCAGCTGCTCCGCCGAGGCGACGCCGTCGGCGATGGTGCCGTCCTTTTTCACCTTGATAGGCAGGTAATGGGGCGATTCCAGGGCGCTGTGCTCCATGGCCCGCAGCACCT
>SFVC01000081.1 GCA_004560375.1 bacterium
CGGGCCCGGCGGGAATCGTTGCAGATACCGGTGACGGCCGCGTCCCGGGCCGCCGGGGCCGCCAGCAGATCGTACTGCCGGAGCAGGTCCTCCAGATTGCGGGTTTGTTTCATAGGTGTTCCTTCTTTCGGGGGCTTATTTCATATTGAGCTTCCAATCGGAAATGCCGTAAAACGGGTTGGAGGCGGTGGGGGTGATGGGGGAGGACGCCGCACCGGCGGGCAGGAGCACGGAATAGCTCTTGAAGCACACCGGCACCATGGGGGCCTGGTCCAGGAGCTTTTCGCACAGGGCCGTCATGGCGGCGGACCGCTCCCCGGCCTCGGCGGCGCACAGGGCCGCCAGCAGGGCGTCCGTCTCGGGGTCGGCAAAGCCGCCGTAGTTCATGGCGGCATAGCTTTGCAGAAGGAGACGCAGGTCCCAGTCGGCGGTGAGCTTCACCTGGCACAGGCACAGGTCGAAGTCCCCCTGCTCCAGGGCCTGGACATACTCGTCATAGGGCAGTGAGCGCACGGTGACCTGCAGATCGTACCGGGACAGCCCCGCCGCGATGGTCTGGGCGGTGGACACCCGGAAGCTGCTCTCCTGGTTCACCAGCAGGGTCAGGCTCCGGGTCTTGCCGGTGTTCAGCCCCGCCGCCTCCAGGGCGGAGGCATAGCCATCCTGGGAATAGGCGGTCTCCAGATCCTTGGGATACAGGCCGCTGGCCGGAGACACCGGGAACTGGGCCGCCAGACCGTGGCCCAGCAGATAGGCGCTGACACAGCTGGCCCGGTCCACGCCCAGGGTCACGGCCCGGCGGGTGTTCAGGCACAGATACTGCATAATGGTGGTGGCGGCGTCGGTATAGTCGCCGCTTCCGTATACACTGGAGTCGTCCGCCCCGGTCAGGTCGCAGAACAGAAGCTGGACCTCCCGGGCATAGAAGGCGTAGGACACGGAGTCCGTATCCTTGCAGGCGGTCAGCTCGATGCGCTCCAGGGGCAGGGACTTCCCCTGCCACCAGGAGGCGTTTTTGGCCAGATGGCCGCCGCCCTCGCCGCTGTAGGCGTAGGGCCCGGTGCCGGTGGGGAAGGTACTGCTCTCGGTGCCGGACTTCACAATGGGGATGTCCAGCCGGGAGACGAAGCTCCGGTTGTCGCCGGTGAGGGTGATGCGCACCGCCCCGCCGCTGGCCCAAAGGTCCGACACCTCCGCCAGCCGCCCGCTGTAGCGGGCGGAGGACTGGGCCCGGCGCAGACTGTTCACCACGTCCCGGGCGGTAACGGCACTGCCGTCGCTGAAGGTGACGCCGCTTCGCAGGGTGATGGTGTAGGTATACCGGCCGGCGTCATAGGTGTAGGACTCCGCCAGGGCGGGCTGGGGGTCAAAGGACCCGTCCAGGGCGAACAGCCCCTCATACAGCAGGGCCCCCAGGGTCTGCATGGCCCCGTCGGGGCAGGTGATGGGGTCCGCCGTTTCCCCCTTGAGATAGGGCAGGGCGAAGGAGGTGAGCTTCACGTCCTGCTTCTTCTGCTCCACGTTGTAATAGTCCGTCAGGGTGCCGAAAATGTCTTCCGGGTCGGCCGTCGACCAGTTGCACCCGGTCAGCGCCGTCAGGCACAGGGCCAGAAGCGCCGCGAATATGCGCTTTTTCATGGGATACCTCGATTTCACAGGCAGATCATGGCGATCTGAGCGCCCCGGGCCTGGCCCATCCGCCGGTGGGACCAGTACAGCTCCGGATGGCAGGCGGTGCAGTCCGGGGACACGTCGATTTGCCGCACCCCGGCCTTTTCCAGCCAGCGGGCGTTGACGCCCTTCAGGTCCACGTGCCACTTGGGCCCCCGGCGGGTGATATACGGCTCCGCCTCCGCTCCCAGGGCGGCCTCCAGGGCCTGGGGTACGTCCGCGTTCGTTTCAAAACAGCAGGGGCCGATGGCCGCCCCGATGGCGGCCCGCAGGTCCCCGGGGTCCGTGCCGAACAGCTCCTGCATCCGGCGGACGGTTTTGTATGCGATGCCGCCGGCGGCGCCCCGCCAGCCGGCATGGGCCGCGCCCACGGCCCCGTGCACCGGGTCGTGGAGCAGGATGATGCCGCAGTCGGCGGAGAACACCACCAGGGGGATATCCGGGGTGTCCGTGACCATGGCGTCCACGCTGGTATAGTCCCGGTCCCGGAACAGGCCCTTGCCGCAATCCTCCGCCGTCACATGGCGGATGTTGTCCTCGTGGACCTGCTTGCTCAGCACCGCCCGGTGCTCATCCACCCCCAGGGCGGCACAGAACCGGCGGTAATTTTCCCGGACCCGGTCCATGTCGTCCCCCCGGCCCACGCCCAGGTTCAGGGAGTCCCAGGGGGCGGGGCTGACGCCGCCGACGCGGGTGGAGAACCCGTGGCGCACGCCGGAGCCGTCCAGCAGGGAGCTGGACATCCACAGCACGTTTTCGCTTGTATGGGTGAGAAAGGACATAGAATACTCCTTGTCATTCCGAATCCGTGATATTTGTCGGCGGCGGGCAAAGAATCGCCTGTCCCGCCTTATGCGTTCCTGCCGCAGCAGTTCTTATACTTCTTGCCGGAGCCGCAGGGGCAGGGCTCGTTGCGGCCGATCTTCTTGACCTTCCGGGGCTGTTTTTTCACGGTGCCGTCGCCGCCCACGCTTTCGGAGGTGGCGTTGGCCACCCGCT
>SFVC01000082.1 GCA_004560375.1 bacterium
CCCCCCTCCCATGGGGGACGGCCCTGATCCAAGGGCCCCCGCTACCACAGACCCCCTGCAGCAGGTGGCCCTCAGGGGTCCCCAGAGCAGAAAGAGAACACTACCCTGCCGGGATCCCGTCTCCCCACAGCATCCTGAGAAGGGCGCCCGGCCTGGGCCAGGACGCCCCCTGGGGCCCTAGGGCCGCACACTTGCCTCGCGGGCCGGGCCCAAATTTCGGCCCCCGCGACGGCTTGCGAAACCCCCCAAGGCCGGCGGGAGGCCGCCCGGGATCTCCAGCACGCTCGGGCACGCGGCCTCTCCCCCGAGGCCAGCGCCGGGCGACGGGCCCCATGCTTCCTGGGCCCGGCAGGCGGCCGCCTTCCCCAGACCTCACCCGAGTGGCTGCTGACACACAGAGGCCCCAAGGCCAAGGGCCCATCTACCCCCGAGCCCCCGGTGGCCGCCACGTGCCGGACCTCAGTTTCGATGAGGAGACGGTAGTGAGTTCTCACTCATTTTGTTCAGATTTCCAAGGAATGCTTTAGAGGGAGTCATCATCGATCCGAGCACGGGCTCCGCCGCCGCAAGGCAAATTCACGGCCTCCGCACCTGGACATCCCACCCGCTCCATCACGGCAGCGTTTGGGGGCGTGCCCAGACAGACGAGCCACTGGGCAGGACGGGACGCTCCCCCTCACGCCCCCGGAGCTGGCCTGCCGGGGCCAAAGCCCGCGAGAAGCGGGGCTGGCCCGGGGCTCCGGACAGACGAGCGCCCCAAGGGCGAGTTCTCCACCACTGAGGACAGGGGCCGCTCACCATCGCCAGGTCTCCACAGAGCCGCGACAAGGACGCCACGCCCACTGGTCTGCGGGAGCTCCTCGGCCTCGCGCGGTGGCACGCCACAAGATCAGGGGTCCGCCATGCTGCTCTCCTGGGTCAGGGCGAGAGAGCACACACACCACAAGGGTTTCCACAAGGAGGAAGGGCCACGCTGGCGCCAGGGGACCAGGGCCCCTCCACCTGGAGACCCGCACTGCATCGGGCTGCCACGGCTCCCCAGCCTCCCCAGCCTCCCCTCTCTCTGGGTGTCTGCAGCCACACGGACCCTGCCTGGGGGACGGGCGCGGGGGGTGGTGCAGGCCCGGCCTGCACAGAGGCGTGCCAGGGGCACAGAGAGAGGCCCCGGCATTCTTCTCCCACGTCCCAGGGCCCGAAAGATGGATCCCCAAGGCCGGCTCCCCGCCCCCCAACACGGCAACAAGGTGCCCCACGGAGGCACATTCAGGCCCACTGGGGCAACCTGCGCCACACCCCCGACACGACCGGGAAACCCAAACCCCTGGCACCTCCTCTGCCTCAGGACTTCCGCCAGGACTCACCGCCCCTGCGGAAACCCTCTCTCTTCCTTTGTTCTCTCCCTCTCTCTCTCTCCCTCTCGGTCCCACCCGCTGTCACCCTTTCCCTGGCGAGCGCGCGCGCACCGAAGCTTTCTCTCCTTTGCTGGACCCATCCGACGCACGATCAGCCACTTGCCCTCACAAGAGTCTGTCCGTGCCAGCCGGCTCTCCAGGAACCCCAGCACGGGAGCACTGATGCTACCCTGCCCTGACGAAGGGTGACGGCCACCAACTCCCCTTGACCTCTCCATGATGCGGAATCCCCTCAGCGCCCGTAAGACCCCCCCGGAGCCGTTCCCGTGCCCAGCAGCAGGCACGAACCCCCTGACGAGACGTGGTCGCTACCCGGCGGTTCCCGCCCGCACCAAGCCCCTCCCAGTCCCGACCACACACCAACCGGGACACCCAAGTCGGCCGGGAGACACGGCTCAAATCCCCACAGGGCGTGGGACATTCCCCCAAACAGCCGGGACTCCTGAACGGGCCAGGCCTTCCAGGGCCTCAAGCCCCGGGCCTTCCTGGCAAGCACGCGGCCGCCGGGCCTCATCAAAGCCCTCCGTCACCGGCGGGGCCAGGACACCGCCACCGCTGCCCAAGCCCAGGCCTCCCGTCTCCGCTCGCCATCCAGCCGCCCGCCGCAGGACCCGGACACCCGCCCCGAGCAGCCTCCCAGGCACTGCCAGCTGAGAGACGTCCCTGGCCGCCGACCTCCCCGCTCTGCCCAGGCCCCCGCGCGGCGACCTGGGCGAAGCGCTCCACGCGGCGCGGGTGGCTCGCTCTGCCGGGCAGACCACCCCCTCCAGGGCGTCCAAGGGCTCGGCATCGCACCCTCCAGGGAGAGGGAGACCGTGCACCGGGAAGGACTCCGACCCGTGGCCTCCCAAAGGACCCCCCCAAGGTGCGGTCCGCGCCGCGGCCCAGGGACCTGGCGGCTGCCTTCCCCAGACCCCCACGGGGAGCCACGCCTCCCAGAGGAGAGGCCACATGCAAGACCGTCCCCGCCCCTGCCCGCGCGGTCCTTGCCTACCCGGGCCTCCCACAGCCGCTGACGCCATCCCACTTGAGGCCAGGGCACCTCCTCCAGAGCCCCTCGCCCATCCAGACGTGGGCCTGTCCACCCACGTCCCCGGCAGGCTCCCTCTGCCCGCCTGTCGCTCACCACTTCAGCTGCCCCCTTCTCGCCACCCAGCCCCAGCCTCCGCCCCAACATCCCTGGACGTCCCAGGGGAGCGCCCTCAGGGGTTCCCAGGCT
>SFVC01000019.1 GCA_004560375.1 bacterium
GAATGACGAAGTATTACCACGGCGCGGGAAAACAGGAACCGTATTTCGAGGGCTGGTATTGGAAGTTCCAGACACGGAAGGGGGACGCCCTCGCCCTCATTCCGGCCTATCACATTGACCATGCGGGATGGCGCAGCGCTTCCCTCCAGGTCCTTGCGGGCGGGCAGCCCTGGTGGCTGACGTATCCGGAACTCCGTGCCTTTGAGCGTATGTTTTGCGTCCAAATCGGGGAAAACCTGTTCACGGACCGGAGACTGTGCCTCCAGATCGAAGGGAATGGGATTTCCATTCATGGAACGGTGCGCTGTGGACCCTTTACGCCCCTGAAGTCGGACATTATGGGCCCGTTCCGTTTCGTTCCCAGCGTGGAGTGCGCTCACGGCGTCATCAGCATGGGACACCCGCTGGAGGGAAGCCTAACGCTGAATGGGAAGCGGATGGACTTTTCCGGCGGCACGGGGTATATCGAAACCGACCGGGGGCGGTCTTTCCCAAGCAGCTATTTATGGACTCAATGCGTCTGGGAGGAAGCTGACACAGTCAGTCTGATGCTTGCCATCGCGTCCATTCCTTTGCCCGGGGTGAGCTTTACAGGGTGTATCTGCGCTATCGTTCACCGCGGCAGGGAGTACCGCTTGGCAACTTATCGAGGGGCGAAAATAACAGAGTGGTCACCTAACGGCGCAATCATCCGGCAAGGAAAATATCGCTTGGCTGTAGAGCTGTTGGAAGAACAGGGACAATCCCTCCGTGCTCCTGTGGAGGGCAGTATGAAGCGTACAATCCACGAAAGCCTCTGTGCAACTGTACGTTATTGCTTCTGGACGGGAAAAGACATCCTGTTTCAACATATCGATCAATGTGCCAGTTTTGAGTACTCTAAGCGTCTTTAACCTTTTTACGAGCAGATATGTTGCAAATATCCAGATGAATTTGAATTGCCCCAATCGGTTTATTTGCAAAACAACTGAGCCCATGTGGATGGGCAAAAGGAAAACCACCCTTGTACAAGGGTGGTTTTCCTCTTCCCTGTCAATCGTCGCCCCGCAGAAGGTTTTGGGCACAGTCCTTCAGGCTGGCAGGAGTTGTGACTGCACTCTGCGCCCGCCGCCCGCATATAATGCTGTACAGAGCATTGATTTTGAGAGGTACTTCCTATGAACAGAATGCCATCCTGCAGCCGTTCCCCGGCTGATTTTCTATCAATTCTGCGCGACAGGCCCCAGGCGGCAGCCAGCATCGCGGGCAGTAAAGATTATCCCGGCATATCGGGTACTGTCCGGCTGTACCAAACCAATGCGGGCGTGATCGTCCTCGCCCAGATCTGCGGCCTGCCCCAATCGGATCTTCCCTGCCAGGAGCGGATCTTTGGATTTCATATCCATGAGGGTACCGACTGCGGCGGCAATATGGACGATCCGCTGGCTGACGCCATGTCCCACTACAATCCCAACGGCTGCGGGCATCCATATCACGCCGGAGATCTGCCGCCTCTGTTCGGGAACAACGGGCGCGCCCTCTCCTTGTTTCTGACCAACCGTTTTTCCATTGACGAGGTGATCGGCAGGACGGTCATCCTCCATGACCATCCAGACGACTTTACCACCCAGCCATCTGGAAATTCCGGCACAAAAATCGCCTGCGGAGTGATTCGGAGAATCACGGGTTCCTGCCGGTGAATTGTCGGTAATCTAACTGTAAGGATCCAATACGTCGTTGTGCCGCAGCGGGGCGCATGATAACCGGCCCAAAGTTGCGTTTACTTGGCCAATCTGGGGGTCTCAAATATCATGGGCCTGCCCTGGCAGCTTACCTGGCCGAATTTCACCTCGACGCTTCCAGCATCAGCCAGATTGGGGTAGATCCCGTCGGGGGCTTCCACGGCTACCAGGCCGCGGTTGCCCTTCAGGCTGAAAATGCCTGTCAACTGGCGTTGGGCGGATTGATGGATCCCGTAGAGGAGATCCCCCGGCAAAGCCCGGAGGCAGTAGCTGCTGTCGGTCAACAGCGGGTTCTGCTTCAGCGCATAGAGCCGCCGCAGCTGTTCTGTCCGATCCGGTCCGGACGCCCAGTCCACAGGGTCTTTCTCAAAAAGGTTGGGCACGTGGACGCAGCTTTTCTCCTGGCCGCCGTAGAGCAGGGTCATGCCCTTCTGAAAGTAGAGAAAAGCGGTCCAGTTCAGCAAAGCGGCCTCGTCCGGGATGGCGGCGGCAGCCCGGAGCCGGTCGTGGTTTTCCAGATAGCGGAGCTTGACATAGTTGTCCGGGTAGATGGTCTCCTGCTGGGTAACTGCCTGGGCATACCGGCTCAGGGGGAGCTTTCCCTCCAGATAACCGCTGTAGGCGGGGTAGACGTCATAGTCGTAACTGATGTCGAACGCCTGGAAGATCTCTGAGTCGGACAGAGCTGTGATCCCTTGTCCGCGGGCGAAGTGAATAAATTCCGGCTCCACCGACTCGGCCAGCCAGATGCAGCCGGAACGGACGGTCTCCACCTCCTTCCGGGCCCGGAGCCAGAACTCCAGGGGCACCAGAGGGGCCACGTCACACCGGAAGCCGTCCACCATGGAGGCCCAGTATTTCAGCGTTTCAATCTGATAGTCCCACAGTCCCGGGTTGGAGTAGTCCAGATCCACAATGTCCGTCCAGTCGCCGATGTGGTTGCCCAAGCTGCCGTCGGCCTTGTGGTAGAACCACTCCGGGTGGTGCGCCGCCAGCCAGGAGTCGGGGGAGGTGTGATTGTATACCACGTCGATGACGCACTTCATCCCCAGGCGGTGGATCTCATCTACCAGGCGCCGGAAGTCCTCCAGCGTGCCGTAGTCCGGATTGACCGCCCGGTAGTCGGAGATGGCGTAGGGGCTGCCCAGCCGGCCTTTTCGGGCCTCGGCCCCAATGGGGTGGATCGGCATCAGCCAGATGATATCCACGCCCAGAGAGCGGATCCGCTCCAGATCCCGGCGGACGGCTTCAAAGGTACCCTCCTGGCTGTGATTGCGGACAAACACCGAGTACATGACCTGATTGCGGTATGCTTTTGTCGTAGTTCGTGCCATAAAAATCCCCCTTTATTTTTGGTCGTCCTGCCCGTTGGGGAGGCGCTGGTACACCTCCACCTCCCGGCGAAGACGGCGGGCCAGCTTCCCGTCAAAGGAACCGGGCAGGGCCCGCCATTGCCAGTTTCCTCCTAAGGTGGAGGGGGTGTTCATCCGGGCCTCGCTGCCCAGGCCCAGCAGATCCTGGGCCTGGATCACCGCCAGATCGGCGGGAGAGGCCCAGGCCGCGCGCATCATACCCCAGTGGTAGCCCTCCCGCCTGTTGAGGCGCAGGTACGCCTTGGCGAAGGCGGCGTCCTCGGGGGCGGCAGAGGCCAGCCAGCCCTGGATGGTGTCGTTGTCGTGGGTGCCAGGGTAGGCCACGCAGTTGGCGGGGTAGCAGTGGGGCAGGTAGCCGGGGGCGGGATCCCGGCTGTCGAAGGCCAGCTCCAGCACCTTCATGCCGGGGTAGCCCGTCTCCCGCAGCAGCTCCCGCACCGAGTCGGTGAGGAAGCCCAGATCCTCGGCGATGATATTCTGCCGTCCCAGCTTCTCGTTGACGGCCCGGAAGAAGTCCATGCCGGGGCCGGGGCGCCAGCGGCCATTCCGAGCGGTGGCGTCCCCGTAGGGGATGGCGTAATAGGCGTCGAAGGCCCGGAAGTGGTCGATGCGAAGCACGTTGTAGATCTTTAGCTGAAAGGCGATACGCCGCAGCCACCACTGGTAACCGTCCTGTTTCATCCGCTCCCAGTCAAAGAGGGGGTTTCCCCAGCGCTGGCCATCGGCGGCGAAGCCGTCGGGGGGACAGCCGGACACCTCGGTGGGCATGAGGTTCTCGTCCAGCTGGAACTGGGACTGATTGGCCCATACGTCGGCGCTGTCCCCGGCCACGTAGATGGGCAGGTCGCCGATGATGGACACGCCCTTCTGGTTGGCGTACTCCTTCAGATTCCACCACTGGGTGAAGAAGAGGTACTGGACGGCCTCCCAGAACCGGATATCTTCCGACAGCTCGTCCCGCGCCTCATCCAGGGCGGCGCCCTCCCTCCGGCGCAGGGCTTCCGGCCATTGAAGCCAGGACACGCCGCCGAATTTGTCCTTCAGCGCCATGAACAGGGCGTAGTCCTTCAGCCAGACCCCGTTGTCCGCCAGGAAGGGGGCGAAGTCCGCCGGGGGGGCGGCCAGCAGCCGCCGGGCGGCACGGCGCAGCACCGGATAGCGCCGCTCATAGAGCAGGGCGTAGTCCACACGCTTGGGGTCGTCCCCCCAGTCAAGAGCCTGGTACTCCGACTGCTGGAGGAGGCCCTGATCCGCCAGAGTGTCCAGGTCAATGAAATAGGGGTTGCCGGCGTAAGAGGAGAAGGACTGATAGGGGGAGTCCCCGTAGCTGGTGGGGCAGATGGGCAGGATCTGCCAATAAGCCTGCCCTCCGGCGGCGAGGAAGTCTACAAAGGCCCGGGCGTCCGCGCCCAGCGTGCCAATGCCGCAGGGGGAGGGCAGAGAGGAGATGGGCATTAAAATGCCGGCGGATCGCATCACAAGGTTCCACCTTTCGTCAAAGCCGCCGGACCGTGGAACAGTCCGGCGGCTTAAATTTGCTCGATCAGGCTGTCCGAGGCGGGGCCACGCTGCCTCCCCGGATGAGCTGGAAGGGCACCACGTTGTGGACGGGGGGACAGGGCCGCTGAAGGCTATGCAACAGCAGATCCACCCCCTGCTCCGCCAGCAGCTGGGTGTCCTGCCGGACGGTGGCCAGGCGGGGGACGGAGAACTGGGACAGAGGGATGCCGTCATACCCCACCACGGACACGTCCTCCGGCACTTTACGGCCCAGATCCCGGATGGCCCGGATGGCGCCCATGGCCATCACGTCGCTGATGCAGAACAGGGCGGTGAGCTCCGGGCACCGGGCCAGCAGCCGCTTGGTGGTGTCGTAGGCGTCTGGCAGGGAGTAGCGGCAGGGCTCGCACCGCTGGGGGTCAAAGGGCAGGCCCAGCTCGTCAAAGGCCCGCTGGCAGCCCTGCACCCGGCGATAGCTGATCTGGGTGCACGACCAGTTGCCCCCCAAGAGGCCGATGTCCCGGTGGCCCTGATCGGCCAGAAAACGGATCACCTGCCGGGCGGCCTCCTCGTCGTCGGTGGTGAGGGAGGACAGATTGGCGAAGCCCAGCTCCCGGGCGGAGTTTGTCAGCAGGACGCAGGGCACGCTGATCCCGCCGAACTCCGCCTGGAAAAACTCCAGATCGCCCCCTAAAAAGAGGATCCCCTGGGGCTTGCGCTCCCGGCAGAGCTGGAGGGCGTAGGCCACCTCGTTGGCGTCCTCGTCCAGGTAATACACCGCCGCATCCCGGCCCGCGTCCTGCAAAAGCTGCTGGCACCGCTCCACCAGATCGGCAAAGAGCATATTCATGGTGCCCTTGACGATCAGGGCCACGGAGGCGCTGGCCTGCTGCTTGAGGTGCTTGGCGTTGGTGTTGGGCTGGAATCCCTGCTCCTCCACCACCGCCAGCACCTTCCGGCGGGTGTCCTCCGACACGTCGGGGTGGTGGTTCAGCACTCGGGACACGGTGGCCACGCCCACGCCCGACAGCCGCGCGATATCCTTGATGGTCATCCGTATCCCTCCTTTTGAGGATCAGCCCTTCACGGCTCCTGCGGCCACGCCCTTGATGATGTGCTTCTGGCAGGTGAGGTAGAACACGATCACCGGGATGATGGACAGCAGGATCAGGGCCATGGTGGCGCCCAGATCCACGGTACCGTAGCTACCCTTCAGGTACTGGATGTGGATGGGGATGGTGCGGTACTTGGTGATGTTCAGCACCAGGGAGGGCAGCAGGTAGTCGTTCCACACCCACATGATCTCCAGGATGCCCACGGAGATCATGGTGGGCTTGAGCATGGGCAGCACCACGGAGAAGTAGGTGCGAAGCGGCCCGCAGCCGTCGATGGCGGCGGCCTCCTCGATCTCCAGGGGGATGGACTTGACAAAGCCCACGAACATGAAGATGGCCAGCCCCGCGCCGAAGCCCAGATAGACGATGGGGATCGTCCAGGGGGTGTTCAGCTTCAGCTTGTCGGCGGTCTTGGACAGGGTGTACATCACCATCTGGAAGGGAACCACCATGGAGAACACGCACAGGAAATAGAGCACCTTGCAGAAGAAGGAGTTCACCCGGGCGATGTACCAGGCGGCCATGGAGGTGCACAGCAGGATCAGGGCGGTGGACAGCACGGTGATGATGACGCTGTACTTCACGCTGTCCGCGAAGGGGTAGTTGCCGAAGGTCATGCCCTTGATGAAGTTATCGAAGCCGGCCCACATCTCACCGGTGGGCAGAGCGAAGGTGTCGGTCTTGACGTAGGTGTTCAGCTTGAAGGAGTTGATCACCACCGCCAGCACGGGCAGCACGTAGATGATGCAGATCACGGCCAGCACCACGGACAGGATGGCCTTCCGGCGGCGTTCGGGGGACATGGTTTTCTTGTTGTTCATTACTGCTGCACCTCCCGTTTACGGGTGTAGGCCAGCTGGGCCAGACCCAGACCGGCCACCAGTACGAAGAAGATAACCGCCTTGGCCTGGGCGGTGCCCTGGGATGTGGCGCTGGGGGTGTTGAAGGTGTTGAAGATGTTCAGGGCCAGCATCTCGGTCTGCTTGACGGTGGTGCCGTCGGGCATGATGGTGAAGGGCTGGCCGGCGGTGAGGGCCAGGTTCTGATCGAACAGCTTGAAGCCGTTGGTGAGGGACAGGAACATGCAGATGGTGATGGAGGGCATCACGTTGGGGATGGTGACCTTGAACAGGGTCTGCCAGCGGGTGGCCCCATCGATGCGGGCGGCCTCCAGCATCTCGCCGGGGACGTTTTGCAGCCCGGCGATGTAGATGATCATCATGTAGCCGATCTGCTGCCAGCACATGAGGATGATCAGGCCCCAGAAGCCGAATTTGCTGTCCATCAGGATGGAGGTGGACCAGCGGCTGAGGATGCCGTCGAAGATCATGGACCAGATATAGCCCAGCACGATGCCGCCAATGAGGTTGGGCATGAAGAACACGGTGCGGAACAGGTTGCTGCCCTTGATCCCCTGGGTCAGGACGTAGGCCACGGCGAAGGCCAGCACGTTGATGATCACCAGGGACACAATGGCGAACAGGGCGGTGTACCAGAAGGCGTGGCGGAAGGAGGCGTCCTGGAAGGCCCTGGCATAGTTGCCGAAGCCGATGAACTTGGCGTCCCCGATGGTTTTGAACTGGCACAGGGACAGCCAGATGCCCTGGAGGAAGGGCCAGACAAAGCCGATGCAGAAGGCGATCACCACAGGCCCCAGGAACAGCGGGCTCCACAGCCGGGTGGCGCGCCGGAGGGAGTTGTTGTTGGTGTGTTTCGCTTTTTTCAAGATATCAGCTCCTCTTGAGGTTTTGCAGGGGCGCACATTGTGCGCCCGCGGGAGGCGGGGGAGGCTGCGCGGGCGGACAATGTCCGCCCCTGCATACGGACGGGAAGGGAAGCCGGGGCGGGCGACGCGCCCGCCCCGGCCTGATGTCAAAGCGTAAGAGTTAAAGCGGAGGGGAAATCAGCCGTTGACGGCCTGGTAGCGGGAGGCCCAGCCCTCCACAAAGGCGGTCTTGACGGTGGCCCAGTTGGCGTCGGACTGGTCGCTGTTGTACTGGTTCAGGGCGGCCACCAGGGCGGCGCGGTAGTTGTCCACGTCGGGCTGGTAGTTGGTGACCCAGGGCATCACGTAGCAGCCGTTGGCGGCGTACTCGTTGGCGTCGGCCAGGAAGCCGTTGGCGGACTCGGGGGCGTTCTTATAGGGCAGCACGCCCAGCTCGTTCACCATCTTGGCGGAGGCGTCGGGGTCGCTGACCAGCCACACCATGAAGTCGATGGTGGCCTTCTGATCGGCCTCGGAGACCTTGGAGTTGACGGCCCAGCAGTTCTCGGTGCCGCAGTTCAGGCCGGCCTTCTCCTCGCCGGCCACGCCGCAGTAGTAGGGGATCATGGTGGCGTTGGGAACGGCGGCGGAGATGTCGGCGTAGGTCCAGGAGCCCTGAACATGGAACGCGGCCTTGCCGGTCTTGAACTCATTGTCGGGGTCGTGGCCGCCGGTGGCCAGCTCCTTGGGGGAGGTCAGGCTGTTGTTGATGCACAGGTCATAGAGGTTCTTGAAGTTGTCCATATACTCGCCGGTGAGGGAGGGGGGGCACTCGGTCCAGGGATCGTCCTTCTGCTCATAGAAGTACTCCAGGTTGGCCATGTGGCCGGTGAAGCGCCAGGAGGAGTTGCCGTCCATGTCACAGGAGGTGAAGGCGTCGAAGCCCAGCTCGCCGGCCCGGGCGTGGATGTCCTCCACAACCTTCTTCAGCCCGTCGAAGTTGGTGATCTCGTCCATGGAGTGGCCGGCCTGCTCCACCAGGTCGGGGTTGACGATGATGCCGTAGCACTCGTAGCAGTAGCCGATGGACACCAGCTTGCCGGTCTCGTCATAGAGGTTATAGCCGTCGGTGTTCAGCTCGGCCTCAATGGCGGTGCCCTTCAGATCCAGGGCGTAGTCCTTCCACGTCTTGACGCCCTCGGTGTTGCCGATGACGAACAGGGTGGGGGCCTCGGTCTTATCCATCTCGGCGATGAGGGTCTGGCTGTAGGTGCCAGCGGCGGCGGTGACGACCTGGACGGGCACGCCGGTCTTGTCGGTGTAGGTCTTGGCCAGCTCCTGAGCGGTGGTGTCCAGCTCGGGCTTGAAGTTCAGCCAGTAGACGCGGCCGGTCTCGGTGCTGCCGCCGGGCTGCTGGGTCTGATTGCCGGGCTGCTGGGTATTATCGCCGGGATTCTGGCTGGTGCAGCCAGCCAGAAGCATGGCCATGGCCATGCTGAGAGCCAGGGTCAGGGCCAGGATCTTTTTGAACTTGCTCATTTCATTGTCCTCCTAAAAATATTTTGCCGGATTGGGAACGATACCGGAAACGTTTCCGGTTGTGCTGTGATTATAATAGCAACAAAAACCGGCGGATGCAAGAGAAAATAATCCTGAACTGAAAAAATCGGAAGGTTGCAAAAAATTGTCCCTCTATTTTTGTTCGATATGCTCAATAACCGGCGGCCCAGCGCCTGAAAACGCAAATAGAGCGGCTGTCACCCGTCAGGGCTGAGCCGCTCTCAGATGCTTGTTGAAACCGGATGCTTATCCGCCGGAGAGGCTGGTCATCCATTTCCGGCTGCGGAACAACATCCAGGTCAGCAGGAGCCGGACAAGCTCCTCCTGAGACAGGATAAAGTATACCAGATGAATGGGCATATGGAATACAAACGCCGTGACCAGCCCCAGGGGAACCCCCACAAGCCAGGTGCCGGCCATATCAATGGCCATGATGTAAGCCGTTTTTCCGCCGCTCCGGATAATCCCGCCACCCAGGATCATATTGGCCACCTTGACCGGGGCCAGCACCGCGAACAGGAACAGAAGCCCGCTGGCCACTGCCTGTACATCGGGTTCCACCTTGTAGAGCCGCACATACGGCCCCCGCAGACAGATCAGAAGGGCGGACAGCAGCAGGGAGCCCCAGAGACCATACCACATCAACTTTTTGGACTCCTGATAGGCCGCCTCATATTCCCGGGCGCCCAGACGCCTGCCGGTCAAAATGCCGGCCGCCTGGGAAACTCCGCTCAGGGCGCCGGTAAAAAGTCCCTGAATGGGGCCGGTCATGGACATGGCGGCCAGGTCGCCCGTTCCGATGTGTCCATAAATATAGGTGTTGACATTCTGGCCTACGCTCCAGAGAAACTCGTTCACCAGGATAGGCAGGAGCATCAGGGCAAATTGCCGCCAGCCCTCCGAACCAAGGGAGAGGGAAAAGTGGAATCCGCCGCGGTTCCGGATCCTGACCCAATAGAATACGGCCAGGATCAGAAGGAGGTTGATCACTTGGGATACTACGCTTGCGATGGCCGCCCCTGCGGCGCCCAAGGGGCGGAAGCCAAACCGGCCAAAAATCAGCGCGTAGTTCAGCCCCGTGTTGACAACGGCCGAAAGGATGCCGGCGCAGAGGGGATATACGGAGTGCCCCATGCATCGGATCATGACGGAGAGGATCGAGGCCATCCCCATTGGGAGGTACGTCCAGACAATGCGGATCAGATAGTCCCGGCCGGGGGCGAGGATGGCCCTGTCGTCCTTGACGAAAATGCGGATGATCTGCTCTGGAAACAGGAGGCACAGCGCCATAAACAGTCCCCCAAGGGCAGCCGCCACAATCAGGTTGACAGACAGGCTCCGGTCGGCCAGATCTTCATTCTCCATGCCCAGGTATTGGGAGATCATGACCCCGGCGATGGCGGCCACCGCGCCCACCACAACGGAATAGATAAAGGCCGGCCGGCTGGCGACCTCAATAGCGGCCACCGCCGTGCTGCCCAGCTGCCCCACCATCAGCTGATCGATCATAGCAAAAGAGGATTGGAGCATGGACTGGAGGCCAACGGGAACAGCGATGCCGGCCACTGACCAGAAAAAAGAGCGCTGCCGCATAAAATCACCTGCCTCCCCAAATTATGCTGGAAAGGGCAGGCAATGTCAATAGGTTAAACGCATAACCTACTTGGTTAATGACATAACCAGATGGACGGAAGTGAGGAAATTACCGGAAAACGTGGGCTCCTCTTTCATCCGCTTCAGCAGCCGGAGCGCCATTTGGGCCCGGCACACCCCATCCTGCCGCACGGAGGTGAGTGGGGGGACGACCTGTTCACAGATGCCGCTGTCATCAAAGCCGACGATGGCAATATCCCGGGGTACGTTCAGACCGTTTTGCTGTAAAAAGCGCATCAGATCGACGGCATAGTAATCTGAAACCGCAAAGACAGCGCTGTATTGCCGCAGAAAATTAAGCCGTTCCCGGTAGAAGGGCTCCCGTTCCCGCTTGCACATGGGTATCTTTAGAAAATCTGCGGGGAAGCCCAGCCCCTCACAGAGGCCCTTGTAGCGCTGAAGATCCATACACTCCTGATTGTCGGCGATACAGAGCACCCGCCGGTGCCCCCGCTCCCGCAGGTGCGCGCCCACCTGCCGGCCGCCGTCCCGGTCGTCGATCTGGATGTTGCAGATCCGTCCCTCATTTTCAAAATAACCGTCATAGACGACAAAGGGAATGTGGATCCGGCTGCGGAACTCCTGGTATTCGTCGGCGCAGAAGCTGAGGATTACCATGCCGGCCATATTCCACATGGAGGCGAATTTGACCGCCTCCATAATGTTTCCGGCTTTTTTTATCATCATAAAATAGCCGTTGCGTTCAATTTCGTCCGACAGCGCGTTTAGGGCGGCGGCAATAAAGGGATCCTGCAGTAGCTGACCCTCATACTTCTCGTGGTTTTTGATGACTACGCCGATGATGCGGGAGTCGTTCTGGGCCAGCAGGGTAGCTGCCATATTGGGGATGTAGCCCCGCTCCTCCAGCTTTTCCTGCACCCGCTTTACTGTCTGGGCGGATATCTTTTTTGTCTTTCCGTGAATTACATTGGATACCGTCGCGGTGCTGACGCCCAGTTCTTCCGCAATGTCAATGATGCGGATCTTTCCCTCTCTCCACATAAATATTTCTCCCGAAAATAGTATCTTCTGTTCGCACAATTCATTTGCGGGGAAACCCAAAATTCCGGCGGTTTTGATGGACGGGCTGATTCACGTTTACAGCGGTTTCACATACCGCAGGTCGTGGCAGGGCGGGCTGTCGGGAAAGGGGATGTCTGCGCTGGTGCCGTCCCAGGAGAAACCGTGGGCGGCATAGAACCGCCGGGCCCCCTCGTTCTCCTGGAGGACGAACACGAAGGCGTTCCGAAACCCCTCCCCTTTCATCCGGCGGCAGGCCTCGTCAAACAGCAGCCCGCCGTAGCCCCTCCCCCGCTCCGCCGGTTGGGTGTAGAAGGAGGCGATCTCCCCCCAGTCGGCGTAGTCGGTGTTGTCAAAGGTGCAGATGTCCCCCACATTGTAATTGGTGGTGCGGGCCCTGCAATAGTTCAGGCAGGACACCGGCTCCTCCCCCCGGTAGAGCAGCAGGCCATGCACGCCGTTCCGGGTCTCGTAGTTGGTGCGGAACACCTCCACCCAGCGGTCGTCGGTGATCTCCCGGGCCATGTAGTCGGCGGGCACCGCGTCCACATAGGTGTCCCGCCAGCCCAGGGCGTGGAGGAGGGACATGGCCCGGAAATGCTCCTCCGTGCAGGCGTCCACAAAATGCAGTTCGTCCATAAAAACCTCCCAAATGAGCGGCCCCGCCCCGGTTGGGGCGGGGCCGCGATACGGCGGCAGTTCCCCTTGCCCGCCCTCGCTTCCAGTCAACGCTGTGGGAATACGATGTCAATATGGGCCCTCGCCCTGTAACGGTACGGTCGTGCGCGGTCTGGGCCTAACGGTAACGTGGAGGGATCGAACCCCCTCGCGCCAGCCCTTTGGCGCCACCAATGCTTCCGGCTCATTCTCAGCCGGGGGAGATCGCGTTCGCCCCGAAAGCTACCTGCTTTGCCGCCTTGTTCCTTTTTCTTGAAAGAAAAAGGAACCGAAAAAGAACTTGAAACTGCTGACGGAAATGGTGCTGATCTGTAGCGTTGGTGTCACGGCAACGCTCGTACCTAAATCAATTCCGTACTCCAGTTGGCCGCCTGGATCGTATTGTCCAGCAGGCGCAGCTCCTTGGACAGTCCATCCACGTCCCGCTGAAGCTGGGGCACGTCCACGGCGCTGAACAGCTTGATCTCCCGCCCGCTGGCCCGGTGTCCCACCTGACTGGCCTGATAGGCCAGATCCCGATAGGCGCCCAGCTTCAGCTTCAGCGCGTCCCGCCGGGCCAGGTGCTGGGTGAGGGTTTTGCCCTCCACCTGGGTGCGGCAGTTGGTCAGGTTGATCCGGGCGATGATATCCTCCAGCTCCGCCACGCAGCGATCCAGCTCCGCCAGAAGGTTCTTCGGATCCTCGATGGGCTTCTCCTTCTCCTGGACGATGGCGTTGTTCCCCAGCCGCTGCTGGAGCTGCTGGATCCGGCGGTTCAGATCCGCCCGCTCCTGTAAGGCCTCCGCTAATTTCATGGCGCTTCCTCCTTTACACACCCGCGCCCGCGGGCTCTTTTTCCCGTTCCGCCTCCTGCCTGGCCAGGGCCTTGGCGTTGGCCAGCATCAGCTTGATCCGGTTTTCCTGGTTGATCTTGGTGGCCCCCGGATCGTAGTCGATGGCCACGATGTTGGAGTTGGGGTAGTCGTCCTTCAGCTTGCGGATCATGCCCTTGCCCACGATATGGTTGGGCAGGCAGCCGAAGGGCTGGGTGCACACGATGTTGGGCACCCCGGAATGGATGAGCTCCAGCATCTCGCCGGTGAGCAGCCACCCCTCCCCCATCTTGTTCCCGTCGCCTAAATAGCCCTGCACCAGCTTGTGCATCTCCTCAAAGGTGCCGGGGGCGCGGAAGCGGCTCTTTTTCAGGGCGGCGATCATGTCCTTCTGACAGGCCTCGATGTAGCCCTTGAAGATCTGGGCCACCTTCTTCTTGGCCCACAGCCCGCCGTAGATGTCCACGTCCGTCTCCCGGTTGAAAATCTTGAAGATCATAAAGTCGGTGAGGCCGGGCACCACAGGCTCCGCCCCCTCGGACAGCAGGAAGTCCTCCAGGTTGTTGTTGCCCAGAGGGGAGAACTTCACGTAGATCTCCCCCACCACCCCCACCTTCACCTTCTCGTCCCGGGAGACGGGGACGGCGGCGAAGTCGGCGATGATGGCGTCGAAGCTCTCCCGCATCTGCTTGCGGCTCATGCCGCGACCCTGCTGGAAGCCGTCGATGAGCTTCCCCTGCCACTCGTCCACCAGCCGGTCGGTCTGGCCGTGGTTCAGCTCATAGGGCCGCACCTGGTTGGCCACGTTGACGATGAGATCGCCGTACAGCATGGCGTAGATCATCTTGCGGATCATGCCCAGGGTCAGCGTCCAGCCCGGGTTTTTCTCCAGCCCGGACAGATTCACCGAGATGACGGGCACGAAGGCCAGATCCGCCTTCTCCAGCGCCTTTCGCAGCAGGTGGATGTAGTTGGACGCCCGGCAGCCGCCGCCCGTCTGGGTGATGAACAGCGCGATCTTGTGGGGATCATAGCCGCCATGCTTGATGGCGTCGATGAGCTGGCCGATGACCAGCAGGGCGGGGTAGCAGGTGTCGTTGTGGACGTATTTCAGCCCCTCGTCCACAATGCCCCGGTGGTTGGTGGTGAGCATATCCACCTTGTAGCCCTCCAGCACCAGCAGCTGGCGGAACATCCCGAAGTGGACGGGCAGCATCTGGGGCATGAGGATGGTGTACTCCTCCTTCATCTCCTTGGTAAAGAGCAGCCGTCCATCCTTGTCATATTTCAGTTCAGCCATGAGTAAGCACTCCTTTCGCGGGATCAGTCATTGCGGACGGCCCAGTAGAGCCGCCCCATAGAGCGGGTCATGCCCAGGGACTGCTGGAGAGCCAGGGACGCCTCGTTCCCATCGAACACCTGCCCGTAGGGGACGCGGCCCCGGGACAGCTCCAGATCAATCAGATGGGACTGGAGCAGCCTGCCCAGCCCCCGGCGGCGGTACTGGGGCAGCACCTCCAAAAGCCCCATGGAGCCCTCGGCGTGGCGGCCGATGAAGGC
Source organism: bacterium (assembly GCA_004560375.1). Classification (GTDB taxonomy): domain Bacteria; phylum Bacillota; class Clostridia; order Oscillospirales; family Oscillospiraceae; genus Enterenecus. The sequence continues at coordinate 14,698 of SFVC01000019.1, forward strand.
CATGAGGGTCTCCCCCTCAAAGGCGCCGTACAGCTCCCCCTGCTCGATCAGTCCGGACAGATAGCCGTCATCCACGCCGTTCTCGGCGTAGTGCTCCACCACGGCGGGCAGGTGGGACAGCTCCAGCTGCCGGATCTCGGCCTCACAGTCCGGGGCGGCGGGGGCCATAGTTCGCAGATATCCCACCTGCCAGCAGGGGTTCAGCCGGTCAAACCCAAACCGCTTCTCCAGCTCGTCCAGGTAAAAGTCCTCGTGGACGGTGAGGAAGTCCGGCTGGGGCGGCAGCATGGCCAGCAGCCGCTTGGCTGTCTCCAGATCGTCGGCGAACATGGTAAAGCCCAGCTCCTGTCCGTCCTTCTCATAGTTCCGGAAGGAAACCAGGGCGCCCCGGGGCATGGCGGCGATGAGCCGCCCCTCCCCCCGGCGGATTGCCTCGGTGAGATCCAGGTAGAGCACCGGATCCCGGTTCAGCGCCTCCTGGCAGATACTCAGATCAATGTTCACGGCGTTTTCTCTCCTCCATGGCGGCCATCAGCGAGCGGACACGGATCTTCACCGCCCCCAGATTGCTGATGTCGTCGATCTTCAGCTGGGTGTACAGCCTGCCGCCCCCCTCCAGGATGGAGCGCACCTCGTCTCCGGTGATGGCGTCGGTGCCGCAGCCAAAGCTCACCAGCTGCACCAGCTCCATGTCGGGCTGGGTGCACACATACCGGGCGGCGTTGTACATACGGGCCTGGAAGGTCCACTGGTTGAGCACCTTCCGGGGGGCGTAGTCCTCCAGCCAGGCCACCGCGTCCTCGCTCACCACCACAAAGCCGAAGGAGGTGATGAGGTCGTTGATGCCGTGGTTGATCTCCGGGTCGATGTGGTAGGGCCGGCCCGCCAGCACCAGGATGGGCAGCTCCTGGGCCCGGGCCTGCTCGATGTACTGCCGCCCCGTGTGGTGGATCTCCTCCTTATACCGGTCATAGGCCTGGTAGGCCGCCCGGATGGCGCTGGCGGCCTCCTTCCGGGGGATGCCGAAGGTGTCGGCAAACCACTGGGAGCCCAGGCGCTCATAGTCCTTTGGCCGATGCAGACCCGCGTAGGGGTTGAGGAAGCGGGTCTTTTTCAAATCCGGCATATTGGCGGCCAGCAGCTCAGGGTAGTAGGCCACCACCGGGCAGTTGTAGTTGTTGTCCGACGACTTCTCGTCAAAGTTGTAGGACATACAGGGGTAGAAGATGGCGTCCACCCCCGCCTCCACCAGGGCCTGCACGTGGCCGTGGAGCAGCTTGGCGGGGTAGCACACCGTGTCCGACGGGATGGTGCGCTGGCCTTTGATGTACAGCTTCCGGGAGGACTCCGGGGAGAGCACCACCTCAAAGTTCAACCGGGTGAACAGGGCGTACCAGAAGGGGAGGTTTTCGTACATATTCAGCCCGAAGGGCAGGCCGATCCGCCCCCGGGATCCATCCCCGAGGCCCTTGCCCTCCATGGCCCGCAGCTTTTCATACTTCCAGCGGTACAGGTCGGGCAGCTCCGCCTTCTCCTTGCCCAGGGGCCGGGAGCAGCGGTTGCCGGAGATGAACCGCCGCCCGCCGTCGAAGCTGTTCACCGTGAGGGAGCAGTGGTTGGTGCACAGGTTGCAGGTGACGGGCTTGGCGGAGTGGGTGAAGCCCTCCAGCGCCCCCTCGTCCAGCAGGGCGGACTGCTCCAGCCCCAGATCCCGAGCGGCCAGCGCCGCCCCGAAGGCCCCCATGATGCCCGCGATGGTGGGCCGGGTCACGTCCCGACCCAGCTCCTGCTCGAAGGCCCGGAGCACCGCGTCGTTGTGGAAGGTGCCGCCCTGCACCACGATGTGCTTGCCCAGGTCGTCGGCGCTGGCGGCGCGGATGACCTTGTAAATGGCGTTCTTCACGATGGAGATGGACAGGCCCGCGCTGATATCCTCCACGCTGGCCCCGTCCTTCTGGGCCTGCTTGACGCTGGAGTTCATGAACACAGTGCACCGGGAGCCCAGGTTCACCGGCTTCTGGGTGAACAGGCCCAGCTTGGCGAAGTCGGCGATGCTGTAGCCCAGGGCCTTGGCAAAGGTCTCGATGAAGGAGCCGCAGCCGGAGGAGCACGCCTCGTTGAGCATGATGGAGTCCACCGCCCCGTTGCGGATCTTGAAGCACTTCATGTCCTGGCCGCCGATGTCGATGATGAAGTCTACGTCGGGGTTGAAGTGGGCGGCGGCCCGGTAGTGGGCCACCGTCTCCACCAGTCCCAGATCGCAGGAGAAGGCGTTTTTGATCAGATCCTCCCCGTAGCCGGTGACGGCAGAGCCCTTGATCTTGACGCGATCCCCGCACAGCTTGTAGATCTCCTTGAGCTGCTCCAGCACGATGGCCACCGGGTTGCCCAAATTGGAGTGGTAGTAAGTATACAGCAGCCCGCCGTCCGGGGCGATGAGGGCCATTTTCGTGGTGGTGGAGCCGGCGTCGATGCCTAAGTAGGCGTCCCCCTCGTAAGTGCCGATGTCCAGTTGGGGCGGCGTGGAGGCGTTGTGCCGGGCGGCGAAGGCGTCATAGTCCGCCTGGCTCTCGAACAAGGGGGGCATGGTGTCCACCACCGAGGTGGCGTCCTTGCTCTCCCGGAGCTTCCGCAGCAGCTCGTCGAAGGGGTGGGCCTCGTAGTCGGAGGAACACAGCGCCGCCCCCATGGCGGCGAAGCAGTCGCCGTCCTCGGGGAAAACGGCGTGCTCCTCATCCAATTGCAGGGTGTCCACAAACCGCTCCCGCAGGCCCATGAGGAAGTGGAGGGGCCCGCCCAGAAAGACGATCTTGCCCTTCAGCTCCCGGCCCTGGGTGAGGCCCGCCACCGTCTGATCCACCACGGCCTGGAAGATGGAGGCGGCCACGTCCTCCTTCCGCCCGCCCTGGTTCAAAATGGGCTGGATGTCGCTCTTGGCGAACACGCCGCACCGGGAGGCGATGGGGTAGATCTTCTCGTGCTTCAGGGACAGGGCGTCCAGCTCGTTGACGGTGACGTTCATCAGGGTGGCCATCTGGTCGATGAACGCCCCGGTGCCCCCGGCGCAGGAGCCGTTCATCCGCTCCTCCAGGGCGCCGCCGAAGAAGATGATCTTGGCGTCCTCGCCCCCCAGCTCGATGACCGCGTCGGTGTCCGGGATGTAGGCGTTCACCGCCGCCGCGGTGGCGTACACCTCCTGCACGAAGTCCAGCTCCGCGGCCTTGGCCACCCCCAGCCCGGCGGAGCCGGTGATCACCAGGCGCACGTCCTGCCCCCGGAGCATCTCCTCGATGGAGTCCAAGGTCTCGCAGGCCCGCTCCCGGGCCTTGGAATAGTGCCGCTCATAGGAGCGGAACAGCAGCTTATTGTCCTCGTCCAGCACCACCACCTTGACGGTGGTGGAGCCGATGTCGATGCCAACCCGCAGAATCATAATTGTCCTCCCGTGTTATCGCGCCGTCAGGCTCTGGGACGGCCCAGGCGCTCAGGCTGAAAAGTTCAGACGATATTATATAAAAGTAATAGGCTTTTTTCAATAGTAGATTTAGACGGTTTTTCCGCTTTTCGACAAAAATTACCCGCCGTCAAAGCCGCGGCGGGTAATTTTGTCATTTACCTGGTTGAAATGGCTCTACGCCGCACCTCTCCGGAAAATAGACCTGATACCAGATCAGGAAGGACAGCACCGTGTACAGCTTGCGGTGGGTTTTCGCCCGGCCGGAGTAGTGGGTGTCCAGCAGCTCCAGCAGGTACTTCTGGTCGAAGAACTCCGCCACATAGTCCTGGCTGATCAGGTCTTTGGCCCAGTTGTAGTACTTCTCCTCCCGCAGCCAGGCGATGAAGGGCACCGGGAAACCCTTCTTGTCACGTTTCACCCAGTCGTCCGGCAGCAGGGGCACCGCCGCCATCCGCAGGGGGTACTTGGTCATGGTCTTGCCCCGCATTTTCTGGCTGCTGGGGATGGCCCGGGCCACCGCCCACACCTCCCGGTCCAGGTAGGGCACCCGCAGCTCCAGGGAGTGGGCCATGGTCATGCGGTCGGCCTTGCGGAGGATATCCAGCGGCTGCCACAGATGGAGGTCAAGGTACTGCATCTTGGTCAGGTCGTCGGCGCCCTCAATGGCCTCGAAATAGGGCTCGGTCACGTCGTGCCAGGTCAGCTCGGAGCGGTAAGTGGGGGTGAGCACCCGCTCCGCCTCGTCGTTGTCGAAAATAAACGCCTGGCCGATGAAGGTCTGGTCGATGCTCTTGGGGGCGTCCACCAGCCAGTGCTGGCCGTGGAAGGGGGGGCGCCCGGCGGCCCAGCGGGCCACCGCCTTTCGCAGGGCCAGGGGTGACTTGCGGTATAGCCGGTAGGATCGCCTGGTGTGATAACTGGCGTAACCGCCGAACAGCTCGTCCGCCCCCTCGCCGGACAGCACCACCTTCACGTCCTTGGCCGCCAGCTGGGACAGGAAGTACAGCGGCACGGTGGACAAGTTGGCGTTGGGCTCATCGGCATAGTACTGGATGGCGGGCAGGGCGTCGAAAAACTCCTGGGCGGAGATGGTCTTGGAGATATTTCGCAGCCCCAGCTCCTCACACAGGGCCTTGGCCTCCCCTGTCTCGTCGAAGTCCTTGTTGGCAAAGCCCACGGAGTAGGTCTTGTCCGGCCGGGACAGGGCGGCGATGACGCTGGAGTCGATGCCGCCGGACAGGAAGGAGCCCACCTCCACGTCGCTGATCTCGTGGGCTTTGACGGACTCGGTGACAACCTCCCGGATCTGGGCCGCCCGCTGTTCCAGAGGCATGGGCTGGGGATCGAAGGAGAAGGTGTGGTAGGAGGCGAACTGGGTGTGCCCGTCCCGGTGGATCAGGTAGTGGCCGGGGAGCAGGCGGTACACCCCCTTGAAGAAGGACTCGTTGAGGGCGGAATACTGGAAGGTGAGGTAGAGCTTCAGGGCGTTGGGGTTGAGCTCCTTCCGGAAGCCCGGGTGGGGCAGGAAGCTCTTGCACTCCGAGCCGAAGAAGAACAGCTCCCCCATCTGGGCGTAGTAGAAGGGCTTGATGCCGAAGGGATCCCGGGCGCCGAACAGCTCCTTTTTCTCCTTGTCCCAGATGACGAAGGCGAACATCCCCCGCAGCTTTTTCAGCACCTCCGCTCCCCACTCCAGGTAGCCGTGGAGCACCACCTCGGTGTCGCAGTCGGTGTGAAAGCTGTGGCCCGCGGCGATGAGCTCCCCCCGCAGCTCCCGGAAGTTGTAGGTCTCGCCGTTGTAGGCGATGATATACCGCCCGTCGGGGCTGGCGATGGGCTGCTGCCCCTTCTCCAGATCCAGGATGGACAGGCGGCGGTGGGCGATGCCGCAGCGCTCATCGGTGTACTGTCCCTCGCCGTCGGGGCCCCGGTGGCGGATGGCGTCCCCCATGGCCCCCAGGGCCGTCTTGTCCGGGGGGGCGGAGCGGGACACAAAGCCGGTAAAACCGCACATAGGATAATCCTCCAATTCCATGGATGCGTGTTCAAGAAAGTCTACCTTTTAGAATAAAGCCAAACCGGGAAAATGTCAACTGCCAGGCGGCGGAATTTTGCCGGGTTTTGCCGCCTTTTTTTCCAGGACGGAATGGGGGTGGAAAAATACGGGCGGCTGTGGTATGATATCAGCAAACACCGCGCTTATGCGCGGTGTCCCGCCTTGCGGGCGGCATTTTGAATACAAAATGCCTGTTGCTGATGTCACACCATAGGCAAAACCGGCTTCGCCGGTTTTGCGCCGTGAATACGGCGCGCAAGCCGCTTTGCGGTTTGCATCTATGGTATGATGAAAGGCACATTCATCATTGGACAACCATAACCCGGAGGAACTCTCATGAACGAACCTTGGAAAAAATACCTGCCGCCCCTGTGCGCCGGGGCGGGCCTGCTGCTGCTGGCGGGGGCGGTGTGGGCCTGTCTGTCGCTGGAGCGGGGCGGCAGGGCGGATCACATCACGATGGCGGCGGCGCTGCTGATCCTGGCGGAGCTGGCGCTGCTGCTCCTCCGGCGGGAGGGCTGCCGGTGGGACACGCTGCTAATGATGCTGCTGCCCATCGGGGCGGCCATGCTGTTCCGGGCGCTGAGCCTGGACTACGCCGGGTCGGACTACAACAACTTCCTGTCCGGGTGGTATCAGTATTTCCAGGAAAACGGGGGCTTCGGGGCCGTGGCCCATTCGGTGGGGGACTACAACGTGCCCTACCTCTACTTCATGGCCTTCATCTCCTACCTGTCCGTACCGGATCTGTACCTCATCAAGCTGTTCTCCCTGGTGTTCGACGTGATCCTGGCCTGGGGCTGTTATCGGCTGGTGCGTTCCCTCACCGGGGAACGCCAGGGAAGCGCCGCTCCCCTCATCGCCTTCGCCGCCGCCCTGCTGCTGCCCACGGTGGTGCTCAACGGGGCCCTCTGGGGCCAGTGCGACGGGATCTACGGCGCGCTGTGCGTCCACGCCGCCGCTCTCCTGCTGGAGGGGAAAAACAAGACCTCAGTGGCCCTGATGGCCCTGGCCTTCTCCTTCAAGCTCCAGGCCATCTTCGTCCTGCCGCTGTGGGGGGTGCTGTGGCTGGCGGGCCGGGTGAAGTTCCGGGAGCTGTGGGTGTTCCCCCTCACCTATCTGATCACCATCATCCCCGCCCTCCTGCTGGGCAAGCCCCTGGGGGACATCATCGGCATCTATTTTAACCAGATGGGGGAGTACAGCAGCCGCCTGGTACTCAACGCCCCCTCGGTGTATCAATTTCTGCCCTATGGCACCGAGGATCCGGGGTACTTCGCCACACTGGGGGTCGTTGCCGCCGGGGCGCTGGTGCTGGCCCTGCTGGGGCTGGGCTTCCTGCTCCGGGGCAGGTTGGACAACCGGCTGGCCATGTCCATGGCGGTGGTGCTGTGCCTGGGGGTGCCCTTCCTGCTGCCCTATATGCACGAGCGGTACTTCTTCCTGGCGGACGTGTTCACCCTGTGCTGGGCCTGTGCCAACTGGCACCGCCTGCCCGCCGCGGTGCTGGCGGAGGCCTCCTCCCTGGCCAGCTACATCCTCTACCTGCGGCTGAAATTCAACTTCACCCTCACCATCGGCGGGAGGTTCTACGTCATGCCGCTGGAGACGGCGGCCATGCTGGGGGCGCTGGCATTCTCCGCCGTCATGCTGATTCGGGAACTGCGAGATCATCGAAAGGGGCTGGAAGCCATATGAAATTTGTATCCTGGAATGTGAACGGCCTGCGGGCCTGCCTGAAAAAGGGCTTTTCGGACTCCGTGCTGGGGCTGGACGCCGACTTCATCTGCCTGCAGGAGACGAAAATGGAGCGGGGGCAGGCAGAGGCGGATCTGCCCGGCTACCACGAGTTCTGGAACTCGGCGGACAAAAAGGGTTACTCCGGCACCGCCATTTTCGCCCGGCAGGAGCCCCTGTCCGTCTTTTACGGCATGGATCTGGACAAGCACGATCACGAGGGGCGGCTGATCACCCTGGAGTACCCGGACTTTTTCCTGGTGGATTGCTACACCCCCAACGCTCAGGACGGGCTGGCCCGGATCGGCTACCGCATGGAGTGGGAGGACGATCTGCTGGACTACCTGAAGGGGCTGGACAAAACCAAGCCGGTGGTGTACTGCGGCGATCTCAACGTGGCCCACCAGGAGATCGACCTGAAGAACCCCAAAACCAACCGGGGCAACGCGGGCTTCTCCGACCAGGAGCGGGGCGCTATGACCCGGCTGCTGTCCTCCGGTTTTACCGACACCTTCCGCCTGCTCCACCCGGAGGAGACCGGGGCCTATTCCTGGTGGAGCTACCGCTTTCACGCCCGGGAGAAGAACGCGGGATGGCGCATCGACTACTTCATCGTCTCCGACCGGCTGGGGGCCCAGGTGGCGGAGGCCGCCATCCACCCGGACATCCTGGGCAGCGACCACTGCCCGGTGTCGCTGATTTTGAAATAATTTCCTGAAAACAGGCCCACTCTTTCGCCGAAAAACGGGCAAGCTAACACGGCGAAGGAGGGATTCCAATGAAAATGGACAAAAAGTCGGTGCTGCCCATCGCGGGAGCCACCATGGTGGCGGGGGCCGCCGCCCTGGGCATGATGATGATGCCCAAAAAGAAGAAGCACTCCGCCCAGAAGGCGGCGGGCCGGGCCATCAAGGCCGTGGGCGACGTGGTGGAGCACCTGGATCGCTCGCTGAAGATGTAACGTGGAAGGAACCCCCGGGACACAGTGTGTTCCGGGGGTTCCTCTCATGTTTTTACGCGATGCCGGTGAGGTCGAAGCCGTCCAGCCACGCCTCGGCGGTCTCGCACACCTCCCGCAGGCACTTCTCGTCGAAGGGGGTGTCCAGCCCGGCGTTCTTCAGCAGGTCGGTGAAGGTGCGGCTGCCGCCCTGACGGGTGTAGGCCATGTACTTCTCCCAGGCCGCCTTCTTGTCCTTCTGGAGCAGCGCCCAGAACTCCAGCGCCACCGTCTGGGCCAGGCAGTAGTCGATATAGTAGAACGGGGCCTCGTAGATATGGCTCTGCCGCTGCCACGCCTCGCCGTCGGCAAAGAAGGGGATGTCCCCGTCCAGCCGCACCCAGGGCATATACTGCTGCTGGAGCTCCTTCCACACCGCGTGGCGCTGGGCGGGGGTCATGTCCGGATTGGCATAGACCTCGTGCTGGAAGTGATCCACCAGGGTGCCGTAAGGGATGAAGGTCAGCGCCCCGGCCAGGTGGCTGTAGAGGAATTTCCTGGTGTCCGGGCCGAAGAAGCCCTCCGCCCAGGGCCAGGCCATGAACTCCATGGACATGGAGTGCACCTCACAGGCCTCCATGCCCGGCCAGACGTAGCTGCCCGGGATCCGATCCCGGTTCATCCAGCAGGCGAAGGCGTGGCCCGCCTCGTGGGTCACCACCTCCACGTCCCCCTGGGTGCCGTTGAAGTTGGCGAAGATGAAGGGCACCTTATAGTCCATGATGCCGGTGCAGTAGCCGCCGCCGGCCTTGCCCTCGGTGGCCAGCACGTCCAGAAGCTCGTTGTCCAGCATGGTTCGGAAGAACTCGGACGTCTCCGGGGACAGCTCGTCATAGAACTTCTTGCCCTGGGCCAGAATGTCGTCCGCCGTGCCCTGGGGCCTGGGGTTGCCGGAGCGGAACATCAGGGCGTTGTCGGCGTAGTTCATGGGGTACTCCTTGCCCAGACGCCTGGCCTGCTCCCGGTACACCCGGTCGGCCAGGGGCACCAGGTACTGGCGCACGGCGGCCCGGAACCGCTCCACGTCGTCCTTGGTGTAGCAGTTGCGACCCATGCGGTAGTATCCCAGCTGGGTATAGCCGTCGTAGCCCAGCTTGCGGCCCATCTCGTCCCGCAGGTGGGTCAGCTCGTCATAGATGCGATCCAGGTCGGCCTGGTGCTCCTTGTACCATGTCCCCACCGCTTTCCAGGCGGCCAGACGGCGCTGGTCGTCCGCGTCGCTCTGGAAGGGCCCCATCTGGGCCAGGGTGCAGGTCTTGCCCTCGAAGGGGATCTGGGCGGAGGCCAGCAGCTTGGAGTAGGCCAGGGTCAGGTCGTTCTCCTTCTGGAGTTGGGGCACGATCTCAGGGGAGAAGGTTTTCAGGGCGATCTCCGTGTTCAGGAACATGAGATTACCGTATTCCCCCTCAAAATCCTTCCGATAGGGGGACTCCAGCATGGCCAGCTTCCAGTCCTGCCCATACGCCTCCAGCTCGGGCAGGGCGGCGTTCCAGAAGTTCATCTCCCCGTCGTAGAACTCATCCCGGGTGTCGATGGAGTTGCGGATGCTGGCCAGGGTGGTCAGGGTGTCGATGTGGCGCTCCGTCTCCTCCTTCTCCAGGAATACGGCCTTGGCCTCGTCATAGCTTGTTGCCGCCTTCAGGCGCTGGGTGAGCCCCGCCAGGGTCTGCTTCAGCCCCTCCAGGTCGGGGCGCTCATAGGGCATCTCGGAAAATTTCATCGCAAACATCTCCTTATCAATCAATGGGCAGGGATCTGCCGTCCAGCACGGCCCGCACCAGGCGCTCGTCCCCGCTCCGGTAGTCCAGGGTGAGCAGGAAGGGCGGGGCGTCCTCCGCCAGCAGCTTGAGGAAGATCTCGTCCCCCTCCCAGATGGGCAGATCCAGCACCTTCTCCCTGGGCACCCATACCAGCTCGCCCTCGTTACAGTCCAGGTTCAGCTCCCCCGTCCAGCCCGTGGCGGTGAACAGGTACATCAACTGATCCGAGCCGCTGTCATTGCACAGGAAGGTGACCACGCCCCGGAACTGGAACTCAGTCAGGGTCAGGCCCGTCTCCTCCCGGACCTCCCGGCGCAGGCACTCGTCGGGGCTCTCCCCCGCCTCAAACTTGCCGCCTATGCCGATCCACTTGCCCTTGTTGATGTCCACCTGTTTCTTCACCCGGTGAAGCATCAGGTACTCTCCCCGGTCGTTCTCCAGGTAGCATAGGGTGCTGTTGTACATTTTTGCCACCTCAGAAGGGGAGGTTCAATCCCCCGGTGAGCCGGGACATCTGACTGGCGGCGTCCTCGCTGGCCTTCCGCAGCGCCTCGTTGACGGCGGCCACGATGAGATCCTGGAGCATCTCCACATCGTCCGGATCCACCGCCTCGGGGTCGATGGTGACCGACACCAGCTCCTTCTTGCCGGACACCGCGGCGGACACCACGCCGCCCCCCGCGGCGGCCTCGTAGGTCTTGCTCTCCAGCTCCTCCTGGGCCTTGAGCATATCCTGCTGCATCTTCTGGGCCTGGCGGATCATGTTATTCATGTTGCCGCCGCCCATGCCGCCCATACCGCGGCTGTTGAATCCCTTTGCCATTTTGATTGCCTCCTTCTATGTCGTATGCCTTGCGGCTATTCCACAATGATATTGTCGCCGCCCTGGGCCAGAAACGCATCCAGCGCGTCCGCCGCCGGGGGGATGGGGGCGCCGTGCCCCGCGGGCGGCTCCTCGGTTGGGGCCTGCCCCGCCTTAAACTCTACCTGACGGCCCACACCGGTGAATTTCCGGCACAGCTCCGCCATTGGGCCGCTGATCTGCGGTTTGCTGAGCTGGTTGATCAAAAACTCCGCGGCCACCCACACCGTCAGCTTCTTGCCGTCCCAGCGGCCCTGAGCCATGGTATCGCTACTGATCAGGCTGTAGTCGCTGATGTCCAGTACACCCTTCAGCTGTTCCCGGAACACCGCCCACCCCGGCCAGCCGGGGACGTTGGCGGGGACGGGCTCCGGCTCCTCTGCCGGGGGCTGAGAGGCCTCCTCCGCCCGGGGCGCGGGCACGGGTTTGGGCGTCTCCCGCTCCACCGGGGGTTCGTCGGTCTGGGGCGCGGCCCGCTCGGTTGGGGGCTCCTCCGGAATCAACCCGTCCCGCTCCATCGGGGGTTCCTCCGGCAGGGGCCGCTCATCGGGTAAGGGCGGCTCCTCTCGGGGCACGGGCGGATCCGGCGGGGACGCTTCCCGTCTGGGGGTGGGCTTTGGCCGGGGCGCGGCCTGGGCCGGGGCGGGTGCGCCCCCCTGCTCCAACCGCGCCATCCGGGCGGCCAGCCCCGCCGGGGAGGGATCCAACGTGGGATCGCACAGCGTCACCACGCACAGTTCCATATCGGTGCGGCGGTTGGCGGAGCGGGCCAGATCCGCCGCCGTCCGCTGTAACAGGGCCAGCATCTGCACCAGCCGGGGCACCTCAAACCGGGCGGCCAGCTTCCGCAGGGTCTCCCCGTCAAAGCCGCCGGTCATCAGGGCGGAACCTGTCTTGGGGGCGGTCTTACGCACCAGCAGATCCCGCACCAGGGCGGACAGCTCCCCCGCCAGGGCGGTCATCTCCTTGCCGTTGGCGTACAGCCCGTCCAGCCGCTCCAGGGCGGATGCCGTATCCCCCTGGGCCGCGTCCATCAGCAGCCGGGCGGTCTCCACGTTTCCCGCCAGCCCCAGGCAGGCGTACACCCGCTCCTCGTCCACCGCCCCGGCCCCGCCTCCGGAACACTGATCCAGCAGGGACAGCGCGTCCCGCATCCCGCCGTCCGCCAGCCGCGCGATGAGGGCCGCCCCGCCCTCGGTAAGGGCGAACCCCTCCTCTCTCGCCACGTGGAGCAGATGGGCGGCGATATCCTCCGCCCGGATGCGCTTGAAGGAGAACTGCTGGCACCGGCTCTTGATGGTGGCGGGCACCTTGTGGATCTCGGTGGTGGCCAGGATGAACATCAGGTGCTCCGGCGGCTCCTCCAGGATTTGCAGCAGGGCGTTGAACGCCTGGGCGGACAGCATATGCACCTCGTCGATGATGTACACCCGCTTCTTCACCGTGGCGGGGGTGTACACCGCCTCGTCCAGAATGGCCCGGATGTCGTCCACCCGGTTGTTGGAGGCGGCGTCCAGCTCCAGCACGTCCAGAATGGAGCCGTTCTCAATACCCACGCAGGAGGGGCAGCTGTTGCAGGGGTTTCCGTCCACGGGGTGCTCACAGTTCACCGCCCGGGCCAGCAGCTTGGCACAGGAGGTCTTGCCCGTCCCCCGGGTGCCGGTGAACAGGTAGGCGTGGGACAGACGCCCGGTCTCCACCTGCCGCTTCAGCGTCTGGGTCACGTGCTCCTGCCCCACCACCTGGTCAAAGGTGCGGGAGCGCCACTTGCGGTACAGCGCCTGATACATGGCAAACCACCTCAGCATAAAGAAATAGCGCAGCGCCACGTCCGCGCCGCGCTCCATCCGTTTTAATTATGCCAGGCGTCTCAGCGCATGGTAAGACCGCGAACCGGCCTTTGAAGGACGGCATATGCCCGTTACCCATACAGCCGGCTCAGGATCGGCAGCCCCGCGGCACACGTCCGGATCCGCTTAGTGCTGCTCGGTTCCCCGCCTGACACGGTTCACGGGTGGGCGTTGCGCGGGACCGATCCATCATCGCTGCTTATATGGGGCAGGCGGCACATTCCGCCTCCGGGGGCCGGAATTCATCCCTGCTGTAGCGGGTTGCAGGTACAGGGCACCGCTATCTCCCCGACTATCGCGGCCTTACCCCGCGCTGAAGCGCTTGGCAGACTATCGGTTATTTTATCACGCCCGGGCGGATTTATCAACCGTTTTTTCAAAAAAAGGGCCGCCGGCCAAAGGCGGGCTCGGGTCTGGTCTCCATCATTTTGCCTAAAATACGGCTCAGGGCGGGCCCCCACGCAATCCGCCGGTTGATTTTTCCCCGCTGCTGTGCTAAACTATGCTGTACTCCATCAACGCTTTGAAGCGGGAAAGGACATCTTGTTCATGATCCACCAATGGAACCTCACCATACCCGCCCTCACCGGGGACGAGCCCCGCCGGGCCTACGTCTACCTGCCCGACTCCTGGGAGGAGAACCACGACCTGCGCTACCCCGTCCTCTATATGTTCGACGGGCACAACGTCTTTTTTGACGAGGACGCCACCTACGGCAAGAGCTGGGGCCTGGGGGACTACCTGGACGCCACCCAGACCCAGATCCTGGTGGCGGCGGTGGAGTGCAACCACCACCCGGACAACGGGCGGTTGAGCGAGTACTCCCCCTTTACCTTCCGCGCCCCCCAGTTCAAGAAGGTAACGGGCCGGGGGAAAATCACCATGGAGTGGATGACCCGGGCGTTCAAGCCCGGGATCGACCGGGAGTTCCCCACCCTCCCCGGCCGGGAGGACACCTTCATTGCCGGCAGCTCCATGGGGGGGCTGGTGAGTCTGTACGCCCTGCTGGAGTATAACCACGTGTTCTCCCGGGCTGCGGCGCTGTCCCCCTCCCTGTGGGTGGCCCCGGGGCGGGTGGAGAGCCTGATCCGCTCCGCCCGGGTGGCGCCGGACACGGTATTGTACCTGGACTACGGCTCGGAGGAGTTGAACAATCACCCCGCCCAGCTCAGAGCCCTGGGCCGGGCGGCGGCGCTGCTGACGGAAAAGCGGATCGGGCTGGACTTCCGCGTCGTCCCCGGCGGCCAGCACTGCGAGGCCAGCTGGGAGCGCCAGATCCCATTTTTTATGCACACCCTGCTCTACGGCAGGCAGGAGCCGTGAGCGCCACCGCCCCGCGGGCGGAACATAAAGGAGGAGAACCCCATGGAGACACAGTATTTTAAAAACTACAGCCCCGCCCTGGGCCGGGACATGGAGCTGAAGGTGTACGGGCACAAAGGGCGGCCCGTGCTGTTCATCCCCTGCCAGGACGGGCGGTTTTTTGACTTTGAGAACTTCAAAATGACGGACGCCTGGTCAGCCTGGATTGATTCCGGCCAGGTGATGGTGTTCTCCATCGACACCATCGACAAGGAGAGCTGGTCGGACAAACAGGGCGACCCCTACTGGCGCATCCGCCGGTATGAGCAGTGGATCGCCTACATCACCGACGAGGTGGTGCCCTTTATGCGCTCCATGGTGAATGAGCGCAACGGCTGGACGGGAGAGGCCGGAGTGATGGTGTTCGGGTGCAGCCTGGGGGCCACCCATGCCGCCAACCTGTTCTTCCGCCGCCCGGATCTGTTTGACCGGGTGCTGGCCCTCAGCGGGATCTACACCGCGGACTACGGCTTCGACGGCTACATGGACGAGGTGGTGTACCGCAATTCCCCGGTGCACTATCTGGAGGGTATGCCCGCGGATCACCCCTTTATCCAGCTTTACAACCAGAAGAAGGGGGTCGTCTGCGTGGGCCAGGGCCCTTGGGAGATCCCGGACACCACCCGGCAGCTGGCGGACATCTGCCATCGGAAAAACATCCACCTCTGGGTGGACTTCTGGGGATGGGACGTGGCCCACGACTGGGACTGGTGGTACAAGCAGGTGGCCTATTTCGTGCCCTATCTGCTGGATCAGGCGTGAGCCCTGAATCAGCCCCCGCGCCCGTCAGCGCAAGGCGGGCAGGACGGCCCCACGCCGGATCCGGCGCTCATGGCCGCCCAGACGCGAAACGAAAAGAGAGAAGGAATCCCCATGAAAAACGTGATCTTCATTTCCCCCAACTTCCCCACCAACTACTGGCAGTTCTGCCGGGAGCTGAAGCACAACGGCATGAACGTGCTTGGCATTGGGGACGCGCCCTATGACGGGCTGGCCGGCGAGCTGAAGGACAGCCTCAATGAATACTACAAGGTGGACAGCCTGGAGAACTACGACGAGGTTTACCGGGCCGTGGCCTATTTCATTTTCAAACACGGGCGCATCGACTGGCTGGAGTCCAACAACGAGTACTGGCTGGAGCGGGACGCCCAGCTTCGCACCGATTTTCACATCACCTCCGGCTTCCAGACGGACGATATGCCCCGGATCAAGTACAAGTCCCGGATGAAGGAATTCTATCAGAAAGCGGGCATACCCGTGGCCCGCTGGCATATTGTGGACGACGAGCAGGGCTGTCTGGCCTTCATCAGGCAGGTGGGCTGGCCGGTGGTGGTGAAGCCGGACAACGGCGTGGGCGCCTCCGATACCCACAAGCTGTCCTGCGAGGCCGACTTGCGTCGCTTCCTGGAAACCAGGCAGGACGTGACCTACATCATGGAGGAGTTCGTCCACGCGGAGGTCAACTCCTACGACGCCATCATCGACTCCCAGGGGAACCCCATCTTTGAGACAGGCAACGTCACCCCCATGTCCATCATGGACATCGTCAACGACGAGGACAACTCCATCTACTATATCGTAAAGGATCTCCCCGCCGATACCCGTAAGGCGGGCCGGGCCACCGTCAAGAGCTTCGGCGTGAAAAGCCGCTTCGTCCACTTCGAGTTCTTCCGCCTCACCCAGGATCAGGAGGGCATGGGCAAACAGGGGGACGTGGTGGCCCTGGAGGTCAATATGCGGCCCTGCGGCGGGTTCAGCCCGGACATGATGAACTTTGCCAACTCCACCAACGTCTACAAGATCTGGGCGGACATGATCGCCTTCGACCGCTCCACTCTGGAAGACGGGGAGCACGCCTTCTGCGCCTATGCCGGGCGGCGGGACGGCAAAGACTTCGCCCTGAGCCACGCGGACATTCTGGTCAAATACAGCGCCCAGCTGAAACTGGTGGGCCGGATCCCCGACGTGCTGTCCGACGCCATGGGCAACCAGATGTACGTGGCCGTCTTCCCCACCAAGCGGGGACTGGACGGGTTCTACCGGAACGTGCTCAAGCTCAAGGCGCCAAAACAGCAGAAGGCATGATTTTCTTCCCGCGCCGGATCCTTCCGGCGCGGGAATTTTTTGCATAAAGTTCCTCCTCCCCGCCATACTAAAGGCATCCTGTAAGTAAAGGAGGCATACGCCATGCCGAATCTGAGCGCCAAGGAACTGTCCGCCCTGGAGGATCAGCTGGGCTTTGAGGGAATGCTGTGCTGCAAGTACCAGGACGCGGCCCAGGCCACCCAGGAGGCCGAGCTGAAAAACGTCTATACCCAGTACGCCGCCCAGCATAAGCAGAACTACGATACCCTGCTGGGCTTCTTACGTTAAGGAGGATCAACCATGAAGGAATCTGAGATCATCACCGATCTGCTGCTCACCGAGAAGAAGATGAGCACCAACTACAACCTGTTCGCCTCCGAGTGCACCAACGTGCAGCTCCGGGACACCTTTGTGAACCTGCTCACCCAGGGCCACAAGACCCAGACGCAGTTGTTCGAGACGGCCAAGCAGAAGGGCTGGTACAAGGTGGAGCAGGCCCAGCCCCAGATGGTGGCCCAGGCGGAGCAAAAGTTCAGCAACCAGGCCCCCACCCTCACGGGCTGATCCGCCTCATGTCCACCGCCCGCCGGGTTGGCGGCGGGGTTTCCGCCCCTCCCCTGCCCCGGTTCTTAATATTTCCTAAAGTCTGCCCCCGGCGTATGGAAACGCCGGGGGCTTTTATGCTATACTGTCCGGGTAATGAACTGGGGGGATCACCGTGGAACACGCCAATATCCTGATCGTCGAGGACGACGCCGACATCAACCGCCTGCTGTGCGCCATTTTGGAGGGGGCGGGCTACACCTGCCGGGCCGCCTTCTCCGGCAGCGAGGCCCTGCTCTGGGCGGAAAAGTACGACTACGATCTGGTGCTGCTGGATCTCATGCTCCCCGGGGTCACCGGCGAGGAGTTCATCCAGCGGGTGCGCCGGGGCAAGACCATGCCCATCATCGTGGTGTCCGCCAAGCTGGGGGTGGACGACCGGGTGAACGTCCTCAAGCTGGGGGCGGACGACTTCATCCCCAAGCCCTTCGACAACGCCGAGGTGCTGGCCCGGGTGGAGGCCCAGCTGCGCCGCAGCCGCCAGTTCAGCGTCCCGGCGGCGGAGGCCATGTCCGCGGGGCCGCTGACCCTGGATCTGGACAGCCACGCCGCCCTGGTGGACGGGCGGGAGGTGCCCCTCACCGGCCGGGAGTTCGACATTCTGGCCCTGCTGATGAAAAACCCCCGGCGGGCCTTCTCCCGGGCCCAGATCTATGAGGCGGTGTGGGGGGAGGACTTCATCGGGGACGACAACACGGTGAACGTCCATGTCAGCAACCTGCGCTCCAAGCTGGCCAAGGCCGACCCGGATCACAGTTATATCAAGACCGTGTGGGGGATTGGCTTCAAATTGGGAGACGTCCTGTAGGGGAGGGGCTTGCCCCTCCCGCCTTGAAGGGTTAGAGACCCTTGCCCAGGGAGGGGCAAGCCCTCCCCTGCATGGTGCGCCGATTTTTCTCGGAAAACGCGTGCGATGGAATTTAGGTTTTCTTTAGATTTCCTTTCAGGAGTTTTGGCCTTTCGGCGGTATCATAGGGACAGTTCAAACAGAAAGGCGGAAACGCTATGACGGAAAATACAGCGGTGCTGGCGGCCTACGGCCTGTCCAAGGCCTACGGGAGCTGCATGGCCCTGGACGGCCTGAACCTGATGGTGCGCCGGGGGGACGTCTACGGCCTGGTGGGCCGGAACGGGGCGGGCAAGACCACCTTTATGCGGATGGCCACCGGCCAGTCCACCCCCACCGGCGGCGAGCTGGAGCTGTTCGGCGCGTCGGGAAAGGACTTGCGCGCCCAGCGATCCCGCACCGGGGCCATGATCGAGATCCCCTCCTTCTCCCCCTTCCTCACCGCCCGGGAGAACCTGGAGTACTACCGCCTCCAGCGGGGCATCCCCGGCAGGGAGACGGTGGACGAGGCGCTGAAGCTGGTGAACCTCACCGGCACCGGGCCCAAGAAGTTCAAATCCTTTTCCCTGGGCATGAAGCAGCGGCTGGGGCTGGCCCTGGCCCTGATGAACCACCCGGACTTCCTCATCCTGGACGAGCCCATCAACGGCCTGGATCCGGAGGGGGTGGCGGAGTTCCGGCAGATCCTCCGCCGGCTCAATGTGGAGCGGGAAACCACCATTTTGATCTCCAGCCACATCCTGTCCGAGCTGTCCAGCATCGCCACCCGGTACGGCTTCATGGAGCAGGGAAAGCTATTGGAGGAGATCTCCGCGGAGGCGCTGCACGACAAGTGCCGCACCTGCCTGCGCTTAGAGGTGGACGACGCGGCCAAGGCCGCCGCCATCCTCCAGACCCAGCTGGGCACCGACAAGTTCGAGGTGCTCCCCGGCAATGTGATCCAGCTCTACGACTGCCTGGACGACCCCAAACGGGCGTCCTACGCCCTGGCCCAGAACGGGGTGGCCCTGCTGGCCATGGAGCAGAAGGGCGCGGATCTGGAGGCCTATTTCCTCAACCTGATCGGGGGTGGCCCTCATGCTTAACTACATCCGCGCCGAGATCTACAAGCTGCTGCGCCGGCCCTACACCTATATCACCCTGGGCGTCCTGCTGGCCCTGGAGGGGCTGTACGCCTCCATGTTCGCCTTCCACAACTCCCATTCCATGGCAACCCCCTTCGGCGGGGCCGTCGTCAGCATCGTGGTGATGGGGGCCATCGGCTTCTGCGTCTGCCAGCTCACCGGGGACATTGTGTTCGCGGGGCAGTACAAGAACTCCACCCTGAAAAATGAGGTGTCCTTCGGCCTGAGCCGTGCCCGGATCTACCTGGGCAAGCTCATCGCCCAGACTCTGCTGACCATTGTGTACCTGGCGATCATGATGGCCTTTTTCCTGGGCCTGTGCGCCATCTGCCTGCCCATGGAATCGTCCGCCGGGTTTTACTCCGCCCAGGAGGGTCTCGCCATTGTGGGCTACTTTCTGGCGGTGGGCCTGCCCCTGTGGATCGGCGCCCAGGCGACGGCCTGTATGTGCCTGTTCCTGATCCACGGGGAAATGGCGGCGTCCTTCCTCCATGTGGGCCTGATCTTTGTGGCGCCCAGTATTGTGGAGGTGGCGGGCCTGCTCCTTGAGGGCGGGATCGGGGAGCTGCTGCTGAAGGTACACGCCTACTTCCCCGATACCATGCTGTCCAACGTCAAGGCCGTGGTGGGCGACCCGGTCTATCTGGGCCAGTCGTGGCTGGTGGGAGCCTTTTGGGTGGTCGTGTGTACCGCCGTGGGCCTGTACGGGTTCCATAAAAAAGAGATCAAATAAACCAGTTCAGCCGGGCCGCGGGGCCCGGCTGAAGGTGTTGTCATGAGGTGCGTTTATGAGGGTTCCGGTTGTCATAGTTTTTTTGCTGCTCTATCTGCTGATTTTTGGCTGGAATTGAATCTGGAGGGAAGATGATGAAAACCGTCCTGATTGTTATTCTGCTCCTGCTGTGCGCCGTCCTGATCTGGCGGCAGTATACCCTGGAGCAGGGCCTCCACCGGGCCGCCCGCCGGATGCGGGAGCAGATGGCCGACGAGACGACGGCCCGACTGGCCCTGCCCTGCCCCTGTGCCGGGGCGGAGGAGCTGCTGGCCTGCCTGAACCAACTGCTGGAGCTGCGGCAGGAGGAGCGGGCCCTCTACCGCCGGAAGGAGCAGGAGCTGCGGCGGCAGATCGCCAACGTGTCCCACGATCTCCGCACGCCGCTGACCTCCATCCTGGGCTATCTCCAGCTGCTGGAGGGGGACGGGCTGTCCCCCGAAAAAAAAGAGGAGTACCTGACGGTGATCGAGGGCCGCGCCCGCACCCTCCAGACCTTTATCGCCTCCTTCTACGACCTGTCCCGGATCGAGGGGGGCGAGCTCCCCCTGGAGCGGGAGCGGGTGGATCTGGGCCGCGCCCTGTCCGATCAGCTGGCCGCCTCCTATGGGCAGATCGAGGAGACGGGGCTGGACATGGCGGTGGATATCCAGGAGGGCCTGCCCCCGGTGTGGGCGGACAGCGGGGCAGTGACCCGGATCTTCTCCAACCTGCTCACCAACGCCCTGCGCCACGGCACCGGCACCCTCACGGTGCGGCTGTACCGGGAGGGCGGCGCCATCGTGTCCGCCTTCTCCAACCGGGCGGAGGGGCTCACCGAGGAGGACGCCGCCCACGTGTTCGAGCGGTTCTACACCGCCGACAAAATGCGTACCGGCCAATCCACCGGCCTGGGGCTGGCCATCGTCAAGGCCCTGGCGGAGCGGATGGGCCACAGCGCTGCCGCCCGGTGGGAGGGCGGAGTGTTTACCCTTGAGGTAAGATGGAGCCTTTAAAGGAACCGCACTCTTGTCACGCCGCGCGCCCTCCGCGCTTCTTATTTGTCTGATTTAAGAAAACGTTAAAGGGTTGGCGGTTTACGCCAGCCCTTTTTTATGGTATGATAGGCAATAGCAACCTGCAAATTATGACAAAAAGGAGCTTTCTTATGGCTCAATCGTCGCAGACACAACAGGCCCCGCCCCCCAAACGGGGACGGGAGGAAAAGCAGCGGGAGCGCCGCCGGGAGGAGCGGGCCGCCCGCTCGCCCAGGGAGCCGGAGCGTCTTTTCCCCGACCCCAAAACCGGCCTCACCGCCGCCCAGGCCGCCCGGCTGCTGGAGCAGGGCATGGGCAACGAGGCGGTGGGCTCCACCGCCAAGTCCACCGGGCAGATCATCCGGGAGAACACCCTCACCTTCTTCAACCTGGTGTTTGTGGTGCTGGCCGCCCTGCTGATCCTGGCCGGAGACTTCAAGGACATGATGTTCCTGGGCATCGCCCTGGTCAACTCCCTCATCGGCATTATCCAGCAGCTCCGCTCCCGGGCCACCCTGGAGAAGCTGTCCCTCATCAGCGAGACCCGGGTGAAGGTGGTGCGGGACGGGCAGCTGGGCACCGTCCCCGTCCACAAGCTGGTGCGGGAGGACATTGTGGAGCTGGGGGCGGGGGATCAGATCCCCGCCGATGGCCCGGTGATGTCCGGCCAGGTGACGGTGAACGAGGCCCTCATCACCGGCGAGGCCGACCCCATCACCAAGGATCCCGGTGACGAGCTGCTGTCCGGCAGCTTTGTGGTGTCCGGCAAGTGCCGGGCCCGGCTGGATCGGGTGGGGGCGGCCAGCTACGCCTCCCGGCTGTCCCTGGAGGCCAAGGCGGATCAGGGCGTGGCCAAGTCGGAGATGATGAAGTCGCTGGACAAGCTGATCCGGTTCATCGGCTTTGCCCTGATCCCCATCGGGGCCGCCCTGTTCTACAACGAGCTGATGGTGCAGGGCAACGAGTTTTCCGATGCCGTCCCCGCGGTGGTGGCGGCACTCATCGGTATGATCCCCGAGGGGCTGTACCTGCTCACCAGTGTGGCGCTGGCGGTGTCCGTCATGCGGCTGGCCCAGAAGCAGACCCTGGTGCACGAGCTGTCCGCCGTGGAGACGCTGGCCCACGTAGATGTCCTGTGCGTGGACAAGACGGGCACCGTCACCCAGCCCGAGATGTCCGTGCAGGAGATCGTCCCCCTGGACGAGGATCGCTGCCCCGCCGGCCGGGTGGAGGAGATCTTCAACGCCTACTACCGGGCCATCGACGCGGACAACGACACCGCCCGGGCCATGGCCCAGCGGTTTTCCAAGTCCTCCCTGTGGCAGGTGGAGCGGACGGTGCCCTTCACCTCCGCCAACAAGTGGTCGGCGGTGGTGTTCAAGGCCTACGGGGCCTATGTGGTGGGCGCCCCCGAGTTCATCATGAAGGCCCGGTACGCCGACCTGCAGCACATGGTCACCCCCTATCAGGAGCAGGGCTGCCGGGTGCTGCTGCTGGCCAAGTGCGGGGCGCCTCCCACCATGGAGGGCGGCATCACCGGCACCGTGGAACCCCTGGCCCTGGCGGTGATCTCCAACCCCATCCGGGCGGAGGCCCCCAAGACCTTCCAGTACTTTGCCCAGCAGGGGGTCACCGTCAAGGTGATCTCCGGGGACAACCCCTCCACCGTGTCCGCCGTGGCGGTGCAGGCGGGCATCGCCGGCGGGGACAAATTCGTGGACGCCGCCACCCTGAAGGAGCCGGCGGACTACGCCCGGGCGGTGCGGGACTACAACGTGTTCGGCCGGGTAACGCCGGATCAGAAGCGCAAGCTGGTGAAGGCCCTGCAAAAGGCGGGCCACACCGTGGCCATGACGGGGGACGGCGTCAACGACGTGCTGGCCCTGAAGGACGCGGACTGCGGCATCGCCATGGCCTCCGGCGCGGAGGCGGCGGCCCAGGTGGCCCAGGTGGTGCTGCTGGACTCCAACTTCGCCTCCATGCCCCAGGTGGTGGAGGAGGGGAGGCGGGTGATCAACAACATCCAGCGGGCGGCGGCCCTGTACCTGGTGAAGAACATCATGTCCCTGTTCCTGTCCCTGGTCACCCTGTTCGCCGGGTTCCCCTACCCCTTCGTGCCCATCCAGCTCACCCTCATCAGCGCCCTCACCATCGGCGCGCCCTCCTTCGTGCTGGCCCTGGAGCCCAACCACGAGATTGTGAAGGGCCGCTTTATGACAAACGTGCTGCGCCGCGCTCTGCCCGGGGGGCTGGCCAACGTGGTGCTGATGATCCTCATCGAGCTGTTCACCTTCGCCTTTGCCTTTGAGCGGGTCACCCTGTCCACCCTGGCCACGGTGATCATGGGCGAGGTGGGCCTGCTGGTGCTGTACTACATCTCCCGGCCCCTGGACTGGAAGCGGTGGACGCTGCTGGGCGCTATGACGGCGGCCTTCGCCGTGGCGGTGCTGGGCTTCGGCTGGATGTTTGAGCTCGTCCCCCTGGACTTCCAGGCGGGGCTGGTGATTCTGGTATTCTTGATGCTGACGCCGTCGGTGATCTTCGTCTTTGAGCGGGCCTTTGAGTGGGGCAGCGCGGCCCTGGCTCTGCTGGCCCAGCGGCGGAGCGGCGGACGGCCCAAGCGGGCAGCGCGGCGCTGAGGGGCCCGGGCTCCACAAAAGAACAGGCGGGATCGGAGGTTCCGCTCCCGCCCGCGCGACGAAAAAGCCTGCCGGAAGGCAGGCTTTTTCCTCTGCTATTGTCAGCCGTGCGTAGTCGCGTCAGGCATCGCCCGGAGGATCCGCCCGGGCGTTCCACCTCCCTCACTCGAACTCCACCGTCCCCGGCGGCTTCGCGGTGATGTCGTACAGCACCCGGTTGACCCCCTTGACCTCGTTGACGATGCGTACCCCCACCCGATCCAGCAGCTCATAGGGGATCCGGGCCCAGTCCGCCGTCATGAAGTCGTCGGTGGTCACCGCCCGCAGGGCTATGGCGTAGTCGTAGGTTCGGCCGTCCCCCATCACCCCCACGGAGCGCATATTGGTCAGCGCCGCGAAGAACTGGCTCAGCCGCCTGTCCTCCCCTGCCCGGGCCATCTCCTCCCGGAAGATGGCGTCCGCCTCCCGGAGCAGCTCCAGCTTGTCCCGGGTGACCTCCCCGATCACCCGGATGGCCAGCCCCGGCCCGGGGAAGGGCTGCCGGGCCACCAGATACTCCGGCAGGCCCAGCTCCCGGCCCAGCTGCCGCACCTCGTCCTTGAACAGCATCCGCAGGGGCTCCACAATCTCCTTGAAATCCACATAGTCGGGCAGGCCGCCCACATTGTGGTGGCTCTTGATCACCGCCGCGTCCCCGGCCCCCGACTCGATCACGTCGGGATAGATGGTGCCCTGGGCCAGGAAGTCCACGGCGCCGATCCGTTTGGCCTCCTCCTCAAACACCCGGATGAACTCCTCGCCGATGATCTTCCGCTTGCGCTCCGGCTCCTCCACCCTGGCCAGCCGGGCCAGGAACCGATCCGACGCGTCCACCCGGATAAAGTTCATGGCCCGCCGGGAGAATACCTGCTCCACCTGATCTCCCTCGTCCTTTCGCAGCAGGCCGTGATCCACGAACACGCAGGTGAGCTGGGGGCCCACCGCCTCCGCCAGCAGGGCCGCCGCCACCGACGAGTCCACCCCGCCGCTCAGGGCCAGCAGCACCTTCCCGTCCCCGATCCGCTCCCGCAGATCCTGGACGGCGGTGCGGCGGTAGTCCTCCATCACCCAGTCCCGGCGGGCATGGCACACGTCGCAGAGAAAGCGGCGGATCATATCCGTGCCGTGCCGGGTGTGGTTCACCTCCGGGTGGAACTGCACGCCGTAGAACCCCCGGGCCTCGTCGGCGATGGCCGCGTTGGGGCAGGCGGCGGAGTGGGCCGTGATCCGGAAGCCCTCCGGCGCCCGCTCCATGTAGTCCCCGTGGCTCATCCAGGTGACGCCTGTGGATTCCACATCCCGGAACAGGGGGCAGTCCGGGTCGAACCGGGTGTCCGTCTTGCCGTACTCCCGGGCGGCGTCCGCCTGGGCGGGCACTACCCGCCCCCCCAGCAGGTGGGCCATGAGCTGGCAGCCGTAGCAGATGCCCAGGATGGGCACGCCCCAGGTGAAGATATCCGGATCCAGTTTCGGGGATTCGTCCAGATAGACCGAGTTGGGGCCCCCGGTGAGGATGATCCCGATGGGATCCAGCGCCCGCAGCTCCGCCAGGGGGGTGGAGCTGGGCTTTACCTCGCAGTATACCCCGCACTCCCGCACCCGGCGGGCGATGAGCTGATTATATTGCCCGCCGAAATCCAGCACAATGACCGTCTGATGATCCATATCGTCCGCTCCTCTACACAGCGGCGGCCCGCCTGGCGGGCCGCCGTTCCCAACTTTTTACCACCAGAGAAACTCGTCCAGCTCCCCGGCCTGGAACACGATGTTCCCCTCGTGCTTCTCCTCATCCCGGACGGGGAGGAAGGGATCCAGCACCGTCAGCCGCTTCCCGCACTGGGGACAGCGGTACTGGATGGCGGAGCAGGCGTACATACCCGATGGGATGTCCGCCTTTCCCTCCACCGGGTGCAGATTTTTCCGGTAATAGTCCGGCTCCCTGTGCTCCACATAGTGGCCCACCGACACGTTGGGCAGGGCGAACAGCCGCCTGTGGAGCTTCTCCATGGCGCACTTGCACTGCCGGCACCAGTCCGCCTCCTGCCGGCGCAGCCATCTGTCAATCCATCCCATGACGCAGTTCCGCCGCCTCCTTGGCCTCTGCCAGCACCTGCACCCACATATCCGCCTTGGAGATGCCGGTCAGCACGTGTTCGTCGTTCATCTTCCATCTCTGGTTGGAGGTGAAGGTATTCACCCGGAACTTGACGCCGTCCACCACGAACAGGAAGCTCACCCGGCTGGTGCCCCGCAGGAAACCGGAGCCGGCGGCGCCGTCGTCTGTCCAGGCCCTGCCCACCCGGTCGGCGGACAGCAGGAAGGGTTCAAAGGGATTCCAGAAGAACAGCAGGGCGATCTTCCCCCGCCGTGTGTCCACCACCACCACCTGACTGCTGCCGTAGAAGGTCTGGCTGCGGGTAAAGTTCTGCTGATCCAGCCGCTGCTCCATGGCCTTTTTCTTCAGCCGCCAGATCAGGGCGGGCCCAAAGATCCACCAGATCAAGGACAGCACCGTGGGACACAGCAGGAGGAGCACGGCGCCCGCGCCCCCCTCCCGGAACCGGGTGGCCCCGATATAACCCAGGCCAAAGATCAGCACCAGGGGGACGAATATGGTCAGCAGCAGATAGGCCGGGTTGATCCGTTTGATACTCGTTTGGTTCATAAAGCGGCTCTCTCCTTCTCTTTACGAACATGATCGGCGCGCCCGTGCCGGAAGCCAACGGTTTTTTCGGCACATTTTCCCTCCCGCATATTGTACCGTATCTCCGCCTAAAAAACAAGACGGAGATTTTCCGCTTTTTGCGGGATTGAACAAACCTGCAAATTGGGGCGCCGCGGGGGCATATCCCCGCCCCAGCCCGGGCAAACTGAGCGGGCGGCCATGGCCAAGGCCCGGCCGCAGCCGGGAAACGAGGTGTTTTTTGTGTTTGTGGTACTCATTCGCACCGTGGTGCTCTACCTCTTTATCATCGTGGGCATCCGGCTGCTGGGCAAGCATCAGATCGGCCAGCTGGAGCCCTCCGAGCTGGTGCTCACCCTGATCATCGCGGATCTGGCCTCCGTCCCCATGCAGGACAACGGGATCCCCCTGCTGTCGGGGCTGATCCCCATCGTGGTGCTGCTGGCCCTGTCGGCCACGCTGTCGGTGCTGTGCACCAAGTCCCTGGGCTTCCGGGCGCTGCTGTGCGGCAAGCCCTCGGTGGTGGTGGAGAACGGAAGGGTGCTCCAGCGGGAGCTGGAGCGCAGCCGCCTCACCATCGACGAGCTGCTGGAGGAGCTGCGGATGCAGGGCTACACCGATATCCAAACCATCAAGTTCGCCCTGCTGGAAACCAACGGCCAGCTGTCCGTGCTGCCCTATGCGGCGGAGAAGCCCGCCACCGCCGCCCAGATGGGGGTGCCCACCCAGGAGACCGGCCTGCCGGTGGTGCTGGTGAGCGACGGCCGGCTGCTGGAGCACAACCTGAAGGGCCGGGGCTATGAGGAGGTCTGGCTGGAGAAGCAGCTGGCCGCCCACGGCCTCACCTCCCACCGGCAGGCGTTCCTGCTGACGGTGGACGAGACGGGGAACACCTACTGCGTCCCGAAGAAGGGGGCGACGGCGTGAGGCGGCTGTATGTGCCCCTGGGCCTGCTGGTTTTGCTGGCGGTTTTGTGCACGGTTCACACCGTCTATCTGGATCACTTCACCGGGGAGCTGTCCGATCTCCTCTCCCAGGCCCAGGAGCGGGTGGAGCGGGAGGACTGGGAGGAGGCGGATCGGCTCACCCGGCAGGCCAAGGAGATCTGGGTGGAGCATGAGGGCTACCTCCACACCACCCTGCGCCACGCCGACATCGACGCCATTCTGATCTCCTTTGACGAGGCCCTGGCCTTTTTGCGGGCGGGGGAGCGGCAGAGCGCGGAGTACGCCGCGGTGAACGCGCGGCTCATCACCCAGATCGGGCTGCTGCTGGAGTCGGAGCTGCCCAGCCTGACGAATCTGCTATAGGTTATAAGAATACCCCCGCCAACCGCGGGGGTATTCTTCACAGCTCCGGCGAGTGGAACAGATCCGGATCCTGCCAGTGATCCAAATCGACGCCCTCCCTGGGGGGCGTGGCCCGGGGCCCCGCCTGAATCCGCCCCGCCACCAGGCTGGACAGATCCTCATAGGGCGGCTCCCGGTACTGGGGATCCCGGCTCACCCGGGCCGGATCGTTGTCTCCTCTGCGTTTGGGCTTCATGGGCCTTCCTCCTCAAAAAGGGAGCGGGGGGCACAGCCCCCCGCTCCCGCCGGTGTCGGGCGATGGCGCGTCCGCGCCGCCGTCTTAGTAGCCCCGGCCGTTGGAATTTTTGTTCTCAGGATTCTGCTGCTTCTTGTTCTCGGGAGTCTGCTGCTTTTTGTTCTCGGGGTTCTGCTGCTTCTTGTTGTCAGGGCAGTTGTTCATTGTTATCACCTCACGCAGCACAGTATGCCACGCCCTCGCCCCCGTTATACGTCCAGGAAAATTTTTTTAAAAAAAGGATACCATAACCGGGACAGTTATGATATAATTTTGTCAATGAGCCCGCGCCCTGACAAAGAAAGGATGGATGCCGCCGTGAAATGTCCGTACTGCGCCCAGTTGGAGAGCAAGGTCGTGGATTCCCGCCCCGCCGACGAGGGGAGCAGCATCCGCCGCCGCCGGGAGTGCCTGGCCTGCCGGAAGCGGTTCACCACCTATGAAATCGTGGAGAGCCTGCCCCTGATGGTGATCAAGCGGGACGGCAGCCGGCAGGCGTTTGACAAGAGCAAGCTGCTGGGCAGTATGCTCAAGTCCTGCGAGAAGCGCTCGGTGTCCATGTCCACCCTGGAGGAGATCTCCAACGAGATCGAGCAGTCCCTCCAGAACGAGATGGTGCGGGAGGTGCCCAGCACCGAGATCGGCGAGCTGGTGATGGAGAAGCTGAAGGACGTGGACGAGGTGTCCTACGTCCGTTTCGCCTCGGTGTACCGCCAGTTCAAGGACATCAACACCTTTATGACAGAGCTCACCCGGCTGCTGGAGGAAAAGTGAGCCGCGTATACCGCAGGAAGTCCCCTGCGGAGGGCAATGCCTTCCCCGCATCGAGGCGGCAACAGAATTACCCTTCAGCGAATCATAAACTGCGGCAATCCAGAGTGATTGCCGCAGTTTATTACGTGGTTATGAACGCCCTGCCCCTCTATCCCAGCGCCACGTCCAGCGCCAGCATGATGGTAAAACCCAACCCGAAGAACAGCGTTCCCAGGTTGGAGTGCTCCCCGGCGGACGCCTCCGGGATCAGCTCCTCCACCACCACATAGATCATAGCCCCCGCCGCGAAGCTGAGCAGGTAGGGCAGCGCAGGCAGGATCAGCCCCGCGGCCCAAATGGTCAGCACGGCGGCCAGCGGCTCCACCACGCCGGAGAGTATGCCATACAGGAAAGCGCGGCCTTTTCCCATCCCCTCCGCCTGGAGGGGCATGGAGATGATGGCCCCCTCCGGGAAGTTCTGGATGGCGATGCCCAGGGACAGGGCCAGGGTTCCGGCGGCGGTGATGCCGCTGTTTCCGGCCATCCAGCCCGCCAGCACCACACCCACCGCCATGCCCTCCGGAATGTTGTGGAGGGCAACGGCCAGAATCAGCATGGTGGTTCGCTTCAGCTTGGTGCGGGGCCCTTCCGGTTGATCGCTGTTTTGGTGTAGATGGGGGATCGCCCTGTCCAGGAGCAGCAGGAACAGAATCCCCAGCCAAACCCCCGCAACTGCGGGGAGAAACGCCCACTGGCCCAGATCCGCAGCCTGCTCCATGGCCGGCACCAGCAGGCTCCACACGGACGCCGCCACCATGACCCCGGCGGCAAAGCCGGTCAAGCCTCGCTGCACCAGCGGGCTCATGCCCCTTTTCAGGAAAAATACGCCCCCCGCCCCCAGGGAAGTCCCCACAAAGGGGAGGAGCAATTCAACCAGTACATTTTCCAGCATTTCTTTCCACCTCCAAACAGCGCAGCAGTGCAGGGCTTCCGTCAAGCCGGACTGTCACGATCTCCCGGCCAAGCGATTCCGGCAGCCCTCCGGCAGCGTCACCACCATTATGCGAGTATACTCCTCCGCCTCCTTTTTTGCAAGAGCAAGATCCATCGCGCGTCACCCAACGGGAGGAGGCATGAGCAGCCTTCCGCTGCCCATGCCTCCTCGCCGCATGATCACCGCTCGCTTTTCAGATGTTCTCCCCGCCGGAGGCGGGGAGAACACAATTGGTTCTTCAGTGACAGCCTTTGCAGTTTCCGCAGTTGCCGTCACAGCCACCGCTGGATTTGCCATCCTTTCGGATGGAGCGGACGGCCAGTACCACCACCGCAGCCAGCGCGGCGATGACGATGATGTTTCCCAGAATCGGGGGCATGATCAGACGCTCCTTTCGCTTATTTCACGGAAGCGGCCACAGAGGTCAGCCGACCGGACTGCTCCTCCCCCTGGTACCCCTTGCGGAACAGCAGGTAAAGGATCCCAGCCAACAGGGCGACGGCCGCGATGGTCCACAGGTTGAAGCCGACGGTTCCGGCGATCAGCCCGCCCAGCTGGTAGACAATGAGAGACACCACATAGGCAAAGACGCACATATAGCCGATGGCAAAGGCGGTCCACTTGCCGTTGTTCATCTCCCGCTTGATGGCGCCCATGGCGGCGAAGCAGGGGGCGCACAGCAGATTGAAGATCATAAAGCTGTAGGCGGTAAGAGCTCCGAAGTCGGCCCCCACCAGCGCCCAGATCTCCTCGCCGTTCTCGCTGACCTCCCCGGCAAAGTGGTAGAGGGTGCCCAAGGTGCCCACCACGTTCTCCTTGGCAATCAGGCCGGTGAAGGAGGCCACGGTGGCCTTCCAGGCCATGTCGCCCGTCCAGCCCAGGGGGTGGAAGATCCAGGCGATGGCGCTGCCGATGGCGGCCAGCAGGGAGGAATTGTTGTCCTCCACCGCTCCGAAGCCCCCGTCGGTGAAGCCGTAGCCCTGGAGGAACCACAGCACGATGGTGGACAGCAGGATCACCGTTCCGGCCCGCTTGATGAAGCTCCAGCCCCGCTCCCAGGTGGCCCGCAGGACGTTGGAGGCGGAGGGAGCGTGGTAGGCGGGCAGCTCCATGACGAAGGGGGCGGGTTCCCCGGCGAAGGCTTTGAACTTCTTCAGCATGATGCCGGAGATCACCACGGCGGCAATGCCAATGAAGAAGGCGGAAGTAGCCACCCAAGGCGAACCGCCGAACACCGCCCCGGCAAACAGGCCGATGATGGGCATTTTCGCCCCGCAAGGAATGAAGCCGGTGGTCATGATGGTCATCTTCCGATCCCGATCCTGTTCAATCGTCCGGGAGGCCATGATGCCGGGCACGCCGCAGCCGGTGGCCACCAGCATGGGGATGAAGCTCTTGCCGGACAGGCCGAAGCGGCGGAAAATCCGATCCATGATAAAGGCGATTCGGGCCATGTAGCCCACGTCCTCCAAAATAGCCAGCAGCAGGAATAGCACCAGCATCTGGGGCACGAAGCCCAGCACCGCGCCCACGCCGCCTACGATGCCGTCGATGATGAGGCCGTAGAGCCAGGTGCCCTCGGCCACGCCCAGGGCGGTCAGGGCGCTTGCAAACCAGCCGGGCACCAGTTCGCCGAACAGGGTGTCGTTGGCCCAGTCGGTGCCCCAGGTGCCGACGCCCACGCCCCAGGCCTCGCCGGAGCCGTCAAAGAGGGCCGCCGGGGAGGCGCCCATGGCGATGGAGTAGATGGCAAACATGACAAGGGCGAAGATGGGCAGGGCCAGAATCCGGTTGGTGACAATCTGGTCGATTTTGTCGGAGACGGAGAGGCTGTGCTTCGCCGCCTTTTTCTTTACAGCCTTGGTCACCACGCCGTTGATGTAGGCGTACCGCTGGTTGGTGATGATGCTCTCGGAATCGTCGTCCATCTCCTTTTCACAGTCGGCGATGTGCTGCTCCAGGTGGGCTTTCAGCTCTGGGTCGAGGTTCAGCCCCTCCAGCACCTTCTCGTCCCGCTCGAAGATCTTGATGGCATACCAGCGGAGATACCCGTCCGCCACCTTCCCCTGGATGGACTCCTCAATGTGGGCCAGGGCGTGTTCCACGCTGCCGGTGAACACATGGGGCAGCTCCCCGGCCTGATGGCGCTGGGCCAGCGCCACGGCCTTTTCCGCGGCGTTCATGCCGCCCTCCCCCTTGAGGGCGCTCATCTCCACCACCTCGCAGCTCAGGGCCTCCCCCAGCTTCTTAAGGTCAATGGTGTCTCCATTCTTCCGAACCAGGTCGATCATGTTCACCGCCACCACCACAGGCAGGCCCAGCTCAATCAATTGGGTGGTGAGGTACAGGTTGCGCTCAATGTTGGTGCCGTCCACGATATTCAGGATGGCGTCCGGCTGCTCCTTCACCAAGTAGTTCCGGGCAACCACCTCCTCCAAGGTGTAGGGGGACAGGGAGTAGATGCCGGGCAGATCCTGGATTACCACATCCTTGCGGCCCTTCAGCCTGCCCTCTTTTTTCTCCACGGTAACCCCCGGCCAGTTGCCCACGTACTGGCTGGAGCCGGTGAGGGCGTTGAACAGCGTGGTTTTGCCGCAGTTGGGATTGCCCGCCAGGGCAATTCTGATGTCCATTTGGTTCTCTCCTTTCGGTGTTAGTCATGACTAACTTATGGTGCAAATAACAGCGGCCTTCTGCCGCCTCATTTACTGAACTTCGATCATCTCCGCGTCACCCTTGCGGACAGACAGCTCGTAGCCCCGGACGTTCAGCTCCATGGGGTCACCCAGGGGAGCCACCTTGCGGACAATGAGCTCCACACCCTTGGTGATGCCCATGTCCATGATCCGGCGCTTTACCGGACCTTCCCCATGGAGCCGGGCCACGGTCACGGTCTCGCCAACTTTAGCGTCTTTCAGTGTTTTCATTTGCGCTCCTCCCTTTTATTGTCTTAGACCATAATACGATTTGCCATGGTTTTGTCCAGCGCGATCCGGCTGTCCCTCACCTGCACGATGAGATTCCCCGCAATCTCGCTGACTACCGTCACATCACTGTCCACCACAAAGCCCAACTCCGCCAGGTGCTGCCGCACCTCGTCTTTGCCGGAAATTTTACGGATGGTAGCCGTCTCCCCCGCCTTTGCCATTGTCAGCGGCATCATTTCTTCGCCTCCTGCGCTTTAGTTAGCTTCTACTAACTTTAATTCAGCCATAGTTTACCGCTGCTAACCGTCCGTGTCAAGCCCCTCCGAGGAAAAATCCGCCTTATCAGTTAGAATTCGCTAACTCGCGCACAGCGGCTGCCGCAAAGGGGGCAAAGTTTTGTGGAGGTTCACCAATCCGCCGCGGAGCGCGGGGAACGGCGCTGGCCCAGATCGCCCGCAAATGAAGCGCGGGGCAGATCCTGCCCCGCACCACTTATGCTATCAAAAACTTGAGGTCGGTCTTGCGTCGCGGCTTTTCAGCCCCTTTCCCGGGTGCCGGCGCTCCTATCTTGCTCCGCCTCCTCCCGGCGCAATCGCTCCCGTTCGGCCTGGCTGAGGCGGTGGTAACTGGGCGCCATGGCGGCAGCGGACACAAGCTGTCCCTCCCGAGCCATACGCAGGCCGCACCGGGCCACTCCCCAGGCGGTTTGGTACAGCAGGTGGGGCGGCAGGAGGACACAGGGCAGGTTCTGCCCCTCCAGCGCCCTTTGCGCCAGCCGGGCCCCGTCCCCCACCAGGGTCTGGGGCTTCCCAGAGGCTTGCACCTCCTCCGCCAACTCGTCCAGCCCCATAGCCCTGTCCGGGGTGAGCCGCTTTAACATCCCGTTTTCCGCCAGGAAGCGGGCGCAGTATACCTGGTTCCGGCGGGCGTCCATGGCGGCGCAGATCTCCCCCCCCACATGGGCGCACTGCCATGCCATGGACTCCAGGGTGGAGCAGGGGGCGCAGGGCTTGTCCCCCGGCCAGGCCAGCCCCTTGGCCGCCGCCACGCCGATGCGTACCCCGGTGAAGGAGCCGGGGCCCGCCGCCACCGCAATCACGTCCATCTCCTTCAGGGTCAGCCCGGTGTTCTTCAGCAGGTCGGCCACCATGGGTATGAGGGTGGCGGAGTGGGTCAGCCCGCTGTTCTGAAAGGACTGGGCCAGCAGCTTGTCGTCCTCGGTGACCGCCACGGAGGCGGTAATTGCCGAGCTCTCCAGCGCAAGGATTTTCACAGATCCACCCCCTCGATCTCGAGGATCCGGTCGTCCTCCCCGTCCCCCCGGCGGATGGACACCCGCACCGCGTCCGGCTCCATGGCCTCCGCCACGTTCTCGCTCCACTCCACGGCGCAGATCCCACCCCGGGCCAGGTAGTCCTCCCAGCCGATGTGGAACAGCTCGTCGGCGTCCCCCAGCCGGTACATATCAAAGTGAAACAGGGGCAGCCGGCCCCCCTCGTACTCGTTGACAATGGTGAAGGTGGGGCTGGTCACCCGCTCCTCCACCCCCAGCGCCCGGGCCATGCCGGACACAAAGGCGGTCTTGCCCGCCCCCAGATCGCCGGTGAAGGCCACCACCGCGCCCCCGTCCAGCGCGTCCGCCAGACGGCCGCCCAGGGCCTCCGTCTCCTCCCGGCTGTGGGTGATAAACTCCATGGAAGCTCACTCCTGACAAAAATGAAGAATCCAAAAACTCTTGCAAAACAGTATAGCATATTTCACACCGGTGTGCTATACTAATTTGCGATTGTTTTCCGGATTCCCACTCCCCGCGGGGGGGGGGGGGGGGGGGGGGGGGGGGGGGAATGCCGGAACCGGGAGGGACAAGCCCCTCCCCTGCTTGGATGAGGAAGGGGGCGCCAACGTGCAGCCGACGCGCACACTCAGAGAATTTTTCAAAAAGGGCGACGTGCTCCTGCTGGCGCTGTGCGTCCTGGCCAGCCTCATGGGGCTGGCGCTGATCTACAGCGCCACCCGGTACGATCCCGACCTCCACTCCTACGCCCAAAAGCATATCATCTTCCTGGGTATGGGCGTTGTGGCCTACGTGTGGGTCACCTTTATTGACATCGAGTACCTGATGGAGAAGTGGTGGTGGGTGTTTCTGCTGCTGGGGCTGGGGGTCATCGCCCTTATCAAGCCCTTCGGCCGGATGGCCGGCGGCAACAAGAGCTGGGTGTTCCTCCCCGTCATCGGCAACTATTTCGGCTTTCAGCCCGGGGAGATCGCCAAGCTGTCCTACATCGTGGTGCTGGCCTGGATGATCAACAAGGAACGTCCCCGGGGGCTGGGCCGGTTCCCCGCTCTGGTTAAGTACCTAATTCTCACCGGCGTATTCTCCGGCTCGCTGGCGGTGCTGTCCGGCGACTGGGGCATGGTGATCGTCTACCTGTTCATCTTCGTGTCCATGGCCTGGGTGGCCGGGGTAAGCAAATGGTGGTTTATCGGGGTGGGGGCGCCCCTGGTGGGCGGGGTGGTGTTCCTGTGGCACTTCATCCTCCCCCGCATGGACAAGCTCTGGAACGACTACCGCATCATGCGCTTCCGGGTGGTGGTGGAGCACTGGAAGGGGAACAACCTGGATCCCGCGGACGCGGGCTGGCAGCAGAACCAGACCCTGGCCGCCATCGGCTCGGGGCAGCTCACCGGGATGGGGTGGCTGAAGGGCGTCAAGACCCAGTCCCTTCGGGAGGGGGTGCTGCCCGCCCGGCACACCGACAACATCTTCGCCGTGTGCGGGGAGGAGTTCGGGCTGGTGGGCTGCTGCGTGGTGCTGCTGGTGCTGCTGGCCATCATCCTGCGGTGCGTGTGGGTGTCCCGCCGGGCCAAGAGCCATATGTCCGCCTATATCGCCATGGGCATCGCCGGGATGCTGATGATCCAAACCATCATCAACGTGTCCATGAACCTGTATCTCGGGCCGGTGATCGGCCTGACCCTGCCCTTCTTCAGCTACGGCGGCTCGTCCACCCTGACGCTGTTCATCGCCATGGGGCTGGTGTCCGGCATCAAGATGCGGCCCCTGCCCAGCTGGCTCAAGGATCGGAGTCAATTATAAAAAAACGCGGACGTTCCTTTCCCTGGGACGTCCGCATATTTTTATGCGGTTCCGTCAAAGCTATCCTTACATTCTAAAAAGAGGAGGCTTTCCCCGTGAAATCCCGCATCATAATCCTGTCCCTGTGTCTGGCCGGGGCGCTGGTTCTGCCCGCCATGGCCCTGACCAGCTCCACCGCCGATGTGGAGAACAACCCGCCCATCGCGGAAAACCTGACGCTGAAAACCTACAAGGGCGTGGCCATCGCCAGCCGCTTCGCCGCCGTGGATCCGGAGGGGGATCTGGTGGCCTTCCAGGTGGTGGACAGCCCCGCCCGGGGCCAGGTGACCCTGGATGAGAACGACCCCGCCGCCTTCTGGTACACCCCCTATGAGGGCAAGAAGGGCAAGGACAGCTTCACCTACGTGGCCATCGACGACAAGGGCAACCAGTCCGAGCCCGCCACGGTGAAAATCACCATCGAGAAGCAAAAGACCGCGGTGACCTACTCCGATCTGGACGGCAACTCCGCCCACTACGCCGCCCTGCGTCTGGCGGAGGCGGGGGTGTACACCGGGCGCAGGGTGGGCGACCTCTACTGCTTTGAGCCGGACGGCGTGTTCTCCCGGGAGGAATTCCTCACCATGGCCATGACCGCGGCGGGGGAGACCCCGCTGGAAAACGTGTCCCTCACCGGGTTCTATGACGACGGCGACATCTCCGCCTGGGCCAAGGGCTACGTGTCCGCCGCCCTGATCCAGGGCACCGTGGAGGGCAGCCCCAACGAGTCAGGCCAGGTGGTATTCAACGCCAACGGCCCCGTCACCCGGGCCCAGGCCGCGGTGATCCTGGATCGCCTGCTGGCCACCGGGGACGTGGCCACCTCCGCCGCCTTCTCCCAGGACACCGTCCCCGCCTGGGCCTACCAGGCGGCGGTGAACATGGAGGCGGTGTCGGTGCTGGCCGGCGGAACCGACCTGTCCGAAACGCTGAGCCGGGGCGAGGCGGCGGAGATGCTGTCCGCCATGCTGGACGTGCTGGAGTCCCGGGACACCAGCAGGTGGTTCTGGTAAGAAGCGCGGAGAAGCAGTCAGTGAGGGAGCTTGGAGCGGAGCGAAAGCAAAAGCTCAAGGCCCACCGCGTGGGACTGGGTTTTGCTTGAGTCGCAGCGAAAGCGACCGAACGCCCTGACTGCTTCGCAGCGTGACAACGCAGAAGCGCGGAGCCGTCGTGAGCAGCGGGCTAAGTCCGGAGCGGAGCGGAAATCAGGAGGGGCCGCAGGCCCCGGAGGATTTCTGCGGAGTCGGAGAACTTAGACCGCGTCGCGAACAGGCGCAGCGTGACAACACAGAAGCGCGGAGCCGTCGTAGCCGTTCCCCGCGCCGTGAACACAAAAAAGCTCTCCCGCGCCCGCCCTGTAAAGGCGGGCGCGGGAGAGCTCAACTCTTTTCACGGAAATCTGGGCCGGTCGAAACCGGGCGTCACCCGGCCCCGCCGCTCCGGTTCTCCGGCCAATAGTACCGGTTGGAGTTCAGCAGCTTTTCCTTCTGAACCTCGGAGATCGTGTTGGTCGCGTCCTTCACAAAGACATAGAACAGCTGGTTCTCCTCCCCGTACTTGGAGGTCTCCAGGTGGCCCCAGTCGTCCACCCAGCGGATCCCCCCGTCCTTGCGGATGATCCGGTACTGCACAAAGTCCATATTCCGGTCGGAACGCTCGATCTGGTGGGAGATCTCCCCTTCCACCCGATCCAGATCCTCGGGATGTACAATGCCCCGGAAGGATCCCCCCACATACTCCATGAACTCCGCAATGGTTTTGCAGCCGAACAGCTCCACCATGGCAGGGTTGGCATACAGCAGATCCTCGTTTCCCTCGCCCCGGTAGATAAAGAAGGCGTCCGACATGGTGGCCAGGGTCTCCACCATGTGCTCCTCCCGCTGCTTCTGATCCTCCTTCATCATCTTGTCAATGCTGCGGATGGTGAGCACCGCCGTTGTGGGCTTCCCCTGCTCCCGCTTGGTGACGGCCACGGTGGTCAGGCACCACTCGTCCGGGTTCTGCCGGGTGCACCGCCGGTAGCGGAAGCTCACCGAGTCCTGGGTCTGGAGGGTCTCCCGCAGATTGTCCAGCGACAGGAAACGGCGAACCTTCTCCTCGTTGTCCCGCACGATCCGGCCCGTGCCGAAGTGCCGCTCCACCACGGCCTCGTAGTTTCCACGCTCCAGCAGCTGATCCCCGTCCGGATACAGCATCCGGCAGTAATTTTCTTCAAGCTGGAGGTAATATACCTCCCGGAAGATCCGCACAATGCCGCTGAACGCGCCCTCGTAAACCTGGTTGCTGGTCACATCCCGCATCAGGCAGCCCACGTAGCCGTAGTCATGCTGGAACAAGGTGAGCTGAAGATAGTGGCCGGAGATGGGGCTGTAGGCGTAATGATCCACCCGCTCCCCCAGGAAAGCCGCCCGGTAGGCCTTCTCCAGCAGCTTTTTCACATCGTCCCCAAAGACCTTCAGAATCAGGTGGCGCATCCGGCCAGCCTCCCCGCCGCAGATCCGCTCCATCTCCTCATTGACGTAGATCACATCATAGTCAACGGGCTCCCCCTCCTGATTCAGGGCGATCCGGGCCAGACTGAACGCGAAGGGCAGCATACCATAGCTCTGCTCCAGCTGGCTGTGCTCATACTTCACCTCGGGCAGATTGGTCTGCTGACTCTGGAGCTTGGCGTTCTCCCGCCGCTGCTCCTGCAGATCGGTGATATCCGTCAGACCCACAAAGTACACCCGGCGTTCCTCGTGCTCCCGCAGAAAGAATACCCGCATCCGGATCCAGAGCACCCGGCCGTCCACCCGGATATAGTGGACGCTGCCCTCCGCGCCGCCGGGCCGCCGCTCATAGGCCCGCTCGAACAGGGCCAGCATCACCGGCCGGTCGTCGTCCCGGACGCCGTCCCAGGTCTTTTGGCTCAGCTCTTTGGTGTCAAACACATCCAGCCCCGCCAGCCGGTAGCCCTGCTCGTTGATCCGGGTGATCTCCATCTGGCCGTCGCTCACCTCGTAGATGGCGGCCGGGCCCAGAATGTTGTTTACCATGGTGTCGGTAAAGAGGTTGCCATCCAAAAACTCCCGGGCGTGGAAGGACTCCATCTGCCGGCAGTGCAGGCCGGAGAAGTCCAGCCGCCGCTCGTCGGCCAGCACCACCTCCAGCTGGTCGATGGGCAGGGGTTTGCAGTAGTAGTAGCCCTGTACATACTGGCAGCCCATGCTGCGAAGGACGTTCTCCTGCTGGAGGTTCTCCACCCCCTCCACAATGGTGGGCAGCCCCATCATCCGGGCCATATTGACGATAGACTCCAGAATACCGATGCCCTTGCGCTCCTCCCCCTCGCCGATCTCCAGGAAGCGCATATCAATTTTGATCACGTCCACCGCGACGCTTTTCAGCATATTCAGCGAGGAGTAGCCGCTGCCGAAGTCGTCCATCATCACCAGCAGACCGGCGTCCCGCAGCCGATCCACGGTGCTGTTGATGGCGTCGTCCTCCTCGGCATAGGCGCTCTCGGTGATCTCGGCCTTCAGATACTTTGCAGGCAGGTCATATTTTTTCAGCAGATAGTCCAGATAGGCGGGCACGTCCATGGACATGATGTCGATCCGGGAGATGTTGATGGAGATGGGCACCGGATGATAGCCCCGGTCGATCCAGCTTCGCAGCCACTGGCACACCCGCTCCCACACCTGCCGGTCCAGCAGGTGGATCATGCCGCTTCGCTCCAGCACGGGGATGAATTTCCCCGGCGGGATCAGCCCTTTGTCCGGATGTCGCCAGCGCACCAGCGACTCCGCCCCCACCACCTTGCCGGTAAAGATGTCGCACTGGGGCTGGGCAAAGAAGGTGAACTCGTCCCGCTCCAGGGCCTCGGTCACCTCCATCAGCAGGTGCATCTCCTCCTCCAGGTAGCTCTCCATCCCGGCGCTGTAATAGGAGATGGGATCCCGCGCCGCGGCGCGGGATCGGGCCAGCGTGGCCCGGTCGTGGAAGACCTCCGGGGGCAGCTCCGGGTCGTCGATGGGGCTGACGCCGAACACAGGCAGCACGCCCAGGGCGCTGCCCTGGTTGGTGCTCCCCGCCATGATCTTGTCCCACAGGCTTTGGATGAGCTCGGTTCGGTAGGGCATGATCAGGCAGAAGTTGTCGCCCTCAAAATATCCCGCCACGCCGCCGTGTTCCTTCCGCATGGCTTGCAGGGCGTCTGCGATATAGCGCAGAAACCGATCTCCCATCTCCCGGCCATGGAATTTGTTGAACAGCCGGAAATGCAAAATATCAATGGCGATCATGCAGTAGGCGTTGGGCTTCGTACCCTGGATAAACCACCGCGCCTCCTCCATAAAGCCGTGCGGGTAAGGAAGTCCTGTCAGCACATTTTTTCTCAGTGCTCCCTTGTTCCGGGCCGCTCGATTGCCAGCTGCTCCCATGTTCAACTCCCCCAATATTACATAGTGGACAACATACATCTATTAAGGCCCAAGTACACAATTCGCCATTTATTAGAATACCATAAATCCCCAGACAACGCAACCCATATTCGCCTTTTTTTCACAATATCCGCAAATTTCCTGATAACCACTTGTTTTCGTGCTTTTGTTTCCCTCTCTGATCCGGCCCTCCCTCAGCCGGCGAAATTTGGATTTTACCACAATTTGTGCGCCGGGGTTTGACTAATCCTCCCCTATGTAGTATAATGACTTGATTTCCTGCCGGAAGGCAAAAGGGGGCGGCGCCATGTGGCTGGCTGACCAATGGAAGGACTATGAGCTGCTGGACTGCGGCCGCGGCGAGAAGCTGGAACGCTGGGGGGACAAGCTGCTGGTGCGGCCCGACCCCCAGGCCATCTGGAACACCCCCCGCTCCCACCGGGGCTGGAAAAAGCCGGACGCCCGGTACGCCCGCTCCAGCACCGGGGGCGGCCAGTGGGCGGACAAAAGCGTCCCCCAGCGGTGGCAGATCCACTATAAAGACCTGACGTTCAACGTGGGGCTGATGAACTTCAAGCACACCGGCGTGTTCCCCGAGCAGGCCGCCAACTGGGACTTCGCCCGGGAGCAGATCCAAAAGGCCGGCCGGCCCGTCAGCGTGCTGAACCTGTTCGCCTACACCGGCGGGGCCACCATCGCCTGCGCGGCGGCGGGGGCGTCGGTATGCCACGTGGACGCGGCAAAGGGCATGGTGCAGTGGGCCCGG
Organism: bacterium; assembly: GCA_004560375.1. Classification (GTDB taxonomy): domain Bacteria; phylum Bacillota; class Clostridia; order Oscillospirales; family Oscillospiraceae; genus Enterenecus. The sequence continues at coordinate 55,171 of SFVC01000019.1, forward strand.
GAGAACGCGAAGATCTCCGGGCTGGAGGACAAGCCCATCCGCTGGATCGTGGACGACTGCGCCAAGTTCGTGGAGCGGGAGATCCGCCGGGGCCGGAGCTACGACGCCATCATCATGGATCCCCCCTCCTACGGCCGGGGGCCCTCCGGCGAGGTGTGGAAGCTGGAGGAGAACCTGTACCCCTTCGTGGAGCTGGTGTCCGGGGTGCTGTCCGACAACCCGCTGTTTGTGATTTTAAATTCCTACACCACGGGGCTGTCCCCCTCGGTGCTGACCTATATGTTGCAGACCGTCATCGGCGGCAAATTCGGCGGGCATACCGTGTCCGACGAGCTGGGCCTGCCTGTGTCCGCCACGGGGCTGGCGCTGCCCTGTGGGGCCACCGGGCGGTGGGTGGGGCGCTGAGATGGGCCGCACCCTGCGCTACCTGTTCGCCATGCTGTGGGGCGCGGTTCCGGCGCTGGCGCTGTTTTTCCTGCTGCGCCCCCTGCGCCTGCGGCGGCTGAGGCGGCTGGGATTGTCCAGCCCCTTTCGCCGGGAGACGGCCCTGGCCCTGTTCTGGATGTACTGCGGCGGGGCCGCCGTGCTGGGGCTGACGCCCCGGTGGGTTGTCCCCACCCTGGCGGGCCTGCCGGTGGGAGGCGGCTGGAACGTGGAGGGTCTCCCCTTCTTCAGCCCGGGGAGCGTCAGCCTGATCCCCTTCCAGACCTTCTCCTACTCCGCCTACATTTTGATTGCAAATGTGGTTTTGTTTATGCCCTTCGGCCTGTTCGCCGCCCTGCTGTGGCGGGGCTTCGGCTGGCGGCGGGCGCTGCTCACCGGGGGCTGCATCACCCTGTTCATCGAGAGCTGCCAGCTTTTTGTGGGCCGGGCCTTCGACATCGACGACCTGATGCTCAACACGCTGGGGGTGTTCTGCGGCTTTCTGCTGGCGCTGGCGCTGCGGCGGCTGTTTCCCCGGTTCGCGGCGGGGCTGACGGTATCCCCCATCATTTCACCTGATTGAGGTATTTCTTATGGCCCAACCCATACTCCAAACTAAAGATCTCACCTTCCGCTACACCACCGAGGAGGGGGTGGCCCCCACGGTGCTGGACGGGGTGTCCCTGTCCATCCAGCCCGGGGAGTTTGTGGCGGTGCTGGGCCACAACGGCTCGGGCAAGTCCACCCTGGCCAAGCACTTCAACGCCATCCTTCTGCCCACGGCGGGCAAGGTGTACGTGGACGGCATGGACACCGCCGACGAGGATAAGCTGCTGGACATCCGCCGCCGGGTGGGCATGGTGTTCCAGAACCCGGACAACCAGATCGTGGCCAGCGTGGTGGAGGAGGACGTGGCCTTCGGCCCGGAGAATCTGGGCGTGCCCTCCGCGGAGATCCGGGAGCGGGTGGACAGGGCCCTGGCCGCCGTGGGCATGACCGAGTACGCCCGCCACGCCCCCCACCTGCTGTCCGGGGGCCAGAAGCAGCGGGTGGCCATCGCCGGGGTGCTGGCCATGCGGCCCCGGTGCATCGTGCTGGACGAGCCCACCGCCATGCTGGATCCGGTGGGCCGGAAAGAGGTGCTGGACACCGTGAAGCGGCTCAACCGGGAGCAAAACATCACCGTGGTGCTCATCACCCACCACATGGACGAGGCCGCCCAGGCCGGCCGGGTGGTGGTCATGCACGACGGCCACATCGTGGCGGACGATAAGCCGGATCTGGTGTTCCAGAACGTGGACGGCCTGCGCTCCCTGGGGCTGGAGGTGCCCGAGCCGGTGGCCCTGCTGTACGAGCTGCGGCAGGCGGGGGTGGACGTGCCCCTCACCGCGCTGACGGTGGACGAGTGCGCCGGGGTTTTGAAGGAGCTGCTGGCGTAGCGCCGCAAATTGGAATTTGGATGTGTGAATGATAAGCATGTGCGAATGGTGTGATTATAAAGAATACAAATGGCTGCTGCATAGATCATTACATTGGTCTGTTTATTTAGCAGATGTACAGGATTATGTAGGTAGATGTATTTTGGTGTTAAATAGACATTGTGGAAGTCTTTCAGAACTGGATATTTCTGAATGGATTGAATTGAAAACAATTATAGATAGATTAGAATATATCTACAAGGACATATTAGGAGCTGAATTAAGTAATTGGAGTTGTTTATTGAATAACTTTTACAAAGAAGCAACACCAAATCCTCATTTGCATTTGCATGTGAGACCACGATATAAAAATGCAATATTAATTAACAATCACTCATACATAGATACCGAATTTGCTCATCACTATGCTCTAAAAAAAGAGGTTCTATTACTTGATGATGATAAACAAACCTTGTATGCACTAATGAAGAAGCATTTTATTTTATAAATTCCAGTTTGTGTGACTTATAGTACATCATCTCCATCCAAGGAGTTTCTACATGGGCGCTATTATCGAAACCAAACAACTCACCCACACCTACAGCCAGGGCACGCCCTTTGAGCACACCGCCCTGGACAGCGTGGACTTTTCCGCCCAGCCCGGGGAGTACCTGGCCATTATCGGCCGCACCGGGTCGGGCAAATCCACTCTGATCCAGCACCTCAACGGCCTGCTGAAGCCCACCTCCGGCCAGGTGCTGTTCGACGGCGCGGACATCTGGGAGTCCAAGGAGCGCACCCGGCAGGTGCGGTGCCAGGTGGGGCTGGTGTTCCAGTACCCGGAGTACCAGCTCTTTGAGGAGACGGTGTATCAGGACATCGCCTTCGGCCCCAAGAACATGGGGCTGGATTCCGACGAGGTAGACCGCCGGGTCAAACAGTCCGCCCGCTTTGTGGGGCTGGAGCCGGGGGTGCTGGAGAAGTCCCCCTTCGACCTGTCCGGCGGGCAGAAGCGCCGGGTAGCCATCGCCGGGGTGATCGCCATGGAGCCCTCCGTGCTGGTGCTGGACGAGCCCACGGCGGGGCTGGATCCCTCCGGCTCCGCCCGGATTCTGGACAACATCCGCACCTACCACGAGGAGAAAAACGCCTGCGTGATCCTGGTGTCCCACTCCATGGAAGAGGTGGCCCGGGAGGCGGGGCGGCTGGTGGTGATCCACCAGGGCGCCATCCCCTTCTCCGGCCCCCCGGAGGAGGTCTTTGCCCACGGGGACGAGCTGGAGGCCATGGGCCTGGGCGTGCCCGCCATGACGCGGGTGTTCGCCCGGCTGCGCGGTCTGGGGGTGGACGTGCCCCCGTCGGTGTACACCATCCCCCAGGCCCGGGAGGCGGTCTTGGCCGCCCTCCACCGGGGAGCCCGCAAAACCGAAGGGGGCGAAACCTGATGGCGCTGCGCGATATCACCCTGGGCCAGTATTTCCCCGGCAATTCCCCCATCCACCGCCTGGATCCCCGGGCCAAGCTCACCGCCCTGATCTGCTACATCGTGGCCCTGTTCCTGGCGGAGTGGCTGGTGACCTACGGCATCCTGCTGGCGGCGCTGGCGGTGGTGGTGAAGGTGTCCACCGTCAGCCTGAAGTCCCTGCTGCGGGGGATGAAGCCGGTGGTGTTCATCCTGGTGTTCACCGCCGTGCTGAATATCTTCTACACCCCCGGGGAGCCCCTGGTCTCCTTCTGGATCTTCACCATCACCCGGGAGGGCATCGTCCACGCCATCTTCATGGTGGTGCGGATCCTGATGCTCATCTCCTGCACCTTCCTGCTCACCTACACCACCTCCCCCCTGGCCCTCACCGACGGGCTGGAGAGCTTGATGGGGCCGCTGAAAAAGATCCGCGTGCCCGTCCACGAGCTGTCCATGATGATGTCCATCGCCCTGCGGTTCATCCCCACCCTCATCGAGGAGACGGACAAGATCATGTCCGCCCAGCGGGCAAGGGGCGCGGATTTCGACTCGGGCAGCCTGGTGCAGCGGGCCAAGGCCCTCATCCCCCTGCTGGTGCCGCTGTTCATCTCCGCCTTCCGGCGGGCGGACGAGCTGGCCACCGCCATGGAGTGCCGCTGCTACCACGGCGGCGAGGGCCGCACCCGGATGAAGCAGCTCCACTACCGTCCCGGCGACGTGGTATTCATACTGGGATCGCTGGCATTGGCGGTTGCCGTGGGCGTTTTGGGCCACTTTGGCCTGTAACCCCAGCTTCAAGTTTTTTTCTTTCAAGAAAAAGAAGAAGGCCCTTGACCTTCAAACGAAAGGCGGCACCGCTAATGGAACAGCGCAACATCGCCCTGCGGCTGAGCTACACCGGCACCGCCTACCACGGCTGGCAGGTGCAGAAGAACGCCGTCACCGTGGCGGAGGTGCTGGAAAAGGCGCTGGCCTCGGTGGTGGGCCATCCGGTGCGGGTCACCGGGGCGGGCCGCACCGACGCGGGCGTCCACGCCCAGGTGTACGTGGCCAACTTCCGCACCACCTCCGGCATCCCCGCCCAACGGCTTCCCCTGGCGGTGAACACCCGGCTGCCGGACGATATCTCCGTCTGCAAGGCCACGGTGGTGCCCGACGGCTTCAACGCCATCGGCTCCTGCCGGAAAAAGGAGTACACCTATAAAATCTACAACTCCCGCATCCGGGATCCCTTTTACGTGAACCGGGTGTGGTTCTACCCCAGGCTGCTGGACGAGACGATCATGGCGGAGGCGGCCCGGCAGCTTGTGGGCACCCACGACTTCGCCGCCGTCCGCAACGTGGGCACCGAGACCCTCACCACGGTGCGAACCGTCCACTACTTCGAGATCGAGCGCCACGGGGATCTCATCGACTGCCGGATGTGCGCCGACGGCTTCCTCTACAACATGGCCCGGGCCATGGTGGGCACCTGCATCTACGCCGCCGAGGGCAAGCTGGATCCGGCGGAGATCCCGGACATACTGGCCTCCCGCAACCGCACCCTGGCGGGCCCCACCGCGCCGCCGGATGGGCTGTATATGACAAACCTGTGGTATGATGAGGACGTGCTGTGAACATTTTTGAGGTCAAGGACAACAAGAAGCGATACCTGCCCCTCCTCCTGCTGGGGGACGAGCAGGAGGACATGATCGACCGCTACCTGGAGCGTGGGACGATGTACGCCCTGGAGGAGGCCGGGGCCGTCCGGGCCGTGTGCGTGGTCACCGACGAGGGGGACGGCGCCCTGGAGCTGAAGAATCTGGCGGTGGCCCCGGACTGCCAGCGCCGGGGCTACGGGCGGCGGATGATAGAATTCCTGTGCGAGACTTACCAGGGGCGGTACGCCCGCCTGCTGGCGGGCACCGGGGACAGTCCCCTCACCCTCCCTTTCTATGAGGCCTGCGGCTTTTGCCGCTCCCACACGGCGGCCAACTTCTTTCTTGACAACTACGATCACCCCATCTTCGAGGGCGGCGTACAACTCATCGATATGATCTACCTATCCAAGACACTGTGACGGCGGGGGTTCTATGGACGATCAAACCCAAAAACAGCAAAAAAAACCGGCCTCCCGGCTGTCCGGCTTTCTGGTGCGGCTCATCGCCACCCTGGTGGTGCTGGCGGTGGGGGTCTCCCTGGTGGTGCTGGTGGCCTTTCGGGATCAGCTCAACCTGGACAGCGTGAAGCGCTGGTTCCACTACCGCTCCCTCACCCGGAGCGACAGCGGCCAGGCGGAGTCCTTCCACTACGACGGCGACCTCAACTGCATCTTCGCCGCCCTGGACGGGGATCTGCTGGTGTGCTCCCAGAACGCCATCTCTCTGTACTCCGGCAGCGGCACCCGGTACATCAACCAGCAGGTCAGCATGGAACACCCCGTGGTTACCTCCAACGGCTCCCTGGCCGTGGTGTACGACGCGGGTGGCAGTTCCCTGTACATATTGGGCCAGCGATCCCTGGTGTGGTCGGCGGAGGATCTGGAGGGCATTCTGTCCGCCCGGCTCAACAAAAACGGCCAGCTGACGGTGGTCACCCAGGCGGGGGGCTACCGGGGCAAGGTGACGGTGTATAACGCCTCCTATGAGCCGGTGATGAGCGTCAACCTCACCTCTGCCTTCGTGATGGACGCCGCCCTGTCCGACAACGGGCACACCCTGGCCACCCTCACTGCGGGCCAGCGGGACGGCGTCTTTGCCACCGGGCTGGAGCTGTACGCCATGAACTACGCCAGCGGAAGCTATCAGTCAGATGTGTCCGCCTCCCTGGGGGGCGGCGTGGCCCTGGATCTGCGGCACACCGCCGGGGCGGTCTGGGTGCTCAGCGACCGGGGGCTCACCATCAGTGATCACGACGGAAACACCGTCACCGCGGACTGGCCGGACAAATACCTGCGGCGCTACACCCTCAGCGGGGACGGCTTCGCCGCCGCCCTGCTGGGCAAGTACCGGGCGGGCAGCCAGACGGAGCTGTGGGTGGTGGATCAGGACGGATCCCGCCGCTCCCTGCCCCTCAACGAGCAGGTTATGTCCATCTCGGCGGCGGGGCGGTACGTGGCCGTCCTCACCGGCGACCGGCTGGATATCTATACCCAGGAGCTGGAGCTGTACAGCTCCCTCAAGGGCACCAAGGGCGCCCGAACCGTCCTGCTGATGCCGGACGGCTCCGCCATCCTGATCTCGGCGGACAGCGCGGGCTTCTACGTTCCCTGACGCCATCCAACCAGCTTCTCTCGGGGAGCCCCGCAGTTGTGCGGGAGAAGGAGGATTCTATGACATTTCTGTTTGACGTAGCCATTATCGCCCTGCTGGCCTTCTTCGCGTGGCGCGGCGCCACCAAGGGACTGGTGCTGTCCCTGTGCGGGCTGGCGGCGGTGTTTGTGGCCTTTTTCGCCGCCCAGTTCGTCGCCGACAAGTTCTCCCCGCCTATGGCCGGCATCATCCGCCCCGTCATCACCCAGAGCTTTCAGAAGGTGGCCCCCCACCCCGTGATCACCGATGATGAGGAGGAAATCCCCGGCCCGGGCTACACCCTGGACGAGCTGTTCGCCTCCGTGGAGGAGAACGGCCTGTTTGAGGGCTTTTCCACCTTCCTGAAGGAGGGTGTGGAGCAGGACGCGGTGGAGGAGGAGCACTGGGCTACCCCGGCGGAGGCCCTGGCCAACTATCTGGCGGGGGGCATCGCCCGAGCCCTGCTGTTCGCCATCGTGTTCCTGGCGGTGCAGCTGGCCTGGTTCCTGGCCAGCCACGCCCTGGACATGGCCTTCAAGCTGCCCCTGCTGTCCGAGGTCAACCTGGCGGGCGGCCTGATCTTTGGGCTGGCCAAGGGGGCGCTGCTGACGATTGTGCTGGTATGGCTGGGCCAGCTGTGCGGGATCGTCCCCGTCCGGCCGGATACGCCGGTGCTGTCTCTGTTCACGGTGGATCGGCTGTGGGCGCTGCTGGGCGGGCTGCCCAATTGAGCCCCCTGCCGGAAAACGCCGGGATTTTCCCTGCCCCGCGGAAAATTACCACTCTAAAATTCATGACGTGTTCATATTTATCTGATATGGTACTGCCAAACTGCGAATTACCCGGGAAAATTTGAGATCTATTTCCCCGAAAGGAGCGATATCATGCGGCCAACCATGTGCACCCGCTGCCAGAAAAACGTGGCGGTTGTCTTTATAACAAAAATCGAGGGCGGCGAGACGAAAAACGAGGGCCTGTGCCTCAAGTGTGCCCGGGAGCTGGGCATCAAGCCGGTGGATGATATGATGAAAAAGATGGGCATCTCCGACGAGGATCTGGAGTCCATCTCCACCGAGATGATGTCCGCCTTCGGCGGCGCGGAGGAGCCGGAGGGCCTCACCCCCGCCGATGAGGGCAGCGGTGCCACCGGCGAGGAGGACGCAGAGGAGGACGAGGGCCGCACCGCCACCTTCCCCTTCCTCAGCAAGCTGTTCGGCGGCGGGTCGGACAGCGCCCCCGACCGGGATCCCATCCAGCGGGGCGGGGCCGCCAAGGAGGACAAGACCGCCGCCAAGAACGACCGGAGCCAGAGCCAGAAGCGGAAGTTTCTGGAGAACTACTGCATCTCCCTCACCCGGAAGGCCCAGGAGGGCAAGCTGGATCGGATTGTGGGCCGCTCCAACGAGATCGATCGCACCATCCAGATCCTGAACCGGCGGCAGAAGAATAACCCCTGCCTCATCGGCGACCCCGGCGTGGGCAAGACCGCCATCGCCGAGGGGCTGGCCCAGCGCATCTGCGACCGGGACGTGCCCTACAAGCTGCTGGACAAGGAGGTCTATCTGCTGGATCTCACCGCCCTGGTGGCGGGCACCCAGTTCCGGGGCCAGTTTGAGAGCCGGATGAAGGGGCTCATCGACGAGGTGAAGAAGCTGGGCAATATCATCCTGGTCATCGACGAGGTCCACTCCATTGTGGGCGCCGGGGACGCGGAGGGCTCCATGAACGCCGCCAACATCCTCAAGCCCGCCCTGAGCCGGGGGGAGATCCAGGTCATCGGGGCCACCACCCTCACCGAGTACCGCAAGTACATCGAGAAGGACTCCGCCCTGGAGCGCCGGTTCCAGCCGGTGATCGTGGAGGAGCCCTCCATTGACGACTCGGTGGAGATCCTGAAGGGCATCGCCCCCTACTATGAGTCCTTCCACCACGTCACCATCAGCCCGGACATCTGCCGCCAGGCGGTCACCATGAGCGAGCGGTACATCACCGACCGCTACCTGCCGGACAAGGCCATCGACCTCATCGACGAGGCGGCCTCCGACGTGAACCTCCACAACAAGGAGCTGGCCCGGATGGCCGCCATCGACAACGAGCTGGCCGACTACGCCAAAGAGATGGAGCTGGTGCTGGCCTCCACCGGGGGGCAGAACGACCCCAAGCTCCAGGAGCTTCAGAAGCAGGAGCAGCGCATCAAGCGCCAGCGGGAGACCTTGGAGACCGCCGTGAGCCGGGACGACGAGGAGGCCCCCAACCGGGACGATCCCGCCTTCCAGGAGCGGCAGGAGGGCCGCCGGAAGCAGATCGCGGAGCTCACCGACAAGCTGGCAGTGGTCACCGCCGACAAGCAGGCGGTGCAGGCCGCCGCCAACGACAAGGCCTACCAGCGGCTGGCCGAGCTGAAAAGCAGGCAGGCCCAGCTGGCCGGGGAGCGGGACGCCCTGGCCGCCAAGGGGGATCCCCCCCTCACCGCCGCCCACCTGGCCAAGGTCATCGAGCTGTGGACGAAAATCCCCGCCACCTCCATCCAGGAGCAGGAGTTCGAGCGGCTGGCCAAGCTGGATCAGCGGCTCAAGGAACATATTGTGGGCCAGGACGACGCGGTGAACGCCGTGTCCAACGCCATCCGCCGGGGGCGGGTGGGCATCGCCGCCAAGCACAAGCCGGTATCCTTCATCTTCGTGGGCTCCACCGGCGTGGGCAAGACGGAGCTGGTGAAGCGGCTGGCCGCCGACCTGTTCTCCTCCCCCGAGTCCCTGATCCGGCTGGACATGAGCGAGTTCATGGAAAAGCACTCCGTGTCCCGGATCATCGGCTCCCCCCCGGGGTATGTGGGCTATGACGACGCGGGCCAGCTCACCGAGAAGATCCGCCGCAAGCCCTACTGCGTGGTGCTGTTCGACGAGATCGAGAAGGCCCACCCCGACGTGCTCAACGTGCTGCTGCAAATTCTGGACGACGGCCACATCTCCGACGCCCACGGCAAGGTGGTCAACTTCGAGAACACCGTCATCGTCATGACCTCCAACGCCGGCAGCGACGTGAAGGGCGGCTCCCTGGGCTTCGACCGCTCCGCCAACCAGCTGGGCAAGGAGAAGGCCATGAAGGGGCTGGAGTCCTTCCTGCGGCCTGAGTTCATCAACCGGGTGGACGAGATCGTCTACTTCAACCAGCTCACCGAGGACAACTTCAAGGACATCGCCCGGATCATGCTGTCCGAGCTGGACGGGGTGCTGAAGGAGAAAAACATCGCCTTCACCTGCAACGACAGCGTGCTGGACTACCTGGTGAAGAAATCCTACTCCGCCGCCTACGGCGCCCGGAACCTGCGCCGGCAGATCCAGAAGGATCTGGAGGATCCCATCGCCGCCAAGCTGATCCAGCGGTACGCCGATCCCATCACGCGCATCGACCTGTCCGCGCACAACGGCGAGATCCATATCTACACCGACTGAGGAAATGCAGGCCGGACTGCCGCAAAAAAACCGGCGGCATGGCGGGATTCCCCTCCCCTGCCGCCGGTTTCTTCCTGCCTCCGCCCGACATTGTCCCGGACAAAGCAGCCGTGCCCCAAGCCTTTCTGGCCTGGGGCACGGCTGTACAGTTCATCTCAAAATGATCTTGTTGTCCACGATGTGGATATTGCACCCTTCCTCCGTCGTGGTGATCTCCTCGGTCAGCTTACCGATCTGGACGTCCAGCGTGGGGTATAGCTTATCGCACCGTATGCGCCCCTTGCTCCGTTTATCCAGCACCTTGTCGTAACACTTCATCTCCGCCGTCAGGGCGTCCCGCTTCTCAGAGTAAAGACCCCGCTGCTCCACAAGCTGCTCCAGCAGCACCTTCTCATCCTCCGTGATCCGGAACCCCTTCTTCCGCAGACCGCCGATGAGCTCCCACAGCTTCTCAATGGCGGATTGAACTCCCGCCAGCTCGTCTTTCAGCTTTTTCCAGGACTCCGGAACATCCAGGGGGTAGCCCACGGAAAACCGGCTGCGGCCCCCGGCCAGGTTGCCCACCCGCAGGCATACCACGCTCTCCTCCGCCTGGATCTGGCTGTCCACAATCATCCCTCGTCCGCTCATGACATAGACCTGGCCGCCGGAGCGGATGGTGCTGTTCACAATTGTCTCCGCGATGACACTGGCTCCCGCGTGAATGTCCGCCCGCTCGATCACCGGGGACTGGATCTGGCGATCCGCCCTCAGGGTGGTTTTTCCCTCCGTCCCGTAAACCCCCTGCTGAACCCGGATGGTTCCACCTATCGAGGCCACCTGGGCCTGGCCGATTTTTCCGGTGATCACAATGTCCCCGGTGGCCGACACATCCACTCCGCCGTCCGCGTTTCCGTCCACATAGAGGTTGCCTGAGACCTGGAGCTTTCCCTGGAACTGATCCAAATCCCCCTCGATGACCTTCTGCTCGTGGATGCAGAACAGGTCGTTTTCAATGTATAAGATCCCGTCTACACTGGCCTGGAGAGCCTGTCCTCCTTTGCCCAACTCGGTGTTCTCTCCTTGAGGGATCTCCGCATCCGCCACCGGAGGGGCCAGGAGAGTCTGCCCCGTCACATCCGTGCCGTCCGTCCCCTCCCGGGGCAGGCGGATCAGGCAGATGGGGGTTCCCGTCCGGATGGGCTGGAGCGGGATCTCCTGTCCAAAATCCACCTCGTTCTCATTTTGAACCTCAATGTGCATATTTTTGCGCCGCCGAAAGAGCTCCGTCACCTTGCCGTCTTCCCCGGCCTGGGGCAGTCTTCCCCGGGCCACCGGAAACACGCGGGGATACCGCCCCGTCAGCTCCTGCCGGATTCCATCCTCCAGGACGCCGTAACGGATACCCTCGTAATGCAGATCCTCCAGGAACTCCTCCGGGGTGATCCCATCCCCGCCGTCTTTTGGCGGAAGGACGCAGCCAAAGGCGCTCATGCGATCCTCCGACAGGAAAAAGTACGCCCCCGCTTTCACAGGCCGCCCTTCTTCCTCCGTCTCCCCGTACCGGGTTTTGCACAGTTCTTTTAGCATCCGGGTAAACTGATCGATGGTTTTCTCGTCCCCTGGATACTGTTCCTTTGCCTTTTTGATCGCCGCATCCAGCTCTGAAACCAGCTTTGCATAGGGATTGGATAAGAACGTCCTGCCCTTCTGCTCACCAGTCCCCTTTGGAATAAAACGGTCAAAGAGCGACATCTTCATCGCCTGCCTTCTTCTTGAACTGCCTGGCGGCAACCACCTTCGCAGACCGCTGGAGGCCGCAAAGTGTATTTGCATTTATTTTATAATATCATTCTTATGGGAAATTTTCAAGTATTATTCTGCTCTTTTGATCTTTTTGAACTTTATATCAGTACATAGCGCGGTTTCTCCGTTATGATCAAGAAATAACGGAGAAAGCCCTGCATTTTGTGGGATGCCCTCTTGACAAACCGGCAGCGGGGCACTATAATGGGGAAGCTGGTTCGATTTGTATGTCATATGCGGATGTGCTGGAACTGGTAGACTGGCCAGCTTGAGGTGCTGGTGGCTTATGGCCGTACGGGTTCGAGTCCCGTCATCCGCACCAAACGAACCGAACGGTTTAGACGCCGTAGGCCTTCAGCCTACGGCGTCTAAACCGTTTCGGACTTTTCGCTCCCTCAAATTTTTCAAGTCGAACAGCAGATGCCAACGGGCCATTTTAAGCGTCTGGCGGGATCTGAACCCGCGCAAGGGCTGATTGCAGGCCATATAGGTGATACCGTCTCGTAGTCGGCCACACAAATAATTTTATCAAGGATCAATTTCAGAACGCAGGCCACCTGTCATGCTTTGGACAGATGGCCTGCGTTCAGTGTAATTGATTTTATTTTTCCAAAAAATTCATCAACATTTGCGCCGCTTGCGCCCGTGTCGCTGATCCCGGGGTGCTTCTGCATATGGAGCAATCGCGTCTATCCCTTATCTGGAGATAGCGCTCGACTTGGAACCGGAAGTGTGTTATACTGAAAAAAACCTGTGGAGTGTGTAAATGATGACAAGGATCCTTTTTGTGTGCCACGGCAATATCTGCCGGAGTCCCATGGCCGAATTCGTAATGAAGGACTTGGTTCGGCAGGCCGGACTGGGCGCCCAATTCCACGTCGAGTCCGCCGCCACCAGTACGGAGGAAATTGGCAACCCGGTCTATCCCCCGGCCCGGCGCAAACTGGCCGAACACGGCATCAGCTGCGAGGGCAAGAGGGCGCGGCAGCTCACCATCGCGGACTACGATCAGTTCGACCTGCTGATTGGGATGGATCGGGCCAACCTGCGGAATATGCACCGCATCTGCGGGGGCGACTTCGCTGGGAAACTGCATCTGTTGATGGACTACACCGACCACCCCGGCGATGTGGCAGACCCATGGTACACCGATGACTTCGAGACTACCTGGCGGGATGTGCTGGCAGGCTGTCAAGGATTGCTGCGGCAGTTGTCGAACCGGTGAGCAGTTCGGAGGGATTCCCCTTGAGCAGGGAATGACGCTGCTTTCCTACAAGACAGGCCGGATTGGATGGATTGGGTTTTATTGAGTTGGGCATTCTAAAGTGTTCGTCCCTGCCAGCAAAGAAATTACCGCCGCCGTGACCTTTTCGGCTTCGCCGAAAGCCGCACGGTGGCGATATTTTTTTGCTTCCACCCGATCTCCCGCTTTCTTTGCAAAGCCCTTGCCTTTCCACAGGCCATCCGATATAATGCGCGGGAAGAGCCACGGCCCGATGGGCCGGAACGAGGAGGAGCGGGATCGTATGGCAGCGGATCAGAACAGGCCCAGGGGCCGGGAGAGAAACGTCACCGGCCCGGGCAAGACGGTACACAAGCGGGGGGATGGCCTGGGCACCGGGCCGGTGGGCGCAGGCGGCGGGCAGTCCGGCGGCGGGCAACCCTCCGGCGCAGGCCCGCGGGGCCCCGGGGGCAAGGGGGGCGGCGTAAAGCTGATCCTTTTGCTGCTGGCCCTGCTGCTGGGGGGCTCCTTTGGCCGTTTCCAGGGGCTGGACGGGGAAAATACCGGCTTCCTCAGCGACCGGGCCCTGGGGGATGAGGAGCTTCTCCAGTACCTGACCGACAACCGCTTCCCTGCCGAGGCCCTGCTGTGGCAGCAGGAGGCGGACGGGACGAGCGTGATCCGGCTCACCGAGGAGCAGTGGGGGCTGGTGCAGAGCCTGGAGCTCAACCTGTTCTATGACGACGGGGAGGGCTACATCGATCTGGGTCTGGACAACGTGTTCCAATTCGACGACGAGGGCGGCCTGCTGGGGGTGAAGGACAACGCCTGGCTGGCCATCGACGGCCAGCCGGTGGCCTACTACCACACCGCCACCGTGGACGACGGGGAGCGTTATTCCATCACGGGCCGGGTGCCGGTGCTCCACAACGGCGTGCGGGCGGAGCTGATTCTGACCTTTGACGACGAGCGCCCCGGCGGCTATGTGGCGGGGATCCAGGCGGTGTACCCTGGCGGGGAGACGGACACGGTGGCCAAGAGCCAGCAGTCCCTCCAGCCCGGGGACGTCGTGGAGTTCCTGTGCGACTATTACGGCTATGACGGAACCTATCAGGACAGCTACCTGCTGGGCGATCCGGTGACCGTGGGGGAGGACGGGCTTACCGTCACCGACGTGCCCATCGAGGGCGAGACCCGGGCCACTTACCGGTTTACGGATCTATATGGACAGCATTACTGGACGGCGGTCATCCCCTGAGGAGGCGGCCTGAGCGGCGCGGACAGGGACGCGGAGGGGCTTCAGCGCATAGGATGAGGCAAAGGAGGGTTTCCTTATGCCTATCATTTACCTGTCACCATCTACGCAAGAGTCCAATATGTACGTCACCGGCGGCAGTGAGGAGGAGTGGATGAACCGGCTGGCCGACGCCATGATCCCCTATTTGGACGCGTCCGGCATCCGCTATACCCGCAACACGCCGGACATGACCGCCGCGTCCTCCATCCGGGCCTCTAACGCCGGTACTTATGACCTGCACCTGGCGCTGCACTCCAACGCCTCCGCCCCCAGCAACTACGGCGGCACCCGGGGGATCATCGTGTTCTACTACCCCGGAAGCACCAAGGGCAAGCGGGCGGCGGAGATCATGGCCGACAATCTGAGGGCCATCTATCCTCTGCCCGACAAGGTGCGGGCGGAGGCCACCACCTCCATCGGCGAGGTGCGGCAGCCTCGGGCCCCGTCGGTGTTCATCGAGCTGGGCTATCACGACAATGAGGACGACGCCGCCTGGATCAAGAATAACCTGAACCAGATCGCCCGCACCATCGTGCTGGCCCTCACCGAGTATTTCGGCATCCCGTTCCTGGCCCCTGGGGGCGCGCCCCGGCAGGGCGTGGTGGACGTGGACTGGGGCTATCTGAATATCCGGGCCAGGCCGTCCACCTCCGCCCCGGTGATTGCCAAGGCCTATGACGGCGCGCGGCTGACCATTCTGAACCAGTGGCAGGGCTGGTATCTGGTGTCCTTCGACGGCGCCGAGGGCTATGCCAACAGCGATTTCATCACCCTGCTCTGACCCCGTGCAGGGAACCGCCCCCACATCGGCCCGCCTGCCCAGAGGCCATGTGTGGGTGCCGGCGGGGGATCTCCCCGCCGCCCTGCGGGCGCTGGAGCTGCTCCAGTCGGTTCCGTCTCCGGAGGACGCGGCCCTGCCGCCGGGGATGGACTCCGTCTGAGCTTTACAAATTGTTCAAAGATATTTCAAAGTCTATACACCACTTCGGGCCGGAATCTGGTATCCTTAACACTGTCAGATGCAATGACAACTCCTCCCTCTCTCTTTTCTTGAATCGACCGGCAGCAGCCCACCGCTCCCCTGCGGTGGGCTGCTCCACTTCTCCGGTTGGCTGCGGTTGGAAAACTGAGAAAAAACTTTAAATTCCCTCTTGATTTTTTCCGGGGGGTGTGGTAGTATATTTGAGGTTCGTGAAACAACTTTATATCCGGGTGTGGCGAAGTTTGGTATCGCGCTTGACTGGGGGTCAAGAGGCCGCAGGTTCAAGTCCTGTCACTCGGACCATTTTCCGATAAAAACCGCTGATTTTCAGCGGTTTTTATCGTTTTTCAGAACTTTTCTGCCATTTTTATTTCTTGCAGTTATCGCCCGACCCAGATTTGACCCATACCAGCAAAATTTCAGGGAGCGCCGGGTTTTTCTTCCGGCGCTCCCTGTGTCTATCTCAGTTTTTGCTGCGGCTCCTTTTCAGATGGCCTGGGCGATGAATCCTCCCATTCGATCAGCGGCCTCTCTCCGCATATCCCCGGTGACGTGAGCGTAGGTGTCCAGGGTGAAGCCCGCGCTGTAGTGCCCCAAGATGTTGGATACCGTCTTGACGTCCACCCCCTGCTGGATGGCCAAGGTCGCGAACGTATGACGCAAGCCGTGGAAAGGCAGGCTTTCGGTGATCCCCGCCTTCTTCAGCAGTGTCTTATGCAGCCGCCCGATGCAGTCCGGGCCGTACATCCTTCCCGTCACTGGCGAGGGGAACATATAGGGCTTGGACGGATGCTTTTCGTGTTCCCGCACCAGCAGATCCACCGTCTCCTTCGGCAGGCAGATCGTCCGCACTGAGTTTGCGGTTTTCGGCTGGGTGACCCGCACCTCCCCTTTCAACCGTCCCGCCGACTTTGACACCGTCAGGGTGCGGGCTTCCACGTCAAGATCAGTCCAGAGGAGGGCTGTTATCTCTCCCCTCCTCAGCCCCGTGGTCAGCTCCAGGTAGAACATGGGTAGGACGCCGTGCTCCTCCGCCGCGCTGAGATAGGCGCCGATCTGCTCCGCCGGAAGGATCTTCATCTCCTTCTTCTCCTTGCACTCTTTCTGTGTTTTGGCCAGGACATTTTTATAGATGGCCTTGCCCGTCACCGGATCGCGGCCCGCTGTGTAGCGGCCCTCCCAGCGGCCATCGGGGCGCTTTCGCAGGCTGCCCTCGCCGTTTGCTCTTTTCTTACCCGTGGTCATTCACCTCCGTTTCTGATGTCACCATCGTTGTTGTCCATACACTCGGCCATCATCCTGACGCCCAGCCGGAAACCCAGGACGAAATTTTCCAGAGCGGTGATGCTGTCGATCTCCTGTTGAGACCGGGTGAATCTGGTCAGGATCGTCCGCCCGGTCTCGTCGAGAAGTTCCTCCAACTGTGTTTCGCATAGGGTGACGCGATCCACCGCCCGACGCAGTTCCGAGCTTGGAACCATATTCTGCTCGTGGGGCACGATATTGCCGTAGTAGAAATCTTCCAAAGTTCTTCGCATTGTTCTCGCCTCCTGTAGCGACACACCATACCACAGGCCGGCGGGAATGTCCACGGCAAACAGGAAGAATTATCAATCCAGACACATCTTTTTTGCCTGTGGAGGCTGCCCTTTTGGGGAAGATACTGGTGCAATTCACATCCTCGCACAGCGGTGTGCAAAGGGGTCGACGCCGCATTACATGTGCTGAAAGGGTATAGAATATTACCTGTCCCGCAGGATGGGCACAAACCGCCTCACAGGGGCGAACAAGTTGAAAACGGCTCGGGGGCCGCTCCCTGCGGAGCGGCCCCCAGTGATTCGCCGTGGCAGGCGCTATTGCGGATACCGGGTGTAGCTGATATAATGTGGCTGTTGCTCCAGCCACCAGCGGAAATACTGTCCGCCCCACCGGGCATGGTTATTCGTGCCGCTCTCGGTGATCTTGATGTACTCGTCTGTTTTATCCACCACAACCACCACATGATAGGACTCGGTGCTTTCGTATTCTACAAGGTCGCCGGGTCTGAGCTGCTCCCAGCTTGGGCGGTCAATCCGCCTCCACGGAAGGTCACCGAAAGCGGCATCGCTGCACAGTGTGGCCCAGCCGGAGCAGTGGGTGCCCCGGCTGTAGGGGCCGCCGCTGGTGGAGCGGTAGGGCGCGGGGAACTCTGTCCCGGTGGGGTAGGTTTGCTTCAGTTGCGCCAGGACGGCCTGCACGCTTTCCTCGGTGACGGTAGCTGCAGACTGTACCTCGTCCTGGTAAGGCTGAGTGCTGTTGATGTAGACGGAGTTGATAGCGGCATCGTAGGCCACGCCGAAGTCCACCGCCCTGCCGATGTCCCGCAGACGAACGTAGTTGTTCCCGCCGATATTGTAGGCGGTGAGGGCTGCTTGCTGACCATTGATGTAGAAGGTCTGGCTACTGGGCCGGACGGTGAGATAGTCTGCTGCCTGGGCGGCGGGGCCGCTCAAGGTTAGGCCGGCGAGGATGCCGAGTCCCCCAAAAATTGCTTCCCACTGTCTGCTCATAGTAATTCCCCTTTCAGATTGTTGTGTGCCTTTGGCAAGCAACACAATACCGAAGCATCGGAGAGAAGTCCAGATTACAGCTTGGAGAAAAACAGCGGCGGGAACGAAGCACTTTGCACAGGATCGATTAGGACAGTGGCGTTAGTCTTTTGCCATCTGTATGTCGATCCAGCCAAGGAATTTCTCCTTCGGTATCACGATCCTGCTGCCGATTTTCAGCGCGGGGAATCCATCGCTCCGCACCAGTTCATAGGCTCCAGCACGGCTGATGCCCAGCACCGCCGCCACCTCGGGAACGGACAGCATTAGCGGCAGTTGGTCGTACGAGGTGTACTGCGTTTTCCTCATAATTGTCCTTTCTCCCTCCTGTTGGGAAGGGTTTTTAGTTTGTTGGATGCGTCTTGTTGATATAGTTCCCCCCAAAAAATTGAGGCACCCTGCTGAAAGTTTCAGCTTCACCATCCCATGGTCATCCCCTCGTCCGGGTGGTCGTCCGGCTTGTGGCCCATGGCGATCTTCTTCTCCCGGATCTTCTGCAGCAGTTTGCGGTCAGTACGCATTCCCACCGGGCTGTGCTTGGGCAGAGAGTTGTCCTGGAATACTCGACTCATGCTATGGAGCAGATGAACCACCGCCAGTGCCGCCACGGTGGCCTTGGAATCCTCCGTCCTCTCCAGCAGAAGGCCGGCGTACTCGTTGCCCTGGGACGCCGCCTGGGATAGCCAGTATTCAGCCTGCTCCACGTCCTGCGGAACTTCCTGCCCAGTGAGATACAGCTTGCCCAGCAGATATTGCGCGCCGGGATGGCCCGCACCGGCACACTCCGTGAGGTACTTCAACCCCTGCGTCACATTTTTGGCGACGTTCTCCCCGCTGAGATATTCCTTTGCCAAACGATATCCAGCCCGGAGCGAACCCCCTTCCCACGTGCGCTCCAGCCACTCCATTCCCGCGGGCAGGTCGCGCACATCCAGATCATCGGAGAGCAACAGCTCCCCCAGCGCACACTGGGCAGGGATCATCCCTGCCTGTGCTGCTTTTGTGAACGCCTCCACTGCCAGCGCACTGTCTGGAATGAGGATGCCGCCGTCCCGGTGCAGCATCTCCAGCACATACCACGCCTGGGGTACGCCGTAGTCCGCCAGCATCCGCATCTCTGATACCGCCCAGTCCTTGTTTTCTATGGGCTCCTCTGGATTGTCCAGGATCCGTTTCATTTTCCAGTACCACTCGTTTCGGGAATGGTCATAGCCGTTGTCCTCGCCCGGCTGCTGTTTCCCCTCGAAGGTCAGCGCAGAGAGGCGGAGACGTTCCGCCTCCGTGATTGCAGCATTTTTGATTTGTCGGAACTCCTTCCGCTCAGACAGCTTTTGTTTCTTGGGCGGCGCGTCGGAATAGTAGCCCTCCACCTCGCCCTGAAGCGTCTGCCACTGCTCGTAGCACTTGGCCACCGCGGGCAGGCATTCCATCTCGTTTACCACTTCGTCCACCAACTTTTTCACCCGTTTGGGCAGGTAGCCGTACTTCTTCTGACCCTTCACACCGTCCAGCATCTGGGCCAGCTCCCACATCCGCTGTTCCGCTTCCGGGTGGTCACAGATACCCTGGCGCATTTCCTTCGCCAGCGCCAGCATGGATGTCCGCGCCTCACGCACCAGCTCGTCCCGGGAAACGGTTTTCTGTTCGTACAGATGGAGCATCTCCTGCTGGAAGATCTGGTTAGTTAGAACTGATTTGATTTTGCGGATGCCGTCCCGGTCGAGCCAGCCCTCCTTGGGTTGGCTTGACCAGGCCATCATGTGGACATGGGGATGATTGCCCTCGTCGTGAAAGGCGGCATACCAGCGGAAGTGGTCAGGCGGTATGTTCATAGCGGCGGCGATCTCATTGCGCTCCTGGCGGAGCAAGTCGCGCCACGCCGACGCATGATCGTAACCCAGCCGCGCCGCGTCTTCTCGCTTCAGCGAGATGATGTGCGTCCACACGTTGCCGGTGTAGCTGTCCAGCTCCGCTGCCGCCTTTTGCAGATCCACACTATCATCGTCACCAAACAGGCCGTGGCTGCCCAACCGCTCCACCCGCGGACGGGTAGCGATGTACTTCAGGTACACGCCGGAGCGGTTGGCCTGCTCCCAGTTGCACTCCAACGCTGTGGTAATGAACGCGGAGGCGTGGGCCTTGGTGCGCGACATCTTCCAGTCGGCGTACTCCAACAGTTCCTTGCTGTCGGAGAAGTCCCGCACCAGCGAACGGATCAGCTGCTCCTGATGCTTGGTGGCGGGACGGTCATCGGGCACCAGCTCCACGCCGTCCCGTGTGCCGATGTAGCGCAGGTAGCCGCCCCCGCCACTGCCGCCCTTGCCGCCGCACTTGATGTACGGGCTTTTCAAAATCAGCTTTGGCATCAGTCGTCTTCAACGTGACGCGCGATCTGCTCGAAGCGCGTCTGACCGTTGGTGTGCTTCACCCGTTCCACGCTCTCGGAGCGCTTGCGGCGCAGATACTCCTCATCCAGCTGCGTGCAGTCCGCCAGGATGCTCATGCACATATCCAGCTCCACCGTCAGCTTGAACATCAGCGACGCCATGCGGTTCTCCATGGTGCCCAGCCGTCCGTTGATACAGGAGCGGATGGCCGGAGGGAGAAACAGCCCCGCGTCCTGGGCGCTGAGATAGTCCAGGTAGACATCCAGCGCGTGCTCCATGAACACGGTCATGCTCCTGCTGCCGTCCTCGTGGCAGCGGCGCTCCAGCTCGGCCTTCTTTTCCGGTGTGAGATAGACCGCCAGCTTGTCTTTTTTGCTCATTTTCTGCTCCTTTCCGGGGTTTGACCCCTGCGTAAAGCCTGTTGTTTTGCGCCGTTTGGGGATTCTTGACCCCAACGGCGCAGTTTCCCTCTGCTTTTGACCCCATTCGCAGCCCGGGAAAACGCCCGCACTGCGGGCGTTTGTGGCTCGGCGGGTGTCACTTGTGACGCCCGGTGTTTATCCTGCTATACTTTCGAACAGGGCAAATCTGCAAGAATATGCACCCAATATGCACCGGCTGTATGTTTTGGTATCCTCGCCGGAAGCGGCGGTGA
>SFVC01000083.1 GCA_004560375.1 bacterium
TGGTTGACGAGGCCGCCCTCCGGCAGCAGGCGGCAGAAGCCAAGGCCGACGGGGACTCCGTAGGCGGGGAGATCGCCTGCACCGTCACGGGGCTTCCGGCGGGGCTGGGCGGCCCCGGCTGGCGGGAGGCGGTGGAGTCGGAGCTGGCCCGGCACCTGTTCGCCATTCCCGCGGTGAAGGCCCTGGGCTTCGGCGACGGCGCGGCCCTGGCCCATATGCGGGGCAGCCGGGCCAACGACCCCCTGCGCACCGACGGTACCAACGTCCGCACCGTCACCAATCACAACGGCGGCATCAACGGCGGCGTCACCAACGGTATGCCCCTGACCTTTACCGTCACCTTCAAGCCCACCCCCTCCATCGCCCCGCCCCAGGACACGGTGGACCTGTCCCGGATGGAAAACTGCACCGTGGCCGTTACCGGCCGCCACGACCCCTGCATCGCCCTGCGGGCGGCCCCCATTGTGGAGGCGGCAGCGGCCCTGGCCCTGTGGCGGGTGCTGGACCCCCGGGACGGCGGCCTGGAAGCCCTGCGGCTGCAGCTGGACGATGTGGACCGGCAGCTGGTGGGGCTGCTGGTCCGGCGGCAGGAGCTGTCCCGGGATATCGGGGCCTATAAGGCGGCCCACGGTCTCCCGGTGCGGGACCCGGAGCGGGAGGCTCAGGTGCTGCGCAGCCGGGGCGACCTGGCCCCGGAGCACCGGGCGGAGGTGGAGCGCCTGTATGAGACGCTGATGGCCCTGAGCCGGGAGCGGCAGTCGTGAGGAACCTGATTTTTGTGGGCCTGCCCGGCAGCGGCAAAAGCACCGTGGGGCGGCTGTGCGCCAAGGCCCTGAACCTGCCCTTTGTGGACGCGGACAAGTTCCTGGAGCAGAGAGAGGGCCGTTCCGTTGCCGATATCTTCGCATCAAGCGGCGAGGGGTATTTCCGGGACCTGGAGTCCCGGGTTCTGACGGAGCTGTGCCGCCGGGAGGGCATCGTCCTGGCCACCGGCGGCGGCGCGGTGCTGCGGCGGGAGAACCGGAGGCTGCTGCGGGACGGGGGCCTGGTCATCTTCCTGGACCGGTCCCCCTGGGCCATCCGCCGCACCCTGCGGCGGCAGGGCCGTCCCCTGCTGACGGATGACGGGGCCATTTTCCGCCTGGCCCGGCAGCGGCGGGACCTGTACCGGGCCGCCGCCCACCATTCCGTCAACAAATCCACAGCCCGTCAGGCGGCGGAGGAAGCCGTCCGCCTATGGAGAGAGGAGCAGACATGAACATTCTCATTCTCAACGGCCCCAACCTGAACCTGCTGGGAAAGCGGGAGCCGGGCATCTATGGCACCGGCAGCTACGACGACCTGTGCCGGGAGCTTGCGGCCTATGCCGCCGCCCTGGACATCCGGGTGGATATCCGCCAGAGCAACCACGAAGGGGCGCTCATTGACGAAATACAGGCCGCTGACGGGGTGTATGACGGTATCGTCATCAATCCCGGGGCCTATACCCACTACAGCTACGCCATCTATGACGCCCTGCGGGCCGTCAGCGTCCCGGCGGTGGAGGTCCACCTCAGCGATATCAACCGCCGGGAGCCTTTCCGCCGGGTCTCCGTCACCGCTCCGGCCTGCCGGGCCCAGATCGTGGGCCACGGCTTCCTGGGGTATATGGAGGCCATCAACCTGCTGGCGGGGAAGGAACCCCAGGTATGAGGCTGTGCGTCATCGGCGACCCGGTGGGGCACAGCCTGTCCCCCCTGCTGCACCGGCGGATGCTGGACCGGGCGGGATTGACGGGCAGCTATGAGACCGTCACCGTGACCCCGGACACCCTGCCGGAGTTCCTGGCGGCGGCACGGGCCGGGGCCTGGGACGGCTGCAACATCACCATGCCGCTGAAGCAGGCGATCCTGCCCCTGCTGGATGAGCTGGACCCGGCGGCCGCCGCCTGCGGGGCGGTGAACACCGTGTGCTTCCGCCGGGGCCGGGCCGTGGGATACAACACCGACGCACCGGGCATTCGGGCGGGGCTTCTGGCCCACGGCGCGGACCCCCGGGCGGGGCAGGTGCTGATCATCGGCAACGGCGGGGCGGCCCGGGCGGCCCGCTTCGCTTTGAGGGACTGCCGCCTGCTGACGGCGGCACGGCACGGCGGGGACATCCCCCTGGACCGGCTGCCCCAGGCGGCACGGGACAGCCTTGTGGTCATCAACGCCACCCCCCTGGGGATGGAGGGCTTTCCGCCCTTTGCCAGCCTCTCCTTTCTGGAGGCGCTGCCCCCGGGTGCGGCGGTGTTCGACCTGGTATACCACCCCCGGCAGACGGCTCTGCTGGCGGCGGCCCAGGACCGGGGCCTCACGGCCATCGGCGGCATGGAGCTGCTGGTGCAGCAGGCCATCCTGGCCTTTTCCCGCTTCACCGGCACGGCCCTGGACCGGGAGGCCGTCCGCCGGGACCTGCTGGCGATGGTGGGAGATTTGTCTTAAAAGGGCAAAGCCCTTTTAAGACAAAAGGTTTGCAGTCTGCTGCGCGCATAATTTGTTCGCTGAAAGCGAACAAATTCCACACTTGCAGA